>NZ_AP018724.1:1270928-1929357 GCF_004001245.1 Sulfurivermis fontis
CGTGATACACCGCGCCCCAACCCTGGCGCGCGTCGCCGCGGCTGGCCTGTTCCGGGGGTAACTCCACTGCCTTGCCGTGGTTCATCGCGCGGGCATCGAACAGCTCCAGCCTGCGTCCGGTGAGTTTTTCCACCAGCAGCTTGAGGATGGTGACCTGGAGATCACCGGCGTACTCGACCGTGGCATCCGCGTCGGTAGCTTCAATCTGAGCCGGGGACGTCGTTTCGGCCTGTCGCGCTGGCGGCGGTTGGAGACGCGGTGCCTGCTGTGTAAAGGCGAGACTGGAGGTGCTGGCGTCCATGCGTAGTTGCTCGCTGCTGGACTCCAGGGTGAGCTGTCGGCGACCTTCGGCACCGTCCTTCCACATCGTCAGGGACTCGTGGCGGCGCTGGTACTCCAGGTAGCTGTGGCTGCTGCTCAGATGCAGGTTGGAACCGGTGACGATCATGGTGTGCTCCGGGCGGGACGGGCTTTGCACGCATTAGCGTCCCGGGGCCGGAGAACTTTAGAAGGCGGTCAGTATGACGGCAGGAGGATGGAAATCTTTAGCGTGTAAAAGGCGTTAAACGCAAAGGTGCAAAGGACGCGGAGAGCGCAAAGAACTATCGGCTCTGGGCGTTCTATCGCCGTGAGGTGCGTCGTCGAGTCTGACGCCGACGCGTGCCATGTGCGCCTGCAGTGCACATTCCCTTTGCGTTCTTGGCGTCCTTTGTGTCTTTGCGTTGAAGTCTTTTGACTTTCAGCCCGATGCCAGCAGCTTTTCCAGCAGGCGTTCGTAGATGGCGCTCAGGGTGTCGAGGTCGGCGACGCTGACGCATTCGTTGACCTTGTGGATGGTGGCGTTGAGCGGTCCCAGTTCCAGTACCTGGGCGCCGGTGGGGGCGATGAAGCGGCCGTCGGAGGTGCCGCCCTTGGTGTTCACCTCCGGCTCGACGCCGGCGATCTCGCGCACGGCGGCGACGGTGGCCGGCAGCAGTTCGCCGGTCTCGGTGAGGAAGGGATTGCCCGACAGCGACCAGCGCAGGCTGTACTTGAGGCCGTGCCGGTCGAGCAGGGCCTCCACCTTCTTCTGCAATCCGTCCGCGGTCTGCTCGGTGGAGAAGCGGAAGTTGAACATCACCTCCAGCGCGCCGGGGATCACGTTGTTGGCGCCGGTGCCGGCGTTGATGTTGGCGATCTGGAACGAGGTGGGCGGGAAGTAGTCGTTGCCGCGATCCCATTCGATGTTGCACAGCTCCTGCATCACCGGGGCGAAACGGTGCACCGGATTGTCGGCCAGGTGCGGATAGGCGACGTGGCCCTGCACACCGTGCACGGTGAGGTAGCCGGTGAGCGAGCCGCGGCGGCCGTTCTTGATGCCGTCGCCCAGCACCTTGACGCTGGAGGGTTCGCCCACCAGGCACCAGGTGATCTTTTCGCCGCGCTGCTCCAGCACCTCGATCACCTTCACGGTGCCGTCCACCGCCTCGCCTTCCTCGTCGGAGGTGAGCAGGTAGGCGATGGAGCCTTGATGCTGCGGATGGCGCGCCAGGAAGCGTTCGGTGGCGGTGACGAAGGCGGCGATGGAGCCCTTCATGTCGGCGGCGCCACGGCCATACAGCATGCCGTCGACGACCTCGGTGGCGTAGGGGGCATGGGTCCAGTCGCTCTCCGGTCCGGTGGGCACCACGTCGGTGTGGCCGGCGAAGCAGAACAGCGGACCGTCGTTGCCGCGCCGCGCCCACAGATTGTCCACCGGGCCGAAGCGCAGGGGCTCGATGTTGAAACCGAGGGGACACAGACGCTCGGCGATGAGCTGCTGGCAGCCGGCGTCGTCGGGCGTGACCGAGCGGCGGGCGATGAGTTCCTTGGCGAGTTCGAGGGTGGCGGACATGGTGAGGCTCGCATTGGTTGAGTGGCGCTATTAGGCCACAAAGCGTCGTGATGTTGTAGGAGCCGCTTCTATCGGGAAAATATCTCGGCGTAGGCGGCGGAACTGAAGCCGACCGTGATTCTGCCCTCATGCACCAGCACCGGCCGTTTGATGAGCGTCGGATGCTCCAGCATCAGCGCAACTGCGGCAGCGGTGTCGCCGATGTGTCGTGCACTCTCCGGCAACTGGCGCCAGGTGGTGCCGCGCGTATTGATCAGCGTCGCGGTATCGACCTGCTGGAGCCAGATATTCAGTGTGGCGGCATCGAGGCCGTCACCACGCAGGTCGTGAAAGCGGTAGGAGACACCGTGCGCGTCGAGCCAGGCGCGGGCCTTGCGCACGGTGTCGCAGTTCTTGATGCCGTAAAGAGTGGTCATAAAGCCAGTTTCAAGTGACAAGTTCCAAGTCACAAGCAATTCTTGCAACTTGTTACTTGCCACTTGTCACTTCATTTCAAATATCGCGCAGCAGTTCGTTGATGCCGACCTTGCCGCGGGTCTTCTCGTCCACTTTCTTGACGATCACCGCGCAGTACAGGCTGTACTTGCCGTCCTTGGAGGGCAGGTTGCCGGACACCACCACGGAACCGGCGGGGACGCGGCCGTAGTGCACTTCGCCGGTCTCGCGGTCGTAGATCTTGGTGGACTGGCCGATGTACACGCCCATGGAGATGACGGAGCCTTCCTCGACGATGACGCCTTCCACCACTTCGGAGCGCGCACCGATGAAGCAGTTGTCCTCGATGATGGTCGGCGCGGCCTGCAGCGGCTCCAGCACGCCGCCGATGCCGACGCCGCCGGATAGGTGCACGTTCTTGCCGATCTGGGCGCAGGAACCGACGGTGGCCCAGGTGTCGACCATGGTGCCGCTATCGACGTAGGCGCCGATGTTGACGTAGGAGGGCATCAGCACCGCGCCCGGGGCGATGTATGAACCGCGACGGGCGGTGGCCGGCGGCACCACGCGCACGCCGCCTTCGCGGAAGTCGCGCGAGTTCATGTCGGCATACTTGGACGGCACCTTGTCGAAGTAGTTGGTGAAGCCGCCCTTCATGAACTGGTTGTCGTTGATGCGGAAGGAGAGCAGCACGGCCTTCTTCAGCCACTCGTTGACGGTCCACTTGCCGACGGACTGGCGCTCGGCGACGCGCAGCTTGCCGCTGTCGAGCAGACGGATAGCCTCTTCCACGGCCTCGCGGACATGGGCCTCGGCGTTGCGCGGGGTGATCTCGGCGCGGCGCTCGAAGGCTTCTTCAATGACGTTCTTGATATCGTTCATGCGCACTCTCCATAAAATCAAAAGATTTCAACGCAAAGACGCAAAGGGCGCAAAGTTCGCAAAGAAACTCAAGGCTGAAACAGGTACGGATTTGCCCTATACAACCTTGCGCTCTTGGCGTCCTTTGCGTCTTTGCGTTTAAAGGTTTTTCACAAATTCGCGGATGCGGCGCGCCGCCTCCACGCATTCATCCATTTCCGCCACCAGGGCGATGCGCACGCGGTTGCGGCCGGGGTTCATCCCGTGCGCCTCGCGCGACAGGTAGCTGCCGGGCAGCACGGTGACGTGCTGCTGCGCGAACAGTTCGCGGGTGAAGCGATCGTCGTCGATGGGGGTCTCCAACCACAGATAGAAACCGGCGGCGGGCTTTTCCACCTTGAGCACCGGCTGCAGGATTTCGATCACCGCATCGAACTTGCGCTGGTAGTAGGCGCGGTTCCCGGTGACGTGCGCCTCGTCCTGCCAGGCGCTGATGCTGGCGGCCTGGGTCGGCGGCGGCAGGGCGCAGCCCTGATAGGTGCGGTAGAGCAGGAACTTGTTCAGCACTGCCGCGTCGCCGGCGACGAAGCCGGAGCGCAGACCGGGCAGGTTGGAGCGCTTGGACAGCGAGTGGAACACCACGCAGCGGCGGAAGTCGTCACGGCCGAGAGCGGCGCAGGCCTGCAACAGCCCGGCGGGCGGATGGGCCTCGTCGTTGTACAGCTCGGAATAGCATTCGTCCGAGGCGATGATGAAGTCGTGCTCATCAGCCAGGGCGATGAGGCGCTGGAAATACTCGATGGGCGCCACCGCGCCGCTGGGATTGCCCGGCGAGCAGACGTACAGCAACTGGCAGCGCGCCCACACCGCGGCCGGCACGGCGTCGAGGTCGGGCAGGAAGCCGGTGGTGGCGGTGGTATTCATGAACCACGGCGTGGCGCCGGCGAGCAGGGCGGCGCCTTCGTAGATCTGGTAGAAGGGGTTCGGCATCAAGACCAGCGCATCGCTGCTGCGGTCCACCACCGCCTGGGCGAAGGCGAACAGCGCCTCGCGGGTACCGGCCACCGGCAGCACATGCCTTTCGGCGTCCACGCTGCCGTCCCTGAGCCGGAAGCGGCGGGTCAGCCACTGGGCAATGGCGGCGCGCAGCTCGACGCGACCCTTGGTGAGCGGATAGTTGGCCAGGCCGCCCAGATTGGCGATGAGTTCGTCGCGGATGAAGGCGGGCGGCTGGTGCTTGGGTTCGCCGATGGACAGCACGATGGGCGACAATTCCGCCGGCGCGGTCACCCCGGCCTTGAGCTGGGCGAGCTTTTCAAAGGGATAGGGCTGTAGCCTGTCGAGGTCCGGGTTCATGGTCGGGCGCTGGGCCGGGGCCGATGTCACAAGGTTGAAAAATGGCCCCGTAGTATAAGAGCATGCCTTCTGGCCGTCCATTTAACTCAGGTACTTTCATGCAGTTGCACCACGTCAGCCTGCTCGTCGCCGATACCGCCCGCGCCCTGGTCTTTTACCGCGATATCCTCGGCCTGGCCGAGGCACCACGTCCCGACCTGGGGTTTCCCGGTGCCTGGCTGGAGGTTGGCGGCCAGCAGATCCACCTGCTGGAACTACCCAACCCCGACCCGGTGCAGGGGCGGCCGGACCACGGCGGCCGCGACCGCCACGTGGCCCTGTCCTGTCCCGACCTGGATGGTCTCATCGCCCGCCTGGAGGCGGCCGGGATTCCCTACACCCGCAGCCGTTCCGGCCGGGCGGCGCTGTTCTGCCGCGATCCGGACGGCAATGCCGTGGAGTTGATCGCAGGCGGATAGGGGCATGTTGTGGTTTAATGTCGCCCCATGTTCCGGCCCCTCATCCTCTACATCGGTCTGCGCTACACGCGTGCCAAGCGGCGCAACCACTTCATCTCCTTCATCTCCCTCATCTCCATGCTCGGCATCACGCTGGGCGTGACGGCGCTGATTACCGTGCTGTCGGTGATGAACGGTTTCGAGCACGAGCTGCGCACCCGCATCCTGGGCATGACCTCCCACGCCACCATCAGCGGCTACGGCGCGCCGCTGCGCAACTGGCCGGAGGTGGCCGGGCTGGCGCGGCGCGATGCGCGCGTGCTCGGCGCGGCGCCCTACATCCAGAAGGAGGGCATGCTCATCGAGGGCCAGCGCGTCAACGGCGCGCTGATCCGCGGTGTGCTGCCGGCGGAGGAGCCGGCGGTGTCCGATGTGGGCGACAAGATGCTCAGTGGCCGCCTCGCCGACCTGACCCCCGGTGACTACAACATCATTCTCGGTGTCGACCTGGCGCGCATCCTCGGCGTGACGGTGGGCGACAAGGTCACCCTGGTGACGCCGTCGGCCAATGTCACGCCGGCCGGCGTGCTGCCGCGGCTGAAGCGCTTTACCGTCAGCGGCCTCTTCGAGGTGGGCATGTACGAATACGACAGCGCCCTGGCGCTGGTGCATCTGGACGATGCAGCGATTCTGTTCCGCATGCCGGGGGAGGTGAGCGGCGTGCGCCTGAAACTGGAGGACATGTTCCGCGCGCCGTGGGTGGTGCGTGAACTGGCGCAGACCCTGCCAGGCAGTTACATGGTCAGCGACTGGACGCAGCAGCACGCCAATTTCTTCCGCGCCATCCGCACCGAGAAGACGGTGATGTTCGTGATCCTGTCGCTCATCGTCGCGGTGGCGGCATTCAACATCGTTTCCACCCTGGTGATGGTGGTGACCGACAAGAAGACCGACATCGCCATCCTGCGCACCCTCGGCCTGTCGCCGCGCGGCGTCATGGGGGTGTTCATGGTGCAGGGCACGGTGATCGGTTTCGTCGGCACGCTGTTCGGCGTCATCGGCGGCGTGCTGCTGGCGCTCAACGTGGAGACCATCGTGCCGGCCATCGAGCGGATGTTCTCGGTACAGTTCCTGCCGGCGGACGTGTATTACATCAGCACGCTGCCGTCGCGCCTGAACGGCGCCGACGTGGTACGCATCGGCCTGCTGTCCTTCCTGCTCAGCGTGGTGGCCACCCTGTATCCGGCCTGGAGCGCGGCACGTACCCAGCCGGCGGAGGCCCTGCGCTATGAGTGAGGTGGTGCTGTCCTGTCATGACCTGGGCAAGACCTATACCGAAGGCCCGCAGGCGGTGGAGGTGTTGCGCGGGGTGAGCCTCGGCGTGGCGCGCGGCGAGCGTGTCGCCGTGGTGGGCGCCTCCGGCTCCGGCAAGAGCACGCTGCTGCACCTACTCGGCGGCCTGGACCTGCCGAGCCACGGCCGTGTCGAGGTGGCCGGGCAGGACATGGCCAGTCTCGGCGAGGCGGCGCGCGGTCGTCTGCGTAATCGCGCGCTGGGTTTCGTCTACCAGTTCCATCACCTGCTGGCCGAATTCACCGCGCTGGAAAACGTCGCCATGCCGCTGCTCATCCAGGGCGCCGCACCCGCCGAGGCGGCGCGCCGTGCCGGCGCACTGCTGGAGCGCGTCGGCCTGGGGCATCGCCAGAGCCACAAGCCGGGCGAGCTGTCCGGCGGCGAGCGCCAGCGTGCCGCCCTGGCCCGCGCCCTCGTTACGCAACCGCAATGCGTGCTGGCCGACGAGCCCACCGGCAATCTGGATCAGCACACCGCGGAGCAGGTGTATGCCCTGATGCTGGAATTGAACGAGGAACTCAAGACCAGTTTCGTGGTGGTGACCCACGACATGGGCCTGGCGGCGCGCATGCATCGGATTCTCAGGCTGGAAGACGGCAGGATCGTCTAACGGTAGTTACAAGTGACGAGTCTCAAGTTGCAAGAAGGAATCTTGTGACTTGCAACTTGTCACATGTCACTGTTTCCAAAAGTCTTGCGCAGCTCGCGTTCGCGCTTCTTGTGCTGCCAGTGGCGGACCAGGTGCAGGCGCCACAGGCCGCGCACTACGGCATAGCCGAGCAGGCTGCAGATGACGCCCACCACGAAGCAGCCGAGCAGGAAGGGCTGCCAGATCACCGCCAGTTCCGCCTGCAGCCACTCGATGCTGAATTTGCTGTCCGTGGGATGCAGCGGTACCCCCAGCAGCCAGCTGCCGACCTTGTAGCAGAAATAGAAGATCGGCGGCATGGTGATCGGGTTGGTGATCCACACCAGCGCAATGGACAACGGCAGGTTCACCCGGAACAGAATGGCGAACAGCGCCGCCGGCAGCATCTGGAACGGCATCGGCATGAAGGCCCAGAACAGACCGTTGGCGAAGGCGCCGGAGGCGGAGCGGCGGTTGAGGTGGAACAGGTTGGGGTCGTGCAGCAGGGTGCCGAAGATGCGCAAATGCCTGTGTTCACGGATCACGCGGTGATCCGGCATTAGGCGCTTGAGGAATTTCTTCGGCATGATGGGCGGCAGGCGCCTGCGCTGAACGTGGGCGCCTATTATCCACAAACCATCAGGGGCAGGAAACATGGTCGCAGGGACGCTGGCCTTTCTTCTTGGCATTGTCATCTTCCAGTGGCAGGCGGATATCCCGTCCGCCCCCTGGCTCATCCTCATGTTGCCCTTGCCGCTGCTGCCGTGGTGGCTGCCCCGCGCCTGGCAACCGTCGGCGCGGCTGGCGGCATTGGCGGCGGCGGGATTTCTCTGGGCCTGGCTCCATGCCGCGCTGGTTCTTGCGCAGCAATTGCCGGCGGCACTGGAGGGCGAGGACCTGGTGCTGGAGGGCGTCATCGCCACGCTGCCCGAGGCCGATGGCCGGCGCAGCCGTTTTGTGTTCGATACGGAGCGCCTGTTCTATCGGGGGGACGCCCTGCCGCCGCCGGGGCGGGTGCGTCTGGCCTGGTACCAGCCCTATCCCGTGCTGGAGGCGGGCCAGCGCTGGCGTCTGCAGGTGCGCCTGAAGCAGCCGCACGGCATGGCCAATCCCGGCACCTTCGACTATGAAGGCTGGCTCTACCAGCAGCGCATCCGCGCCACCGGATATGTGCGGCCGGGAAACGATACGCGGCTGCTCGCGGCCGACAGCGGCGAGTTTCCCCTGCAGCGGCTGCGCCAGCGCCTGCATGCGCAGCTGCGCGCTGCCGTGGGCGAGCATCCCCTCGGCGGTCTGGTCGCCGCGCTGGCGCTGGGCGAGCGCCAGGACATCGGGCGCGAGCAATGGCTGCTGCTGCGCGCCACCGGCACCAACCATCTGGTCGCCATCTCGGGGCTGCATATCGGCATCATCGCCGGGCTGGTGTTTTTCCTCGTCCGTCGCCTGTGGCCCTGGCCGCAGCGCCTGCCCGCACCCAAGGCGGCCGCCCTCGCGGCGCTCATCGCTGCCGCGCTGTATGCGGCGCTGGCCGGATTCTCCCTTCCCACCCAGCGCGCCCTGATCATGGTGGCGGTGGCGATGCTGGCCCTGCTCGGCCAGCGTGCCCTGCGTCCGGCCCGGGTGCTGGCCGTCGCCCTGCTGGCGGTGCTGCTGCTCGACCCGCTGGCGGTGCTGTCGCCCGGTTTCTGGCTGTCCTTCGGCGCCGTGGCCCTGATCCTGTACGGCATGGGCGGGCGGCTGGGCGGCAGCGGCTGGTGGTGGCGCTGGGGGCGGGTGCAGGTGCTGGTGGCGCTGGGGCTCGCCCCGCTGCTGGCGGTGTGGTTCCAGCAGGTGCCGCTGCTTGGCGCCCTGGCCAATCTGCTGGCCGTGCCCTGGGTGTCGCTGCTGGTGGTGCCGCTGGTGTTGCTGGGTACGGCGCTGCTGGCGCCGTGGCCGGCCGCCGCGACGGCGCTTGTGTCCCTGGCGCTGTTCGGGCTGGAGGCCCTGTGGTGGTGGCTGGAATGGTGCGGCGGCCTGTTGCCGCCGCGCTGGAGCGTGCTGGCCGCCGTGCCGTGGACGCTGCTGCCGGCGCTGGCGGGGCTGGCGTGGCTGCTGGCGCCGCGCGGCTGGCCCGCGCGCTGGCTCGGCGTCATCTGGCTGTTGCCCCTGTTGCTGGTGCGGCCGGCGGGACCGGCCGTCGGCGAGGCCGCGGTGACGGTGCTGGATGTGGGGCAGGGGCTGGCGGTGCTGGTGCGCACCGCGAACCATGCGCTGCTGTATGACACCGGCCCGGCCTACGGCCCGGAGAGCGATGCCGGCGAGATGGTCCTGCTGCCGGTATTGCAGCATTTCGGCATCACGCGGCTCGATGCCCTGATCCTCAGCCACGGCGACAGCGATCACGCCGGCGGTGCCGCGGCGGTGTTCCAGGCGCTGGCGGTGGGGCGCTTTCTGAGCGGCGCGGAGGCGGCGCTGCCCTGGCGCGGGCACGAGCCCTGCGCGCGCGGCCAGCAGTGGGAGTGGGACGGCGTCCGTTTCGAGATCCTGTTTCCCGCCACGGCCGGGGGCCACAGCGGCCGCGGCAACGACAGTTCCTGCGTGCTGCGCATCGTCACGCCCCACGGCGCGCTGCTGCTCGCCGGCGACATCGAGGCCGCTGCGGAGCAGGCATTGCTGGCCGCGGTGCCTGAGCAGCTGGCGGCGGACGTGCTGGTGGCGCCGCACCACGGCAGCAAGACCTCATCCACGGCGCCGTTCGTGACCGCCGTGGCAGCGCGTCATGTGCTCTTTTCGGTAGGCTACCGCAACCGCTGGGGCTTCCCGCATCCGGCGGTGGTGGCACGCTACCGTGCGGCGGAGGCCGACGTGCATGACACGGCGCAGCAGGGCGCCCTTACCGTGCGGCTGGCGGCCGACGGCGTGCAGGTGGAATCCTGGCGGCAGCGGGCGCGGCGCTACTGGTTCAGTCAGTGATGGTGTGGGGCGGGGCACATTTGGTACAGTGTCGCCACTTTTTTCCGGTTGTAATTCAAGGGGTATGACGGGTGTTTGAGATTATTGTCGCCGGCGGCTGGCTGATGGTGCCGATTATCCTGTGTTCCATCGCCGCCCTTGCCATCATCGGGGAGCGTTTCTGGAGCCTGCGTCAGGACAAGGTGACGCCGAAGAATCTGGTGGCCCAGGTATGGCACTGGCGAAGGAACAACCAGCTCACCCCGGAACGGGTGCTGGCGCTGCGCAACAGCTCGCCCCTTGGCCGCGTGCTGGCCGCCGGTCTGCTCAACATGGCGCACAGCCGCGAGGTCATGAAGGAGAGCTTGGAGGAGACCGGCCGCCAGGTGGTGCTGGAGCTGGAGCGTTATCTCAACACCCTGGGCACCATCGCCTCCATCTCCCCGCTGCTCGGCCTGCTCGGCACCGTGCTCGGCATGATCAAGGTGTTCACCGCCATCACCACTCAGGGCGTCGGCAATCCCGGCGTGCTGGCCGGCGGCATCTCCGAGGCGCTGATCACCACCGCCGCCGGCCTCACCGTCGCCATCCCCAGCCTGATGTTCTACCGCTATTTCCGCGGCAAGGTCGATGCCCTGGTGCTGAAGATGGAGGAGGAGGCGCTCAAGCTGGTGGAGGTGATCCACGGCGAGCGCGAGGCGGGGGATTCCGCGGGATGAAGTTCCAGCCCAACAAGCGCGAGGAGCCGGACGTCAATCTGACGCCGCTCATCGACGTCGTTTTTCTGCTGCTGATCTTCTTCATGGTTTCGACCACCTTCAACCGCGAGACCGAGATCGCCATCGAGCTGCCCGAGGCCAGCGGCGAGATCATGGAGAGCGAGCGCAAGGTGGTGGAGATCAGCATCGACGGCGAGGGCCGTTTCTTCGTCAATCGCGAGGAAGTCGTCAACACCAAACTGGATACCCTCAAGCAGGCCATCGCCAGGGCCGCCGGCGACGAGGCCAAGCCGCAGGTGATCCTGAGCGCCGACAAGCGCACCCCGCATCAGGCGGTGATCACCGCCATGGATGCGGCGCGCCAGCTGGGCTTCGTGCATCTGACCTTCGCCACCAGCCAGCCCGCCGAGGGGCAGTAAGCGGATGTCCGACAAAGCCCCGGTTCGTTCGTGGCATCTCTATCGCCGCCTGCTGCGTTATGTGCTGCCGCATTGGCGGATCTTCCTGCTCACCATCCTGGCGTTGGTGGTGGTGGCCGCCAGCGAGTCGGCCTTCGCCGCCCTGATCAAGCCGATGATGGACGGCACCTTCGTCGAGCGCGACCGCGCCGTGATCAAGTGGGCGCCGCCGGTGATGGTGCTGCTGTTCCTGTTCAGCGGTCTCGCCAGCTATGCTTCCTCCATGGGCATGCAGTGGGTGGCGCGCCGCGTCATCCAGACCCTGCGCGGCGAGATGTTCCGCCATCTGCTACGCCTGCCGGTGGCCTATTTCGACAGCGTTGCCTCGGGCACCCTCATCTCCAAGCTGATCTACGATGTCGAGCAGGTCTCCACGGCCAGCACCGATGCCATCAGCACCCTGGTGCGTGACACGCTGACGGTGGTGGCGCTGCTGGGCTGGATGCTCTATCTCAACTGGCAGCTGGCGCTGATCCTATTTCTCGGCGCGCCGGTAATCGCCAAGGTCATCAATGTCATCAGCGGCTATGCACGCCGCTACAGTTCGCGCATCCAGCACTCGGTGGGCGATGTCGCCCATGTCACCGAAGAGGCGGTCGAGGCGCAGCGCGTGGTGAAGACCTTCGGTGGTCAGGACTACGAAACCAAACGTTTCGACGAGGCCAACGAGCGCAACCGTCGTCTCACCCTGCGCCTGGAGTCCCACGTTGCCGCCAGCTCGCCGCTGGTACAGTTCATCTCCGCACTGGGCTCTGCCGGCATCATCTATGTCGCCACCACGGAATCGATGCTGGAACAGATCACCCCCGGCACCTTTGTTTCGTTTCTCGCCGCCATGATGATGATGTATGCGCCGACCAAGCGTCTGACGCGCGTGACCGTCGTGCTGCAGCGCGGCCTCGCGGCGGCGGAGAGCATCTTCGGCTTCCTCGACACGCCGCTGGAGGTGGACGAGGGCCGGCAGCGTATCGAGCGCGCCCGCGGCGCCGTGGAGTACCGTGACGTCACCTTCCACTACAACACCGATCAGACGCCGGTGCTGCACGATGTGAGCCTGAAGATCGAACCGGGCCAGACCGTGGCCCTGGTGGGCCGGTCCGGCAGCGGCAAGTCCACCATGGTCAGCCTGTTGCCGCGCTTCTACGACGTGCAGCAGGGCCGGATATTGATCGACGGCATGGACATCCGCGAGCTGGAGCTGGAGAACCTGCGTGATCAGATCGCCCTGGTGAGCCAGCACATCGTGCTGTTCAACGACACCATCGAGCGCAACATTGCCTATGGCCGCATGAGCGGCGCTTCGCGTGACGAGGTGGAACGTGCCGCCGAGGCGGCACATGCGCTGGAATTCATCCGCGACCTGCCGCTCGGCCTGGATACCCTGGTGGGCGAGAACGGCGTGCTGTTGTCCGGCGGCCAGCGCCAGCGCATCGCCATTGCGCGCGCCCTGCTCAAGAATGCGCCGATCCTGATCCTCGACGAAGCCACCTCGGCGCTGGATACCCATTCCGAGCGCCACATCCAGCAGGCGCTGGAGGCGGTGATGAAGAATCGCACCACGCTGGTCATCGCCCACCGCCTGTCCACCATCGAAAACGCCGATCTCATCGTGGTCATGGACAAGGGACGTATCGTCGAGACGGGCAAACATGGCGAGCTGCTGGAGCGAAACGGCCACTATGCGGCGCTGCACCGCCTGCAGTTCCGCGACGAGCCGGCAGCACCGCACGGCGAGGGCTGAGCGCAGAACCACCGCGCCGATACCGGTTGTGCGGCAGGGGAAGGCATGAATCGACTCGATCACTACTGGTACAGCGTCAACCCGGTAGCGTTGCTGTTGCTGCCGCTGGCCGGACTGTTCTGTGCACTGGCGCTGTTGCGCCGTGCCGCCTACCGGTCCGGCTGGCTGCGCAGCACACGGCTGCCGGTGCCGGTGGTGGTGGTGGGCAATATCACCGTCGGCGGCAGCGGCAAGACGCCGCTGGTGATCTGGCTGGCCCAGTTCCTGCGTGCGCAGGGCTATCGTCCCGGCATCATCAGCCGCGGCTACGGCGGCCTCGCCGCGCAGTGGCCGCAGGCGGTGACGGCGGACTCCGACCCGCGCGTGGTGGGCGACGAGCCGGTGCTCATCGTCCGGCGCAGCGGCTGTCCCATGACGGTGGGGCCGGATCGTGTGGCGGCCGGCCGCCTGCTGCTGCAACAGCACGACTGCGACATCATCCTCTCCGACGATGGCATGCAGCACTACCGCCTGGCGCGCGACGTGGAGATCGCCGTGCTGGACGGGGCGCGGCGGCTGGGCAACGGGTTCTGCCTGCCCGCCGGGCCGCTGCGTGAACCGGCGGGGCGTCTTGCCGGTATCGATCTGCGCGTGGGCAACGGTACGGCGGCGGCGGGGGAGCGGCTGATGACGCTGCAGCCGCAGGCCGTGCTGCATCTGCGCGACGGCACGGCGCAGCCGCTGGAGTCCTTTCGCGGCCGCAGTGTGCATGCCGTTGCCGGCATCGGCAATCCAGCGCGTTTTTTTCAGATGCTGCGCGATCACGGCATCACTGTTATCGAACATGCCTTTCCCGATCACCACCGCTACAGTGTCGCCGACGTGCAGTTTGGCGATGGCCTGCCGGTGCTGATGACGGAGAAGGATGGCGTAAAATGTCGTGCCTATGGTGATGAACACCTGTGGGCGGTGGCGGTAAGCGCGCAACTGCCCGACGACTTCGGCAGGCAACTGCTCTCCCTTTTGGCGAGGTGATGAAACATGGACAAGAAACTGCTCGACATTCTGGTGTGCCCGCTGTGCAAGGGGCCGCTGGTATACAAGAAGGAGCGGCAGGAGCTGATCTGCAAGGCGGATCGTCTGGCCTATCCGATCCGTGACGACATTCCCGTGATGCTGGAGGACGAGGCACGCCAGTTGGCGCCCGATGAGGAAGTCTGATGTCCTTTCGTGTCCTGATCCCGGCGCGCTACGCCTCCACTCGCCTGCCCGGCAAGCCGCTGCTCGACATCGGCGGCAAGCCGATGCTGCAGCGCGTATACGAACAGGCGCTGGCGAGCGGCGCCGCCAGCGTGGTGATCGCCACCGACGATGCGCGCATCGAGGCCGCCGCGCGCGGCTTCGGTGCCGCGGTCTGCATGACCGCGCCGGAACACAGCTCCGGCAGCGAGCGTCTGGCCGAGGCGGTGACAACGCTCGGTTACGGCGACGATGAAATCGTGGTGAACCTGCAGGGCGACGAACCGCTGATGCTGCCGCCGCTGCTCAGGCAGGTAGCCGACAACCTCGCCGCCCATGCCCACGCCGAGATGGCGACCCTGTGCACGCGCATCCACACCGCGGCGGAACTGTTCGACCCGCATGCGGTGAAGGTGGTGATGGACAGGGAGGGCATGGCGCTGTACTTCAGCCGCGCCGTCATCCCCTGGGACCGCGACGCCTTCGCCATCACGACAGCGGAACTGCCGGCCCAGGCGGTGCACTACCGCCACCTCGGGCTGTACGCCTACCGCGTCGGGTTCCTCAAACGTTACGTCACGCTGGAGCCCTGCGCCCTGGAACGCATGGAGTCGCTGGAGCAGCTGCGTGTGCTGTGGCACGGCGCCGGCATCCACGTCGCCGAGGCCGCTGTGCCGCCGGCGCCCGGCGTAGACACTCCCGAAGATCTGGAGCGCGTGCGCCGCCTCATCGCCGGCTGAGGAAATCCGGGGTCAGTCGCAGGCCAGCAGGCCGAGGCGGGCAAAGTCGGGATGGACGGCGCTGCCGCTGTCGTCGAGCAGGGGAATGGTATAGATGCGCGGCACGATGCGGCCCGGTTCACCGAAACGGTTGTCCTGCAGGTCGGTGTTGCGCCCGGCGTCCTGCAACACCAGGGTGGGACCATCCGCCAGCACCTCGATGACATGACAGGCGATGCCGCGATGAGAGACCGGCTGGCCGATCAGGCTGCGTAGCTGGCTCAGGGACAGATTGATACAATCCATGACGAGTACCAAAGTACATTTGTGGGAAATTGAGTGTAGCTGAATTCAGGTGGTGTGTGACATGGTGAGGGTATTGATGGTCTGCATGGGCAATATCTGCCGTTCGCCCATGGCGCAGGGTTATTTCGAGCATCTGGTGCGCGAGGCGGGGCTGGCGCAGAAGATCCAGGTGGATTCCGCCGGGACCCATGCCTATCACGTGGGCAATCCGCCGGATACGCGGGCGCAGCAGACGGCGCGGCGGCGCGGCATCGATCTCAGCGGGCAGCGGGCGCGCAAGGCCCTGCGCGAGGACTTCCACATCTTCGACTATGTGCTGGCGATGGATCGGGACAACTACGCGCTGCTGTCCGAGTTGTGCCCGGAGGGGCAGGAGCACAAGCTGCACCTGTTTCTGGAGTTCGCGCCGCAGCTGGCGGAGCGCGAGGTGCCGGATCCGTACTACGGCGGGCCGGAGGGGTTCGAGCGCGTATTCGATATGATCGAGGCGGCGGCGGCGGGGCTGCTGGAAGACATCCGCAGCCGGCACGGCATTTAATCCGGTGCACATAAAAACGGGGAGCCTGGCTCCCCGTTTTATTTGGTCTTGTCGAACCGTCAGTCCTTCGGCTCTTCCTTGTTTTCGGCCGGGAAGAGACCCGGCTGCGGGGCCGCTTCAGCCGGGCGTTCCGGCTTGTTGGTTTCCACCTGTACCAAGGCCGGGGCCGGTTGCGCCGGACGTTCCACCGGAGCGGGTGGTACGACCGGTTCCACGGCGCGGAGCGCCGGCGGCGGCACGGGCTCGCTGGCGGCAGGTGCGGCGGGTTTGGCGGTTTCCACCGGCTGCGGGGCCGGGGTGGCCGGTACGGGAGGCGGAGCCTCCCGTACGGGTGCAGGGGCGGCGGCCTCTTCCCGGACGGGGGCCGGGGCGGGGGCTGCCGGCCGCTCTTCGCTTGGCTGCGCGGTTTCCACCGGCTGGGCCGGAGCCGTTTCAGCGTTGGCCGCCGGAGCGGGACGCGGGGCCGGGGCCTCCCGGCGCGGTGTCTGGGATCCACCGCCCTCATCCTGGGCCGAGTCGGCGTCCTGCTGGTCCTGCAGATTGTCCGCCTCGCCGGCATCACCGCCGGTTTCACCGGAGGAGCGGCGGCGGCGGCGGCCACCGCGGCGGCCGCGGCGGGAGCCGCTGCGCTCTTCGCGGGCCGTCTGCTGCTGTTCGCCCTCGGCGGCGGTCTGCTCGCCGGCGACAATCACTTCCTCTTCTGCCGGAGCGGCCTTGTCCTCTTCCTCGGCGGCGGCCGGAGCCGGACGGGGCTGGCGCGGCGGGCGCGGCTGGGCCTGGCGCTGCTCGCGTTGTTGCGGTTTCTGGCCACGGCCGCGTTCACCGCGTTCGCCACGGCCTTCACCCTGGCCACGGCGGGAGCCCTGCGGGCTGCCGCGTTCGCGGCGCGAATCGGATTGGGCCGGGTTAGGTTCCTCGGCGACCTTTTCGGCGGCACCGAACAGGCTGCCGAACAGGCGGCGCAACAGGCCGGGCCGGCTCGGTGCGGTCTCCGCAACCGTGGCCACCGGGGCCGGGGCGGTGGCGGGGATCACGGCCTTCACCGCCGGTTCCTCCGCACGTAGCTTCGGCATCTCGCCGGTGGCCTCGGCCGTCTCTTCCGGGCGGACGATCAGCTCGTAACTGGGGCGGGGACGCGGCATCTGTTCGAGGTCATCGGCGCGGATACGTTCCACCTCGTAGGCCGGAGTTTCCAGGTGCGGGTTGGGCACCAGCACCAGCTGCACGTTCTGGCGTTCCTCGATGGCATTCAGCACATGGCGCTTCTCGTTGAGCAGGAAGCTGGCCACGGCCACCGGCAACTGGGCCTGCACCTTGCCGGTCTTCTCCTTCATGGCCTCTTCCTCGATGACGCGCAGGATGGAGAGGGCGAGGGATTCGACGCCGCGGATGGTGCCCTGGCCGCGGCAGCGCGGGCAGATGATCTGGCTGGATTCGCCCAGGGACGGGCGCAGGCGCTGGCGCGACATCTCCAGCAGGCCGAAGCGGGAGATGCGGCCCACCTGGACGCGGGCGCGATCCTGCTTGAGGGCGTCGCGCAGCCGGTTTTCCACCTCGCGCTGGTTCTTGGCCGGGGACATGTCGATGAAGTCGATGACGATCAGGCCGCCCAGGTCGCGCAGGCGCAGCTGGCGGGCAATTTCGTCCGCCGCCTCCAGGTTGGTGTTGAGGGCGGTTTCCTCGATATCGCCGCCCTTGGTGGCGCGGGCGGAGTTGATGTCGATGGCGATCATTGCCTCGGTGTGGTCGATGACGATGGAGCCGCCGGAGGGGAGCTGCACCTCGCGGGTGAAGGCGGACTCGATCTGGCTTTCGATCTGGTAGCGGGTGAACAGGGGCACCTTGTCCTGATACAGCTTGAGCTTGTTCAGGTGCTGCGGCATGACCTGCTTCATGAACTCGCGGCCCTGCTCGAACACCCCCGCCTCGTCGACCAGTATCTCGTTGATGTCGTTGCGTAGGTAGTCGCGGATGGCGCGGATGATGACGTTGCTTTCCTGATAGATCAGGAAGGGGGCGGGGCGCTCCTGGGCGGCGGCCTCGATGGAGCTCCACACTTGCAGTAGGTAGTCCATGTCCCATTGCAGCTCTTCGGCGCTCTTGCCGACGCCGGCGGTGCGGATGATGAGGCCCATGTCCGCCGGGATGTTGAGCTGCGCCATGATGTCGCGCATCTCGCTGCGATCCTCGCCCTCGATACGACGCGATACGCCGCCGGCGCGCGGATTGTTGGGCATCAGTACCAGGTAGCGGCCGGCCAGGCTGATGAAGGTGGTCAGCGCCGCCCCCTTGTTGCCGCGCTCCTCCTTTTCCACCTGGACGACGACTTCCTGGCCTTCCTTCAGCACATCCTTGATGTTGATGCGGCCGGACAGATCGGCGTCGGGCTTGAAGTAGCTGCGGGAGATTTCCTTGAGGGGAAGGAAGCCGTGGCGCTGGGCGCCATAGTCGACGAAGGCCGCCTCCAGGCTGGGCTCGACGCGGGTGATGCGGCCTTTGTAAATGTTTGATTTCTTTTGGGCTCGGGAGGTGCTCTCGATATCCAGGTCGTACAGACGCTGGCCGTCGACCAGCGCCACACGCAACTCTTCGGGCTGAGTCGCGTTGATCAGCATGCGTTTCATGTTGTCGTCTCTCGGGCGCTCGACTGCCGTCCGGACACATCATGGCAGCGGGGCGACGGGGAGCGGCGACGGTACGCCTCACGGACGGTACGCGGCCGGCTCAGCCCAGTCGACCGAACCGGTGTCCGGGGGCAGGAGCACTTTGTTGTTTGGGTGACGGCGTCGCCGTCACGGTATCTCTTTGTAACCCTTACACCGGCCAGGGCGGGAAAGGGACCGGAATAATCTCTGCGTCCTGGGACGCCGCCATGGGCATGCAGCGCGATCTGGCATAAATAACAAGCAGCTACATGATTGGCAGCGTGCAACTATATCAATGATGTAAAGGGGCATCAATCGCCGCCGCGAATTGATATGATTTGCTTATGACTCAGCCCACTGCCCGGATTATCGAGGTTGCCGCCGCCGACGAGGGGCAGCGCATCGACAATTACCTCCTGACCCAGCTCAAGGGCGTGCCCAAAAGCCGCATCTACCGTATTTTGCGGACCGGCGAAGTTCGCGTAAATAGCGGCAGAATCAAACCGACTTACCGTATTAAGGCCGGAGATGCCATCCGTATCCCGCCCATTCGCGTCAGCGAGGAGGAGGCGCCGGCCCGCCCCGGTGATTGGGTGCTGGAGCGGGTCAACGCCAGCATCCTCTATGAGGACAAGGGCTTGCTGGTGGTGAACAAGCCCGCCGGTCTGGCGGTCCATGGCGGCAGCGGCCTCAGTTACGGCCTCATCGAGGCCCTGCGGGCCTTGCGGCCAGAGGCGCCGTTTCTGGAGCTGGGCCACCGCCTGGACCGGGACACCTCGGGCTGCATCGTCATCGCCAAGAAACGCAGCGTGCTGCGCGCCTTCCATGAACTGCTGCGCGAGGGCGGCAGTGACAAGCGCTATCTGGCCTTGCTCAAGGGGCGCTGGCGCGGCGGCGAACGCCGGGTGGAGGCTCCCTTGCTGAAGAACGTGACCCAGTCCGGCGAGCGCATGGTCAAGGTGGCGCCGGAGGGCAAGCCGGCCCTGACCATCTTCCGGCCCCTGACCGTGTTCAAGGATGCCACCCTGGTAGAGGCGGAACTTATCACCGGCCGGACCCACCAAGTTCGCGTACATGCCGCCCATATCGGCCACCCCATCGCCGGGGACGACAAGTACGGCGACGAAGCCTTCAACAAGCGCATGGCCGAGGTGGGGCTGAAACGCTTGTTTCTCCACGCCAGCGCCCTCAGCTTCACCCTGCCGGAGAGCGGGCAGGTGGTGAGCGTGAGCGCCCCGTTGGGTGACGAGCTGCGCGGCGTGCTGGACAGACTGGAAGCGGAGTGATGCAGAGATTCGAATTGCTGGTGTTTGACTGGGACGGGACCCTGATGGATTCCGAGGCCCGCATCGTGGCCTGCCTGCAGGGGGCCATCGCCGACATCGGGCTGCCGCGGAAAGAAGTGGCGGACCTGCGCAACATCATCGGCCTCGGCCTGGCCGAGGCCATCGAGAGGCTGTTTCCCGGCAGCGATGCCGCCACCCGGCAGGCACTGGTGGAGCGCTACCGCCACCACTTCCTGGTGGCGGACCCGACGCCGTCGGCCCTGTTCGAGGGGGCGGCGGAGGTGCTGCACGAGCTGGCGGCGCAGGGCTATCTTCTGGCCGTTGCCACCGGCAAGGGGCGGCGCGGGCTGGACAAGGTGCTGGCGGAGACCGGCCTGGGGCCACTGTTCCATGCCACCCGCTGCGCCGATGAGACCTTCTCCAAACCACACCCGCAGATGCTGCTGGAGCTGATGGAGCACCTCGGCGCCGCGCCGCAGGCCACCCTGATGATCGGTGACACCGAGTATGACATGGAGATGGCGCGCAACGCCCGCACCCATGCCTTGGCGGTAAGCTACGGCGTGCACCACCCGGAACGGCTGCTCAGGCACGGCCCGCTGGGCTGTCTGCAGCGCATCGGCGACCTGCCGGCATGGCTGCGTGACAACGCAGCATCGGGCCTGCACGCGCCTGCAGCCCAGTCCTGCTGAATTCCGAAACCCCGACAAGGAACGCCCGATGATGGAACCGAACGAACCGAACAAGCCTGCCGATACCGGCTGGGAGCGTGATGTCCTCAACCGTCTGGCCTTCGCCTCGCTCAACGAGCAGCGCCGTGCCCGCCGCTGGAGCATCTTCTTCAAGGGGCTGATGTTTCTCTACCTGTTCGCCCTGCTGGCACTGATGCTGCCGGGCCAGCAGGGCGGCAGCGTCAAGCTGGGACGGCATACCGCCCTGGTGGAGGTGAAGGGCATCATCGCCGATGGCACCGAGGCCAGCGCCGACAATATCGTCACCGGCCTGCGCAAGGCCTTCGAGGACAAGAATACGGCCGGCGTGATCCTGCGCATCAACAGCCCCGGCGGCAGCCCGGTGCAGTCGGGCTATGTGTATGACGAGATCAAGCGGTTGCGTGCAAAGTATCCCGCGATCCCGTTGTATGCGGTGGTGAGCGACATGTGCGCCTCCGGCGGCTACTACATCGCTGCCGCGGCAGACTCCATCTATGCCAACAAGGCCAGCGTGGTCGGCTCCATCGGCGTGCTGATGAACGGTTTCGGTTTTGTCGACGCCATGGACAAGCTGGGGGTGGAACGCCGCCTGCTCACCGCCGGCGAGCACAAGGGCTTCCTCGATCCGTTCTCGCCGTCGCGCCCGGAGGACGTGGCCCACATCAAGACTATCCTGGGCGACATCCATACCCAGTTCATCACGGCGGTGAAGGAGGGGCGCGGTGCGCGACTGAAGGACGATCCGATCCTGTTCAGCGGCCTGGTGTGGACCGGCGAGCAGGGGATGGAACTGGGGCTGGTGGACGGCTTGGCCAGTGCCAGTGAGGTGGCGCGCGATGTGATCGGTGCAGAGAACATCGTCGACTTTACGCCGCGTCCGCACTATTTCGAGAAGCTGGCCGCCAGCCTGGGAACGGCGATGGCCAACGGGATGGGGACCGTGTTGGGGATGGGACAAATTAGATAAGGAAGCTCTGAATAAGTTCAGAGCTTCCGCGGCACAGGGATGTGCCGCCATTTTCCAACGACGATAAGTCGTTGGAAAATGAAGTCAATCGAAAATCACACTTCTCGATTGGCGTGGTTTTGTCCACGGATGGACTTATGTCGCGGAGCCCAGGGACGGGCGGGAGCGACCTGAGAAGTCCAGGATGGACTTATTCAGACCTTCCATAAATCAATTACGAGTTCAGGGCTTGGCGTTGCGCAAAATCACGACACACTCTGGGCGGAACTGAAACTGTCCTACTGCGCGTTGGTGCGCTGACCGGTGGTGCCGCGGCTGTCCGGTCCCATCAGGTAGAGATAGACGGTCATGATTTCCTCCGGGCGCGGCAGGTTGTTGGGGTCTTCGCCGGGATAGGCCTTGGCGCGCATGGAAGTACGCACGGCCCCCGGGTCGATGCTGTTGACGCGGATGCGGGTGTTGGTCTCCAGTTCGTCGGCCCAGATTTCCATCATGTTTTCGTTGGCGGCCTTGGTGATGGCGTAGGCACCCCAGTAGGCGCGCCCCTTGCGGCCGACACCGCTGCTGGTGAACAGCACCGAGGCATCTTCAGAGTTTTTCAACAGCGGCAGCAGGGCGCGGGTGAGCAGGTAAGGCGCGTGCAGGTTGACCTGCATCAGCTGTGCCCATTGCTTGAGGTCGTACTGTTCCAGCGGTGTCAGCGTACCGAGCAGGGCGGCGTTGTGCAGCAGGCCGTCGAGGCGGCCGAACTCTTTTTCCACCATCGTGGCGAGCTCCAGATATTGCTCCGGCACCGCCTTCTCCAGGTTGAGCGGAACGAGGGCCGGCTGCGGGCCGCCGTTCTGTTCGATGTCGTCGTACACCTTTTCCAGCTTGCGCGCGCTGCGGCCGAGCAGGATCACGGTCGCGCCGTGGGCGGCGAAGGCCTTGGCGGCAGCGGCACCGATGCCGTCTCCGGCGCCGGTCACCAGAATGACGCGATCCTTGAGCAGATCGGGGGCAGGTTTGTAGTTGTGCATGGCGTGTCCTCTCGGCGCCGGTCAGCGGCACTGTTCAGCGTAGCAGGTCGATGATTTGCTGCGCGCATTGTACTCCACTGCGCACGGCGCCTTCGAGGGTGGCGGGGTAGCCGCTGGCGGTATAGTCGCCGGCCAGCCAGAGGCCCGGCACAGGCGTGGCATTTGGCGGGCGGCGCGCATTGCTGCCGACGTCGCACAGGAAGGTGGCACGCCGCTCCCGCACCACCCGTATCCGCTGCGGTGCGGGCCATTGAGGGAAACGCTGTGCGATTTCCGCCGCCACCTGCGCTCCCTGTGTCGTCGAGTCCATGACCGCATGTTCGCCAGGGCCGCTGATCACCGCGGCCAGCAGGCCGGGTTGGCCGCAGACGATACCGCGATCGATCAGCCACTGCACCGTGCCGCCTGCGAAGCCGAGCATGCTGCGGCCCAGGGTGATACCGGCGGGATAGGACAGATACACGGTGGTGATAGGGGCATCGCCCAGGCTGCGCAGTTGTTGTGCCAGGGGCTGCAGGACAGAGTGCGTTGCCAGCAGCGGTGCGGCGTGCCAGGGCGCGGTGGCGACGATCACATGACTGGCCGCCTGCATCCCTGCCGCAGTGACCACCGTGGGGCCATCGGTGGCGAGGTGGAGTGCTTGAGCACGGCGGCGCGTGTCGACACGGCCGCCGTGCCGTTCGATGTAACGCTGCGCCGGCTGCGGCAGCACTTGGCCCAGGTCGGTACGTGGATGCAACAGATCGGCGTCGTGGCGGCGCCGGGTGAAGGCATCGTGCAATACGTGCAGAAATACCTGTGCCGAAGCCTGGGCCAGGGGGGTATTGAGCGTTGCCAGGCACAACGGTTCCCACAGCGCCCGTACCAGTCCTTCCGGTTGTCCGCCGAGCAGCTCGGCGACGCTGATATCCTGGGCGATGCGAAAACGCCGGCGCCAGGCCGTCAGGCAGAAGGCGAGGGCGGCGCGGCGTTCCGGACCGCGCAGTCCTTGCCACAGGGCCCAGGCCAGGTGCAGCGGCGCCGGCAGTGGCGGTGCCGTCAGCTGCAACAGGGCGTGGTCACGTTGCACGTTCAGGCTCAGGGGCTCGCGCCGCAGGACCGTTGCGGCATCGACACCGATACGGTGCAGCAGGCGCAGTGTTTCGCGGTAGGCGCCGATGAGGAGATGCTGGCCGTTGTCGATGTTGATGCCGTCCAGTTGTACCGTGCGGGCACGGCCGCCCAGCTGCGGGGATGATTCCAGCAGGTGTACCGGCACGCCGGCACCGGCCAGTTCGCAGGCGGCGGCGAGTCCGGCCCAGCCGCCGCCGACGATGATGACCGGCTTCATCGCCGCCGGCGCTCGCGGCGCGCCTCGCCGCGCGCGGTGCGCCAGGCAATCCACAGCTTGCGCCAGGGCGACAGACGGACGCGCCGCTGCAGTACCGGATAGTCCTGCCGTTCAATGGCATCCAGCGTGGAGAGATAGATGGCCGCCATGATCAGGCCGCTGCGCTGACGGTAACGATCGACCGGCGGCAGTTGCGCCAGGGCCTTGTCGTAATAGCCGCGGGCCCGCGTTGCCTGGAAGTGCAGGAGGGCGCGCATGCCAGCGGACGGGCGTCGTGCCAGGATGTCGTCTTCGCTGACACCGAATCGCTCCAGCTCATCCTGCGGGAGGTAGATGCGGCCACGCGCGGCGTCCTCGCCCACATCGCGCAGGATGTTGGTGAGCTGGAAGGCCATGCCGAGATCGTGGGCATATTTCTGGGTATGGCGGTCCTCGTAGCCGAAGATGGCGGCGGCCATCAGGCCGACCACGCTGGCGACGCGGTAGCAGTACAGCGACAGCGCCTTGAAGTCCGCATAGCGCGTCTGCATCAGGTCCATCGCCATGCCGTCGATGATCTCCTGGAAGTGTTCCTCGGCCAGTGTGTAGCGTGCGACGGCCGGCTGCAGTGCGCGGCTAACCGGATGTTGCGGATTGCCCGCGTAGAGGCGGGCAACCTCCTCGCGCCACCAGTTGAGGGTGGTCTGCGCCAGGGCGGCATCGCCGCACTCATCCACCACATCATCCACCTCACGGCAAAAGGCGTACAGCGCCATGATGGCGCGACGCTGTTCCGGCGGCAGGAACAGAAAGCTGTAATAGAAACTGGAGCCGCTGCGGGCCGCCTTCTGTTCACAGTACTGATCGGGTGTCATGGGGTCGCTTCGCTTGCGGAATTGTTGCCACATCACGACAGCCGGGCAAACAGGCTGCGCCAGAGTATCCCGGGCCAGTCACGGCGGCGCAGGCGTGGCCGGTCGAAGGGGGCGGTCGCCACCTGTTGTTCCAGTCGTTCCAGGACGCGCAGACCGCCGGCAATGATGAGACGAATCTCCCAGCCGAAACGGCCGCGCAGGCGCCGGCCGAGGGGAGCGCCGGCCAGCATCAGGGTACGGGCGCGGCGGTATTGCAGGCGCAGCAGTTCCTGCAGTGCCGGGTCGTTACGCCGGTCACGGAAATGCTCCGGGCCGACGCCATAGTGTTGCATCTCGTCGCGCGGGATGTAGATGCGGCCGTTTTCATCATAATCCTGGGCCAGATCCTGATAAAAATTGATCAGTTGCAGGGCGGTGCAGATACGGTCGGAAAGTGCCAGGTTCTCCGGGCTGGCCGCATCGTTCAGGTGCAGCAGCAGGCGGCCCACCGGATTGGCGGAGCGGCGGCAATAGTCGAGCAGGGCGGCAAAGTCATCGTACTGCCGTTGCGTGACGTCCTGGCGGAAGGCATCCACCAGATCGTGGAACAGCGGATGCGGCAGACCATGCCGTGCCATGACGTCGGCGAGGGCAATGAAAACGGGGTTGCGGCTGGCCTCGCCCCGCGCAATGGCGTCCAGTTCGTGATCGTAGCCGGCCAGCAGGGCCAGACGCATTTCCTGTGGCCGATCGCCCTCGTCGGCGCAGTCGTCGGCGCTGCGGGCGAAGGCATAGATTACAGCGGTGGGCCGGCGCAGACGGGCCGGCAACAGGCGGGAGGCGACGGGAAAGTTTTCGTAATGGCTGCGCGCCATCTGCTCGCAGAAGGCATAGGCCTCGGCCAGGGTGTACGACGCGGGCGCCGTTGTGCTAGCGTCAGCGGACATAACTACGGGAGAGTGTTGGCATCATGAAGAAGCTGTTGTTTCTGATCATTATCGTGCTGCTGGTCGGCGTGTGGTTCGGCATCAACATCGCGCGCGACAAACCCCTGTTGAGCAATCCGTTCGAGGAAAAGAGCCTGCGCGAGAAGGCTGCCGATACGGCCAAGGATTTGTACCGCGAATCCAAGGAGGCGTTGAAGAAGCAGCTCGACTAGGCCTTTTCGTCCTCCGTGGCGGTCACATCGCGGGCTGCCACTTCGATCTGCGAAACGTCCGACAGTTCTTTCTTGGCGCTGATTCCCATCTCGGTGAAGCGGCGCACGCTGGGCAGCACACGGGCATCGAAGGTGCCGACGGTTTTGTTGAAATGGCTGACGCTGCTCTCCAGGCTCTTGCCCAGGCGGGCGAGGTGCTCGGTAAAGGTGGCGACACGGCCATACAGCTCCTCGCCCAGCTTGCGGATCCGTTCGGCGTTCTCCGCCAGCGCCTGCTGGCGCCAGCCGTAGGCCACGGCGCGCAGCAGGGCGACGAAGCTGGTGGGCGTGGCCAGGATCACCTTGTCGGCGAGGGCGTCCTCCAGCAGCTTGCGGTCCAGTTCCAGGGCGGCGGAGAGGAATTGCTCGCCGGGGATGAACAGCACCACGAAGTCTGGTGAGTTGGCAAACTGCTGCCAGTAGGCCTTGGCCGACAGCTCGCGCACCCGCTCGCGCACCTTGCGCGCATGGCGCTCCAGCTCGCGGCGCCGGCTCTCGTCGTCGCTGGCTTCGAGTGCCGTCAAATAGGCATCCAGCGGGGTCTTGGCATCGACGATGATGTCGCGGCCATCGGGCATGCGCACGATCATGTCCGGCCGCAGGCTGCCTTCCTCGGTGCGCACTTGTTCCTGTTCGTAGAAATCGCAGTGTTCCACCATGCCGGCCAGTTCGGCCAGGCGCTTCAAGGTCATTTCGCCCCATTGGCCGCGCACCTCGGGACGGCGCAGGGCCTGTACCAGATTGCGTGTCTCGCCCTGCAGCGTGCGGTGCGCCTCGGCCATGGATTCCAGGTGTTTGGTCAGCGAGCCATAGGCCTCGGCGCGGCTCTTTTCCATTTCCTGGATCTGGCGTTCGGTCTTTTCCAGCGCCTCGCGGATCGGTTTGATCAGGTTCTCCACCGCCTTTTCCCGCTGCGCCAGCTCGCCCTGGGCCTGGATGTGGAATTGCTTGAGGTTTTCCTGCGCCAGGCGCAGGAACTCGCCGCTGTTGTGCTTGAGCGCCTCGCTGGCCATGGTGCTGAAGGTGCCGGCGAGGTTCTCGCGCACCTGCTCCAGCGCCACGCTTTTCTCGATGGCGGCGCGGCGTTCGGCATCCAGCTCGGCCTGCAGACGGGCGTTTTCTTCGCGCAGTTGCACGGTGCGCGGGTTGAGGACCAGGAAGGTCACGATGGCGCTGATGAGCGCCGCCAGGGCAGAGGCCAGGATCAGCAGGATGAGGAAGGTATCGGTCACGGTGGCGCCTTCGGATCGGGGATGCCGCTAGTATAACGGCATTGCCCCGGTTCACGCGCTGTCAGGCGAGCCAGCGCAACAGGTCCAGCGGCGTTTCGATCATGCCGTCGGCGCCCCAGGACTGCGGTGCGTCTTCGCCGCCGATGTAGCCATACAGTGCCACCAGGGTATGCATGCCGGCATTGCGCCCGGCGGCGATGTCCCGCTCCGCATCGCCCAGATACAGACATTGTGCCGCCGCACTGCCAGCCTCCCGGCAGGCGAGCAGCATGGGCGCGGGGTGTGGCTTGTGCTCGGGCAGGGTATCGCCGCTGATGACGGTGACGGCGCGCCGCGCCAGTCCCAGCTCCGCCATCAGCGGGTCGGTGAGCCAGGCTGGCTTGTTGGTCACCACGCCCCAGTTGAGTCCGCGCGCCTCGATGGCGTCGAGCAGTTCCGCCATGCCGGGGAACAGGTTCGTGCTGCGGGTGATGTTGTTGCGGTAGATGTCGAGGAAGAAAGCACGCAAATGTTCGAATTCGTCCCGTGGCAGGTCGTTGCCGAAGCCCAGCTGCAGCAGCGCGGTGCCTCCGTGTGAGACCACAGGACGGATGGTGTCGAAAGGCAGCGGCGCGCGTCCGGCATGCTCCAGCGTCTGGTTGAGGGCATAGGCCAGGTCCGGCGCGGTGTCGGCCAGGGTGCCGTCGAGATCGAAGAGTATCGTGCGCAGGGACATTGCCATCAGCTTGAAGTTCGCGCTTCGGACCGTGCGGGTTTGGCAGTCGTAACCCGAAACTATTCCTTCACACAGTACGCCAAATAATTCACGTCCAGATCGCGTCCCAGCGAGTAGCTGCGGGTGAAGGGGTTGTAGCTCATGCCGGTGAGCTCCTTCAGCTGCAGGCCCGCCTGGCGGATGCCGCCCTCCAGCTCCGAAGGGCGGATGAATTTGGCGAAATCGTGGGTGCCCTTGGGCAGCAGGCGCAGGACGTATTCGGCGCCGATGACGGCGAACAGATAGGACTTGGGATTGCGGTTGATGGTGGAGAAGAACACCTGACCGCCCGGTTTGACCAGCCGGGCGCAGGCGGCGATCACCGAGGTCGGGTCAGGCACGTGCTCCAGCATCTCCATGCAGGTGACCACGTCGAAGTGGCTGGGCAGTTCCGTCGCCAGCTGCTCGGCGGTGGTGCGGCGGTACTCCACCTCGACGCCGGATTCCAGCTTGTGCAGTTGCGCCACTTCCAGCGGCGCCTCGCCCATGTCGATGCCGATCACTTTGGCACCGCGCGCGGCCATGCTCTCCGCCAGGATGCCGCCGCCGCAGCCGACGTCGAGCACGGTCTTGCCGGCGAGGCCGGCGCGTTGATCGATGTAGTCCAGGCGCAGCGGATTGATGTCGTGCAGCGGCTTGAATTCACTGTCCGGATCCCACCAGCGCGAGGCGAGGGCCTCGAACTTGCCAATCTCGGCGTGATCCACGTTATGGCTGTGCGTACCCATGATCAGTGTGCTTCCTCTTCGTCGCTGCGCTGGATTCTGTTACGCCACTCTTCGGCCCGCGCCAGCAGGTGCGCCTCGTCCAGGGTGGTGAGGCGGCGTTCCTTGAGCAGGTGGCGGCCGGCCACCCACACGTCGCTGACCTTGTCGCGGCCGGTGGCGTACACCAGCTGGGAAATGGGATGGTACAGGGGGCGGGTCTCGATGTCGTCCAGCCGCACGGCCACGATGTCGGCGGCCTTGCCCACCTGCAACGAACCGGTGATCTGATCGAGGCCGAGCGCCCGTGCGCCGTTGAGTGTCGCCATGCGCAGGGCCTGGGCGGCCGGTACGGCGCTGGCATCGCCGGCGACGCCCTTGGCGAGCAGGGCGGCGGTGCGCATCTCGCCGAACATGTCGAGATCGTTGTTGCTGGCGGCGCCATCGGTGCCGAGGGCGACATTGACGCCGGCCTTGAGCAGTCCGCCCACCGGACAGAAGCCGCTGGCCAGTTTCAGATTGGATTCGGGGCAGTGCACCACGTGGGCGCCGGCGGCGGCCACCGCGGCGATGTCGTCGGCATCGAGCTGGGTCATGTGCACGGCGAGCAGGCGCGGCGACAGCAGGCCCAGGTCTGCCAGGCGCCGCAGCGGACGCTGGCCGCGTGCGGCCACCGCCTGTTCCACCTCGTGGGCGGTTTCGTGTACGTGCATGTGGACGGGCACGTCCATTTCTTCGGCGTACATGGCGACCTTCTGCAGCGGCTCATCCGACACGGTATACGGGGCGTGCGGGGCGAAGGCGGTGGTGATCAGGGGGTCGCCATGGAACTGGTCGTGGACCTTGATGCCCTTGTGCAGGTATTCGTCGGCGTTCTGCGCCCAGGCGGTGGGGAAGTCGATGACGATCATGCCCACCACGGCGCGCATCCCGGCATGGCTGGCGGCACGGGCCACGGCATCGGGGAAGAAGTACATATCGTGGAAGCAGGTGGTGCCGCCGCGCAGCATTTCCGCCATGGCCAGCTGGGTGCCGTCGTGGACGAATTCCTCACCCACCCAGCGCGCCTCCGCCGGCCAGATATGGTGGTTGAGCCAGTCCATCAGGGGCAGGTCGTCGGCCAGGCCGCGCATCAGGCTCATGGCGGCGTGGGTATGGGCGTTGATGAGGCCGGGGATCAGGGCGTGGCCGGGCAGTTCCAGCTCGGTTTCGGCCCGGTAGCGGCGCCGTGCCTCAGGACTGGGCAGCAGGTCGAGGATACGGCCGTCGCCGATGGCGAGGCTGTGGTGTTCCAGTACCACCTGATCCGGTTCGACGGGGATGACCCAGCGGGCGTGGAGGAGGGTATCGACGCTTTGCATGGGCGAAAGATACAGGGCGGGCCTGGGGCTTACAAGTTGCACAAAAGAAAGGGGGCGCGTGGCTGCGCCCCCGAAATGTCATCCAGGAGAGTAGGCGTCCCTGGCGGTAAGGCGTCCTTAGAACTTGAACTCCATGCCGACCACGGCGGCGGTGCCGTCGCCAGCCAGCTTGCCCTTCTTGGCCAGACCGCCGTCGGAGCCATCGGCATACAGGACATAAATGTTGGCATCCTTGTCCAGCTTGTGGTCGTAGGCTACCGCGTAGAAAGAGGCGTCCTTGGTCGCGCTATTGTCGTAATCCAGCTCCCCGTAGGCGGCCTTGACGGTGCCTGCGTCGGAGACCTTCCACTGCAGGCTGGCGTACATGGCGGTATCGTCGTTGCCGCCCTTGATTTCTTCGGTATCGTAGACCAGACCCAGCTTGACGTCGCCGAAAGTGTAGCCCGCCCCCAGCTTGGTGGAGCTTTCGTATTTACCGGCGGCCACGTCGTCGAAGTTCTCGATGGCGGCGGCCAGGAACAACGGGCCGGATTCGTAGGCGATCATGGCCGAGGTGGCGCTGCCCAGATTCTCCTGGGTAACGGCGTCATCGCCGCCGGCATAGGCTACGGCTACGCTGATGTCACCAAACTTGTTCAGATAGGCCAGCACATTGGAGGCGCGGGTGTCGGTGACCACGACGTTGTTGTAGTCGGCGTAGGTGTCGGACAGCGGGTCCAGCTTGGCGGTGGACATCTTGTGCGGGGTGTCGTGAATACCGACGCGCACTTCACCGAAGCCGCCCTTCAGGCCGGCATAGGTGTTACGGGACTTGATGAAGTTGTCGTCGTTGTTGTCGTTGGCATCACCCACGGTATCGATCTCGTACTCCACCTGACCGACCACGGTCATGCCGTTTTCCAGCTTCTTGTCGGCCTTGAAGCCGATGCGGGAGGCGTGGCTGGTGATGGCGGTGGCGCTGTTCTCCACACCGGCGACATCCTGCGAAATGGAGCCGGCAGAGATGTGAATCTTGCCGTATACGGTGGTCTCGGCGGCGGCGGTGCCGGTGAGGCCCAGGGCGGCGACAACGGCGGCAGCGACGAGGCTGTGCTGTACAGACTTCTGCATTGTGTATCTCCCAAGGTTGAGGACTGATTAGCGCTAAAAAGCGGGCGCAGTATCCCCGGCCCGTGTTACACCGGGCTGACTGTTTTGTTACGAAGCGCTGAAGGTTTTGTGACAGGCAGGTGGCGAGGAAATCGGGTAGGATCGGGCGCTTTCTTCCCGGCGAGCGATAGCCCCATGAGCACGAGACACGACACTATCCGCGCGGTCCTTTGGCAGGATGACCGGCTGCAACTGCTGGATCAGCGTATCCTGCCGCACCGGCATGTCTATCTCTCCTACGAGGAGCCGGCCGCCGTGGCACAGGCCATCCGTGACATGGTGGTGCGCGGCGCCCCGGCCATCGGCGTGACCGCCGCCTATGGCGTGGTATTGGCCGGCCGCCAGCGCTATCGCAGCGCCGGTGCCGCCTGGCGTGACCAGATCAAGGAGGATATTGCCCGTCTGGCGGCCTCCCGTCCCACGGCGGTGAACCTGTTCTGGGCCCTGGAGCGCATGGAGCGGCTGATTGCCGGTCTGGGCGCGGGTGACCCCGAGGCCGCGCTGCTGGCCGAGGCCCGCGCCATCCATGACGAGGACATCGCCGCCAACTACCGCATGGGCGAGCTGGGCGCGGCCCTCATCGAGGGTGAGGGCGGTGCGGTGCTGACCCACTGCAATACCGGTTCCCTGGCCACCGGCGGTTACGGCACCGCCTTGGGCGTCATCCGCAGCGCCTACGCCGCCGGACGCATCAGCCATGTCTATGCCGACGAGACCCGCCCCTGGTTGCAGGGGGCGCGTCTCACCGCCTGGGAGCTGGTACAGGACCAGATCCCCGTGACTTTGCTGGCCGATGGGGCTGCCGCTCACCTGATGAAACAGGGCCAGGTGAAGTGGGTCATCGTCGGCTCCGACCGCATCGCTGCCAACGGTGATGTGGCCAACAAGATCGGCACCTACAGTGCCGCCGTTAACGCCCGTTACCACGGGGTGAAGTTCATGGTGGTGGCGCCCACCTCCACGGTGGACATGTCCCTGGCCAGCGGCGAGCTGATCCCCATCGAGAACCGCTCCCCCGACGAGGTGCTGGCCCTGGGCGGGCAGCGGGTGGCGGCCGAAGGGGCGGCGGGCTGGAACCCGGCTTTTGATGTCACCCCGGCGGTCCTCATCGATGCCATCGTCACCGAGCGGGGAGTGGTGTTCAACCCGACCCCGGAAAAGATGGCGGCCATGATGAAAAACACCTGATTCGCCGTTGCCACTTCCCGCCAGCGGCCCGGAAAGGGGCTGTGGGCGCGTTTTAGCCCCATCCGCTGGGGGAGCCTATGGTATGATCCGACCGTTTAATCCGCGCCTGGGGCGGGATGGTGGCTGAGGGATGGTTGCTGCGGCGGCCACGCCTTTGTAATCAGTGAGTTGCGCCACCTTTCCGCAACGCCCCTTAGTCCCCGGCGCCCGAGGGTAGAAAGGACACGATTTCCCGATGGCTGAATTCGCAAAAGAAGTCCTCCCGGTCAACATCGAGGAGGAGATGAAGCAGTCCTATCTCGATTACGCCATGAGCGTAATCGTGGGACGCGCGCTGCCCGACGTGCGCGACGGTCTCAAGCCGGTGCACCGCCGCGTGCTGCACGCCATGCGCGAGCTGGGCAACGACTGGAACAAGCCCTACAAGAAATCGGCCCGCGTGGTCGGTGACGTCATCGGTAAGTACCATCCGCACGGCGACTCGGCCGTGTACGACACCATCGTGCGCATGGCCCAGCCCTTCTCGCTGCGCTACATGCTGGTGGATGGCCAGGGTAACTTCGGTTCGGTGGACGGCGACTCCGCCGCCGCCATGCGTTACACCGAGGTGCGCATGGCGCGCATCGCCCACGAGCTGCTGGCCGACATCGAAAAGGAAACCGTCGACTTCGTACCCAACTACGACGGTTCCGAGCTGGAGCCGGACGTCCTGCCGGCGCGTTTTCCCAACCTGCTGGTCAACGGTTCCGCCGGTATCGCCGTCGGCATGGCGACCAACATTCCGCCGCACAACCTGAGCGAGGTGATCAACGGCTGCCTGGCCCTGATCGACAATCCGACCGCCAGCATCGGCGACCTGATGCAGCACATCCCGGGTCCGGATTTCCCCACCGCCGGCATCATCAACGGCGCGCGCGGCATTCACGAGGCTTACCACACCGGCCGCGGCCGCATCTATGTACGTGCCCGCACCGAGATCGAGGAAATGGACAACGGCCGCCAGCGCATCGTGGTGACCGAGCTGCCCTATCAGGTCAACAAGGCCCGCCTGCTGGAGAAGATCGCCGAGCTGGTGAAGGAAAAGAAGATCGAGGGCATCTCCGAACTGCGCGACGAGTCCGACAAGGACGGCATGCGCATGGTCATCGAGCTGAAGCGCGGCGAGCAGCCCGAGGTCCTGCTCAACAATCTGTATCAGCACACCGCCATGCAGAGCGTGTTCGGCATCAACATGGTGGCCCTGCTCGACGGTCAGCCGCGCCTGCTCAATCTCAAGCAGATGCTGGAGGCCTTCGTGCGCCACCGCCGCGAGGTGGTGACACGGCGCACCATCTTCGATCTGCGCAAGGCACGCGAGCGTGCCCATGTGTTGGAAGGCCTGGCGGTCGCCCTGGCCAACATCGACCCGATCATCGAGCTGATCAAGAAGTCACCCAACCCGGCCGAGGCCAAGGCCGGCCTGCTGGCCCAGGTGTGGGCGCCGGGGGTGGTCACCGACATGTTGGCCCGCGCCGGCGCCGAGGCCTCGCGTCCCGAAGGGCTGGCGAAGGAGTTCGGCCTGGTGGACGGCGGCTACCGCCTGTCCGAGGCCCAGGCCCAGGCCATCCTCGATCTGCGACTGCACCGCCTCACCGGTCTGGAGCAGGACAAGATCATCGAGGAGTATCGCACGCTGCTGGAAACCATCGAGGGCCTGCTGCACATCCTGCGCGATCCCAACCGCCTGCTGGAGGTGATCCGCGAGGAACTGGTGCAGGTGCGCGATCAGTACGCCGACAAGCGCCGTACCGAGATTCGTGCCAGCCAGGAAGACCTGTCGCTGGAGGACCTGATCAGTGAGGAAGACGTGGTGGTGACGCTGTCCCACGAGGGCTACGTCAAGGCACAGCCGGTGGCCGACTACCGCGCCCAGCGCCGCGGCGGCCGCGGCCGTGCCGCTGCCTCAGTGAAGGAAGAGGACTTCATCGACAAGCTGTTCATCGCCAACACCCACGACACCATCCTGTGCTTCTCCAGCCGCGGCCGCGTCTACGCCAAAAAGGTGTACGAGTTGCCGCAGGCCGGCCACGGCGCGCGCGGCAAGCCGATCGTCAACCTGCTGCCGCTGGAAGAGGGTGAACGTATCAACGCCATCCTGCCGATCCGTGAGTTCGAGGAAGGCCAGTACATCTTCATGGCCACCGCCGGTGGCACGGTGAAGAAGACGCCGCTGAGCGATTACGCCAACATCCGCAGCAACGGCATCATCGCCGTGGATCTGGTGGACAACGACCAGCTGGTGGGTGTGGACCTTACCGACGGCAGCCGTGACATCCTGTTGTTCACCGATGCCGGCAAGGTGATTCGCTTCAACGAATCCGACGTGCGTTCCATGGGGCGCGTGGCACGCGGCGTGCGCGGTATCCGCCTGCAGGATGGTCAGAAGGTGGTGTCGCTCATCGTCGCCGCCGAGGGTGACGTGCTCACCGCCACCGAGAACGGTTACGGCAAGCGCACGCCGATGGGCGAATATCCGGTACATGGGCGCGGCGGCCAGGGCGTGATCTCCATCCAGACCACGGCGCGCAACGGTGCCGTGGTCGGTGCGGTGCTGGTCAATGACAGTGATGAAATCATGCTGGTCACCGATGGCGGTACCCTGGTGCGCACCCGTGTCGCCGAGGTGTCGGTGCTGGGCCGCAACACTCAGGGCGTGACGTTGATTCGCCTGGGTGAAGGCGAGAAGCTGGTGGCGCTGGAGCGCATCGCCGAAAGCAGTGGAGAAGAGAACGATTCTGACGAGGTGGCGGCAGAGGGTGGCGAGGAGTAGTGCTCGCATGACTTTACGCCAGGTGATTTTTCCTTAAACGCGATGGTTGGGGGATAAGATGGCACGTGTATTCAATTTCAGTGCAGGTCCGGCAATGCTGCCGCAGGCGGTAATCGAACGCGCGCGGGACGAGATGCTGGATTGGAACGGCAGCGGCATGTCGGTGATGGAGATGAGCCATCGCGGCAAGGAATACATGTCCATTGCAGCCAAGGCCGAGGCCGATCTGCGCGAACTGATGAACATCCCCGCCAACTACAAGGTGCTGTTCCTGCAGGGCGGCGCCTCGCAGCAGTTCGCCATGCTGCCGATGAATCTGCTCGGCGACAAGAACGCCGCCGACTACATCAACACCGGCGACTGGTCGAAGAAGGCCCTGACGGAAGCGAAGAAGTTCTGTACCGTGAACGTTGCGGCCGATACCTCCGCCGGCAATTACACCACCGTGCCGACCCAGGCCGAGCTGAAGCTGTCCGCCGATGCCGCCTATGTGCACTACTGTCCCAACGAAACCATCCGCGGTGTCGAGTTCGACTACATTCCGCAGACCGGCGATGTCCCGTTGGTGGCGGATATGTCCTCGACCATCCTGAGTCGCCCCATCGATGTGAGCAAGTTCGGTGTGATCTATGCCGGCGCGCAGAAGAACATCGGTCCCGCCGGTCTGACCATCGTCATCATCCGCGACGATCTCATCGGCAAGGCGCCGGCCAGTGTGGCCACCATGCTGGATTACAAGACCCACGCCGAAAACGAGTCCATGTACAACACGCCGCCCACCTATTCCTGGTACGTGGCCGGGCTGGTGTTTGAATGGCTCAAGGGACTCGGCGGCCTGGAGGGCATGGCGAAGATCAACCGGCGCAAGGCGGAGAAGCTGTATGCCGCCATCGACGGCTCCGGCGGCTTCTATAAGAATCCGGTGGCCAGTCACTGCCGTTCCTGGATGAACGTGCCGTTTACGCTACCGAAAGAAGAGCTGGACGAGTTGTTCCTGAAGGAGGCCAAGAAGGCCGGCCTGACCACGCTCAAGGGCCATCGCTCTGTCGGCGGCATGCGTGCCAGCATCTACAACGCCATGCCGGAACAAGGTGTGGATACGCTGGTGGAGTTCATGGCCGACTTCGCCAAGCGCAACGGTTAACGGCAATTAAGAAGATACAAGTAACAAAATTCAAGTTGGAGGTGGGTTTTTTCTGGTCTCTTTGTCCTGTTATCTGGGGGGCGCATGTACAAGATTCTGACGCTGAATAATATCTCGGTGGCCGGTCTGGAACGTTTACCACGGGAGCGCTACGAAGTGGCGTCCGAGATACAACATCCCGATGCGATCCTGGTGCGCTCGTACAAGATGCACGACATGGATATCCCGGCGTCGCTCAAAGCGGTGGGGCGCGCCGGCGCCGGGGTCAACAATATCCCGGTAGAGAAGATGAGTGCGCGGGGCATTCCGGTGTTCAATGCACCGGGGGCCAATGCCAATGCCGTCAAGGAACTGGTGATCGCCAGTATGCTGATGGCCTGCCGTAATATCGGTGCGGCGTGGGATTTTGCCCGTGGCCTGGAAGGCGATGATGCCTCCATAGATAAGCAGACCGAGGCCGGCAAGAAAGACTACGCCGGCTTCGAACTGCCCGGACGCACCCTTGGTGTGGTGGGGCTGGGAGCCATCGGACGCGAGGTAGCCAATGCCGCCATCGCGCTGGGTATGAAGGTGATCGGTTTCGATCCCGGCATTACGGTGGAGGGCGCCTGGCGTTTGTCGTCCCAGGTGCAGAAGGCGGCCAGCTTCGACGAGATGATCGGCAAGGTGGATTTCATCACCTTTCATGTGCCGCTCATAGATGCCACGCGCAACATGCTCAATGCGGCGCGTCTGGCGATGGCGAAGAAGGGGCTGGTGGTGTTGAATTTTGCCCGCAAGGGCATCGTCGATGACGAGGCGGTGGTGGCGGCCATCGACAGTGGGAAGGTGTACGGCTATGTGTGCGACTTTCCCACCAACCTGCTCAAGCGGCATCCGCGCGTGGTGACGCTGCCGCATCTTGGGGCGTCGACCCAGGAGGCGGAGGACAATTGCGCGGTCATGGTGGCGGAGCAGGTACGCGATTACCTGGAAAACGGCAACGTGGTGAACTCGGTGAATTTTCCCGAGGTGGTGATGGGGCGCAGCGAAGGCACTTACCGGCTGACGGTGGTGAACTCCAATGTCCCCAACATGCTGAGTCAGATCTCCAGCGATTTGGGTAAGGCGGGACTGAACATCATTGATATGTTGAACAAGTCGCGCGGCGATTTGGCCTATACCGTGGTGGATGTTGACCGCCCGGTGCCGGAAAAGGTGGTGCGCGAGATTGCCGCCATCGACGGTGTGCTGGCCGTGCGTGTCATTGAATAGAGCACATGAACGAAGATCGGTTGCAAGCCATCCGTCAGCGTATCGATGCCCTGGACGAACAGGTCCAGGCGTTGATCAACGAGCGTGCCGCCCTGGCCCAGGAGGTGGCGCGCGTGAAGATCGCCGCCGAGGGTGAGGCGGCGGTATTTTATCGTCCCGAGCGTGAGGCGCAGGTGCTGCGCATGGTGCTGGAGCGCAACCAGGGGCCGCTGTCCGGCGAGGAGATGGCGCGTCTGTTCCGCGAGATCATGTCGGCCTGTCTGGCCCTGGAACGGCCCATGCGTATCGCCTTCCTCGGCCCCGAGGGTACTTTTACCCAGGCAGCGGCGCTGAAGCATTTCGGCCACTCGGTACAGACGCTGCCCCTGGCGGCCATCGATGAGGTGTTCCGCGAGGTGGAGGCGGGTAGTGCCGACTACGGTGTGGTGCCGGTGGAGAACTCCACCGGCGGCATCGTCAGCCACACCCTCGACACCCTGATCAATTCACCGCTGAAGATCTGCGGCGAGGTTGAGCTGCGCATCCATCAGCACCTGATGGGGCGCATGACTTCCCTGGCCGATGTGCACCGCGTCTATTCGCACAGTCAGTCGCTGGCACAGTGCCGCGAATGGCTCGACGCTCACCTGTCCGGTATCGAACGTATCGACCTGAGCAGCAATGCCGAGGCGGCGCGGCGCGCCGCCGCCGAGGAGGGGGCGGCCGCCATTGCCGGTGAGGTGGCGGCCGAGCTGTATGGCCTGCCCATCCTGGCACGCAATATCGAGGATCAGCCCAACAACACCACCCGCTTTCTGGTCATCGGCCGCAAGGCGGTGCCGCCCTCCGGCAGCGACAAGACCTCGCTGCTGGTGGCGACACGCAACAAGCCCGGCGCACTGTATCATCTGCTGGCGCCGCTGGCGCAGAGCGGCGTCTCCATGACCCGCATCGAATCGCGGCCCTCGCGCCAGGGCATGTGGGAATACGTGTTCTTCCTCGATATCGAGGGACATGCCCAGGATGCCAAGGTGGCCGCCGCGCTGCGCGAGCTGGAGGCGGAGGCCTCGCTGTTCAAGATTCTCGGTTCCTATCCCAAGGCCGTACTCTGATCATGACCGATTTTCTTTCTCTGGCCGCGCCCGGCGTGCGGCAGCTCAAACCCTATCAGCCCGGCAAGCCCATCGAGGAGTTGGAGCGGGAGTTGGGGGTGAGCAATATCATCAAGCTGGCCTCCAATGAAAATCCGCTCGGTCCCAGCCCGCTGGCGCTGACGGCCGCGCGCGCGGCATTGGAAGATGTTTGGCTGTATCCCGACGGCAACGGCTTCGTCCTCAAGGACAAACTGAAGCAGAAGCTGGGTGTGGCCATGGAACAATTGATCCTGGGCAACGGATCCAGCGACATCCTTGATTTCGCCGTGCGTGCCTTTGTCACGCCGCAGGACGAGGTGATGTTTTCCGAGCATGCCTTCGCCGTGTATCCGATCCTGACCCAGGCGGCCGGCGCCAGGGCCGTGGTAGTCCCCGCCAAGAATTGGGGTCATGACCTGACCGCGATGCGTAGCGCGATCACCGAGCGCACGCGCCTCATTTTCATCGCCAACCCGAACAATCCCACCGGCACCTGGCTGCCGGCGGCAGAGCTGGAGGCCTTTATTGCCGACCTGCCGGCACATGTGCTGGTGCTGGTGGACGAGGCATATTTCGAGTACGCCAGTTATCCGGCGATGGGGGCGGCGGACTATCCCGATGCTATCGCCTGGGTCGGCCGCTATCCGAATCTGATCGTTGCCCGCACCTTTTCCAAGTGCTACGGCCTCGCCGGTCTGCGCGTCGGCTACGGGGTGTGCCATCCCCAGGTGGCGGATCTGATGAACCGGGTGCGCCCGCCGTTCAACGTCAACAGCCTGGCCCTGGCAGCAGCGGCGGCAGCACTGGACGACAGCGAGCATCTGCAGCAGACTCTGGCGCTCAATGCCGCCGGGATGGACCAGTTGACGGCGGGATTCGCTTCTCTTGATCTGCGTCATATCCCCTCCGTCGGCAATTTTGTCAGTGTGGATACCGGTCGGACGGCGGCGCCGTTGTATGATGCGCTGCTGCGCGAGGGTGTGATCGTCCGCCCGGTGGCCAACTATGGCATGCCGAATCACCTGCGCGTGACCATTGGGCTGCCCGAAGAGAACGCGCGTTTCCTTGCCGCCCTGGCCAAGGTGCTGGGACGCTGAACTATTTTGTTTGAGAAAAGAGTGATACAGCCATGATCATCATCATGAACAACGAGGTTACCGACGCGCAGATCGATGCGGTCGCGCAGCGGCTCAAGAGCTGGGGGCTGGGCAGCAATGTCTCCCGCGGCGTGGAGCGTACCGTCATCGGTGCCATCGGCGACGAAAGCAAGATCGACAAGGAGCTGTTGCAGGCCCTGCCCGGTGTGGAGCAGGTGATCCGTGTGATGAAGCCCTACAAGATCGTGGCGCGCTCGTATCACAAGGAAGACACCGTCATCGATATCAAGGGCATCAAGCTGGGCGGCAGGCAGATCCAGGTCATCGGCGGGCCGTGTTCGGTGGAGACCCAGCCGCAGATGGACGAGGCCGCCAAGTATGTGGCCGCCGCGGGCTGCCGTCTGATGCGCGGTGGCGCCTTCAAGCCGCGCACCAGCCCGTACACCTTCCAGGGGGCCGGTGTCGAGGGGCTGGAGATGTTTCGCAAGGCGGCGGACAAGTACAACCTGCCCATCGTCACCGAACTGATGGATGTGCGCCAGATCGACGCCTTCCTGAAGTATGACGTGGACGTAATTCAGATAGGCACGCGCAACATGCAGAATTTCGATCTGTTGAAGGAGGTGGGACGTCTGCACAAGCCTGTGATCCTGAAGCGCGGCATGGCGGCGACCATCTCCGAGTGGCTGATGGCGGCGGAGTACATCGCCGCTGGCGGCAATCACGACATCATTTTCTGTGAGCGTGGTGTGCGCAGCTTCGAGACCTACTATCGCAACATGCTCGATGTCACCGCCATCCCGGTGCTGAAGAAGGAAACCCATCTGCCGGTAATCATCGATCCCAGCCACGCCGGCGGCAAGGCCTGGATGGTGCCGGCCCTGGCGCGCGCCGCGGTGGCGGCCGGTGCCGACGGCCTGCTGGTGGAGATGCACCCCAATCCGTGCGAGGCGTGGTGCGATGCCGACCAGGCACTCAATCCCCAGGAGTTGGCGGATCTGATGGTGTCGTTGAAGGGCATTGCCCTGGCCATCGGCCGCGAGATCTGACTTGATCCAACGACTCTGCATTATCGGCGTCGGCCTTATCGGGGGTTCGCTGGCGCGGGCATTGAAGGCCGCCGGTGCCGTGGGTGAGGTGGTCGGCTATGGTCGTGACGCCGCCCAACTGCAATTGGCGCTGGAACTGGGTGTCATCGACCGCGCCGAAACCGATCTGGCCGCGGCACTCAGCGGTTCCGATGTTGTGGTGTTGGCGATTCCGGTCGGGGCGATGGAAAGCATGCTATGCGCCATGGCTCAGCACCTCGGGGCCGACACTATCGTTACCGATGTGGGCAGTACCAAGGGATCGGTGGTGGCGGCGGCAGAGCGTGCCTTCGGCGCTGTACCGCCGCGTTTCGTGCCGGGCCACCCCATCGCCGGCACCGAGCGCAGCGGCGTGGCCGCGTCGTTCGCCGAACTGTATCACAAGCGCCGCGTGATCCTGACGCCGCTGCCGCAGACTGATCCCGCTGCGGTTGCCGTAGTGCGCGCTCTGTGGCAGGCAGCCGGTGCCGAGGTGGTGGAGATGACAGTGCGGCACCATGACGAGGTGTTGGCCGCCACCAGTCATCTACCCCATGTGTTGGCCTACACGCTGGTCGATACCCTCGCGCGCATGGAAGAGCATACCGAGATATTCCGCTTTGCAGCCGGTGGTTTCCGCGACTTTACCCGCATCGCCAGCAGCGATCCGCGCATGTGGCACGACATCTGTCTGGCCAACCGCGAGGCCATCCTCAAGGTACTGGATCGATATGCCGCCGATCTTGCCGCGGTACGCGGTGCCATAGAGCGCGGCGACGGTGCCGCCTTGCTGCACACCTTTGGCCGCGCCAAGAAGGCGCGCGATGAATTCAAGCAATAACCTGTTCCTACGAAACACATCATGTCCAACAGCAGCGAATCCAATGTCATTTTCCGTGCCGCCGCCGGCGGCAAGTTGCAGGGCCATATCCGTGTGCCCGGCGACAAGTCCATTTCCCATCGATCCATCATGCTCGGCTCCCTGGCCGAGGGGGTGACCGAGGTGAGCGGTTTCCTCGAGGGCGAGGACAACATCGCCACCCTGGAGGCGTTTCGCGCCATGGGGGTGCAGATCGAGGGGCCGGCCGACGGCCGCGTCACGGTGCACGGTGTCGGCATGCACGGCCTGAAGGCGCCAACCAGGCCGCTGTACTTGGGCAACTCAGGTACCTCCATGCGCCTGCTCTCTGGCCTGATGGCGGCGCAGCCCTTCGATGTCGAGATGAGCGGTGATGCGTCACTGTCCAAGCGGCCGATGAAGCGTGTCACCGATCCGCTGCGATTGATGGGGGCGGTGGTGGAAACCACGGCGACGGGCACGCCGCCGCTCAAGGTGAAGGGCGGCCAGAAATTGCACGGCATCGATTATGTGATGCCCATGGCCAGTGCCCAGGTGAAGTCCTGTCTGCTGTTGGCCGGATTGTATGCCGCCGGCACGACCTGCGTGACCGAGCCGGCACCGACCCGCGACCATACCGAGCGTATGCTGGCCGGCTTTGGTTATCCGGTGGAGCGGCGCGGCAATACCGTGTGCGTGCAGGGCGGCGGCAGGCTGACCGCAACGAAGATCGATGTGCCCGCCGATATTTCGTCGGCGACTTTCTTCATGGTGGGGGCAGCCATCGCCGCCGGTTCCGACATCGTGCTGGAGCATGTCGGCATCAACCCGACCCGCATCGGCGTCATCAACATCCTGCGCCTGATGGGGGCCGATCTGGAATTGCGCAACGAGCGCGAGGCGGGCGGCGAGCCGGTGGCCGATATCCGGGTGCGCGCCAGCAAGCTGAAGGGCATCCGTATCCCCGAGGAGCAGGTGCCGCTCGCCATCGACGAGTTCCCGGCGCTGTTCGTCGCCGCCGCCTGCGCCGAGGGCGAGACCGTACTCACCGGCGCCGAAGAACTGCGCGTGAAGGAGTCCGACCGCATCCAGGTGATGGCCGATGGCCTGGTGGCGCTTGGTGTAGACGCTCGGCCGACCCCCGACGGCATGATCATCCGCGGTGGCCGCATCGGCAGCGGGCAGGTGGACAGCCACGGTGACCACCGCATCGCCATGTCCTTCGCCATGGCTGCCCTGGTGGCCTCCGGTCCCATCACCATCACCGACTGTGCCAACGTCAATACCTCCTTCCCCGGCTTCGTGGCCCTGGCCAACCGCGCCGGCCTCACTCTGCAGGCCGAGATCGTCTGATGGCGGGCACTATCCCGGTCATTACCGTCGACGGCCCCAGCGGGGTCGGCAAAGGCACCATCAGCCAACTGTTGACCCGCCGTTTCGGCTGGCATTTCCTCGACAGCGGGGCCCTCTATCGGCTCACCGCCCTGGCGGCACGGCGCCAGGGGGTGGCGTTTGATGACGAGGCGGGCTTGGCCTGGGTGGCGCGGGGGCTTCCCGTGGAGTTTCGCCCGCAGGAAGCAGGTGAGTTGCAGATATTCCTTTCTGGACAAGAAGTTAGTCGCGATATCCGCACCGAGCAGGCAGGTAACGATGCCTCTCGCGTAGCGGCTGTACCGGCAGTACGCGAAGCCCTGTTGGCGCGCCAGCGTGCCTTTCGGCAGCCTCCTGGCCTGGTGGCGGACGGCCGCGATATGGGCACCACCGTGTTTCCGGATGCCCCGCTGAAGATATTCCTTACCGCCAGCGCCGAGGTACGGGCACAAAGACGCTATAACCAGTTGAAGGAAAAGGGGTTAGATGCTAACCTACGCAGTCTTTTCACCGAGATAGCCGAACGTGACGAGCGGGATCGCAACCGCCGTGTGTCGCCGCTCAGGCCGGCAGAGGATGCGGTGGTGATCGACACGTCGACGCTCGGTATCGAAGAGGTTCTGGCCGCGGTGCTGGCGGAATGCCGCTCGCGGCTGGGTATGCAGTAGGGGCTGCTATCGCAGGTGCGGTGGCGGTTTGGTTTTCAACTTCAACCCGCGGCAGTAATGCGGTTCTACATAGGCCGTTCGACGAACGGCAAGGTACGTGAGTGATGAGCGAAAGCTTTGCAGAATTGTTTGAACAGAGTCTTGCCGGTTCCCAGATGCGCCCCGGTGCCATCATTACCGGCAAGGTAGTCCAGGTTGGCAATGACGTCGTCGTCATCAACGCCGGTCTCAAGTCCGAAGGCGTGATCCCCGTCGAGCAGTTCCTCAACGAGAACGGCGAGATCGAGGTCAAGGTCGGCGACGAGGTGGACGTTGCCTTGGAAATGGTGGAAGACGGTTTTGGTGCCACCCGCCTGTCCCGTGAAAAGGCCAAGCGTTCCGAATCCTGGACCCGCCTGGAGCGCGCCTCCGAGGCCGGCGAGACCGTGATTGGCCGCATCGTCGACAAGGTCAAGGGCGGTTTCACCGTCGACCTCAAGGACATCCGTGCGTTCCTGCCCGGTTCCCTGGTGGATGTGCGCCCGGTGCGCGATCCCTCCTACCTGGAAGGCAAGGACTTGGAATTCAAGGTCATCAAGCTCGATCGCAAGCGTAACAACGTCGTCGTCTCGCGCCGTGCCGTGGTTGAATCCGAGGGCAGCGAAGAACGCGAAGCCCTGCTGGAAGGTCTGCAGGAAGGTCAGGTAGTCAAGGGCATCGTCAAGAACCTCACCGATTACGGCGCCTTCGTCGACCTCGGTGGCATCGACGGCCTGCTGCACATCACCGACATGGCCTGGAAGCGCGTCAAGCATCCGTCCGAGGTGGTCAACGTCGGCGACGAAATCGAAGTCAAGGTACTCAAGTTCGACCGCGAGCGCACCCGTGTCTCCCTGGGCCTCAAGCAACTGGGCGAGGATCCGTGGGAAGACATCACCCGCCGTTACCCGGTGGGTACCCGCCTATTCGGCAAGGTGACCAATCTGACCGACTATGGCTGCTTCGTCGAGATCGAAGAAGGCGTGGAAGGTCTGGTGCACGTCTCCGAGATGGACTGGACCAACAAGAACATCCACCCGTCCAAGGTTGTCCAGATGGGCGACGAAGTGGAAGTCATGGTGCTGGACATCGATGCCGAGCGTCGTCGTATCTCTCTGGGCATGAAGCAGTGCCAGGAAAATCCGTGGGATGCCTTCTCCGCCAGCCACAACAAGGGCGACAAGGTGTCGGGCAAGATCAAGTCCATCACCGACTTCGGCATCTTCATCGGCCTGGAAGGTGGTATCGACGGTCTGATCCACCTCTCCGACATCGCTTGGAACGTGCCGGGTGAAGAGGCGGTGCGCAACTTCAGCAAGGGCGACGAAGTCGAGGCCGTGATTCTGGCCATCGATCCGGAACGCGAGCGCATCTCTCTCGGCATCAAGCAACTGGAAAAAGATCCATTCTCCAACTACGTGGCCGAGCACCGTAAGGGCAGCATCGTCAAGGGTATCGTGCGTGAAGTGGATGCCAAGGGCGCCATCATCGATCTGGAAGAGGGTGTCGAGGGTTATCTGCGGGCCTCCGAGCTGTCCCGCGATCGCGTCGAGGATGCCCGTACCCTGCTCAAGGCCGGGGATGAAGTCGAGGCCAAGTTCATGGGTGTAGACCGCAAGAACCGCACCATCACCTTGTCAGTCAAGGCGAAGGACAGCGAGGAGGAGGCGGAAGCCATGCAGGACTACAACCGCGCCGCAGCAGCCGCCAACCCGACGCTGGGCGACCTGCTGAAGGAGCAGATGGAAAACAAGAACGACTGAGCAGTGAACTGGAAGGCCCGTCATCCGGCGGGCCTTCCCTTACTTTGGGGGCATCCATGACCAAGTCGGAACTGATCGAGATCCTGGCGCGCAAGCAGCCCCAACTCAATTCCAAGGATGTCGAGTTGGCGGTGAAGACCATACTGGAACACATGGCGCAGGTATTGGCCGGTGGTGAGCGTATCGAGATTCGTGGATTTGGCAGCTTCTCACTGCACTATCGTCCACCACGTGTGGGCCGCAATCCCAAGACAGGTGAATCTGTCCAACTGGGAGCCAAATATGTGCCGCATTTCAAGCCTGGCAAGGAGTTGCGCGAGCGTGTGGATCAAGGGGCCGTACTGACGACGGATTGAATGCCGGGCTGTACTCGGAAGTAATTTTCACTTCGTAGTGTCTAGCACTTTTCACACTGAGACATCGCTTTGTAATTCGTCGAGCCTGGTAATATCCTGTAGTAACGCAGCTGGCGTAAACGTTGGGATACGACAGGGGCTTCGGCCCCGCCATACGGGGTCGACATGAAACGCCTGTTACTTCTTATTCTCTTTCTCCTGCTGGTGGCCCTGGGCATCAGCTTCGCCGTACACAATTCTGAGCCCGTTACGCTGCATTATTATTTTGGTTCCGTTTCCGGACCATTATCACTGATTGTGGTCATTGCCCTTGCCGTTGGCGCCGTACTCGGTGTCGGCACCAGCCTGCTGTTGGTATTCAGCCAGCGGCACAAGGTTTCGCGTCTGCAACGCAAACTCGATACCTGTGAACAGGAAATTCGTAATCTCCGTCATTTGCCGTTGCGCGACAATCACTAAGCTTCCATGGGCGCCGAACTGTTGTTCCTGCTGTTGCCGGTAGCCGCGTTGTCCGGCTGGCTGCTGGGGCGGCGTGAGGTACGTGATGGTGGCAGACAGTTTTCCCATCTGTCTTCCGACTATTTCAAAGGACTCAATTATCTCCTGAACGAACAACCGGACAAGGCGATTGAGGTTTTTATCCACATGCTGGAAGTGGACAGCGATACCGTGGATACGCATTTTGCCGTTGGCAGTCTGTTTCGCAGGCGTGGCGAAGTCGATCGTGCTATTCGCATCCATCAGAATCTTATCGCCCGCCCGACTCTTAATCGCCAGCAACGTGATCAGGCGTTATATGAGCTGGGAACCGACTACATGCGGGCCGGTTTGCTGGATCGCGCGGAAAGCCTGTTTCATGAGTTAGTGAACGAGAGTCCGTCTTATCGGCCACAGGCGCTGCGTCAGTTGCTGGATATCTATCAGCAGGAAAAGGACTGGCATAAGGCTGTTACCGTAGCTCAGCGTCTGCAAGGCATGGGTAGCGAGGAGATCGGCCCTGTAATCGCGCAGTATTATTGCGAACAGGCGGAGCAGGCATTGATGCTGGGGGAGCGCAGCGAGGCTCTGCGCCTGGTACGGCGTGCCCTGGCCGAGGATCGTAATTGTGTGCGCGCCACTTTGCTGGAAGGGCGCATCGAGTTGGATAATGGCGCATACAAATCTGCCGTGCGCGTTCTGCGTCGGGTTGAGCAGCAGAATCCTGCCTACCTGCCCGAGGTACTGGCGCCGTTACAAGAGGCTTTTGTGCAACAAGGGCGGGTGGGCGACATGATCGCCTATCTGCGCGATATGTTGGCACGCCACGGCGGGATATCGATTATGCTGGCGCTGGCAGAACTGATACGCCAGCAGCAAGGTGAGAAGGAAGCGGCAGTTTTCGTAGTCAATCACATGCGCGGCCATCCTTCTATCCGTGGCATGGAGCGATTGATTGCGCTCAAGTTGCACACCAGCGACGGGCAGGCGCGGGATGATCTGTTGGTTCTGAAGGACCTGACGGACAAACTACTGGAGAGCAAGCCGGTCTATTGCTGCAGTCAGTGTGGCTACAGTGGCAAAACGCTGAGTTGGCAATGTCCGAGCTGCAAACAATGGACTACCATCAAGCCGATTCACGGTATTGAAGGCGAATAACTATCCGGTGAATACATGAGCAAGAATCTTGGACCGCGCATCATTATTGCACTCGACTATGCCGAACCACGTCTGGCACTGGATATGGCGGCGAAGTTGGAGCCGGCACGCTGCCGTCTGAAAGTCGGCAAGGAGCTATTCACCCGCGGAGGGCCGCAGTTGGTGCAGACGCTGCGCAACAAGGGGTTCGAAATCTTTCTCGATCTCAAGTTTCATGATATTCCCAATACGGTAGCCGGTGCATGCAGTGCGGCTGCCGATCTCGGCGTATGGATGGTCAATGTGCATGCCATGGGGGGACGGTGCATGATGGTCGCTGCGCGTGAAGCACTCGACAAGGTGGCCCAGCCGCCACTGTTGATTGCCGTCACTATTCTTACCAGCATGGGTGAACGAGACATTCATGAGGTTGGCCTGGCCGGGATGCCCGCCGACAACGTGGTCCGTCTTGCCGCCTTGGCTCAGGAGAGCGGTATGGATGGCGTTGTCTGCTCGCCGCAAGAAGTAGCCATGCTGCGGCGTCAAGCCGGCGAGTCCTTCCGGCTGGTTACGCCTGGTATCCGTCCGATATGGTCGGCAAAAGGGGACCAAACCCGTATTACCACGCCGGCAGATGCTGTACGGCTCGGTTCGGATTACCTGGTAATCGGCCGGCCGATTACGGCGGCCGAGGAGCCAATGGTTGCGCTGGAGGCTATTGAACGCGAGCTGGCGGAATAGGCGTTATTGCAGAAATTTCCTACAGAAAATTCTCTTCCTGCCTACTGTGCTCCCCTTGTGGTAGCTTGATACCTTCGCTATGTTCTTTTGCGCATCGCTTTCATGGTGATGCGAATGACTAGGGATATTGCCAATCACAGGAGTGAAATCATGCGTAAATTCGCAGTAGCTTGTTTCTCCGCCTTTCTTCTCGGCCTGTCGACCGTCGTTTCCGCCGCACCGGTCGACATCAATACGGCAGATGCGGCGACCTTGGCGCAGTCCATCAAGGGCGTTGGTGCCAAGCGTGCAGAGGCCATCGTGGCCTATCGCAAGGAGCACGGCCCCTTCAAGACGGTCGATGACCTGGCCAAGGTACCTGGGATCGGTGCCAAGATGGTGGAGGCCAATCGCCAGAACCTTGCCGTGGGCAAGCGCTGACCACACGGCCGTTGCAGCCCGACAGAGGCGCCCGCTGTGCGGGCGCCTTTCTTTTGTTTTTCATCTCTTTGCCGCACAATATGAGCATTCCGCAATTCACGACGCAGGGTGTGTATGTGAACGTTTCCAAGGCTGTCTTTCCCGTTGCCGGTATGGGGACCCGCTTTCTGCCTGCTACCAAGGCGAACCCCAAGGAAATGCTGCCCATCGTCGACAAGCCGTTGATTCAGTATGCGGTGGAAGAGGCGATAGCCGCCGGCATTACCGAAATGATCTTCGTGACCAGCAGTGCCAAGCGCGCTATCGAGGATCATTTCGACAAGAATTACGAACTGGAAGCCGAACTCGAAAAGAAGGGTAAGAGTGAACTGCTTGAGTTGGTGCGTAGCGTATTGCCTGCCGGCGTGTCATGCGCCTATGTTCGGCAGCCGGAGGCGTTGGGCCTGGGGCATGCCGTGCTGTGTGCCAAGCCATTGATCAAAGACGAACCGTTTGCAGTAATCCTGGCGGATGATTTGATCGATGGTTATGGTGGCAGTGCCATGGCGCAGATGGTCGAAATGTATACCGCGCATCAGTGCAGTCTCCTTGGGGTCGAGGAGGTGGCTGCAGAGGATACCGACAAATACGGTATCGTGAAGGCAGTGCCAATGGATGAGCGGTTGTCGCGTGTCGAACGCATCGTGGAGAAGCCGAAGCCGGCCGAGGCTCCCTCCACGTTGGCTGTGGTAGGACGCTATATCCTGACGCCGCGTATTTTCGAGCTGCTGGAAACGACGGGGCGTGGTGCCGGCGGGGAAATACAGCTTACGGACGCCATTGCGGCTCTGCTGCGGGAAGAGCCGGTATTGGGTTATCGCTTCAGCGGTCGCCGCTACGATTGTGGTAGCAAGCTGGGGTATCTGGAGGCGACTGTAGAGTTTGCCCTGAAGCATCCGGAACTCAGTGATGAATTCCGCAGTTATCTGAAGAGGAATTTCTGTTGAGCTGAAAGACATCGCCGCACGATGTCGCGCTCGAGTTTATTCTGTCAGTGGATTGTGCCGCGAGTGATTGGCTCCCCCGGTTGGACTCGAACCAACGACACACGGATTAACAGTCCGCTGATCTACCGACTGATCTACGGGGGAATCGATAGAGGCGCATATACTACTTATCCGCCCGTACCAGGTCAAGACTTCATGTGGGACATTGTAGTGCGCTCCCGCTTGCCGATAGGCCGGAGCTCCTGACCCGCCCGGTCTTGGCCAGGATCAGTGCCCTGGCCGCAACCGCGCCCCGATTGTCACAGAAGACGAAGGTGCCGTTGCTGCTGGCTGTGCCGTTCGGGTAATAGACGGTGTAGTTGGAGCTGGGAAAGGCATTCCACTCGAGTGTCTGGCCCGGTGGCAGGGCGGCCTGCGCCCACAACAGTGTCTCATCGTCGTTCCACTGTTTGTCACCATTGTTATCCTCAAACAGGATCCATCCGGCATGCCATGGCCGTGAGTTATTGCAGCCGGTATCAGACGTACCTTTGCAGATGACGATGGGTTGGTTGCGCTTGATAGCCTCGCTGCGGGCGTAGTGCAGCGCAGTGGCGAGGGCATTGATCGAGGTCGTGAGCCGGTTGTTCTGCAGCAGGCTGGCAAAGGACGGGACGGTAATGGCCATGATTACCGCCGTGATAGCCAGCACGGCAAACAGCTCTGTCAGCGTGTAGCCCTGATGCAGCCGGCGGTGGCCGGTGCGGGCGGGGGAGAAGATGACGTCCATGTCATACCCACATCCGTGTCGGGTATAACCATAGGACAGTCAGGCTGCAGTTTGAAGTGCCGTCCTGTCAGCAAGTGCTGCTATTGTTTGTCGGAAATTTCCTATTTCTCACCGAAGAGATTGCTGAGGCGCTGCAGGGCATTGCGTAGGTTGTCGAGCGAGGTCGCGAATGACAAGCGCATGTAGCCCTCGCTGCCGAAGGCCGAGCCGGGTACCAGGGCTACGCCGGTGTGATTGAGTATGTAGTCCGCCAGTTCGATGTCGTTATGGATATCGCTGTGCTCGGCGACGATGCTGCGCATATCCATGAAGGAATAGAAGGCACCCTGTGAGGGCAGGCAGTTGATGCCCTTGATTCGGTTCAGGCCGGCAACCACGAAATCATGCCGTTCCTTGAACGCCTTGAGCATGGTCTTGATACAGCTCTGGTCGCCGTTGAGCGCCACTTCGGCCGCCACCTGGGATATGGAGGTGGGATTGGACGTGCTCTGCGACTGGATGTTCTTCATTGCCTCGATGAGCCTGTCCGGGCCGGCGGCGTAGCCGATGCGCCAGCCGGTCATGGAGTAGGCCTTGGACACGCCGTTGAGAACGATGGTGCGGTCGTACAGATCCGGGCAGGCATTGAGAATGTTCACAAACGGCTCATCGGTCCACAGAATGTGTTCGTACATATCATCCGAAGCGATCATCACCTGGGGATGACGGCGTAGCACTACGCCCAGGGCGGCCAGTTCATCTTTGCTGTAGGCAACCCCGGTAGGGTTGGAGGGGCTGTTCAGGACCACCAGGCGGGTGCGCGGGGTGATCGCCGCCTCCAGTTGGGCAGGGGTGATCTTGAAGCCCTGCTCCAGGCCGGCCTCGATGATGACCGGTACGCCCTCGGCCAGCAGCACCATGTCGGGGTAGGATACCCAGTAGGGGGCCGGGATGATCACCTCGTCGCCGGCATCCAGCAGGGCCTGGGCCAGGTTATAGAAGCTCTGCTTGCCGCCGCAGGAGACCAGGATCTGTTTTGCGGTGTAATCCAGCCCGTTGTCGCGGGCGAACTTGGCGATGATGGCCTTTTTCAGCCCCGGCGTGCCGTCCACGGCGGTATACTTGGTAAAGCCTTTCTGGATGGCCTCGATGGCGGCCTGCTTGATGTGGTCCGGGGTGTCGAAGTCCGGTTCGCCGGCGCCGAGGCCGATGATGTCCTTGCCCTGCGCCTTCAGTTCCTGGGCGCGCGCGGTGACCGCCAGGGTGGGGGAAGGCTTGATGCTTTGAACGCGCTTGGACAATTGGATATCCACCGTTTTCCTCGACACAAAAGTTGGAAATAAAACCGCCCTAATATAGCCGAACCGCAAGCTTTGCTGAATCCCCCAAGCGCTGAATCATGAAGAGAAAGTTCCAGTTGCAGGCCCCCTATGCCCCGGCCGGTGATCAGCCGGAGGCCATCCGGCGCCTGGTCGACGGGCTGCAGGCGGGGGAGGCCGGCATGACCCTGCTCGGGGTCACCGGTTCCGGCAAGACCTATACCATCGCCAATGTCATCCAGCAGGTGCAGCGGCCTACCCTGATCATGGCCCACAACAAGACCCTGGCGGCCCAGCTCTATGGCGAGATGAAGGAGTTTTTCCCGCACAATGCGGTGGAGTATTTCGTCTCCTATTACGACTATTACCAGCCGGAGGCCTACGTCCCGTCGACCGACACCTTCATCGAGAAGGACGCCTCCATCAATGACCACATAGAACAGATGCGCCTGTCGGCTACCAAGGCCATCCTGGAGCGGCCGGATACCATTATCGTCGCCACCGTCTCGGCCATCTACGGCCTGGGCGATCCGGATTCCTACATGCACATGTTGCTGCACCTGGTGCGCGGCGACATCATCGACCAGCGCGCCATTCTGCGCCGTTTGGCCGAGCTGCAATACACCCGCAACGACCTCGAACTGCGCCGCGGCACCTACCGGGTGCGCGGCGAGGTGATCGACATCTTCCCGGCCGATTCCGACAGTGAGGCCGTGCGGGTGGAACTGTTCGACGAGGAGGTGGAGTCGCTCAGCTTTTTCGACCCGCTTACCGGCGAGGTGCTGCGCAAGGTGCCGCGCGTCACCATCTATCCCAAGACTCACTATGTCACCCCGCGCGAAAAGGTGCTGGCGGCGGTGGAGTCGATCAAGCTTGAACTGAAGGAGCGGTTGGAAGAATTGCGTGCCGCCAACAAACTGGTGGAGGAACAGCGGCTGGAACAGCGTACCCGCTTCGACATCGAGATGATGCTGGAGCTGGGCTACTGCTCGGGCATCGAGAACTATTCGCGCCACCTGTCCGGCCGTCAGGCCGGTGAGCCGCCGCCGACATTGTTCGACTACCTGCCGCAGGACGCACTGCTGGTCATCGACGAGTCCCACGTCACCATACCGCAGATTGGAGCCATGTACCGCGGCGACCGCTCGCGCAAGGAAAACCTGGTCAATTACGGCTTCCGCCTGCCCTCGGCCCTGGACAACCGGCCGCTCAAGTTCGAGGAATGGGAACGCCTGTCGCCACAGACCATCTTCGTGTCGGCGACACCCGCCAAGTATGAGCTGGAGCATTCTGGCGAGGTGGTGGAACAGGTGGTGCGTCCCACCGGCCTGGTGGACCCGGAGGTGGAGGTGCGTCCGGCCACCTCCCAGGTGGACGACCTGCTGTCGGAGATCCGCAAGCGCGTGGCGCTCAAGGAGCGCGTGCTGGTCACCACCCTGACCAAGAAAATGGCCGAGGATCTGACCGATTACCTCGCCGAGCACGATGTGCACGTGCGCTATATGCACTCCGATATCGACACTGTCGAGCGCATGGAGATCATCCGTGACCTGCGCCTGGGGACATTCGACGTGCTGGTGGGCATCAATCTGTTGCGCGAGGGGTTGGATATGCCCGAGGTGTCGCTGGTGGCGATCCTCGATGCCGACAAGGAGGGATTCCTGCGTTCGGAAACCTCGTTGATCCAGACCATCGGCCGTGCCGCACGCCATCTCAACGGCAAGGCCATCCTGTATGCCGACCGCATCACCGGCTCCATGCAACGCGCCATGGATGAGACTGCGCGCCGTCGCCAGAAGCAACTGGATTTTAACACAGCAAACGGTATCACCCCGCGCAGCGTACAGAAGGCGGTACGGGATATCTTGGAGTCCAACTATCCCGGCGTTCCTGGCACGCCGGCTCGCTACGCCAAGGTGGCCGAAGAGGTTATTGAGTATGCCGCCATGCCGGCAGCCGAACTGGTGAAGCGCATCAGAAAGTTGGAAGAGCAAATGTACCAGCATGCACGCAACCTGGAGTTCGAAGAGGCGGCGCGGTTGCGCGACCAGATACGCCTGATGCAGGAACACAATATGGGCTTGGGGGAGCCGGTTGCGGACTGAAGCCGGGTAATGCTTGAAAAACAACGTGTTACAACATGTTTGACTGTGTCCGGTGAACAGGTATAATGGCGCGCTTCTGACGACAGGCGTGTAGCTCAGCTGGTTAGAGCACCACCTTGACATGGTGGGGGTCGTTGGTTCGAGTCCAATCACGCCTACCATTTATATTCCAGGGCCCCGCTATCGCGGGGCTTTGCGTTTCTCGGGCTGGAACAATGCCGCGCAGGCCGTGGATGGTCGGGAGCGGCGAGCGGGGTATGCCATGCGCCTGTCCGCTGCCGCCGTCGGGGCCGACGGTTTCAAGAGGCTATTCATCTCATCGCTGCTGATCCTGAGCAGTGGCGGCCTGTCCTTATTGTGGGTTTTGCATCATGTGGTACGCGTTGGCCGGGTTGCATCCTGTCGGTCGGATGGTGGTGCAACGGTACTGGTGCCAGGAGTGCGATTGACGGACGGTGAAGTGGGCCGGGACTTTTGCCTGCGCCTGGAGCGTGCCCTGGCCTTGTATGCGGCGGGGGCGGAGACTCTGCTGCTGCTGGGTGGAGTGACGTCGGCTGGCAGCGTGAGCGAGGCGGCCAGAGGGGCCGGATTTCTGGAGGCTCACTGTGTCCCCAGTACGGCGCTACGTCTGGAAGAGCGCTCGCGTCATACACTGGAAAACCTGCGTCATGCCCGTGAGTTTCTTGGCGCGGAAATGCCGGTAACTATTGTTTCCAATCGCTATCACCTGGCTCGTATCGCGGTGATGGCCGACGGGCTGGGAATGCCGTACCGTTTGTGTGCGGCAGAGCCGCATTGGCAGTGGTCATGGCCCATGGCTGGTCGCTTGCTGTTGGAGGCTCTTTATGTGCATTGGTATCTGACCGGGCGGCACTGGGCACGCCTGGTACGGGATCGCGCCAGCGAGGCTCGTATCAGCTGACAGCCGCTATCAAATTTTCATGCGTACGGATATGGCCGGTGTTTCCCGTGTCAGATGATGTTGCATACGCCATGGCATCGGCTCGTCCTTGGGTCAGGACGGAGCAATCGGTGTTTGATTCTTCAGCGTCGTAGCATTTTGGCGTGTCGTTCGATCGCCTCTCGGCGCTGTCGCTGCTGTACCACGGCAATGGCATGGCAATCCAGGAGGGGAGCCAGGCATGGACATCCTTGATGTTCTCGCCGGCGTCCGGGGGAGTGGCGGGCAATTGAGTTCGGGCCGGGAGTATATATAATTGCCCGACCAGCCTTTCAAACTGGCAGCAGCGCTTGCCAGCGGGCCTTTTGCACAGTTCCCTAGGAATGCTACAGGAAAAAGCGCACACATGTCCGAATTGACCCCGTTGGAACTTGAGGTGGGGCAACTGATTATCGATACCCTGAACCTGGAGGATATCGCGGTTGCTGATATTCAGGCAGAGGCGCCGTTATTCCGTGACGGATTGGGACTCGACTCCATCGATGCACTCGAGTTGGCATTGGCAATCACCCGCCAGTATGGTTTCCAGTTGCGTTCCGACGATGAAAACAATGCACGCATCTTTTCCTCCCTGCGCGCCCTCGCCGCGCACATCGCCGCTCACCGCGTAAAATGATTCATGCGCGGCGCGCGTCCGTGCTGTTGTTGATTACCTATCCCGTTACTGTTCACTACGGCGTGCTTACCGCCGCTTACATTCCTGCCGTGGTCGTGCTCGCCGCCATCGCCGGGCTGCAGGCAGGCAACCGGACCGATGGCTTCCGCATTCTGCCCGCACTGCTTGCCATGACGCTGGTGCTGTCAGTGGCGCTGTTGCTGGCCGATAATAAATACATCCTGCTGCTGTGGCCTCCGCTATTGATCTATTTCGGCCTGGCGGCGCTGTTTGCCGTGAGCCTGCTGCCGGGGCGGCAGCCGCTGGTGACCCGCATTGCCACGCTGCTCGATGGCGCACTCGATGAGGCAGCGTTGCGCTATACGCGGCGTGTTACCCTGGTCTGGGCGCTGTTCCTGACTGTGCTCGGCCTGATCAGTATCGTGTTGGCTTGTTGCGGTACGCGCGAGGCCTGGTCGCTGTACACCAATCTGTTGGGCTATTTGTTGATCCTCGCCTTCTTCGCCGTCGAATTCCTGTGGCGCCGCCGCTGTCTGCCGCAGTTGCCGCGGCGCAGCTTCACCGCCTTCATGGCCGCGTTGGTGCGCCTCGATCCCGGGAGCTGGCGTCGGTGAAACAGGAGACCTTGCTGCCGCTGACCCGGCATGCACCGCAGGACATCATCGCCTGGCACCAGGGGCGGCCGGTGCGGTGCGCGGAGTTCCTGGCGCAGGCGGCGGCCCTGGCGGCTACGCTGCCGGCGGCGGGGCATGCGGTGAATTTGTGTGAGGATCGCTATCTGTTCATGTTGGCCTTTGCAGCCTCGCTGCTGCGCGGCCAGGTGAATCTGCTGCCGCCCAACCGCGCACCGCGTGTGGTGGAAGAGGTGGCGGCCGCCTTTCCCGGCAGCTACTGCCTGGTGGAACGCCGCCAGGATGAACTCGCGTTGCCGCAGCATGTGCTGGGACCGAGCCTGCCGTCGCCGCAGTCAGTGCCGCCGGTGTTGATTCCGGCGGCGCAGTTGGCGGTGGTAATCTTTACCTCAGGCAGCACCGGCACGCCGCGTCCGCATCGCAAGTACTGGGGCGATCTGGTGCGGGGGGCGATGCGCTCCATTGACCACTTTGGCCTGGCGCAGTATGCGGGTGGGACGATCGTTGCAACCGTGCCGCCGCAGCACATGTACGGCCTCGAATCCACTATCCTGTTTCCACTGTTGAGCGGGCTGGCCGTGCATGGCGGACGGCCGTTCTTCCCGGCGGATGTGCGCCAGACACTGAGAGATGTGGCACAGCCGCGCGTGCTGGTGACCACGCCGGTGCACCTGCGCGCCTGCGTGGCGGCAGAACTGCACTGGCCTGCCAGCGCCCTGATTATCAGCGCCACCGCGCCGTTGTCCGCCGCGCTGGCGGCCGCAGCGGAGCAGTCCTTCGGTTGTGAAGTGCGCGAGATATACGGCTGCACAGAAACCGGAGCCATCGCCAGCCGGCGTACCGTTGCAGGGGCGCCATGGCAACCCTACGACGGTGTGCAACTGCACTGCGTGGCTGACCGTTGCACCGCCAGTGCCGATTTTCTGCGCGAGCCCACACCGCTCAACGACGTTATCGAAATGTGCGCGGAGGGTTTTGTGCTGCTGGGCCGCGACAGCGATATGGTGAACATCGGCGGTAAGCGCGCCTCACTGGGCGATCTCACGCAGCGCCTGCTGGGCATACCTGGTGTGGACGATGCCGCGCTGCTGTTGCTCAATGCGGACAGCGAGCGCGGCGGCCGCCTGTGCGCCTTTGTCGTTGCGCCGCAGTTGAGCGAGCAAACGGTGCTCGAAGCGCTGCGACCGCGCGTGGATGAGGTTTTCCTGCCGCGGCCGATATATCGCGTGCCGCGCCTGCCGCGCAACGACACCGGCAAACTGCCGCGTGACGAGCTGCTGGCCATGTTGCAACGCATGAGGGGGGACGATGGAGTACAGTGAGGACTGTGTCATCGCTGCCAGCCACCCCTCGTTGCCGGGACATTTCCCCGGGCAGCCGGTGGTGCCGGGCGTAGTGCTGTTGGAGCAAGTGTTGCGTGTCGCTGCTCGCGCCGGTGTCGCGGTGCCGGTGCTGCCACAGGTGAAATTCATCGAGCCGCTGTTGCCGGCGCAGCCATTTACCATTCATCTGCGCAGTGACCGTTCCGATCGCCTGCGCTTCGAATGCATACGCGAGGGCCGTATCATCGCCAGCGGCCGGTTGCAGACGGAACTGCCATGAGCACGGACAACTGGCAGGCACAGCGTGAGCGCGGTTCGCCTTGGGCCCTGCGCCTGATCTTGTGGATTGCGCTGCGCCTCGGTCGTGGTCCGGCGCGCCTGCTGTTGTATCCGATTACGCTGTATTTCTTCCTCAACGGCCAGACCGCGCGAGTGGCTTCTTACGCCTACCTGACGCGCATATTCGGCCGTGCACCAACCTTGAGCGAGAGGCTGCGCCACATACACTGCTTTTCCGCCACCATCCTTGATCGGGTATTTTTTCTCAGCGGCCAGTTTCACCGCTTCGACATACGTGTGCACGGCGGTGAGATAATTCAGGCACAAGCCGGCAGCGGTAATGGTTGCCTGCTGCTCAGCGCTCATGTAGGCAGCTTCGATGCGCTGCGCACCCTCGGTGTCGAACAGCGCCACCTGCCCATAAAAATATTGATGTTGCCCGATCACAACGGCTTCATCACCGCATTGCTGCATGCCCTCAATCCGGCCTTGTTGGATACAGTGATACCGCTGGGCGGCATCGATACGCTGTTGCAAGTACAGGAGACGGTGGCGCAGGGCGGCATGGTGGGCATGCTGGGCGATCGGGTGGGTGAGGGCGGCAAGACAGTGTCCTGCCGTTTCCTTGGCGGAGAGGCGCGTTTTCCCATCGGTACGGCACAGCTGGCGGCGGTGCTGCATGTGCCGGTGATCCTGGTGTTCGGCCTGTATCGCGGCGGTAATCGCTATGATCTGCACTTCGAACGTTTCGATGCGCCGCTGCCGCAAAACCGGCGCGAACGCGGAGCGGCCCTCGGCGCATGGACCCAGGCCTATGCGCAGCGTGTGGAACATTATGTACGCAGCGCACCCTATAATTGGTTCAATTTCTATGATTTCTGGTATCAGGATTAGTTGGCTGGCGCTGTTGTTTGTGCTGCCTCCGCTGGCCGCCGCTGCGCAATGGGATGCAGCACAGTTGCTGGCGGAACTGGCTCGTACTGTGCCGAAGCGCATCGCCTACAGTGAGACACGCCGCATGGCTTATCTGGATGTACCGCTCGGCAGTGCGGGGGTGCTGGAGTTCCGTCCGCCGGACTTGCTGCGGCGCAGCGTAGAGGGCAATGGCGAAAACTATGTCATCGTCGGCGATGTCGTGCGCATCGAAACGTCGGACGGTAGTCGCGAGATCGCGCTGGACGTGCATCCGGCGCTGCGTGCCTTTGCCGAGTCCCTGCGCGCGACTTTGGCTGGCGATCTGCCGCGCTTGCAGCGCCATTTTCATGTTGCACTGGCGGGCGATAAGGCGCATTGGCGGCTGTCGCTGCGGCCACGCGATGCCGACGTTGCCGTGCTCATCGAGGACATCGAGTTGAGTGGCACGCACGCGCACCTGCTGCGCGTCGAGACTCGCGAGTCCGGCGGCGACATTGCCATCATGGAACTCAAGGACGGTCAATGAGGCCGCGTCTTGCACTGTGGGCGTGGCTGGCGCTGCTGCTCGGTGGCGCCTGGTTCAGCCTCACTCGCGTCAGTGTGGTGAATGACATGGCGGCCTTCCTGCCGCGCGAGGAAGGACTGGAACAGACCGTGGTGCTCGATGCATTGCGCGAAGGGCCGGCTGCCCGCCTCATTATTGTTGCTCTGAGTGGCGCAACGGATACGGCGCATTTGGCCGCTGCCAGCCGTGCGTTGGCAGCGCGCTTGCGCGGTGATACCCACTTCCTGCGCGTGGTCAACGGTCCTGCCGTACCGCCACCGGAGGAGCAGGATAGATGGTTTGCCTACCGTTATCTCCTCGCGCCGCTGCCGGACGATGCCTTCACCACTGCCGGTTTGCAGAGGGAACTGGAAACCCGCTTGCTTGAGCTTTCCGCACCCTTCCCGCTGTTGGACAAGGCACATCTTCCTGCCGATCCACAGGCAGCGTTTCGTCGTCTGCTGAGCCGGTGGGAGGAAGGCGGTGCGCCGCACTTGCGGCATGGTGTTTGGTTCGACCCCACGGGGCAGCAGGCCCTGCTGCTGCTGGAAACCCGTGCTGCCGGTTTTGACCTTGATGGCCAGGCGGAAGCGCGTGCCGCGATCATCGCAGCCGTCGCGCCGGACATCACCGTCGAGTTCAGCGGCCCAGGTATTATCGCGGCAGCCACACGCGACATCATTCGCAACGAGGTGCAGTGGCTTAGTGCGCTGGCCACTGTCGTGCTGCTGCTGATTCTGCTCATCGCCTATCGCAGCCCGCGCCTGTTATTGCTTAGTGTCCTGCCACTGCTGGCCGCCATAGTCGCAGCGGTAACTGTCACCGCTCTGGCATTTGGTTCCTTGCATGGCATCACCCTGGCCTTTGGCATTACCCTGCTCGGTGTCGCCATCGACTATCCGTTGCACCTGTTTTCCCATGTGCAGGCCGGTGTACCCCCATACCACAATCTGCGCCGCATCTGGCCCACCCTGCGTCTGGGGGTGGCAAGCACTGCCGTGGGCTATCTGGCCATGGCAGCCAGCCCCTTCAACGGGCTGGCCCAACTGGCACTGTTCATGGTGGGTGGTCTGCTGGCGGCAGTAGCCACCGTGCGCTGGGTCTTGCCGCCGTTGTTGCCGGCAGCACCTGCGGTGCGTGCCAACTTCCTTGCCGTCCGCGGTGCCGGGTACAGCCTGTGGTGGCTGCCGCTGCTTGCTTTGCCGGCTTTAGGCTATCTGCTGCTGACACCATGGCCGGTGGTGGAGACTGAGTTGTCGGCCCTGAGCCCGGTGCCTCCGGCCTGGCGTGAGCTGGATGAACGTTTGCGCCGCGCAGCGGGGGCGCCGGATGTGAGTCGCCTGCTGCTGGTGGATGGGGGCAATGCCGAAGAGGTGTTGCAGCGCAGTGAGGCACTGGAGGCCCCGCTGAAGGCACTGCGCAGCGATGGCGTGATCGCCGGTTACCGCCTGCCGTCGGACTATTTGCCGGCGGCGGAAACCCAGATTCGACGTCGCGATGGCCTGCCCGATGCAGACGCTTTGGCAAACATACTGGAAGCGGCACTGCAGGGATTGCCATTTCGCAGCGGTCTGTTCGAGCCGTTTCTGCAGGATGTTGCAGCTAGCCGAAGGCTGACACCATTGTTGCTGGAGGATATCGACGACACCGTGCTTGGTAACCGGCTTGCAGCCTTGCTGCGGCCCCATGGTGAACGCTGGTTGGGCTTGGTGCCTTTATATGCGGTCCACGACGAGCGTGCACTGGTGGCGTGGACCGAGCCTTCGCTTGTTCCGGTGCGTTATCTCAATCTGCGCCAGGCGGCGGACCAGATGGTGGCGGATTTCATGCGCGGAGCGGGTATTTATCTTCTGGCGGGTTTGTCGCTGATCCTGATACTGCTCGGCATCGGCTTGCGCAGCTTGGTACAGCTGGCACGGGTGACGCTTCCGGTGCTCGGCGCCCTGGTCCTGACCGTGGCCATATTGCATATGTCAGGCGCGCAGCTGTCGCTGTTCCATCTGGTGGCGCTGTTGCTGGTACTGGGGCTGGGCATTGATTATGGATTGTTTTTTGCGCGCCGGGCCACGGCAGAGGAGCGGGCACGTAGCGGCCATGCCGTTACTGTATGCGCTATCTCCACCGCCGGTGTGTTTGGTATTCTCGCGCTCTCGCAGATCCCGGTGCTGCATGCTATCGGCAGTACCGTTGCCCTTGGGGTGGTGCTCAGTTACGGATTTGCCCGCCTCGTACGCACAACATAGGTTTTTCATGGCCTTCGAATCGCTTGTTATTACCGCCTACAGCACGATCAGTGCCCTTGGGCATGGCCGCCGTGCGGCACTGGACGCCCTGTTGGCCGGTCGCGGCGGTTTGCGCCCATGTGATTATCCCGGTGCCGACCTGGAGACCTGGATCGGTCGTGTCGATGGTATCGAAGGGGTGGCACTGCCAGATGAGTTGACGGCGTTTGACTGCCGCAACAACCGTCTTGCGTTACTGGGGCTCGAATGTGACGGTTTCGCCGCGGCCGTGGCGGCCGCACGTGCGCGCCATGGTGCGGCGCGCATCGGCGTATTTCTCGGCACCAGTACCTCCGGCATCGAGGCGACAGAACAGGCCTACCGGCAACGGGGGGCGGACAGCGGACAGTTACCAACGAACTTCGATTACCGCCATACCCACAACACCTTTTCCGTTGCTGATTTTACCCGTCGCTATCTGGGACTGGAGGGACCGGCGCTGGTGATATCCACTGCCTGCTCATCCAGCGCCAAGGTTTTCGCCACCGCCAGCCGTTACATTCGTGCCGGTTGGTGTGACGCTGCGGTGGTAGGGGGAGTGGACAGCCTCTGCCTCACCACGCTGTATGGTTTCAACTCCCTGGAACTGGTGTCACGCCAGCCCTGTCGCCCCTGGGATGTGGCGCGCGATGGAATCAATATTGGCGAAGCGGCCGGTTTTGCTCTGCTGGAGCGCGAAGGGGAAGGGGTGCGTCTGCTGGGGTATGGTGAGAGCAGCGATGCCTACCACATGTCCACACCACATCCCGAAGGCGAGGGGGCGCTGCAGGCGATGCAGGCGGCGTTGCGGTGTGCCGGCTTGGAGCCGGCACGCATCGATTATATCAATCTGCATGGTACCGCGACACCGTCCAATGACCGCGCTGAAGACTGCGCAGTGACAAGACTGTTCGCCGGAGGCTCTGCGTGCAGTTCCACCAAAGGTTGGACCGGCCATACCCTGGGTGCAGCCGGGATCACCGAAGCGATTTTTTGTGCACTGGCTATTGAAGAGGGCTTTATCCCGGCCAGCCTCAATACCGAGCAGATCGATCCGCAGCTATCTGCGCCCATAGTACGCACCACGGTGCGGCAGCCGGTGCGTGTGGTAATGACCAACTCCTTCGGTTTTGGTGGCAGCAACTGTGCACTGATACTGGGGCGGTGCGTATGATGCGGGTGTATGTCGAAAGCGTCGGACTGACGGCCCCCGGCATGGTGGGCTGGGCTGCAGCGCAGTCTGTGCTGCGGGGTGAGGCGGCGTTGGATGCGGCGAACGTGCCGGTCTTCCGTCCCACCCTGCTGCCGCCCAACGAGAGGCGCCGTACCACGGCGCTGATCAAACTGGCGTTGCAGACAGCGGAGGATGCCCTGGCGCACAGCCGTTATGCGATGCATGAGTTGGCCTCGGTATTCGCCTCGTCGGAAGGTGACGGTGAGATTGTCGACCGTATCTGCACGACACTGACTCTACCGGATCGCCCTGTCTCTCCCACGCACTTCCACAATTCGGTACACAATGCCGCGGCCGGTTACTGGGCTATTGCTGCCGGGTCGTGCAAACCATCGACCAGCCTGGCTGCAGGCGTGTACTCCTTCACGGCGGGTTTGCTGGAAGCGGCTACGATGGCAGTGCTGGAGTGCGTGCCGGTAGTGTTATTGGCCTACGATTATCCCCTGCCACCGGTCCTGGCCGGGCGTGGTTATGTGGAGACGGAGTTTGCTGTCGCACTGGTGCTCACGGCGGAAGAGGGCGATGGCATGACGCCGTTGGATCTTGCGGTGCTCTCCGGCACTGGGGCTTCTCCCTCCCTGCCGACGAAACTGGCTGCGCTGCGCACGCACAATCCTGCGGCAGCGGCTTTGCCATTGTTGCAGGTGCTGGCGCGCGGCGCGACCGCCAGACTGACCCTGCCGTACCAGGAACACTTGGCGTTGCAGATCGGGATCGGTGCATGACACTGGAACGCGACGAACTCTGTGCCCTGATTCCTCATGCCGGCAGTATGTGCCTACTCGACCGGATAGTGTGCTGGGATGACGGCAGCATCATATGCACGACGGCCAGCCACTGCCGCCAAGACAACCCATTGCGTACTGCCGCGGGGCTGGCTGCCATACATGGCGTGGAATATGGCGCCCAGGCCATGGCGGCGCATGGCGGCCTGCTGGCCCGGCGTGCCGGTGCATCCCTGCCGGCCGGTTATCTGGCGGCACTGCGCGATGTGCGCCTGCATGTAACCAGGCTGGACCTGGTGCCCGGGGTACTGCACGTGGCAGCTACCCGGCTGATGGCGGATGGCGGCAACCTGATGTACCGCGTTGAAGTCAGCGGTGCAGGCCGGTTGCTGGTGGAAGCGCGGGTAACGGTGGCAGACATGAGTTGGAGAAAGCAATGAAACGTGCGCTGGTGACCGGCGGCAGCGGCGATATAGGAGCGGCCATTTGCCGTCGCCTCGCTGTGGAAGGTGTCGAGGTGCTGGTGCATGCCAACCGCAACCTGGCGCGCGCCGAGGCGGTGTGTGCCGAGATTGTCGCGGCGGGTGGCAGGGCCAGGGCGGTGGTATTTGATGTTGCGGATACTGAACAATGCAGGGCCATCCTGGCGGCCGAGGCGGAACGGTCACCGATCCAGATTGTGGTCAACAATGCCGGTGTACATGATGATGCCCCGCTGGCCGGTATGTCGGAACGGCAATGGCGGCATGTGATCGATGTCTCGCTGCATGGCTTTTACAATGTGACACAGCCTCTATTGCTGCCCATGATGGCGACGCGTTGGGGGCGCATCATCAGCTTGTCCTCCATCGCCGGAGTGATGGGTAATCGGGGGCAGGCAAATTACGCCGCCGCCAAGGCTGGCCTGCATGGTGCCAGCAAGTCGCTGGCCTTGGAACTGGCCTCGCGTGGCGTCACGGTCAATGTTGTCGCTCCGGGTATCATCGCCGGCAGAATGACGGATCAGGTGTTCGATAAGGACGCCATTAAAAATCTGGTGCCAATGAAACGGGCGGGGCAGCCGGAAGAGGTTGCCGCGCTGGTGGCGTTTCTGGCCTCGGAACATGCCGCCTACATTTCCGGTCAGATCATCGGCATCAATGGGGCCATGGCATGACAGCCCATGCGGCAATAGTCGTTATCCCCGCCTACAACGAAGGGGCGACGATCCGCACTGTGGTACAACGCGCCCTGGCTTACGGACCGGTAATCGTTGTCGATGACGGCTCGACAGACGACACGGTTGGGCAACTCGGTGGCCTGGCGGTCGCTGTGTTGCGCAACGAGCACAACAGCGGCAAGGCGTTCAGCCTTTGGCGCGGGATGCAACATGCACTGTCAATGGGGACTGATGCGGTGATTACTCTGGATGGTGACGGGCAACATGCACCGGAGGACATCCCGCGCCTGCTGTCCGTTGCCCGGCGTCTGCCGCGCACCGTGGTGATCGCCGCAAGGTTGCGTGCACGCCACAACGCGCCGTGGGCACGGCGCATAGCCAACAGCGTTGCAGACTTCTGGATATCCTGGGCGGCAGGGCAGTCTATCGCGGACAGTCAATCAGGTTTCCGCTACTATCCGGCGGATTTGCTGCGCAGCTATACGCCGCGTTTGCACCGCAGTCACGGATTTGTATTTGAAAGTGAAATACTGATCGATGCGGTGCGTACAGGCTTTGCTTGCGTCGCCGTGCCTATCGATACGGTATACCATGCCGCGGCACGGCCCAGTCATTTTCGGCCGGTAGCCGATATCGCGCCTATTGTGTCGATGGTGACAGGGAAACTGCTGGCGCGCGGTTTGTATCTGCAGGGGCTGTGGCGCGTATGGCGGGAGCCCGCCCATATTGAGCAATGAGAGCAGTATACCCCGGTCGTGTACTTCGGTAGTGAGTGACAACGGCACTCCTATGGGAACAATGGTAATGCGCAAGCCTGCGGGGCAGGATATTTTTGCTTGGATTATTTGCTTGCTGGTACTGTCGTTTGCCGGCAGCACAACGGCTGCACAGTTGCGGCGTGAATGTATGGATGAACCTGTTTTCCAGGGACGGGTCTGCTTCCACGAAGCCAACCGGGAGGGGGAGCGCACCATTGTCATGGTGCACGGCATCGGCGGCAGTGCCGATGACTGGCAGGGGCAGATCCCATTGCTGGCTGCCAACTATCATGTGCTGGCGCTCGATTTGCCCGGCTTCGGTCGGTCCGATGGCGGCACCAAGCATTACACTCCGGATAACTATGCGGCGGTGCTGTCTTATCTTGTCAGTCAGCGTGCCCATGGGGCAGTGTTGCTGGTGGGGCATTCCATGGGGGCGGCGGTCACGCTCAATTATGCCGCGCTGTACCCTGACAGGGTGAGCCGGCTGGTGGTGGTGGATGTGGCCGGAATACTGCATCGGCTGGCCTATAACAAGTTTCTGGTGGGCAACTGGCTGTACGGCCTCAGTGACGAGCCGCACTGGTCGTCGGAACTGCTGCAGAGCTTTGCCGGCAAGTTTCTTGAGGGCATGGAGCGTGTTCCCTTCGACAGCGAGGACATGTTGACTGTCAGTGCCGGCGCGGGGGAGGGGGCGGAGCGGCGTATTGCTGCCATGGCCTTGCTGGATGCGGATTTTACCCCGTTGTTGCCGCGTGTTTCGGCGCCGGTTCTGATGCTTTGGGGGCATGATGATCAGGTGGCACCGTTGCGTACGGCCGAGGTGCTGTTGCGGCGCCTGCCACGGGCTTGGTTGGATATCATCGAGAAGTCCGGGCATGTGCCGATGCGCGATCAGCCCGTGGTATTCAACCGGCGCCTGCTTGCCGCACTGGCAGATGAGTTGCCGCCGCCGGCAGTGGCCCGCGAGGTGGTCGGGGATGCCGACCGCATCGGCCGTTGCGAAAAACAGCGCAACGTGCATTTCGTGGGGCGCTACCGGCGTATCGAACTGCATGGCTGCGGTGATGTCACCATCCGCGATGCGGATGTTGGTGAACTGTATGTGTTCGAGTCGCGGGTCAACATCGAGCACAGCCGGATCGGCGGTGGCGAATTGGCAGTGGATATTATCGGCTCGGACGTCAAGATGACGGTGGTTTCGGTGCAGGGCGATGTGGCGATCCGCACCGCACGCAGCCGGCTGGACCTGGCCGCCGTCGATCTGGACGGCAGTACGGCTGCGGTAAGTGCGGTGAGCAACTCCAAGGCTGTGTTTTCCCTGTGTCAGGTCAGGAGCCCATACCGTAGCGGGGACCTGCATGGCTATTACGCCATGACGCCTGACTCACCTCTGTGAGGTTTGCCGCTTGTATCCCCAAGTCAATCCGTTAGAATGACGCCCTTCCGGCACACCGGACGGTGTCGCCCATTCCGGCATCCCCGCGATGCCCCTGTTCAAGCGGAGTAGCACGCGGCCCCTCGTATAGGCCGCCACTGGAGACAGCCATGCCCACGATTACCCTGCCCGACGGCAGCCACCGTTCCTTCGATCGCCCTGTTTCCGTACAGGATGTCGCCGCGGCCATCGGCCCCGGTCTGGCCAAGGCCGCCCTGGCCGGCAAGGTGGACGGCCGGCTGGTCGATACCTCCCATGTACTGGACCATGACGCGCAACTCGCCATCATTACCGCTCGCGACGAGGAGGGCGTCGACATCATCCGCCACTCCACCGCCCACCTGCTGGCGCAGGCGGTGAAACGCCTGTTCCCTACCGCCCAGGTGACCATCGGTCCGGTGATCGAGAACGGCTTCTACTATGACTTTGCCTATGAGCGCCCCTTCACCACCGAAGACCTGGAGAAGATCGAGGCGGAGATGGAGAAGATCGCCGCCGAGGACTACAAGGTCGAGCGTTCGGTGATGCCACGCGAGGAGGCCATCGCCTTTTTCCGCGACATGGGCGAGGAATACAAGGCGAAGATCATCGAGGACATCCCCCACGGCGAGGTGCTGTCCCTGTACCGCCAGGGCGATTTCATCGATCTCTGCCGCGGACCCCATGTGCCGTCCACCGGCAAGTTGCAGGCCTTCAAGCTGATGAAGGTGGCCGGTGCCTACTGGCGCGGTGACTCCAACAACGAGATGCTGACCCGCATCTACGGCACCGCCTGGGGCGACAAAAAGGCGCTCAAGGAATACCTGCACCGCCTGGAAGAGGCGGAGAAGCGCGACCACCGCAAGATCGGCCGCCAGCTCGACCTGTTCCACACCCAGGAAGAGGCCCCGGGCATGGTGTTCTGGCACCCCGCTGGCTGGACCCTGTGGCAGGCGGTGGAGCAGTACATGCGCCGGGTGTTCCGCGACAACGGCTATCAGGAGGTCAAGACCCCGATGGTGATGGACCGGGTGCTGTGGGAGCGCTCCGGTCACTGGCAGAACTACCGCCAGAACATGTTCACCACCGCCTCGGAAAACCGTGACTACGCGGTCAAGCCGATGAACTGCCCGGGTCATATCCAGATCTTCAATCAGGGCCTGAAGAGCTACCGCGACCTGCCGCTGCGCCTGGCCGAATTCGGCTCCTGCCACCGCAACGAGCCGTCCGGCACCCTGCACGGCCTGATGCGCGTACGCGGCTTTACCCAGGACGATGCCCACATCTTCTGTGCCGAGGAGCAGGTGCAGGAGGAGGCCGCCACCTTCATCGCCCTGGTGATGGACGTCTATGCCGACTTCGGCTTTACCGACATCCAGGTCAAGCTCTCCACCCGCCCGGAGAAGCGCATCGGTTCCGACTTGGTATGGGACAAGGCCGAGCACGCCCTGGAGCAGGCCCTTAACGCCCGCGGCCTGGCCTGGGACCTGCAGCCGGGGGAGGGGGCCTTCTACGGTCCCAAGATCGAGTTCTCCCTCAAGGACTGCCTGGGCCGCGTCTGGCAGTGCGGCACCCTGCAGGTGGACTTCAACCTGCCCGAGCGCCTCGGTGCCCATTACATCGCCGAGGACGGCAGCAAGCAGGTGCCGGTGATGCTGCACCGGGCCATCCTGGGCTCCCTGGAGCGCTTCATCGGTATTCTCATCGAGCACTATGCCGGTGCCTTCCCCCTGTGGCTGGCCCCCCAGCAGGTGGCGGTGCTGAACATCACCGATCGCCAGGCCGAGTACGTCCAGCAGGTGGAGCGGACCCTGGCGGCGCGGGGTTTCCGGGTCAAGTCCGACTTGAGAAATGAGAAAATAGGCTTTAAAATCCGCGAACATACCCTGCAGCGGGTGCCGTATCTGCTGGTCATCGGCGACCGCGAGGTGGAACAACAGGCAGTGGCCGTGCGCACGCGCGGCGGTGAAGACCTCGGCAGCATGACGCTGGAAGCGTTTGTCGAGCGCCTGACCGCTGAAACCGCGAGCCGCGGCCGCGCTTTTTTGGAGGAATAGAGCATCAACACCAGAACAGGTCCGGCGCGTCCCGCTGAGGGAGGCGCCCGTTTGAACGAAGAGATCACTGTTCCCGAGGTGCGCCTCATCGGTACCGAAGGCGAGCAGATAGGCGTCGTTTCCATCGCTGAGGCGTTGCGGATTGCGGAAGAGGCGGATTTGGATTTGGTGGAAGTGGCCGCCGAGGCCAAACCGCCGGTCTGCCGCATCATGGACTACGGCAAGTTTCTTTTTGAAGAAAACAAGAAGAAGCATGCCGCCCGCAAGAAGCAGAAACAGATCCAGATCAAGGAGATCAAGTTCCGGCCAGGGACGGATGAGGGGGACTACCAGGTAAAACTGCGCAACCTGGTACGTTTCCTGGAAGACGGGGACAGGGCCAAGATCACACTGCGGTTCCGCGGTCGTGAGATGGCCCACCAGGAGCTTGGGCTGAAGTTGCTCAAGCGCATCGAGGCGGACCTTGCCGAGGTGGGAACGGTTGAACAGTTCCCGCGTCTGGAAGGTCGTCAGATGGTCATGGTCATCGTCCCGAAAAAGAAAAAGTAAGTCGTTATGACTTACGGGGTGCGCTACTGTCAGTCTTGCGCGGCTGCCAGTGTGAAAATGTGCACTTGAACTATTAACCGATAAATGCGGAGTTAGTGTAATGCCCAAGATGAAGACTAAGCGCGGGGCGGCCAAGCGTTTCAAGGCCACCGCCGGCGGTTTCAAGCGTGGCCAGGCGTTCAAGCGCCACATCCTTACCAAGAAGACCACCAAGCGCAAGCGTCAGCTGCGTGACGATGCAATGGTTGCAGCGGTCGACACCCGTATGGTGTCCCGTCTGATGCCCTACGCGTAAGTGAGGTAAGGACAAATGGCTCGAGTAAAACGTGGTGTAATCGCGCGTGCGCGTCACAAGAAGGTCCTGGCCAAGGCCAAGGGCTACTATGGCATGCGCCGCAATGTGTTCCGTGTCGCCAAGCAGGCCGTCACCAAGGCCGGCCAGTATGCCTATCGCGACCGTCGCCAGAAGAAGCGCCAGTTCCGTACCCTGTGGATCGCCCGTATCAATGCAGCGGCCCGCGAGTGTGGCCTGTCCTACAGCCGCATGATCAACGGTCTGAAGAAGGCCGGCATCGAGATCGACCGCAAGGTGCTGTCCGATATCGCCATTTTCGACAAGAACGGCTTTGCCGTGTTGGCGGAGAAGGCCAAGGCCAGCCTGGCGGCATAAGCGTTGTACCTTACATGGCCGGTGCTATGCCGGTTATCAGGTAAACCGCTTCATGAGAAGGGGAAGGCCAGTGGCCTTCCCCTTTTCGTTTTAGAACATAACGAATTCCAACCGACACGCGGTCGCAGGCCGCAGACGGGGTAATGATCGTGCAGGATGAACTCCAGCAACAGGTGACACAGGCCTGCGAGGCCGTGGCGGCTGCCGCCGATCTGGCGGCTCTCGATCAAGTGCGCGTGCACTATCTGGGTAAGAAAGGTCTGCTCACCGAGCGCATGAAGCAGCTCGGCCAGCTGGCGCCGGACGAGCGGCCCAAGGTCGGTGCGCTGATCAACGCCGCCAAGGAGCAGGTGCAGCAGGCCATCGAAGCGCGCAAGGAGCATTTGCAGAATGCGGCACTGAATGCGCGGCTCGCCGCCGAGGCGGTGGACGTAACCTTGCCCGGCCGCGGCCAGCGTAGCGGCGGCCTGCATCCGGTGACGCGCGTCCTGTCACGCATCGAAGCGCTGTTCACCCAGCTTGGTTTCACCGTGGCGGAAGGTCCGGAGGTGGAAGACGACTTCCACAACTTCGAAGCACTCAACATTCCTGCTTCGCATCCGGCCCGCGCCATGCACGACACCTTCTATTTTGATGCGCGCACGCTGCTGCGCACGCACACCTCGCCGGTGCAGATCCGCGCCATGGAAAAACAGCAGCCGCCTTTGCGCGTCATTGCGCCGGGGCGTGTTTATCGCTGCGACTATGATCAGACCCATTCGCCCATGTTCCACCAGGTGGAGGGATTGCTGGTGGACGAGCAGGTGACCTTCGCCGATCTCAAGGGCATCCTCGATGATTTCCTGCGCAACTTCTTCGAGGGCGATTTCAAGGTGCGTTTCCGCCCATCTTATTTCCCGTTTACCGAGCCGTCGGCCGAGGTGGATGTGCAGTGCGTGATGTGCGGCGGCAGCGGCTGCCGTTCCTGCAAGCACACCGGCTGGCTGGAAGTGGGCGGCTGCGGCATGGTGCACCCCAACGTGTTCAAGGCGGTGGGTATCGACAGCGAACGCTACACCGGCTTTGCCTTCGGCATGGGTGTGGAACGTCTCGCCATGCTGCGTTATGGCGTCAATGATCTGCGTCTGTTCTTCGAGAACGACCTGCGCTTCCTGGAGCAGTTCCGATGAAATTCAGTGCACAGTGGTTGCGGGAATGGGTGAATCCCGCGGTGGACATCGACACCCTGTCGGCCCAGCTGACCATGGCAGGCCTCGAAGTGGATGCCGTGGCGCCGGTGGCCGAGACCTTTACTGGCGTGGTAGTCGGTGAGGTGCTGCGGGTAGAGAAGCACCCGGATGCCGACAAGCTGCGCGTGTGCCAGGTGAATACTGGCAGCGGTGAGCCGCTCAACATTGTTTGTGGTGCCGCCAATGTGCGCGTGGGGCTGCGTGTGCCGACGGCCACCATCGGCGCGGTACTGCCCGGCGATTTCAGGATCAAGCGTTCCAAGCTGCGCGGCGTGGAGTCTTTCGGCATGCTGTGCTCGGCCAAGGAGCTGGGACTGGCGGAAACCTCCGACGGCTTGCTGGAACTGCCGACGGATGCGCCGGTGGGGCAGGAACTGCGCACTTACCTGCAACTGGACGATGTCATCTTCGAACTGGGGCTGACGCCGAACCGCGGCGATTGCCTGTCCATCGCCGGCATTGCGCGCGAGGTGGGCGTCATCAACCGTTGTGCCGTGACCGCACCGCGTATCGCCGCGGTGGCCGCCTCATCCGCCGATGCCTTTCCGGTAAACGTCAGCGCGGCGGCCGATTGTCCGCGCTATGCCGGTCGCGTGATCCGCGGCATCAACCCGCAGGCCGCTACCCCGGTCTGGATGGCGGAGCGCCTGCGTCGCAGCGGTGTACGCAGCCTGGGGCCTGCGGTGGATATCACCAACTACCTGCTGCTGGAACTGGGGCAGCCGATGCATGCCTTCGATCTCGCCAAGCTGCAAGGTGGGATCGAGGTGCGCCGTGCCCGTGCCGGCGAAAAGCTGACCCTGCTCAACGGCAGCACGGTGGAACTGGATGGCGAGACCCTGGTGATCGCCGACGGCCGTGGACCGCAGGCCCTGGCCGGCGTAATGGGCGGCGAGGCCACGGCGGTGGGTGAGGGGACGGTGGACATCTTCCTGGAAAGTGCCTTCTTCGCGCCCGAGGCGATAGCCGGCCGCGCCCGCCGTTACGGTCTGCACACCGACTCATCGCACCGCTTCGAACGCGGTGTGTCGCCGGTACTGCAACGCGATGCGCTGGAGCGGGCCACGGCACTGTTCATCGAGATCACCGGCGGTGTGCCCGGGCCGGTGGTGGAAGTGGTGCACGAGGCCCACCTGCCGCGGCGCGAGCCCATAGTCCTGCGCCAGGCGCGCATCAAACGCGTGCTGGGCTTCGAGCTGGAACCGGCGGAGGTCACCGATGTCCTGACCCGCCTGGGCCTCGATGTGGTGCAGGTCGCAGAGGGCTGGCGGGTTACCGCGCCAGCGTGGCGTTTCGATCTCACTATCGAGGAGGATCTGATCGAGGAACTGGCGCGCATCCACGGCTATGACAAGCTTCCCAGCATCCGTCCCGTCGCCGCCCTGCAGATGGGCGCGGTACCCGAGGGACAGGTGGATCTGGCGCAATTGCGCCGCCTGCTGGTGACGCGCGGTTACCAGGAGGCGGTAACCTACAGTTTCGTAGCGCCCGAGATGCAAAAGTTGCTCGATCCGGGCCTGGAACCGCTGGCCCTGGCCAATCCGATCTCCGCCGAAATGGCGGTGATGCGCACAACCCTGTGGGCCGGTCTGGTACAGGCTCTGGCCTACAACATCAATCGCCAGCAGGGACGGGTGCGTCTGTTCGAATCGGGGCTGCGTTTCCTGCCGGGGGCCGATGGTCTGCGTCAGGAGCGCATGATTGCGGGTCTGGCCTACGGCGATGTTGTGCCGGAGCAGTGGGGTGAGCCGGCGCGCGTGGTGGACTTCTTTGACCTCAAGGGCGATGTGGAGGCCCTGCTGGCCTTGGCCGGACTCAATAGTGCGGTACGTTTCGTGGCGGCAACTCATCCGGCCCTGCATCCCGGCCAATCGGCGCGTATCGAGTATGACGGTGCGCTGCTCGGGTGGCTTGGCGCCCTCCATCCGGTTGTGGCCGACAAATTGGGGTTGGCTGCTCCCGTTCTGGTATTCGAATTGGCCCTGGAACCGCTGTTGCGGGGATATTTGCCACGTTTTCGAGAGCTCTCGAGATTCCCGGCAGTTCGCCGTGACATTGCGCTTGTTGTCGATAGTTCTCTACAAGTTGACGCTGTTCTGTCTGTCGTTCGCAGGGCGGCACCGGACACGCTGCGGGAGTTAAAGTTGTTTGACCTGTATACAGGCAAAGGTATTGATCCGGGTCGAAAAAGTCTCGCATTGGGCTTGACCTTGCAGGCCGATTCGCGCACCCTTACAGACTCTGAGGTAGACGCGGCGCTGGAGGCCATTCTGGCGGCGCTCAAGACCGAACTGGGTGCAACCCTGAGAGATTGAGGTTAGCGGGAAATGGCGTTGACCAAAGCGGATATAGCCGAACGCCTGTACGAGGAACTCGGGCTGAACAAGCGCGAGGCCAAGGAGCTGGTGGAGATCTTTTTTGAGGAGATCCGTGGCGCGCTCCAAAACGGTGATCAGGTGAAGCTGTCGGGATTCGGCAACTTCGACCTGCGCGACAAAAAGCAGCGCCCGGGACGTAACCCCAAAACAGGCGAGGAAATACCCATCACCGCCCGGCGCGTGGTAACGTTCCGGCCGGGACAAAAACTGAAGGCGAGGGTTGAGGCTTATGCTGGAACCCAGCAACAATAACGAGCTGCCGCCCATCCCGGGCAAGCGCTACTTCACCATCGGTGAGGTCAGCGAGTTGTGCGATGTAAAGCCGCATGTGCTGCGTTATTGGGAGCAGGAGTTCCCACAGCTCAAGCCGGTCAAGCGTCGTGGCAACCGACGTTATTACCAGCGTCACGATGTCATCATGATTCGGCAGATCCGCAGCCTGCTCTATGAGCAGGGTTTTACCATCGGCGGTGCGCGCCAGCGTCTGGAACAGGAAGCGACACCGCCACAGGGGCCGGTCGACTCGCAGCTTCTGCATGCCTTACGCGAAGAACTGGAAGAAATTCTGGCGATCCTCAAGCGCTGACCGTTCCTATCCATGGCGCACTGGTGTATGATTTGCGCCTTCCGCACGGCGGACCCTCACAAGAAGTTTCAGCAGTACCCAATCGGGGCGTAGCGCAGCCTGGTAGCGCACTTGCATGGGGTGCAAGTGGTCGGAGGTTCAAATCCTCTCGCCCCGACCAATTAATCAATAAGTTAGCGCTGTTTCCACAAATGCCGATTTCTAAAACCTGGCATCCCCCTTATCAAAGTCGGGGCGGTGAAACCGAGATGTCAATATGGACATCGCTGACGATTGGTCTCAATCCCCTTATCAAAGTCGGGGCGGTGAAACGATTGGCAGCACCTATGACGATTATACTGAATGGTCTCAATCCCCTTATCAAAGTCGGGGCGGTGAAACTGTACCCTCTGGATGTCGCCTGGCGCAAGGGCTGCGGAGTGCGTTTGCGGACAAGATGGCGCGGGTGGTGAAAATTATCCCGTCGACACACGCGCCGACCGTGGGTAAGTTCAATTTTTCTTTTGTTTTCAGTGTGCGGGCAAACATTTCTGGAATGCGCCTCAGCATTAGGCTCCAACTGTAGGCATTGCTGTGATATCTCATGGCTGCCGGTGTGCTCGGTGTGGCGGATAACGGTCGTACAGGCAGCTCGCCCGCAGGATTGCGTCAAAGAAATCGATCCCCTCATCCCAGCCTTCTCCCTGGGGGAGAAGGTGCAATGCGTTGGCCGTTCATGAGAGCAGGAACTTGTGCAGACCGCCGGGCAAAGCTTCGAGCTGGGGGCCCGCCAGGATCTGAAGACCGCTCGCTTCCGCACGCCGACGGTTGCCCTGCTTGATATCGTGCAGGCTGAGCAGCAGGCCGCGGGCCTTGATGCCACCGGTGGCGCGGGTCAGGGATTCGAGCTGGTAGAGCACGGCGTTGGGATTTTGATAGAGCATGGCGTTGGGATTGGCCTGTTTGCTGTAGTTCTCCGTCTTGCATTCGATGAGATAGAGGGTGTTGTCGCGCAGGACGGCGATGTCCAGTTCGTTCTGCATGTGCTCTTCGCCTGTCCCCGCGCTGATCTTGATGTTACAGGCGATGTCCTGCACCTGGGGGAGCAGGAGGCGCAGTTTGGCGACCGTGGCAAAGGCAAGTTCTTCCAGCCAGCCGCCGCTGGTGAAGGTGATGGCCTCCTGATTGGGCAGGACGATGTTCTCACCCTGGCGCGTGGCAATCTGATTGCGCTCCAGGATGGCCAGCAGGGGGCGCAGTGCGCGCAGTTGTCCTTCGCTGAGTTGAACATTGTCATTGCCGGCATTGGCGCTGGCATAGACATTGAGCAGCCCCGCCAGATTCGGGCGGCGCAGCGTGCGCGCCAGCAACTGTGCGGCAGCATCGACTTTTGCTTGCGCTGCCTCAGTACGACGCAGCTGGGTGACCGGCATGCCGTGGGCGGCGAGGAAGTCTTCCAGCAGCACTTTGTCGGCCAGAGGATGTTGCGGTTGGCCGGGGGGATGCAGCCAGAGGGCGGTATCGGTTTTCGGGTTGACGTAGAACACGGGACGGTCGGCCTTCAGAAAGGCTTCGTAGGCGGCGAGCGACATGGGTTTGGTGCCGCCGGTGATATTGGCGGCACAACTCGGATCGTCCGCCACGCGCGCGAACAGGCGGCGCAGCGCAGCGAAGTCATAGGCATCGTCCACGTTCAGTGTTTCACACGGTATGCCATGCCGTTCCAGAACCCCGCGCAGCCACCCGGCCTTGCGTTGCAGATCCTTTGTGACGGCCAGGATCACCCGTTGTGGTTTCAGTGCCGGATCGAGCGCGGGCGTCAGGTTGGGGGTGGGCTGGTCGGAGACCAGATAGAGGTGGGTCGTTGCGTTAGTCGTCATGTCATTGTACCCGGGTCAGCAGACCCAATTCATAGGGAATGGCAGCGAGTTGTGCCGCGTCGAGCACGGCGCCTTCCGGCAGGCGCTCCTTGATGCGCAGCACCAGGGCGCGGTCGCCGGGCTGCATGGTGATGCTGATGCGCTCGCTGGCCACGTCCTGACCCAGCAGATGGCTCAACAACTGAGCCGCACCGGCATGACCTATCGCCGAGGTAAAACCTTGCGACACAATGCTTCTGGCGGTCTCCAGTGGCAGGGGCCCCTCGAAGCGGTAGTCGCCATAGTGGGTGAGGACCGGGGTGTTGAGAAGGTAGGTTGTCATGGCGTGCGCATTACCCGGCCATCTTGTTCTCGTAACTGCTGGTCGTGGTATTGAAACTGAGCGGCGTTCCCTGGTTGTTGATGTACTGGAACTCAACTTCGGTGTGCTGCAAGGTGGCAAAGGCCGCACCGACACTGGCAGGCTTGGTGCCGCCAGTGACATCGACCAGGATGTCTCCTGCGGGGAAACCTTCTTGTACGGCCTCGTCGATACAGCGGGTGACCGTGGTGAAAACGGCATGGGTATCGTCAAAGTCGATGCCATTTGAACCACTGGCCATGACGATATCTACCTCGGGCAGGTAGAGACGGAGAAACTCCACGCAATCCGCCTGCTGCCGATTCGAACCACGTGCGCCACTCGATAACACCAGAAACAGTTTTTGCATTTCGCCGCGATGCCGGCTGATCATGTGGAGCAATTGTTGCCAGTTCCAGCGCTCGCCAAAGGTCGCGGTTATGGTCTGGTTATCCAGTTCGAGGTCGCCGCTCAAGGTCACTTCATTCTCGCCGAGCGTTACCCGCAGCAGTCCGTCCTGACGATCGAACGCGGCCGTTTGGCTGGATACCAGGGTGATGAGCACTTTGTGGGCTTCGGACAGTGTGCCGCGTTTCAGTAGGTGGACCATGCGCCGCTCTCTGCCCGATATGAACAGCATATAGATGCTGGTAATCAAAAACAGTGATATGAGGACATAAATCAGCCAAGGTGGCACGTGCGATCCGTCCGTGAGTCTGTCGCGTATTTCATCGGCAAGCCAACTGGTGGCGAGAATGAACAATAGCGCAGCCACTGCATATTTCAGCGCCAACCTGAATTCATATTTGAAGGCGTGCAGTCTGGCCATGTTCAGGGTTGCTCCGTCGTCGTGCTGATTGCTTCGATGGTGGCCGCGTTGCCGGTACGCGTCACGGTTACATTCAGTGCTAGCCGCTTGTGTTTATCAAGTTTTTTTCGCGCGGCTTCGGGCAGCGTGGCAATCAACTCCTTATCGTTTTTGGCAATCGCCGTCACGCCATCCTTGCGGGCGCTCAACTGCCTATCTCCCGGGGTCCAGGCGACAGTGACGTTGCTCCATATTTCACGGCCGGTTGTTATCGTCTTGGCGACAGCGGCTGCTGGAACCACTTTTGGTTGGCGTTTGGTGCAGTCGGTCTTGGGTGTCCCAGGATAATTCGCAAGAACCAATAGCCCATTATTCTTGCTTTTCGCATCTGCGAACTCGTTTATGCGTGACGTCGAAGAGAGCCGCATGTAACGCAATCCTCCTTTGACCTGCGCTGCTTTCGCCGGGTCGGCCATTGCCAACAAGGCAAGGACTTGCGGCGTGTTTTCCCAGGGTGTGTTCAACTTCCGCTTCATCCAGTCCTTGAACGTTTGCACCAGGGCATCCTGATCCGGTTTGGCCGCAGCGGGATCGTTGGGATGCAGATCGGTTGATCCGAGCGCGATGCTTACCTGGCCATAGCCATAGGGCTTACCCATGCCCAGGCCATGGCGCAGATGGTCGGCGCCGCCCCAGGTCATGCTCCAGAGCAGGGCGCCCAGTTCCTGGGGCTTGAGGTTATGGAATACCACGCGGCCCTCGAACCGGCTGCCGGCAGGCAGGGGGCGGATGATGCTGCTGACATTGTCGGTGCTGTTGCTGTCATCCCGGGCAGTGGCCGGCCGCGCAGGGTAGCGCTTCCAGCCGCGCAGCAGCGCGTCGTCATCGAAATAGCTGTTGTAGGTCGTGCCTTCCAGTCTCGTGCCGTCTTTCGTTGTTTTTTGGCAGATGTAATTCGGGTAATAGGACGGTTTGGGTTCGGCCAAGACGATTTTCACACCATTGCCCTCCGGCTTGGCACCAGTCACCTCCCGGGCCAGCTCAAACTGCACGCGTCCCTTGAGGCTGGTCTTGCCATCCTGTTCATCGATGCGCCCGAACAGCAGGTCGGCGAAGTCGGGGGCGTCGGCGGCAAGGTGGTCCGGGCTGCTGTGGCCAATCATGTCGTGGATGGAGTTTTTGTACGGCAGGCGGAACATCTGGGTCAGTCCGATGGCTTTGATGTCACCAGCCTCATCTTCCAGATAAAATACGGGGACGGGTTGTTTTTTGGCCCAGTCTTTCCATTCCGTGCTTTCCTGATGGATGGCAAGGAACTCACTCATTACTTTGTCGGGAACAGCGGTTGGAGTACCCTTGTTGAAAAAAATGAACTCCATGTGCTTGGCCGATTTGCCGCCTTTTTTACGCGGCATGGGCTGGCCGGTAAAAACCAGCGTTCCCTGCAATGGCCCATCATTCAGGCGCGTCACTTTGCGATAGAACAGTTTCTTTCCATCCGAGTGATCGACCCATGTCTCGTCATCTGCGGTAAACCGCAAAGTTATCGGCCTTTTACCCCAGTCCTTGTATTTGTTTGCGGCGGGGCAACTAGGCATCTCGTGCCATTTGCTCAGGCCGGAGAAATCGGCCAGGAGATCGTGATCGACGTGCGCATGATCGCAGGGGGTGAGGCTCCAGCGGCCTTTGGTGAATTGCAGCCATCCCGCCTTGCTCTTTGGCGCGTAATGTTTTGGGGACTCCTCACGTGTGAGCGCCTTGACATATTTGGCTGCGATGCCAGAAGTCAGATCCCGTATCGACAGGCGGCGGTCGTCGACCTGCCGGAAGCGGGAGAAGGTAGCGATCTCCAGGACGTTGCGGATCATGCCCTTGAGGCTGGAGCCGGGGATGGCGTATTGGCCGTCGGGTGTTTGGAAGACATCCACCGCTGTCGAATCGCCCTGTTTTTTGCGTCGGCCGCCAATCATGATCGGCGTGTGGGCGGTGAGCGTGAATTCGATGCTGCCGCACAGGCCGTCGCGGAAGGGGATGTCGTGGCTAACCAAGTGGCCCCACTCGGGAATGACCACGGTTTCGGCCAGAGGAACGAAGTTGTAGGGAGCGCTGATCGCCTGCATGGTTGCGCCACCTCGCGGCTTGTCATTTTTATTTTGCTGGCCGGGATTCTGCTTGCTGGGATTGTTTCTCGCTTGCTGATGCATCAGTCCTTCCCTCCAAAACCGGTAATGCGGGCGGCAAATTGGTGCAGGCCGTGGCGCGGGTCGTGGCACCAGAGGCGTTGGTAGGTGAGGGTGCCGACCTCACGATTGGCTCCGAGCAGGGTGACGGTATCGCTCAGGCCTGATTTACCACTGCCTACGGTATAGCGGGTGAGCAGCCAGCCGCCCTGGCCGTCGTGGCGCAGGTGCAGGCTTTCATCACGCGCGCGGGCGTAGAGTTCGCCGTCGATGATGCGGCTGGCTGGCGGCAGGGTCAGTTCGCCGGCCTGGCACAGGATGTTGTGCGACTGGCAGCCCAGCCAGCCTTCATCCGGCGCGAAGTCGCGCAGGGTATTCAACAAGGCGGCGTAGTCGTCACACAGCACAGTGGTGATCTGCCATTGGCAGGCGCTGAGCTGCGGGAGTTCGCGCCGCGACAGAATGCTGTTGGCAGCGCCGAGCAGGGAGGCAGGGTTCATGCGGCGGCTCCTGTGCTGAATGGGTTGTCTTTGCGGGTGCCTTGGAAAAAGCCGTGACCCTTGCCGGCGCCGCCGCCCAGGGCGAGACGCCCTTCGCACAGGTCGGCGATGGCGGCATCGAGGGCGCGCCGGATATCCGGATCGTCGAGTACGGCATCATCCAGCACGGTGATCTTGAAGGAGATTGGGACCTTCCAGACCATCTCCTCGGAGAACAGCATGTGGTTGCGCACGCCGCCGGTGAAACGGTCGATGGCGTTGTGCATCACTAGCTGGAGGTTTTTATCGGCGGTGTATTGGTCGAGATAGATGTCGTCGATGAGCAGGGAACCGGCCTGGCCCGCGGCATCGCCTTTGGCAAAACCGAACAGCGTGCGGACGGCGCGATTGGCGGCGGATTTGTCGTAGCCAGCGATGGCCTCATCGGCCATGTCTTCGGCGAACTGGCCACTGAAGCGGTTGTAGTGGTAGGCGATGCGATGGGACAGCGCGCCCTTGATGGACGCGGCGGGAACCAGCAGATGGCGCTTGGCCTTGGCCAGCGCGCCCTTGCCTTCATTCCAGAGCACACGCTGTTCCAGGCGCGGCAACAGGTCGGCGGACTTGCCGTTGTCATCCGGGCTCTGAGGGAGGTTGCCCTGGCCGATGCGCCAGTAGCTGTTGGGCTTCAGCTCAATTTCGATCACGCGCCGACGGGTGTTTGCAGCCAGCTCGATCCTGTCGAGCCCAGTAAGGTCGTCAGCGCGCCGGCCCAGCTTGCGGAAGGCCGCGGCATCATTGGGCGTCGTGAGGTCGAAGGTTCGCGTGTGGCATGTGACGACCCGCAGCGCGCCCAGACCGGCGCGGGTGGCGCCGCCAAGGCGGAAGGCCGGGTCGTTGAGCAGGTCGAGCAGGCGCTGCCATTCCGCACTGTCGGCGGGCGTGCCCCACAGCGCCAGTTCGGCGGCGAAGCGGTAGCCGGCGGGCAGGATGGAGCGATCGAACTTGCCCTTGTCGGCGGCGGCACCGCGGTGCGTGATGCGCACGCGTTCACGGATCAGCGGTTGTTCGGCGAGGCCGGCGGCATGGTGCAACAAGGGGTCATCGTCAAGTTCTCCCTGCGGTAACAGGCCTTCCGCCGCACGGCCCTTGCTGTTGCAGAGCACGCCCCAGGATACCTCCAGGCGCGATGCCAGGGTGCTGGTCTTGCCGGCATGACCGAAGAGCAGGTCGTCGTTGCCGCCGGCGCGCTTGAACAGATGACGCAGGACGCCGGCCAGGCTGGTGCCGGGGATGGCCGGCAGGCCGTTGGCGTCGGTGACCAGCTGCACGTCGAAGACGCCGTCGCCGCGTCCGGTGCCGATGGAGAGCGGCGTGACGCATTCGAGGGTCAACCGCGCCAGGTAGTAATGGGTCGGCATGGTCATGCGTGCGGCTCCTTCTTGCTGATGTGGCATTTATGCGCCACGTCCTTGCCCTGATGGGCGTATTCCTGCTGCAGGCGCGGGTCGGCGACCTTCGCCCGTTCCTCGAACCAGGCGGCGAAACTCTTCATGGTGTCGCCGGCATAAGTGAGATCGGACCAGCCTTCCATCGAGTCCTTTATCGCGCCATTCTTCGGGTCGAACAGTTCCTTGCTCCGGCCGTCGCGTGCGTATTCCAGTACGGTGCCCCATTGGCTCGGACTGGGGCCGATGGGCAGGTGGGCTGGGCGGCCGGTGTAGTTGCGTGCGGCCATGTACGCCTGCTCCAGCTCTTTGGCAAACTGCTCGCCTTGTTTACGGATGTCCTGTTGCCCCTGGGCGCGCTTCACACGCTGTTCCAGCCAGTCGATGAGATTGTGTTTTGGTGCCGGCGTATCGGTGGTGTCGCTATCTTCACTGCCGGGCGTTACCGCCACGAACACGGGATGCTCGCCGTCGAGCAGGGGCGGGTTGGCCCAGACCTGGCCCAGGCCGGCTTCGCGGTAGAGGCCGAGGCCCTGGCGTAGCCGTGTCAGGTGTTCATCGGTGAACGGTGCGTCCAGTGCGTAGGTGAGCACGCTGCCCTGGGTGATGACGATGCGCTCGATGTCATAGCCCTTGCGGTGGGCATTCCAGGGCGAATAGCGGCGGGTCATGATGAAGCTGCTCTCGGGAAGCAGTCGTCCTGCCGGCAGGCCCAGCCACAGCGGCAGGGGTTGGGTGGTGGGCTGGCCCTGGTCGGTGAGCGCGGCCAGATCGGAGAGCAGCCACAGGGTGAGCCGGTCCTCGACCTTGCCGTGCTCCAGGGCTTGCAGCGGGCTAGATGCGACGGTGCTGCGGCCATACTCGGCGGCACGGGAACGGCCGAGGAAGATACCTGCGGTGAGCACGTCGAGCAGCTTTTGCAGCAGGTGTTCCGGTACGTCGGGGTCCGCTTCGAGACGGGCGCGGAAGCGGCTGCCGGCGGGGATGGCGACATAGCCGAAGAGCTGTCCTTCTTCCGCGCGGCGCTGTCCCTGGGTCAGGGCCGTGCGCATTTCATGGCGTTTTTCCACCTTGTGCAGGGTACCGTCGGTGGCGAGGTAGGCATGGCGCAGTTGCTCGTGCTGTAGTTCGAGGCGGGCGGGATCGACATGGCAGAAGTTGCTTACCCGTTCGGCGTGCAGGCGTTTGTTGTTGTCGGTCGCTTGCGTGCCCTTGGGGCTGTGCCAGGCCAGCGGTACGGGATAGGTCGGCAGCTTGCCGTGCAGCGGCAGGCCATTGCCGAAACGGACCTTGCCGGAATGAAACAGCAGCCAGGACTCGTCGGCACTGAGCTGGCCATAGAGCCGGCCGGCGGCGGCGCCGAGCAGGGCGCTGCCCGGAATGTAGTCGAGGCCACGATGGCCGCCGACGGTGGCGGCACGTTCGCTGAACACGGCATCCTCGCGCAAGGTGATGTCGAGATGGTGGGCTAGCATGCGCTGGTCTCCTCCAGGGTTACGACGGCGCGGCCGAGGCCGCGGCTGCGATCGGCACCGATGCCGCGGATGAGCGGCAGGGCGCGGCGAATGATTTCGCGCCAGTCATAGCCGAGCTGCGAGCAGTCGGCGAGGGGCTGGACGGTGGCGGTGAGTTGCAGGGGAATGACGGCCTCCATGCCGCGCAGGGAGGATTCCCTGGCGGTGCCGCTGGCATGGTCGATGGCGGTGGAAAACAGGGGGCGGAACAACTGCTCGCGCAGATCGGCACGACCGGCGAGATAGTCGGCGATATCTGCGGGCAGCACGGCATCGGAGAAGCGCAGGATGGCTGGGTGCGTTTCCGTACCGTCCGCGCCGCGCACACCGAACAGCGTGGTGGTGACGGCACTGTGTTCGGGATACCAGCCGAGGGCTTCGGCGTGATGTACGCATCGCGTACCAGCCCTTTCACGGAACGTCCGGGCAACAGCGGCAGGCCGCGCGCATCGCGGCGGGTGAGGGCATCGAGGTGGACGCCCTGGCCACGGCCGCTGCCGATGTGCCAGAAGCTGCGGATGTCGAAGGTGAGGTTCATGCGGCGTTCTCCCGGAATTCGATCTGCTTGCGTACGGCCATCAGCGTGAGGGCATCCCCCAGCGGTGTGCGGTATTGCTGGCCATCGGCGCGGTAGGGCAGCTCGGTAAACGTGCCGGCCTTCAACAGGGCATGCAGGCCGTCATCAAACTTGTTGAGCCGGTCTCCCTGTTCCTTTTCCATCAGGCTGCGCCAGCGCTGGTATTGCCGTCTGGCGGCGGCCATGTCCTGACCGAGGACACCGACGAGCTGGCGCATCGGCCCGCGGCTCAAACCTTCGAGCAATGCGGTGAAGGCACGCAGATCGTCGAGTCTGGGCAGATGGTTGTGGGCAGACAGGGTGTAGGTGACGAGGGTCTGGCAATAGCTTCGTGCCGCGTCGTTGGTTGCCTTGTTGCCGCCCTCCCGCACGGTGAGTTCCCGCGCCAGGATGTCTGCATAGCGTCCGATGTGGGCGGTGGTGATGCGATGAAAGGCCAGGGCCGAGGGGATGCGTCCTGCGACCTTGTTTTGCGGCTCTTTCGCCTGGGCCTTGGCGGCCTTGCACAGGTCTTCGGCCAATTGATGGGCCATGTAGAACGGCTGCGAGGCCTTCATGAAGACGATGCCGGCACAGGCGCTCAGTCCGGCAGGGAGTCCGCTGATGTCGACGCCATCCTGTTTCATCTGTGCATAGACGGACAGCAACTCCTTTGCTGTCTGTTCTTCAAAGTGCTGGATGAAGGTGCTGGCGAAATCCAGGGCCAGATCGGAACGTACCAGGACGGTGAGATCATCACCGCCGAGGACGATGGGGCGTGCCGGCATGACTTGGTTTGCGCTGACCTTGGAAACGAGCACCTCATGCGTGGCCTGTTTGGCGGCGGCCTCCGTGGCGCGGCCGATGGCATCGGAGAATGCCTTGAAGCAGGCGACGAATTTCGGGTGTGCTTTCAGCCGCTCGCTCAGGGTGATGAGCAGCTGTCCGAGGCCGTTGCCGTCGGCATGGATCAGGGCCAGGCCTTCGCGCTCACCGTCGTAGGGAAATACGTCATCATTTTCTTCGCCGGGTTCACGGGAGAGTTGCAGCGGCCAGGTGGCGTTGGTTCCTGGGTTGAATTTTTCCGTCAGGGATTTGCCGCGCGACAGATCCAGCTTGCGCGCCGTGGCGGCATCTACGGCTTCGCCTGCCTTGCCGCGCCATGCTGTCGCGGGCATGCCGGTACGGCGGCAGCGGGCGGCAAAGGGGCCGGCGACGGGCAGCGCGGGTGGGCGGGTGTTGCGGTAGCCGGCCAGACCGCGACGGGCCTGTTCATAGGCAAGGATGTTGCTGGCACCTTCGCCACGGGCATGCACGAAATCCAGGCCCGGGGCCTGGATTTCAACCACCAGGGGCCAGAGTGCCGCCAGGCGTTCGATGGCATCCCCGTTCGTGCTGAAGGCAAAAAAGGCGCCGCCTGCACGGCGGGAAAACTCGATATCGCTCTCGATAGCGAGCGCCTTCAGGGTGTCCTGCAAGGGCTGGGCGCACAGGTCATCCACCAGCTCACTGGCGCCGACGATTTCCTTCAGCTTGTTGCTGTTGAAGATGTAGCTCTGGATGGATTTGGCTTCGAACAGGTAGGCGTAACAGGTCATGGCTGCCTCGGTGGAGTGTCATGGTCGGGTTCGATGGTTATCTGCCCGGCGGGCAGGGTGATGCCAAAGCGTTGCAGCGGGCGTTTGCCGCTGGCCGTGATCAGATAGGGCTGTGCGGCGATGGCGCCCAGCGCCGTCTTGATGGCGGTGTTGCTGCGGGTCTTGCGTTGCTCGAAATAGTCCTTGGTCATGCCGCTCTTGAGTGCCTCGGCGACGCGCTCGTAGTCGCCACTCGCCGTTCCTACCAGGCGGCCGTAATGGTGCAGGTATTCCTCCGCCAGACCGTCATCGCTCCAGCGGACCGGGGATGCTCCATCGCGGCGGCGCTGCACCAGCCAGAGGTAGAAGGCCAGTTCGGCTGGCTTCATAGGGACCAATCGTTCACCTGCCGTGAGCTGTTTGGCTGTGAGGTCGATGTAAATGTGAGGTGCGGCGAGCAGTTTTTGTACGCCGGTGACCGTTTCGCTGAAACTGGCACTGCCGCTGAGCAACTGTTGTGGCAGGCCGTCGCGCATGCGCACGAAGGGGATGTCGGCCAGTGCCACTTCGGCTTCGTGGGTGTTGAGAGGGCGGCCGTGCTTGTCGTCGGTATAGATGACCTCGCTGTAGGGGCGCGGATAGAAGAACTGCCGGTTGCCCTCGTAAGGTGGCGGTACCAGGACGTGGGACAGGCGGTCCTGCGTGCGGCCGTAGAGGGAGAGGGCATAGCCGGCATAGAAGCCCATGGTTTTGCGGCCACCGGCAATGGAGACATGCAGCGCGGCGTCGGGATCGGCAGTCAGCGTGCGGATCATGGCGGTGATGTGGTCGGCGGCGTGGCTGTTGTCATCGACGCTGCGGATATCGCCGAGCGGCCGGCCGTGCTCGTCTTTCAGCACATGGATGTTGTCCAGGGTGAAATCGATGGGGGGCAGGGCGTAATCGTGCCGCAACTGCTGGAACCAGCCGGGGTCCTTGGAGAGGAGGGTGAGACGGGCATGCTCGCGGCCCTCTGCGGTGGTCAGCAGATGGATTTCGGTGGGAACGAAGCGCGGGCTGGCCTTGACCGCCAGATAGTAAACGGTCTCCGTCAGGATCTGCGGTGACAGGCCGGCGACGGCGAACAGGATGCGTCGTGGATAGTCGGCAGGCAATTTCATCAGTAGGCGCCTCGGGTAGCAACTGCCGCCACCGTATCGAATCCGGGGGCGCTTGCGCGAGCCTGGCAAGCTTGTGGCAATTCGATGCGGTAGGCGCCGAGGCCCATGGTGGTCAATTTGCCGACGTGCAGGTACTGCCCATGCCAGAGTGCCGGCCAGAAGGTTTCCAGGCCGTGAAGCGAGAGGCGGATATGGCCGATCAGCCCGCCCATCTTGTGGCCGCGTTGCTGGCGGGAGGAATAGCGTTCCAGGTCGATCCAGTGCATCGCCGTGCTGTACGCCGGCGGCGAGTCGGGGGCGAGATAGGGAAGATGGCACTCGGCAAAACCGGCACCGTCGCTGTGGTACTGGCCCAGACGCAGGATGCGCTGGCGGATGGCCAACAGCAGGGTGGTGGGGGTCAGGTTTTCTGCCGCGACCAGGCCATTGCCCTGCTTCAGGCGCAACGGTGTCAGGAAATGCAGGGTGACACTCTCCGGGACAGGAGGCGTGACCGGCGTGGTGTACCCATTGCCGGATGGTCGGCCCAACGGCTACCGTCGTGCTGCTGCACCGTCTCCAGCCGGAAGATGGTGGAGCGGCTGCCGACGCCGCGTAGCCCGGCCTGATACATGGCTTCAGCGACCAGGGTTGCCATTTGTCGTGCACGCCCGACCAGCGTGACCTCGACGGTGTATGGTTCTTTGCTCCCATTCTGTGGCAAGGGGCGCAGGATGAGCGGATGCGGGGCGTTGGTATTGACGCCATCGCTGGTATCGCCGGCGGTTGGGGTTTCAAAGAGATAGGTGTAGTTGCAGGCCTGCTGCCGCGGGCAATTGCCGCAGTTGTCCAGTGCGGTATTGCAGCAGTGGGCGCGCAGGGAATGGCCGAACGCTCCGCGCCAGGCGGAGCCGAGGTATTCAAGCGGTGACAGCGGCCCCTAGGGGCGATAGAGAAAGCGCAGCCGCGTGTATTCGGGAACCCAAAAACCAGACATCTTTATTGTAGTTATGTGCCGATTTTAAGGAAGCTCTGAATAAGTTCAGAGCTTCCGCGGCACAGGGATGTGCCGCCATTTTCCAACGACGATAAGTCGTTGGAAAATGAAGCCAAGCGAAAATCACACTTTTCGCTTGGCGTGGTCTGAAAAGTCCAGGATGGACTTATTCAGACCTTCCTTAATTGTAAGTGCGAATCTACCGTAGGCTCTATCGGTATGACAATACAGATAATCCCGGAACGCGCCTTCGCTGCGTCAGCCTGATGGCAGGCGATGGAATCTAATCCAGTCTGAGCAGTCGATTATTGCCCCATCGAAATTACTAATTCACTGCTGTATTGCATAGGCAGGCAGCGGTTAGCATAATCAGGTGTATGGATCAGGCAATCATTTCAGATCAGGAACTGCGCTCGCATGCTTTGTTCAGCGGCTTGAGTGACGATGAGCTGGCGCGTATCAAGGAAGGTATTCAGCTGGTGCACTTGGCGGAAGGGGAGCATCTGTTCACCCAGGGGCAGCCGGCGGATCGCTTTTTCATGTTGCGACGCGGTCAGGTCAAGCTGTATCGGCTTTCCCCCACCGGCAATGAAAAGGTCATCGAGATCATTCGTCCCGGGCAGTGCTTCGCCGAGGCGGTGATGTTCATGGATGTGCAGCGCTATCCGGTCAGCTCGCAGGCCCTGGTCCCGGCCGAACTCTATGCCATCAACAATCGGAGTTTCCTGGGGGTGTTGCGCGATTCCGTGGATACCTGCTTCCGCGTGATGGCGGACATGAGTGTGCGGCTGCATCATCGCCTGAACGAAATCGATGCTCTGACACTGCAGAATGCCACGCTGCGCCTGGTCAACTACCTGGTCGGTCAGGCGCCCAAGGGGGCTGACAAGGAGGCCGAGGTATCCTTGCCGGCGGCGAAGAACATCATCGCCTCCCGCTTGTCGGTGCAGCCGGAAACCCTGTCACGAATCCTTCATTCCCTGAGCGATCAGGGACTCATCAGCGTCAAGGGCCTCAGCGTCCATATCCACGACCTGAAGAAACTGCGCGCCTATTGCGAATAGCCTGGGCGCAGACGATAACCGCCGCTTTCCGCCACAGCTTTGGACTCCACTCAGTGGCTGGTTCCACGCCGGTAGGTCGTTTTGTTGTGAACGTTGTATTTGCCCGAAGGCTTCTTCATCGGCAGGCGCTTCACCTCTTCCAGTGTGGCCGCATCGTAGATCACCAGCGCGCCATCCATTTCCCAGATACTGACCAGGGCGTAGCGGCCGTCATGGGTAAACTCGACATGGGCGGCAGTCTTGCCCGGCGCCGGGCGCAGGGTCTTGACAATCTCCAGCGTGCGCTTGTCGATGACGTGCATGGCGTCCTTGTGCGGGCCGCTGAATACGTCTACCCAGGCATAAGGAGTGTCGTCGTGACTGCGCATGAAGAAGCCGGGACCGAGGGTGTCGATGCGCTTGATGACTTGCCAGGTTTTCAGGTCGATGACGCTGACCACGCCCTCCTTGATATTGGGCGTGGCCAGCACTTCTCTCCCTTGGTGCTCGAAGGTGATGCCGGAGCCGAGATGCGGCATGCCGGGCAGATCGAGATCGGCAATCTTGCGGCCGATGTACAGATCCAGGACCTGACCACCACCATCGCGTGAAGCGCCGATGAGGTGTTCGTATTCTTGATCGAAGAAAAAGTCATCCAGATAGCCCTCGGTAGACATGCGCCGCAACGGGAACGGTCGCACGACCTCATCGCTCTGCTCCTTGTGGAAGTCGTGCACCCAGCCACCAAAGCCCGGCGGCGGCCGATCGGCATAATTGATTTCCCATACCTCGGGGATGTCCTTCAGCGCGGCGATGAAGCTCTGTCGCGGGGGAGCCGTGTAGACGGCGCTGACACGTGAACTGGTGCCGTCCTTGCCGACGGTATCCCACAGCCGGATCGGCTGCAGGGTAGCGGCGTCGAGCAGTACCAGGCTGTGCGGCAGGTAGTTGGCCACCATTACGTAACGTCCATCGGCCGAGACGGCGATGTTGCGGCTGTTGATGCCGGCGCGGACCTCGCTGACCAGGGTCAGGTTGTAGAGATCGTATTTGCTGACCCAGCCGTCGCGCGAGCTGAGATAGACGAAGCGGCCATCCGGCGAGTATTTGGGGCCGCCGTGCAGGGCGTAGCGCGTGGGAAAGCGATGGATGGCCTGGAACTTGTCGCCATCGAGTAGCGTGATGTGATGGTCGCCGAGTTCCACCACCAGAAACAGGTTCTGCATGTTGGCTTTGTAGCGCGGCACATCCGGCAGGTCATTTTCCCTGGCATGTTGCAGGTGACTGGCGCGGATCTCGTTCATGCCCCAGGTTGGCGTGATGGCCGGCTCGGTATAGATGAGGTCGGCCAGTGCCTTGATCTCGTTCTCCGACAGGACTGCGGCAAAGCCGGCCATCTGCGTGGCGGGGCGGCCATGGGCAATGACATCCATGGCCTCGCTCTTGCGTACACGGCTCAGGTTCTGCGGCAGCAGGGCCGGGCCGATGCCGCCGAGGCGCTCGACGCCATGGCAGCTGGCGCAGTGTTGGGCATATAGCTCGGTACTTGGACGTGGTTGGGCGACTGCACTGCACGCCGTCAGCAGCAGCGCAAGGGAGAGCAGTGATTTCATGAACCGACCTTTCGCTGCGGGGCAGCCACGGTGGGGAGGACTTCTTCGTCGTCCAGGTAGCAGCCCGGATCTTCCGCCCAGGGGTTGCCGCTGGTCTGCTGGGCGCGCACGCGGGTGTTGCCGTTGCAGATGGTCAGGTGCATGCATTCGGCGCAGCGCCCCTGTACCGGGCGCGGCTGCTGCTTGAGGCCGGCCATCAGCGGGTCGTTGGTGTCCTGCCAGATGGCGGAGAAGGGACGCTCGCGTACATTGCCCAGCGTGTGGTGCCACCACATGGTGTCAGGGTGCACATTGCCCAGGTTGTCGATGTTGGCGATGTTGATGCCGGAGGCGTTGCCGCCCCACTGTACCAGCCGCTGCTCCATCTCGGCGGCGCGATCGGGAAAATTTCTGCGCACCCACATCAGGAAGTAGACGCCGTCGGCATCGTTGTTTCCGGTGACGTATTCGCGGCGGATACCGCGCCGCTGCTCATCGAGGCAGCGTGCGAACAGCAGGTCCATGGCATCGCGGGTGACGCGGTGGTAAACATCGTCACGGCGGTTGCGGTTGCCGCGTCCGGCGTAATTGAGATGGGACAGATAGAACTTGTCGATGTTTTCCTCGTCCATCAGCGCCAGCAGCTGCGGCAGCTCGGCGGCATTGTCCTGGGTAAGGGTAAAGCGCACGCCCACCTTGATGCCGTGGTCACGGCATAGTCGGATGGCGTGCAGCGAACGGGCAAAGGCGCCTTCGAGACGGCGGAAGCGGTCATGGGTGGCCGCGATGCCGTCGAGGCTGATGCCGACGTAGTTGTAGCCGGTGGCGGCGATGGCGCCGATATTGGCTTCGTCGATGAGCGTGCCGTTGGTGGACAGGCCAACATAAAAGCCCATGGCCTTGGCACGTCGCGATATCTCGAAGATATCGGGGCGCAGCAGCGGCTCGCCGCCGGACAGGATCAGTACCGGCACCTTGAACTCTTTCAGATCATCCAGCACCGTGTATACCTCGGCCGTGGACAGCTCGCCGACAAAGTCCTTGTCGGCGGAGGTGGCGTAGCAGTGCTTGCAGGTGAGGTTGCAGCGCCGCACCAGGTTCCAGATCACCACCGGGCCCGCCGGTTTGCGTGCCGGCATGACAGGCGCCGGGTGCAGCAGGTGCTCCATGAACTGTGACAGTCGGAACATGGCTCAATCTCCGCGGTTGCCGAGGCGCAGCCCGGTCTTTTTCAGGATGCGCGTGCTGTACAACACCGCATGGCCGCGATCGTCATCGCCGAGCAGACGGGCGATCTCCTCCACCTGGGCATCGGTCTCCGCGCGGCTGCGGCCGTGCACCATGGCGAACAGGTTGTAGGGCCAGTCGGGCAGAAAACGCGGGCGGCGGTAGCAGTGGCTGACGAAGGGCAGGGCGCCCAGCTTCGGGCCGAGGATATGGATGCGCTCGTCGGGGACATCCCACACCGTCATGCCGTTGCAGGTGTAGCCCAGGGCATAGTGGTTGGGGACCAGACCGATACGGCGGATGATGCCGTTTTGCTGCATGGCCTGCAGCCGCTGCATCACTTCTTCCGCGCTGATGCCGAGCTGATCGGCAAGGACATGGTAGGGCTCTGCCACCAGCGGCAGGCCGCCCTGGGTGGCGACGATCAGCGCACGATCGGTGGCGTCGGGGAGGGCGATGACCCTGGCTTCGCTCATACCGCGAACCTCAGGTTGAGGTAGTACTCTTCCAGCTTGGGCATGTTGTAGACCGGGTAGCCGGTCTCGGCCTCGATGGCCCGCAACGTGTCCTGCAACTGCTGCTCGGTTTCGGTGGCCAGCACGAACCACATGTTGAACTCGTGGGTGCGCTCGTAGTTGTGCGCCACTTCCACATGGGCATTGACCTGGGCGGCGACGCGGTCGAAATCCTGCGCGGGGATGCGCATGGCCACCAGACTGAGCGCGCCGCCCAGGCGCTCGGCATGAAACAGCGGGCCGAAGCGGGTGATGGTATTTTGTTCGCGCAGTGCCGCGAGGCGCTGCAACAGGTCATCTTCCGTGATGCCAAGTTGTTCCGCCGCCGCGGCATACGGACGCGCGCAGATGGGAAAGCCATCCTGCAGGGCATTGATGATGGCGCGGTCTATGGCATCCACTATTGCGACATCCCGCTTGGCGCCGGCGCATAGATTGCCCCACGTTGCTTGAAGCGGCGGCGGCTGAACAGCACTTCGTGCGGCACATCCGCCAAGCCACAATGCTGCTCGATCTGGCGCACCCGTTCCAGCACGGCGTCGCGGTCCTGCCCATGGATCATGCAGAACAGGTTGTAGGGCCAGGCCGGCAGGCGGCGCGGACGGCGATAACACAGGGTGACGAAGTCGAAGCGGCCGATGCAGTGGCCCAGCTCGCTGACCCTGGCATCGTCGATATCCCACACCACCATGGCGTTGGCGCGGTAGCCCAGTTCGCGGTGGCGCACCACCACGCCGAGGCGCTTGATGGTGCCGTCGGCGAGCAGGGCGGCGAGGCGGTTGATGACCTCGCCTTCATTCAGGCCGCATTGCCGGCCCAGTTCGGCATAGGGGTGGGAGACCAGCGGCAGACCGTGCTGGATGGCGGCGATCAGGCGGCGATCGACGTCGGTCAGATTGTCGGGATGCATGCGCGGCAGTACGTTCATGTCCATTTCAGCTCGAACCCCAGGTCGATGTGAAAGTCTTCCAGCATCGGCAGGGCCATGACGGCGATGCCGCTGCGCTGCTCGATGTCTTCCAGTACCTGTGTCAACTGTTTCTCATCCGCCGCAGTGGCGACGAACCACAGGTTGATGCGGTGCTCGCGTTCGTAGTTGTGATTCACGGCGTCGTAGCCGCTGACCAGCGCGGCAACCTCTTCCAACCGTTCCGGCGGCACGGCCATGGCGGCGAGGGTACTGGCGCCGACGCGGTGGGTGCGGAACACGGCACCGACGCGGCTTACCGCGCCGGCGCCCTGCAGCTCGTGCAGGGCCGCGAGTACGGCGTCTTCCGTGGTGCCCAGCTTCTGCGCGATGTCGGCGTAGGGTGTTGGCGTCAGCGGCAGGTGGTGCTGGAAATCATTGAGCAACTGCCGCTCCAGCGTCCCCAGTTCCAGCGTTTCGGTATGGCGGTTGCGGTGCATGTGGTACTCCTACAGGCCGATGCGATGGGCGCGGGCGGTGAAGAAGATGCCGCTCGGGCTGCGCACCGGCAGGCTGCCGAGGTGTTGCAGGGTGCGGGTGTCATAGATATCGACGCGATTGTCGTCACGCGCCGACAGCCAGATTTGCTCGCCGCGCGGCGTGAATTCCATATGCAAAACCGCCTTGCCGGGCCTCAGGGTGGCGATGACCTTGTGCGTCACGGTGTCGATCACCTGTACCGTGTCGTTGTGCGGGTGGGCGAAGTTGACCCACAACTGGCGCCCGTCGGGGCGGGCCATGGCAAACACCGGCTGGCCATGCACGGCGATACGACCGGCCTCTTGCCAGTTGCGGCGATCGACGATGAGCACCTCGTGTCGGCCTATGGCCGGGAGGTAGGCGTGCTCCTCGCTGAGCGCCCAGCCTTCCAGGTGCGGCATCTTGTAGACCGGCAGCGGCTGTTCGCCGCGGCCATAGTTGTCGAGGATGCGCTGGACGCCGCGTTCCGGTCGCCACAGGTCGAGCAGGGCGAGGCCATCCTCGCCGAACAGGCCGGCGATGTAATGGCGGCCATCCATGCTCACCAGGGCATCGTAGGGCTGGCGGCCGATGCCGCGGTACTTCTCGATCACCGGGTTGCGCGCATCGCGCAGATCGGCCACCCAGATCTCGCCGGCATCGTACAGGCTGAAGGCAAAGCGATTGTCCGTAGTGTCTTCCAGGCCCACCACCTTGGAATACTTGCCGTCGCCATAACTGGCCGGGATGTCGGCCAGCAGTTCCAGCGTGTCGGCAGCGAACACCTTGACGCCGCCCGGTTCGTAATTGGCCACCGCCACCAGGCGGCCATCCTGCGAGATGGCGCCGCCGATGCTGTTACCGGACTGCATGACGCGCTTGGCGATGCTGTGGCGCAGCATGTCCACCTTGGTGAGTGCGCCATCGCGGCCGAAGACATAGGCATAGCGTTCATCACGGGAGTAGACCACGGAGGCGTGGGACAGATCGCCCAGACCTTCGACACGGGCCAGCATCTTCCGGTGCGTGCTTTCGACTATGAGCACGCTGCCATCGGCGCGTTCGATGATCAGGCCGAGATCACCGGTGCCGCGCAGTGCCGGCGTGGCACAGCCGGCAAGCAGCAGGACGCAAATGGCGAGCAGACTACGGCGCATCGGGAACTCCTTTCATCAGCAGCGCAACCAGCCAGGCCACTTCTTCTTCAGTAAGCAAGCCGCGCCAGGGGGGCATCGGGGTACCGGCCCTGCCGTAGAGGACGGTGGCCTCCAGTGTTTCCGTAGGTTTTCCGGCCAGTGCCTGCGGCAGCAGGGTCGGGCCGAGGCCACCCTTCAGCGTCATGCCGTGACACGAGCCGCAGTCGTGGCGCAGCAGATGCAGCAGCTCGCGCTGACGTTCGGTACTGACTTCGGCGCTGGCCTGTGTGGTGGCTGCGGCGAGAGAGAGAACAGCGGTGAGCAGCAGCATGAGTGGATGGCGTCGCATGGCTCACTCCACCACGCGGATCACGCCGCGCATGTGATCCATGTGCGGCTGGCAGACATAGGGAAACACACCGACGGTGTCGAACTTGCGCTCGTAGGTGTCTTCGGGAAACAGGTATTCGCCCGGTTCCTCGCCGGCCTCGCGAAACCAGATGCTGTGAAACTGGCGTTTTTCCTTGTTGACCCAGCGCACGGTGGTGCCGCGCTTGATGGTGAGGTCTTCCGGAATGAATTTGAAGGCGGACATCTCGACGACCACCACCTCGTCAGCGGTGACGGCAGTGGTTATGGAAAACAGCAGAATGAGGCCCAGGCTCCAGGATGTCAGTCGTTGCATGACTACCACCTCGCTCAGCTAGGTCTTCCTTCCCTGAAGGCCGGGCTGTCGTGCAGCCCGGCTTCTTGTTGTTGCCTGCCTACAGCATGCGTGCTGCAGCCAGGCCATACCTTGATGGAAGTCAATTTCAGGCCGACTTCCGTGTTACTGCCTGGTGGCGTTGATCTCGGCCTCCGGGTTGTCGAAGCCGAGCTTGTAACCCAGCGATACATGGTGGTAGCGGCCGTTGGTATGGTCGTCATGAATTGCGAAGCCGATGTTGTACATCTGATCCAGGGCGAGACTGAAATCACCGGCGGCAGAAGAGCTCAACTTGCGCTTCATGCTCACCACCCAGTTACCACCCTGCTTCTCACCGGTGAACTCGACGCCCTGACCACCTTCCATTACACGCTCGGCGAGCAGATAGCCATCCTCGGACTTGCCGCTGCCGGCCTTGTAACGTAGCAGGTCCATGAAGTGGCCAGCCTGCAGTTCGGCGGCGATGTCACCATCGGACTTGCGCTTGTCCCAGCCGCCCATCGGCTCGCTGGTGGAGATTTCCGTCCGGCTCTCCGCGATGTACTTGGTCACATTCTTGCCGGCCGGTGCATCCGGCATGCCGTTGGCATCGTGATGGCAGGTGCCCCAGCAGCCGGCCTGTGCGGCCTCCTGCACGTCATCGGTGGCGATCATCATGGCCAGCTTGACGGGATTTTCCTTGTCCATCATGCCGCCGTCGACGAAGGGCACCGGCACGTGGGCGGTATCCGGCCAGGTGAAGCGCAGGTACAGATACTGGCCGTCGTGAGTAGCCTGTACCTGTACAGGTATGGCGGGACGCTTACCGGGGATCGGCGTTGTCTCGGCCTTTTCGCCGTTAACCATCTTTTTGCCCATGGATTCCTGCTCGCCCTCGTGGCAGGCGAAGCAGCGATCGCCGACCTTCTTGTAGACGCGGGCGCCGCCGTGCTTGGAGCCGGTGAGGGCCCATTCCATGGAGGTCTGGCCGGGGTAGAACAGCATCACCTCACGGCTGGAGGCCTTGCTCCAGTCGACCTTGATGCCGCCGCCTGCGGCGGCCTTGGCCGGGGCCTTGGCTGCCGGTGCCGCAGCGGGTGCCGGTGCGGCTTCTGCAGCCGGCGCCGCCGCGGCCACAGGTACCGGGGCAGGCGCATGCGCCGCGGCCGGTGCACTCATCTTCTCGCGGTAGGCGACCCACTGCGGCGGCAGGTCACGCTTGTAGGCGGCATTGGGTTTTTCCAGCGCCTCGACCTCTGCGTCGGTCAGCTGATCGTTGACCTTCTTGTGGGCGATACCCTTGTGGCAGTCGATGCAAGTCTGACCCTGCTCCATGGCGAAGATGTGCTGCTTGGCGGAGCGCTGCTTCTGGTTCTCCGGGTTCATGGAATCCCAGTCGTGGCAGTTGCGACACTCGCGGGAATCGGTGGACTTCATCGCACGCCAGACATTCTGCGCCAGGCGCAGGCGGTGCTGATCGAATTTTTCCGGTGTGTCGACGGTACCGAGGATTTTGTGCAGGACCTCGTTGCTCGCCTGTATCTTGCGCACCATCTTGTGCACCCAGGGATCCGGAACGTGACAGTCGGGGCAGGTGGCGCGGACGCCGCTGCGGTTGGTGAAATGGATGGTGTGCGTGTATTCCTGATAGACGTTTTCTTCCATCTCATGGCAGGAGATGCAGAACTCCATCGTGTTGGTGGCCTCCATGGCGGTATTGAAGCCACCCCAGAAGATGACGCCTACGACCATGAAAAACAGTGCCGCGCCGATGGTTGTACCGAACAGCACTTTGCGCGAAAAGAATTGATTTTTTTGCTTTAACTTGTCCATCTTCGATTTCCCCCCGGACATCGGCACCGATTGGCGGCAGAAAAAAGGCGGGATGATTGCTCATCCCGCCTTACCTGGCGCCTACGCCATCAGGTCACATGGTTGCTGCGGTTGTGGACATTGAACTTGCCGGTCGGTGCAAAGAGACCCTTGATGCGCGTCTTCTCCTGCAGGGTCTTGGCATCGAACACGACAATTTCGCCGTTGGCGGTCTTGGAGTCCTTGCGGTTCCAGACCGAGGCCCAGACTTCGCTGCCGTCGGCATTGAACTCGAAGTGCACCGCCACGTAGCCTTCCGTGTTGGTCAGGCGGATGGTCTTGGCGACCTTGCCGGTCTTCTTGTCGATGACCTTGACCGACTGCTGGATTTCCGGCTCCGGATGCAGAGTCTGGTCGACCCAGACGTAATCGCTCTTCGGATGGGTGCGCACGAACAGGCCCGGGCCGTCGGTCGGCGTCTCATAGCAGATCTTCCAGGCATTGTCCTTGTGCTTGATCGGATCGTTGCCCCAGACGGTCAGCTTGCCGACACCGAGGTGCGGCGTGCCGCCCACCGGACCACACTTGGGATCGTTCCAGTTGGCACCGGGACCGGGATGCGGACGCTTGTCGGTGTCGATGATGGCTTCCAGCTTGCGCTCCTGGGAATCGATCACCACCATCTTGTTGGAGGCGTTGGCCGCGATCTGGAAATAACGGCCGGTCGGATCGAAGAAGCCGTCATGCAGGAACTTGGCGTTGTCGATCTTGTCGATGCGCAGGTTGTCGATATCGGAGTAGTCCACCTGCCAGGTCTGGCCCAGCTCTTTCATGTTCACCAGCCAGGTGGGGGCATGCGGGGTGTCGTAAATGGCCGCGACACGGGACTCGTTGACGTATTCACCATCGACGTTGACACCGCGGGAGGACACTACCTTGAGGGGTTCCAGTGTCTTGGCGTCCATGATGACGAAATGCGGCGGCCAGTAACCGCCACCGACCACGTACTTGCCATCACCGGAGACGGCGATGTCGCGGGCGTCATAGGCGATCTGGGTTTCCGCCACCAGCATCTTGTCCGGCGTCTGCCACAGGTCGATCTTGGTCACCTTGCCGTCACGGCCCATGGTGTACCAGAAGCGACCCACGTCCTTCGGATTCTCCGGATGGACAGCATGATTGTGTTCCAGGGCCTTCAACACGTGGACGGCGTAGCCGGTGGGGATGTGGGTGACGACCTCTTTCTTGTCGCCGTCGATGACCGCGACCTTGCCGACGTCACGCTCGATGACGACGAAGAAGTTCTCCCAGTTGCGGCCGTGCAGCGGCTTGGTCGGGTAGTCCTTCAGCGGGACATGGACCTTGGTGCGTGCCTTCATCTGGGCCAGGGACATCTCGGGCGGAACCGGCGGCTCCATCTGGATGTAGGTGGCGAGCAGCTTGATATCGGCCTTCGACATGATGCCGTCGAAGTTGTTCATGCCGCCCTCGGTGCCGAAGGCGATGATGCGTTCCAGGCGCTGCTGGCCCAGCTTCCTGGTGTTGACCGGCTCGAGGTTCTTGCCGGTGGCACCCTTGCGCAGTACGCCATGGCAGCCGGCGCACTGCTGGAAGTACAGCAGCTTGGCGCGCTCGAAATCGGCTTCGGACAGCGAGGGACCGGCAGCCGCTGCGGCTGCGGCCTGGCCGCTGAAGGTGATTGCTCCACCAACGAGCAATGCGGAAAGTACGGCTGAGTAGGTCCTGCTTAGCTTCAGTTTCCTTGACATGGTTGTTGCCCCCTGCGGGTTGTGGAAAGTCCGTGACAAAAAGTCCTCGTTCGTTCTGTGACTTTTTTACTCAGCTAAAAGACCTACGGCCTTGATGTGTATCAATTGGATCAGTAAAAAAATTTATCGCTGTCAAACCTGCTGCTATGAGTAGTAGGACAATAGTGCAATATTCATGACATTGCGCAATTTATGTGTCATTTGTGCGGCATATCTCATGTCGCATCGATGCTATTGAGGCCCGCGATCACGCGCAGCGCATCGATGTCGCGCAGTTCCACATGCCGGCCGTGTACCTCCAGCAACTCCATGGTCTGGAAGCGCTGGAACATGCGGCTGACGGTTTCCACAGCGAGCCCAAGGTAGTTTGCGATGTCGTGGCGGGACATGGGCAGCTTGAAGCGCACGCTGGGCAGATCATGCTCTGCGAAACGTGCCGACAGGCTGAGCAGAAAGGTCGCTGTGCGCTGTTCGGCGTTCTGTGCCCCCATCAGCAACGGCACCCACTGATCCTGACGCGTGCGCTTGCTCAAGGCGTTGATGAGTTGCTGCTGAAACTCGCCCAGGCGCTCGCCCAGCAGATTCACCTTGGCAAAATCCAGGCGGCACACACTGCTGGCCTCCAGTGCCTCCACCATGTGGGGGTAGGTGCCTCTGCTGAGTCCCTCCAGCCCCATCAGCTCACCGGGGAAGTAGAAGTCGATGATCTGCTGCTCGCCGTTGGCAAGGGTGAGATAGGTCTTGAAGGAGCCCGATTTCACGGCATAGATCTCGCCAAAGGGCGTGCCCGCGGTAATCACATTCTGACCGATGGCCACCGGCTCGCGGCGGCCGACGATTTCATCGATGAGAGCGGGCACCGGGGCTTCCAGCCCGGCCACCTGGCACATGCCGTAGAGGCCGCAATACTCGCACTCCACGACATTGCTCTTGCGGCGCGAAGAGCGCGGGGTGGGGCAGCAGGTGTCACGTTCTTTGGTATGCATGGCGGCGTTCCTTGGGGTAGAGGATTGTGGATGGATGAGAGCCTTGTTGAGTGGATGATGAATGGTCATGATGTTCAACCCGGTTTTCCGTCCAGTCGTGGACGCAGATAGATGACACCGTATTTTCCGGACCAGACCATCGCAATGCACAACCAGGTCAGCGCCGCGAGCAGGTTGAAGTGCGGACCAAGAGGCAATTCCGCGACAATTCGCAATATTGCGACGCCTGACAGGCCCCAGAACAATACCCAGGTGGTGGTATCGGCCCGGAGTTCACGGCCGGAGTGCCCCAGCGTTACACGACTGGCCATGGCCAGGGTAATGGAGAGCAGGAAGCCGATGGCGATGGCGTGCAGCGGCGCGCGTCCCAATACGGGCCCGAACTTGAAGAACAGCGCCATGCTGTTGATCACATACAGCGCCGCCGCGACGGACAGCCAGGCAAAGGCCACATGCAGGATGGCCAGCAGGCGTACTGCGAACGAGCGCTTGAACTGCCACTGCCAGCTATGCAGCAGTGCAAGGAGCAACAAAGGGAAATCCACCAGCCACAGCCAGCGGTGCAGTGCTAGCAGCTCCAGCACGCCGTGCAGCGCGAGAAACGTCAGCATAGGCAGCAGGGTCAGCTTCGGCTGATACACCTGATAATCCGGCAGCACGCATACGCTGAAGAAGGGGATCATGCGGTGACTGACGCTGACGGCAATGGGCAGCAGGAACCACCACAGGCCCGCCTGCAGCGACAGGTTCAGCCAGAACGGGACATCACTGAGCAGCCAGAGCAGAAACGCTGCTACGCCGATGGTGCCGGCGGTGAGTGCGGCGTTGAGGCAGGTTTCATAGAACTTGTCTTTGGCCGGTGCGGTGCGGTAGACGCGCCAGAGGGCGGTTATCGCCGTCAGATAGCCGGCGAGCAGCAGCGCCACGCCGGCGCTGAGCAGTGCCTTCGAGTGGAACAGGCCGACATAGAACAGCATCACACCGCCGGTCAACAGCAGGAATGCCGTCTGATACCACGAAGGAGGTACTGCTGTACCACTCATCCAGCGCGGATAGGTGGTCATGAGAAAGCCGAAGATGAAGAACGGAAACAGTGTGTAGATCATCAGGAAGGCATGGGCAAAGATACCAGGCAGCAGCGTCGCCGGTGCCGGCCACACGCCGGTGTAACGGCCGAACAGTTCGATACTCCAGTACAGCAGCACGGCAACGAGCTGCACCGCGCCGCCGAACATCATCATGCGGTGGGGGGCTGCGCTGAAGGTTTGCCAGAAGGTGCCTGCCATCATGATTTCCTATTGAATCGGTCGTCATTTTTTAACAGGCCCATGGGGTGCGGGCTTTGACATAGGTCAAACCGTAGTCCCCGGACAAGAAATATCAATTACGGCGGAAATCGTGCGAAAACATTTTGTGTGCACACATTAGTGCATGTGAATCTGGTGATTTGCTGTTTTGCCTGTGTGGGCAAATGCGCGATGTATGCTGGCGTGCTTGGGGTGTGATGGCTGCCGGGTGTGTCAGTTGCCGGTCAGGCGGGCGTAGAGCAGCGGCAGCTGGCGCGGCAGTTCGTCGGGACGGCGGATGACGACGTAATTGCCGGGACCGAACAGATGCGGCAGATAGTCGCCGGCGTGCTGGTCAATGGTGACGCAGAAGGGGTAATGGCCGGCCTCGCGCGCCTCGTGCAGGGCCTGGCGCGTGTCCTCGATGCCGTAGCGGCCTTCGTAGTGGTCGAGGTCGTTGGGCTTGCCGTCGGTGAGCAGCAACAGCAGCTGGCGGCCTGCGGGCTGCCTGCCGAGCAGACGGCTCGCCTGACGCAGTGCCGCGCCCATGCGTGTGTAATAGCCCGGGCGTATGGCCTGGATGCGGCCACGGATGGCGCCGTCATATGGCTCGTCGAAGTCCTTCAGCGTATGGAAGCGGACGTGCTCGCGTTTGCGCGAAGAGAAGCCATACATGGCGAAGCGATCACCGACGGCGGAGAGCGCCTCGGCGAACAGGAACAGACTGTCACGGATGACGTCGATGATCTTCTGCTCATTGTTGACCGCGGCATCCGTGGACAGCGACAGGTCGGCCAGCAGCAGGCAGGCGAGGTCGCGCTGATTGTTGCGGAAGTCGCGGTACAGGCCCTGCTCACGGATCGGATGACCGCTGTGGCGTGCCACGGCGAACTCGAGCCAGGCGGACAGGTCCATCTCGCTGCCGTCGGGCTGGGCGCGCAGCCAGGTGCGGTTCTGCGTCAGCGCCTCGAACTGGCGACGCAGGTGCTGGGCCGTGCGACGCAGGTGCGGCGGCAGCTCCAGCGGCACGACATCGCGGGCCAGCATCGGTTGCAGAAGGCAATAGTCCTTGAGCAGGGCGCGCTGGCGATAATCCCATTCCGGCAGCAGAATGCCGTCGCCGAGGGCATGGTCGTCGTATTCGCTGGACGGCAGGTCGAGATCGAAGCGCAGGCGGCTGGCGACGGTGCGCTTGTTGCGCGTGATGCTCAGGGTCTCCATTTCCAGCGGTGCGCTGCTACCGTCCTCGTCTTCCTCGGTGGCGCGATTGACGTTGACGAACTCGCCCCAGGTAAGCAGGTTTTCCATGCGCAGTGCGATCAGACCGGCTTCCCTTTCGGTGGCGTCCACCCGCTCGCCATGACGCTTGCGTGTTTCCTCGTCGCTGGTCTTGCCGCCGCTCTCATCGGCATCGTCGTCGTCGCTGCCGCCCACGGCCGTCTGGCCCGGTGGCGAGGGGTGCAGCCACAGATACACCGGTTGCGGCGCCCTGCGTGCCGGCGGCAGGGTGACGACACTGCCCGGATCGCGCAGGGCCTGTTGTATGGCCTGTTCCTGGGCCGCTTCATCCGGCTTCAGTGTGTCAGGCGTCGGGCGTAGGGCCAGTTGTGCCGCGCACAGGCGTGCATAGCGCGATTGCAGGCCCGGATAGCGTTTCAGAACGCGTTTGGTGAGTACCTGATTGCGCGCCAGCCAGGGACGCGGCAGATTCTGTTCATCGTCGGCGCTGGCCGCCAGGGCGGCCAGCCACAGATACAGATCGCGATTCAGACCGCGTTCGGGGAACAGGGCCACCTGCGCCGGCAGGCGCAGTGTCTCGCCATCACGCCAGGCCAGCTCCACGGCAGTGCCGCTGCCGGCGATGCGCTGCAGCCAGCGGCGGCGTGCGCCGTGTTCGGTGGCCGTGGCGGTTTCCACGCGCAGACCGCCGTCGCCGCCGAGGGCGCGGAACAGGATGCCGACGGCGGTGCGCATTTCATTCAGCGATACCGCTGCCTGCGCATGGCTTTGGTCCGCCGCGCGCGAGATGAGCTTGTGCCACAGTTTGCCGACGAATTCTTCCATAGAAAATCAGTCTCAAGTTACAGGTTTCAAGCGGCAAGAAAAACTCATTCGCCCTTCTTGCCGAAGTCACGGGCGGAGACATCGAGGGCGCCCTTGCCCTGCACCCACTTCAGCAGTGGGCCCTGCGGATTGTCTTTCTGCACCTGATCGCAGGCCTGCAGGCAGCGGGCGCACTGGGTGCAGGTGAACATGTGGCGCTTGGTGGAGCGCGGCTTCAAGCGCATCGGGCAGGCGTTGTCGCAGGCGGCGTCGCAATCGACGCAGGCATCGACCCGCTCGCGCTCGAAGCCCACCACCATGGCGCGCTTGTTGGCCATCCAGGCCAGGCTCTGGAACAGGCCGATGGCGCAGCCGAAACGGCAGAACAGATGGCGTGCCAGCAGGAATTCGATGACGAACACGATGGTGGCGGCGGTGAGGAAGATGAACTGGAAGCGCGTCAGCTCGCCGTGCCACAGGTTGGCGTACACCTCGAACGGTGGCCACAGATAGGTCAGCAGCGACAGGGCCCACAGGAAGGCGAAGCCGACGATGGCGAGGCCGACGGCGATCCAGTACAAGGGATTGGGCGAAAGATGGCGTCCGTCGGGCAGGTATTCGGGCAGCGCATGACGTTCCCACAGCGTCGGACGGCCGAAGGCGCGGCGCATCAGGGCGTTGATGGTTTCCACCACCGAAAAATGCGGGCACAACCAGCCGCAATAGAGGCGGCCGTATTTCCACGACACCCAGACGCCGGTGCCGATGATCAGGGCGATGGGCAGAAAGCCGCGCAGCAGCAGATTGAGGAAGGCATGGCCGATACCGGCCTCGCCGCGCAGGAAGGCATCCAGACCCAGGGTCCAGTGCTGGCCGAACAGGATGAAATGACCGAGTTTGAGATCGAGGCGGAACAGATCGAGCGGCGGCGCCAGCACGAACAGGGCGAAGAAGGCGATGCGCGTCCACAGACGCAGATCCTGAAGTCTAGTCACAACGCAGTCCCAGGAGCGGATAACGCCAGGACTTGCCGGCCATGGCCTTGGCCAGCCCCACCATGCCGAGCAGGATCAGGCTGCTGTGTCCGACGGTGAAATAGATGATCACGTACATCCAGACATGGGCCGACTGCCAGCCGCCGCCAAGCAGAATCAGGGCGTTGACGATCACCAGGATCACGCCGCCCCACAGGCTGGCGGCCACGGTCTGGCGCAGGTGACAGCGGGCGAGGGCGGAAGCGGTGATGCGGTAGCGGAAATAAAGCCACAGCAGCGCCAGAAAACAGAGGCCGGGCAACAACAGCAGGTTGGCGAGATACAGCGCCTCGGCGGCAACGGCTATGCCCTGGCCGGGAGCGGAATCGGTCTGTGCATTCATGCGGGAACCTCCGCGGATGAGCGGGATAAGAGAGACATGAAACCGGCACCTGAACCCGTGGCCGTGCGTGCAACGCACTCCCTCCTGTATATCTTTATCTCTACACCTCTTGTAGCCGGTGTCACGGGGGAAGTGCGCTGATCTATATCAATTCTGTCGGCTATTTTGCGGTAGGCAAGAAATTCCGCAGGATGTGTAGTGTTTCAGCGGCCATGTTCGGGGGGCTAAAGGCGGGCCTGCGATGAAAGAGCTTTTCGTGATGGTTTGTCGTCAGCGCTTCTTGGGTTCACTCCGACTCATGCCGCCGTTCTGGTGGTAGTGACCGCCTTATCGCTCCCGCTGTTTAGCGTCCGAAGCTGGCCTCGGCCACCTCCATCAGCGCCTGCACTGTTTCGAGATCGTCGCTCAGCGGTTCCGCCAGGGCGGCGCGGCAGGCGGCGAGGGGATCGCAGCCGTTCTTGATCAGGGTGGCGGTGTAGACCAGCAGGCGGGTGGAGGCGCCTTCCTCCAGGTCGTGATCCTGCAGCTTGCGCAGCGACTGTGCCAGATTCACCAGCCGCGCCGCCAGATGGGCGTCGATACCGACCTCGCCCATGAGGATCTCCTGCTCGGTCTTGGCATCGGGGTAGTCGAAGCGCAGGGCGACGAAGCGCTGGCGCGTGCTCGGCTTCATGCCCTTGAGCAGGTGCTGGTAGCCGGGATTGTAGGACACCACCAGCATGAACTCCGGCGGCGCCTGCAGCAGCTCGCCGGTGCGCTCGATGGGCAGGATGCGCCGATCGTCGGACAGCGGATGCAACACCACCGTGGTGTCCTTGCGCGCCTCGACCACTTCATCGAGATAGCAGATGGCGCCCTCGCGCACCGCGCGGGTGAGCGGGCCGTCCTGCCAGTAGGTCTGGCCGTCACCGATGAGATGGCGGCCGACCAGATCGGCGGCGGTGAGATCGTCGTGGCATGAGACTGTGTAGACCGGACGGCCCAGCCGCGCCGCCATGTAGGAGATGAAGCGCGTCTTGCCGCAGCCGGTGGGCCCCTTGATCAGCACCGGCAGCTGATTGTTGTAGGCGTATTCGAACAGGGCCACCTCATCGCCCTGCGGCTGATAGAACGGCAGTTCGCCGGTGGCAGCATCGCGGTGCAGTGCGGACCTGGTCATGGGTTTCCTCCGAATGTCGTTAGCCGAGGCTGACGTAATACGCCACACCGATCAGGCTGCATACCACTACAAGATAGCCGAACACCAGGCCGCGCCAGAAGGGGCGCACGTGTTTCAGGCCCATGAAGTGGTCGGCCACCATCTGGCTCTTGAACAGCGTCACCGCCAGCACGAAGGAGACGATGCCGAGGCCAGTGGTGCCTTTCTGGCCGATGAACCAGGTCAGGCCGGTGAGGGCGAGCAGCACCAGCCAGATGAGGGTGCAGGGGCGGAGGCGTGGTGTCGTCGTCATGGATCAATGAATCACGTAGACCAGCGGGAACAGGATCAGCCACACCAGATCGACCATGTGCCAGTAGGAGGCACCGGTCTCGACGCCGGTGTGATCGGCGGCGCTGTAGCCGCCGCCGCGCGCCTTGAGCAGCACGGCGGCGAGGATCACCATGCCGAGTATGACATGCATGAAATGGAAAAAGGTCAGTGACAGGTAAAACATGAAGAAAGTGTTGGTGCTGAGCGAGATGCCGGCGCTGAACTTGGCGGCGAACTCGAACATCTTGATCACCAGAAACACGCCGCCCATGGCGATGGCGGCACCGAGCCAGTGACCACAGCGGCGGCTGTCACCGGTGCGGATGGCGGCGACGGCACGAACCACGAAATAGCTGCTGGTCAGCAGCACCACGGTATTGACGGCACCGGACAGGCGGTCGAGGTGGACCTGCGATTCGTTGAACAGCTCGACGTTGTTGGCGCGGGCAAAGGCATAGGCCAGGAAGAACACGCCGAACACCAGCAGCTCGGCGAAGATGAAGATCCAGATGGCAAAATCGCCGGGGAGTGAATCGCTGTGAGGTTTCTGCACGGAGTCCGTCATGGTCAGGCTGAATTCGGGCACGCGGGGCGTGCGGAGGGCGACGGCGAAAAAAAAGGGGGGCGCAAGCGCCCCCCATAAGAGCTCCACTATGAGGAGGCCAGAGATTTGCTTTCCTTCGCGAAGAAACTGTACACATACAGGCACAGACCCACGAAGAAGATCACGCCGGTCCACAGACGCAGCCAGTAGAACAGGGCGATCTTGTCCTGTACCACCATGAACGGCAGCGGGGTGTCGCTGACGCGCTGCAGGTAGACCTGCAGAATACCGGCGCCGGTCAGGAACAGGGTGATGAACACGATGGAGATCGTCATGATCCAGAACGACCACATCTCAATCAGCTGGGCACGGCCGTTGGCAGCCGGAGCCTTGTGATGCAGATGCGGCCAGGCGTAGGAGATCATGGTGATCACGATCAGCACATAGGCGCCGTAGAAGGCCATGTGACCGTGGGCAGCGGTGATTTGCGAACCGTGGGTGTAGAAGTTCACCGGGGCCAGGGTGTGCAGGAAGCCCCACACGCCGGCGCCGAGGAACGCCATCACCGCACAGCCCAGCGCCCACAGGGTGGCCGCCTTGTTCGGGTGTTCCTTGCGGCGACGATTCACCATGGTGAAGGCGAACACGGTCATCATGAAGAACGGAATCGGTTCCAGGGCGGAGAAGATGGAGCCCCACCACTGCCAGTATTCCGGGGTGCCGATCCAGTAGTAGTGATGACCGGTGCCGACAATACCGGTGATCAGGGCCATGGCGATGATCACGTACAACCACTTCTCGATCACTTCGCGGTCAACGCCGGTCAGGCGAATCAGCACGAAGGCGAGAATGGAGCCCATGATCAGTTCCCAGACGCCTTCCACCCACAGGTGCACAACCCACCACCAGAACATCTTGTCCAGTACCAGGTTGGCGGGGTTGTAGAAGGAGAACAGGAACAGCACGGCCAGACCGGTCAGACCGGTGAGCAGTACGATGTTCACCACGGTCTTGCGGCCGGTGATGATGGTCATGCCGATGTTGTAGAGGAAGGCCAGGGCGACCACTACGATACCGATCTTGGTGATCGTCGGCTGCTCCAGGAACTCGCGTCCCATGGTGGGCAGCAAGGCATTACCGGTCATCTGCGCCAGACCAGAGTACGGCACCAGCAGGTAGCCGAGGATGGTCAGGGCACCTGCCACCAGGAATATCCAGAACATGGCGATGGCCAGCTTGGGGCTGAACAACTCACGCTCCGCCTCTTCAGGCACCAGGTAGTAGGCCGCGCCCATGAAGCCGAACAACAACCAAACGATGAGCAGGTTGGTGTGGACCATGCGGGCGACGTTGAACGGGATTTCCGGGAACAGGAAATCGCCGATGACATACTGCGTGCCCAGGATCAGGCCGAACAGTATCTGCCCTATGAACAGGCCGATGGCGGCGATGAAATAGGGCTTGGCAACAGCTTGAGATGAATATTGCATGACGTCGTCTCCCCCTTAACCCTGGACGTTTGGCGGCCAGTTGGCGCTGTTGATTTCCGAGGTGTACTTCAGGAATTCAGCCACGGCATCCAATTCTTCGTCGGAAAGGTTGAACTGCGGCATGCTGCGCCGGCCCGGAATGCCTTCCGCCGGACGGCTCTTGATGAAGCCGATGATGGCATCTTTGCTGCCACCGAAGCGGGTGTAGACATTACCCAGTTCCGGTGCGAAGTAGGCGCCTTCACCCAGCAGGGTGTGGCAACCCAGACAGTTGTTTTCCTCCCATACCATTTTGCCCATGGCTACCTTCGCCGTGAGATTCTGACGATTATCACGCTTGGGTAGTGCTCCTAGTGTGTCGAACGATAAGGCCAGAAACAGGAGGATGAAGAACACACTCCCCCCCAGGTATATGTTTCTGGCCATGCTTTTTGTAAAGGTTTCACTCATTATGATTCCTCCTTGGCCGCCGGTTTGTTGTTACCGCTGGACGCCATCGAGACTGCTATGGCCGGTTGACGTTATAGTTAAATAACTGACTTCCCTACCTTGATTTACATCAAGATGGTTTTATAGAGACTTGCGAAGTGACGGCCTATACCTCGTAGGTGGCATGACAACCGGCGTTATCGTCGGGCGTATTTGTGACATTTATCATTCAGCTATAAGAATCCTCTAACATACGCACCTGCCTCCCAAACGCCCGTATCCGAAACGTGATGCCGCCGAACTGTTATCCGCTGCCGTATCCCGACGATGTGCCGGCCCTGTTCCGTCCGCTCGCTGCGTTGCCTTGGGCGCAGTGGCTGGACAGCGCCGGGCGCGATCGCTACGACATCCTGGTGGCGGCGCCGCGCATTACCCTGATCACCCGCGGCGACAGCACCGAGATCTGCCGCGACGGCCGTTGCAGCTACAGCGGCGACGACCCGCTGGACCTGTTGCGCCGGGCGCTCGGCGAGGCGGGGCCGCGTGCGGCGGTGCCGCCCTTCGGCGGCGGCGCCGTCGGCTATTTCGGCTACGACCTGGCGCGGCGTTTCGACGCGCTGCCGGCCCAGGCGGAAGACGATCTGGCCCTGCCGGAGATGGCGGTGGGCATCTATGACTGGGCGGTGGTGGTCGATCACGCGGCGCGGCGCTGCTGGTTGAGCGGTGATGAGATGGCGCTGCATCAGTGGCAGGCGCTGAGCGGTCAGGCGGCCGCCACCGGCGCGTTCACCGTGCGTGAAGCGCCGCGCAGCGACCTGCCCGAGGCGGCCTATGCGCGGGCCTTCGCCCGCGTGCAGCACTACCTGCGCGAAGGCGACTGCTATCAGGTCAATCTGGCGCAGCGCTTCTGCGCGGCGGCGGCGGGCGATGCCTACGCGCTGTATGTCGCGCTGCGGCGCGAGAACCCGGCGCCCTTTGCCGCCTGGCTCAACTTTCCCTTCGGGCAGGTGCTGAGCGCCTCGCCGGAACGCTTCCTGCGCGTGCAGGGCCGGCAGGTGGAGACCCGGCCCATCAAGGGCACGCGGCCGCGCCTTGCCGACCCGCAGGCGGATCGGGCGCAGGCCGAGGCCCTGCGCGCCAGTCCCAAGGATCGGGCCGAGAACCTGATGATCGTCGACCTGCTGCGCAACGACCTGGGCAAGAACTGCGCGCCCGGCAGCGTACAGGTGCCGCAGCTGTTTGCCGTGGAGAGTTTCGCCACCGTCCACCATCTGGTCAGCACCGTGAGCGGCGAACTGGCCGCTGGGCGCGACGCCCTCGACCTGCTGCGCGGCTGTTTCCCCGGCGGCTCCATCACCGGCGCGCCCAAGCGCCGCGCCATGGAGATCATCGAAGAACTGGAGCCGCACCGTCGCGGCGTCTACTGCGGCGCCATCGGCTACATCGGCTTCGACGGCAGCATGGACACCAACATCGCCATCCGCACCCTGGTGCACAGCCGGGGCCGTGTCTGCTTCGCCGCCGGCGGCGGCATCGTCACCGACTCCACCGCCGCCGAGGAATATCAGGAAAGCCTGGACAAGGCCGCCGCCCTGCTGCGGGTGCTGGAACGGTTCCGCGAGCCCCACGCAAATTTGTAGGCGAGTCGTATTCGCGACCCCGCCTGAAGCGGCGTACAAATCCCGGCATTCGACTCTGACGAGGAATGGGCTGGGGCAAACGGCATCGCGGAGAATTGAATGGACGCCTCCCACCCCGTGAGCGCTGAACACGAGTTATCCGGCGCGCTGGCCGTCTTCGGTATGGAGGGACCTGCGGCGCCCGGCGCCGTGGATAGCTTTGCGGTGTGGGTGGGATGAAGGTGGACCCTCACGGGCCGACGGCATCGAAGTGCCCAAGGTGGAAGATACTGAAGGTCTTCACAGGCAAACCGGAGGGTCCGAAATGAATGGTAGCAAAACGGTCGTTGGCGTGGATATCGCCAAGCGGGTATTTCAGTTGCACTGGATCGACATGGAGACCGGAGAGATCGTGAGCCTGCAGCTCAAGCGCGAGAAGTTCCTCGAACACTTCGCTAACCGGCAACCATGCCTCATTGGGATGGAAGCCTGCGGCGGTGCGCAGCACTGGGCGAGGAAACTCACGGCGCTGGGCCACCAGGTCAAGCTCCTGCCAGGCAAGGCGGTGAAGCCGTTCGTCACCGGCAACAAGAACGACCGGCAGGACGCGCGGGCGATCTGGACAGCGGTGCAGCAGCCGCACGTCAAGGCGGTGGCGATCAAGACGGAAGAACAGCAGGCCATCCTGGCGCTGCACCGCATGAGGAGCCAGTTGGTCAAGTTCCGCACCGCGCAGATTAACGGCCTGCGGGGGTTGCTCGCCGAATACGGTGAAGTGATGCCGCAGGGCAAAGCGGGGGTCAGGAAGGGAATTGCTGCGGCTTTGGCCAGACTGGAAGACCGGCTGCCGGCAATGGTGATCGATACGTTGCGCGAGCAATGGGCGCGCATCGAGAAGCTGGATGGGGAAATCGCCGCCATCGAGCAGCGCATCCAGCTGTGGCTCAAGCAAGACGAAGCTTGCAAGCGAATCGCTGAAATTCCTGGTGTCGGGCCGCTGACCGCCACGGCGGCGGTCGCCATCATGGGCGACGCCAAAGCCTTCAAGTCGGGGCGAGAGTTCGCCGCCTTCGCCGGCCTGGTGCCGCGACAGGTGGGCACTGGTGGGCGCATCAAACTGCTCGGCATCAGCAAGCGCGGTGACACCTACCTGCGCACCTTGCTGATTCACGGTGCGCGATCCGTGCTGACCCACGCCAAAGACCCCGGCCCGTGGGTCACGAAATTACGCCAGCGCCGGCCGCTGAATGTCGCGGTCGTGGCCCTGGCCAACAAGATGGCGCGAACGATCTGGGCGATACTCGCCCATGAACGGACGTACCAAAAGGGATTCGTCAGTCAGCCGGCATAGGTGCCTGACGAGTGTATCAACCACTTTGAAGAAAGGAGTGGCCGCCGTAAAGGTTGCGCAAGGTCGATAAAGTGTGATGGCAAACAGGTCAGACCGTGACCCGCCAAACCTGTATGGCGGTAAGGACTTCGAGTCCTTCAGGAGAATGAGGCGCGGGTCAGCGGATTCCATCAGGGCCAGCAGGTCTATTCCTGCACAACAGGCCGGATATAGAACTGCAGCCTATCTGTCCCAACACACCAAAATCGCCCTTGGCAAACGGGAGGCGTCCATATAGCCCGCCATGATCCACAGGAGCGAATCGTATTCGCGAGCCAGCCCGACATCGTGCACAAGCCCAACATACGCAACGGACGAAGAAAGGGCTTGATCGAACCGCGGATTTTCGCCTTAATGACCCACGACAGGCCGCCATGCCGGAACAGGGGACCGACGGCAGGGCCAGTGCCCTGTTTCTCCGTCTCCCTCAGGGAGAAGGCCGGGATGAGGGGAGCGACGAGCGGTATTTCGTATCGCTGATGGTGGGGCTGTCTGTTGCTCTCTCCCCACATTGCGGGGATGAGACAGGCAGGACATCCGATACTCCCTCCCCACAACGTGGGGAGGGCCGGGGAGGGGCGATGCGGCGTTGCCGAAGTCTGCGCCCCCTCCCGGCCTCCCCCGCACACGGGGGAGGAGTGACAGGCAGTTTCAAGGCAGATGCCGTTCAGTCGGCAGCGTGGTACAACAGCACTCCATAACAACAAGACACTCGGGGGCAAGCATGGGCCGTATCATCCATCAGCAGGACATCATCGAGCGGCAGATCCTCGCCATGGGCATCGCCCGCTTCGATGTCGCCACGCGCAAGAAGAGCGGCTCCACCCTGGCCCACGACGGCCTCTATCTCACCCAGCTCTGGGGCCTGGTCGACCTGTTGCGCGAACAGAACCAGGCCGGCCACGCCGTCCTCATCCGCCCCCACGGCGAACACGGCATGACCCTGCTCGGCGGCCTCGACAACGCCCGCCTCAGCAAACTCCGCGTCGAAGGCTTCGAACCGGCCCTCGTCGTGCAATACGGCAAGGACCTGTTCCAGGCCTGGCTCAAGCACGACCGCAAGCTCGACCAGGCCACCAGCGAAAAGGTCGCCAAATGCCTCGCCGAGATCGCCGGCGTCGACGCCTCCATCTCCCACTGGGACAGCTACGGCTACCTCGCCAACTTCCTCATCCCCGCCTGGGTCCAGGGCGAGGAACAGGAGGCCTACCTGATCGAAGACCGCGGCATCGTCTACAGCGCCGCGCCGCAACTGCTGTCGAAATACTGCGCCGCAGCAAGCTGACCGCCGGGCACATGGACGTGACTCTCAACCCCACCCCGACGAACTCGAAGCTGTGTAGGGCTCTGCCTGCAGACAGTGGGGTAGGGCTTTGGCAGTATCCGGCTAACGGATGAGCAAATGAAGGCAACTTGTTGGTTTCTTATCAGAAATGGCCTGCGTCGCCGTAAGCCAATTAATGTGATAGGCCGTAGCGGTGCTATTACCAATAGTACGGCGTCGGCCTAATACACTGTAAGCCCTCATCACAGCATTAATCACCAGAGAAGTGGAGTACCGCAAATGGCTCATGAAGTCTCAATGGACATCAATAACAAACTCATACTTCACAAAGATGTGATACTTGAAGTGAAGAGCAATGGGAAAAAACTCGGAACACTGCTCATCAGCAAGGGGAATGTTGAGTGGTTGCCATCAGGTAATTCCGTCAATAAACATCGTCTCTCGTGGGCCAAGTTTGCAGCGCTCATGGAAGAACAAGGAAAACCTGTCAAAGCAAATAAAGCGGACTAACCCATCTGTCGAGAGGGATGCTCCGCCACTATCGGCGTCATGCCCCTCACTTCTACGTTAGCAACCAGAAAGGAGATAGTAGTGAGAAAATTAGGATGTGCAGTAGCCATGTGTGTCATTGCAACCACAGTTAGCGCTGAAAACGTAGTGGTCAAGCAAGCACGGGAGGCAGGGGTCAAGCGCTGCATGCCTGCGATTGAAAAGATTGCGAACTTTTTGATTGGGGATGGCAATGCGGGCGTACACAGCGTTTGGAACTCCGACAATCCAGACAAGCAAGCGTTCAGCGCGGTTATTGAGCGAAACTATAGCGATGGAGCTATCGTTACAAACCTTAACGTAACTCCTGTGCCAACAGGCCAATGTTATGTCGAGTATGAGAAAATAATTCAATTTAATAAATCATGCCTTGCTGCCGCACAAGAGTTCAAAGGTGCTGAATATAAAGGCGAGGTGAACAAGGAGGTTGGCGCATTGAACCACAATGGAGTGCATGTTTACCTCATCCCATCCGGTACTAATTGTATTGTTGTGCGCAAAGAGATAATCATGGATGGCCTTAAGCTGTAGTTGCTAACAGTGGGTTCCAGCCGACCGAAAATCGCTACGCGCTTTTCGGTCGGCTGAATCCCTGTGCCGCCATTTTCCAACGAGGATAAGTCGTTGGAAATTGAAGCTAATCGAAAATCACACTTTTCGATTGGCGTGGTCTGAGAAGTCCAAGATGGACTTGTTCAGACCTTCCCTAAATCCTTCGCCCTCGCTACCCCATCTCCTCCGCAACAACCGTCCGGTTCCTGCCGCTTTCCTTGGCGCGATAGAGCGCCGCGTCGGCGCGTGTCAGCGGTGCGTCGATGCGGTTGTCCGTGGGCAATATTTCCGAGATGCCGATGCTGATGGTCAGGAGGAGCGATTCACCGTCATCCAGGGCCACCGGCGTAGCGGCGATGGTTTCGCGCAGGCGTTCGGCGGTGACGCGCGCCTCGGCGGGGCCGATGCCGGGGAGCAGGATGGCGAATTCCTCGCCACCGATGCGGCCGGGGATGTCGATCTTGCGGATGTTGTCGCGCATCAGTTTTGCCACGTGGCGCAGGACGGCGTCGCCGGCGGCATGGCCGTAGGTATCGTTGATCTTCTTGAAGTGGTCCAGGTCGAGCATCATCACCGAGGCGCAGGGGGTGACCGCGCGATCGAGGCGCGCCAGCTGTTCTTCCAGCCGGGTGAGGAAATGGCGCCGGTTGGGCAGGCCGGTGAGGGCGTCGGTGGTGGCCATCTCCTCGAGTTCGCGTTCCATGCGCTTGCGGTCGGTGACGTCGATGATGATGGAGTAGAGCAGGCGCTGGCTGTCGATATCGAGCGGCCCGGAGTAGACCTCGACATCGCGGATTTCGCCACTGGCGAGGCGGTGGCGGAAGTTGAAGTGGTTGCGGTTTTCGCTGCGCGCCCGTTCCATCTCGGCCCGGATGTCTTCCGGTGCCAGGGTGTTGATGGCGGTGATCTTCATGGTGCGCAGCTGGTCGATGTCGTAGCCGTAGTAGGTACTGGCCGCCTTGTTGGCGTCGATGATGCGGCCATCTGCCGGATCGATGAGCAGGTTGGGCAGGCGGGAATTCTGGAAGAAGATGCGATAGCGCTCCTCGCTCGCCTTCAGCGCGCGGGACAGTGTGGCCTCGGCCTCGGCGGCGGTGAGGCGCTGGCGATGCCACAGGGTGCTGAGGAATGCCAGGGTGGCGGCCAGGGTCAGAGCCATGATGCCGCCGGTGGTAAGGGCGAGCTGGTTGAGTTCGGCCAGCGCCTCCGCTTCGTCCATCTTGGCTATCAGGATCCAGGACGTGCCGGGGACGGCCCGCCCGACAAACAGGGTGCGGACGCCGCGGTAGTCGATGCCGGTCATGCTGACCGGCTGGGCGCCGGCCCGGATGGCAATGGCGGCGGGCAGTTCTTCCGTGGCCACTTGCCAGCGCAGGTGGAAGGCCGTGTCCGAGTGGTGGCGCAGTGGGTTGAGAAAGGCGATTTCATTCCCCTCGCGGCGTACCAGTACGAGTTCGCCGGTGGCACTGGGACGCGGCCAGCGCCGGATGTGTGGGTAGAGATGGGACTCGGCCCGCAGGCCGACGAAGAGCACGCCGATGGCGCGTCGATCGGTGTCGGTGGCGACGAAGATGGGGGCGACGTGGCCCAGGCGGATGGAGCCGTCTTCCTTGTGCAGGTGCAGGTCGACCATCCTGACCGCGCCGGTGTCCACCGCTTCCTTGGCGAATTGGCGCATTTCCGACATTTGCGGCATGACATCGCCTGCGCCGAGCAGGCGGGTGCCGTCCAGATCAAGCAATTCGGCGCTGGCGAAATCGTAGGACTCACGGAAATTGTGCAGAAAGCCGAGCAGGTGCTCCTCCGCGGTCTTGTCACCGTTGTGCTTCCATTGCGCCAGGGCGGTGGCGATGGTGGGATTGCCGCTGGCCGAGGCGACATTGGCACGGCGTTCGGCCAGCCATTCGGTGATGATGCCGACCTTAAGCTCCGCCACTGCCTCCATCTCATCGAGATGGACCCGCTTGAGATGGGCGGCCTGCTGGCCATAGCTCACCAAACCGGTGGTGAGGATCGCCAGGCTAAACAGCAGGAAGATCAGGGCCAGGGTGCGGGCTTGCTTGTCGCGCGGCATGGAGGATATCCGGGGAGTATTCAGCGTGGTGCCATCCGCATGATAATGCCCCAGCGTTCAATTGCCCATAGGTTGCACGCGCATGATCGTTGCCGCTGCCATAGGTCTTAATTTGGTGCACAATGGGCGACACACTCCCTGTCATGAGAAAGCCATGTCCCGTTTGCGTCTCGCTGTATTTCTTTTGCTGTTCAGTGCCTGCCTGCCGTTGCAGGCCGAGGAGTTGCATGCCGCGCTCTACTTTCAGCGTGACGAGATGACGCTGCGCAGCGGCGCGGCGGATGTGGATACGCGGGTGGGGCGGATCGGTTTCACCCTGACCAGCCGCTACAGCGACTCTCTGGAGGGCAGTCTGGAGATCGCCCACGCCAGCGTGACGCAGGACGGCAATGCGGCGACGCAGGGGATGAATCCGGCGGGCGAGTTTTTCGGCGTGGCGTTGCGCGCCTGGCCGCTGCGCAGCGACTATCTGGACCTCTGGCTGGGGGCGGATTACGGCCTGTTGACGGTATCCGGCAGTAACAACGGCCAGTCGACCGAGCTGGACTGGGATGATGCCGGCGTGTCGGCGGGACTGGTGCTGCATGCCGGCCGCATCGACCTGCTGGTCGGCGCGCGCCATGCCGATCTCCGCGGCGACGAGGTGGCCAGCGGCACGTTGAGTTACACGCACAGCCTGAAGCTGGAGGACAAGACCACGTATTGGGGCGGAGCGGATTTTTACGTGGACAAAACCGGCACCATCGGCGTGCTGGCCTACGGCGGCGGACGCGATGGCTTCATGCTGCGGTTTGCGCGGAGTTTTTAGCCGCTGGCAGGGGGCGCGATGATGGGCACGCTGCGCTCTGCGCATCCTGTGGTGATGTATCGTCTGGCCGCTTGAAACCCGCCCCGCAACGGGGAAGAAGGACCGGCACCATTTCCCCGCCACCTCTCAAACACCCACCCCCGGCAGATAGCTGTCCAACAGTTGCAGGTAGTTGGCGCGTGCGTAGGCGGAGGCCGAGGTGTCGCCGGCGTGGCGCTGGCTGAGCATGCCCTTGAGCTGATCCACCGATTCGTACGGACTTTCCTCCAGCCATTCCTCCATGCCGCGCAGAATGTCGGCGAGGCGGCGCGGACCGTGCAGCAGCAGGGTGCTGCACAGGTGTACCACGTCGGCACCGGCGAGCAGCATCTTCAGGGCATCGGTGTGGGTGTGCACGCCGCCGGTGGCGGCGAGGGTGAGTTTCACCTGGCCGTGCAGGATCGCTATCCAGCGCATGGCCAGCAGGGACTCGGCGGAGGTGGAGAGGTGCAGTTGCGGCGCGACGCGCAGGCTGTCGAGGTCGATGTCCGGCTGGTAGAAGCGGTTGAACAGGCTGACACCGCTGGCGCCGGCCTGTTCCAGGCGGCGCACCATGTTGGCCACCGAACTGAACTGCGGCGACAGCTTCATGGCGATGGGGAGGCTGACGTGCTGGCGCAGTTCGGTGAGCAGGTCCACGTAACGCTGTTCCACCTCGGCGCCGCTTGTTTCCGGATCGGCGGCGACGTGATAGACGTTCAGTTCCAGGGCATCGGCACCGGCCTCCTGCAAGGCCTTGCCGTAATCGATCCAGCCGCCGGGGGTGATGCCGTTGAGGCTGGCGACCACCGGGATATCCAGGCTTTGTTTCAGGCGCTGCAGCTGTTCCAGATAACGTTCATGCCTGGAGGGCATGTCGCCGTGCATGGGCAGAAAGCTGGTGGCCTCGGCATGGCCCAGGCTCTGATTGTGGAGAAAGGCGTCCATCACCTCATGCTCGTGCAGCAGTTCTTCCTCGAACAGCGAATACATCACCAGCGCCGCGGCGCCTGCATCTTCCAGCCGCCTGGCGGCATCGAGGCTGCGTGACAGCGGCGAGGCGGAGGGTACCAGAGGGTTTTTCAGTTCCAGACCGAGATAGGTGGTACGCAGGGTCATGATCACTCCTTCGCCTTGTCAGTCTTGATGTCGCCCGGTTGCGCGTAGCTCAGTTCCGCCAGCTGGCGGTAGTGCTGGTAGTTGCTGAGGGCGTGCTTTTGCGCCTGGCCGAGGAACTGCTCCGCCGCCTCCGGATGGCTGCGCCACAGCATGCTGAAGCGCGTTTCCTGGCTGACGAATTCGCGGTAGGCGATGGACGGCTCCTTGGAATCCAGTTGCAGCGGATTTTCCTGCTGCGACAGGCGGCGCGGGTCGTAGCGGAACAGCGGCCAGTGGCCGCTGCGCACGGCGCGGTCCTGCATGGCATGGTTCTGCAGCATGTCGGTACCCCAGGCAGTACAGGGGCTGTAGGCGATGATGAGCGAGACGCCGGGATACGACTCGGCCTCCAGGAAGGCCTTGAGGGTTTGCACGTCCTTGGCACCGTAGGCCACCTGGGCGACATAGACGTTGCCGTAGGCCATGGCGATCATCGCCAGGTCCTTCTTCGGCGTCGGCTTGCCGCCGGCGGAGAACTTGGCCACCGCGCCGCGTGGCGTCGCCTTGGAGGTCTGGCCGCCGGTGTTGGAGTATACCTCGGTGTCCAGCACCAGGATGTTGACGTCGCGGCCAGAGGCGAGCACGTGGTCGAGGCCGCCGAAGCCGATGTCGTAGGCCCAGCCGTCGCCGCCGACGATCCACACGCTCTTCTTCACCAGGGTGTCGGCCAGGGCCTCCAGTTGCCGCGCTTCGGGGCGATCGATCTTTTGCAGACGCTCGCGCAGGGCGGCGACGTGTTCGCGCTGCGCGTGGATGCCGGCCTCGTCGTCCTGCGCCGCACTGAGGAGCGCCGTCACCAGATCGTCGCCGATGTGGGCGGCCAGCGCCTTGAGCAGTTCGACGGCATACTCGCGCTGCTTGTCGATGGCGACGCGCATGCCGAGGCCGAACTCGGCATTGTCCTCGAACAGCGAGTTGCTCCAGGCCGGGCCGCGGCCGTTGGCATCCTGCGCCCAGGGGGTGGTGGGCAGGTTGCCGCCGTAGATGGAGGAGCAGCCGGTGGCGTTGGCCACCAGCATGCGATCGCCGAACAGTTGTGAGGCGAGTCGCAGGTAGGGGGTTTCGCCGCAGCCGGAGCAGGCGCCGGAGAACTCGAACAGCGGCTGCAACAGCATGGCACTTTTTATCACTGTGTTGCGCACCTCGCGCCGATCGAACTCGGGCAGGCGGAGGAAATATTCGAAGTTGGCACGTTCCTGTTCGCGCAGCGGCGGCTGCGGCGCCATGTTTAGGGCGCGGCGGCCTGGATTTTCCTTGTCCTTCACCGGGCAGATGTCGACGCACAGGCCGCAACCGGTGCAGTCCTCCGGCGCCACCTGATAGACGATGTGCGCGCCTTCCGGGAACTCCTTGCCCTTGAGTGGCTGATGCTTGAAGGTGGGCGGTGCGTCCTTGGCCTGGGCCGGATCGAACAGCTTGCTGCGGATGGCGGCGTGCGGACAGACGAAGGGGCACTTGCCGCAGGCGATGCACAGCTTCTCGTCCCACACGGGGATTTCCAGCGCGATGTTGCGTTTCTCCCAGCGCGTGGTGCCGGTGGGCCAGGTGCCGTCGGCGGAGATGGCGGAGACCGGCAGCTCGTCGCCACGCCCGGCCATCATCACGGCGGTTACCTTCTGCACGAATTCCGGCGCATTGGCGGCCACCACCGGCGGCCGCTCGAACACCGAGGTGACCTTGCCCGGCACGGCCACCTCGTGCAGGTTGGCGATGGCGGCGTCGATGGCGCGGTAGTTGAGCTCCACCACCTTCTGGCCCTTCTTGCCATAGGTCTTGTCCACCGCCTCCTTGATGGCCTTGATGGCCTCCTCGCGCGGTAGCAGTCCGGAGATGGCGAAGTGGCAGGTCTGCATGATGGTGTTGATGCGCTGGCGCATGCCGGCATCCTGCGCCACCTTGTAGGCATCGATGACGAAGAAGCGGATGTTCTTGTCGATGATCTGCTGCTGCATGCGGCGCGGCAGGGTGTTCCAGGCCGCGTCGGGCGCGGCGCTGGTATTGAGCAGGAACACCGCATTGGGGGCCGCCTTGTCCAGCATGTCGTAGCGTTCCAGGAATACGGTCTGGTGGCAGCCGATGAACTGCGCCTCGTTGTCACCGATGAGGTAGCTGGAGCGGATCGGCTGCTTGCCGAAGCGCAGGTGCGAGACGGTGACGGCGCCGGATTTCTTCGAGTCGTAGACGAAGTAGCCCTGGGCGTGCAGGTCGGTGGCCTCGCCGATGATCTTGATGGTGTTCTTGTTGGCGCTCACGGTACCGTCGGAGCCGAGGCCGTAGAACAACGCGCAGTTCACCGCACGTGCGGCGTCGGTGCGGAAGGAGGCGTCCCAGTCCAGGCTGGTGTGGGTGACATCGTCGTTGATGCCGACGGTGAAGCCGTTGCGCGGCTGCTCCTTTTGCAGCTCGTCGAACACCGCCTTGATCATGCCGGGCGTGAACTCCTTGGAGGACAGGCCGTAGCGGCCGCCGACGATGCGCGGCAGGGCGGCGAAGCGCGATTGCCCGGCGGCATAGGACTGCGCCACCGCGGCGAGCACGTCCTTGTACAGCGGCTCGCCGTCGGCCCCCGGCTCCTTGGTGCGATCGAGCACCGCGATGCGCCGCGCGCTGGCGGGCAGGGCGGCGAGCAGGGCGGTGGGGTCGAAGGGACGGTACAGGCGCACCTTGAGCAGGCCGACCTTTTCGCCATGGGCCAGCAGATGCTCGACGGTCTCGTGCGCCGCCTCGGCGCCGGAGCCCATCAGCACGATGACCCGCTCGGCGTCGGCGGCGCCGACGTAGTCGAACAGGTGATACTGGCGGCCGGTGAGTTCGGCAAAACGGTTCATTACCGATTGTACGATGACGGGCATCTGCTGATACCAGCCGTTGACGCTCTCGCGGCCCTGGAAATACACGTCCGGGTTCTGCGAGCTGCCGCGCAGCACCGGATGCTCCGGGTTGAGGGCGCGGGCGCGGTGCGCCTGCACCAGTTCGTCGCTGATCAGCGCGCGCACCACGCTGCGATCGATGGCCTCGATCTTCGCTACCTCGTGCGAGGTGCGGAAGCCGTCGAAGAAATGCAGGATCGGCACGCGCGCCTCCAGCGTTGCGGCCTGGGCAATGAGCGCCATATCCATGACCTCCTGCACGGAGTTGGCGCACAGCATGGCAAAGCCGGTGCCGCGGGTGGCCATCACGTCGGAGTGGTCGCAGAAGATGGACAGCGCCTGCGCCGCCAGCGAGCGCGCCGCCACGTGCAGCACCATCGGCGTCAGCTCGCCGGCGATCTTGTACATGTTGGGGATCATCAGCAGCAGGCCCTGCGAGGCGGTGAAGGTGGTGCACAGCGCGCCGGCCTGCAGGGCGCCGTGCAGCGCACCGGCGGCGCCGCCCTCGCTCTGCATTTCAATTACCGAGGGGACGGTGCCCCACAGATTCCTGCGCCCTTGCGCCGACCATTCGTCGGCGTGCTCGCCCATGGGCGAGGCGGGGGTGATGGGGTAGATGGCGATGACTTCGTTGGTGAGATGGGCAATGGTGGCGGCAGCTTCGTTGCCGTCGATGGTGACCATACGGTGCATCGTGTCCTCCGTTGTTGTGCGGGCCGATGTTTCCGGTCCTGCGTCCTAGCATAGCCTAGATAGGCGGCATTACGTCACCTATCGCGAATACATTCGAGACCGCCAGCGCCAGATGCTCAATGCACCCCCATCAGCACCTTGATATGCGCCGCGGCGCTGCGGCCAAGGGCGTTCATCACGTAGCCGCCTTCCAGCGCCGAGACGACGCGGCTGGCGCAGTGCACGACGGCCACCTCCATGATGCGCTCGGTGACCCAGGCATAGTCGGTGTCGAGCAGGTTGAGTCCGGACATGTCGTCTTCGAAGTGGGCGTCGAAGCCGGCGGAGACCATGATGAGCTGTGGCGCGAAGCGATCCAGCGCAGGCAGCCACTGTTCCGTCACGGCCTGCTGGAACTCCTCGCTGTAGGCACCTTTGCGCAGCCTGCTGTGGATGAGGTTGGGGCGATCGGCCAGCGGCGTTTCCGGGTAAAAGGGGTGCTGGAAGCTGGAGCAGTACAGCACGCGCGGGTCGTCCTTGAAGATGTCCTCGATGCCGTTGCCGTGGTGGGCATCGAAATCGAGGATGGCGACGCGTTCCAGGCCGTGCTGTGCCAGGGCATGGGCGGCGCCGACGGCAACGTTGTTGAAGAAGCAGAAGCCCATGGCACGCTGGCGCTCGGCGTGGTGACCGGGGGGGCGGATGGCGCAGAAGGCGGTTTCCATCTCGCCGCTCATGACGAGGTCGACACCGAGGACGACGGCGCCGGCGGCATGCAGGGCGGCGTCCAGGGTGTGCGGGGCGAGCCAGGTGTCCGGGTCGAGCCTCACCGCGGCCTGGCCGGGCTGCGGGGCGCGGGCGAACAGGTCATCCACATAGCCGCGGTCATGGACGCGCAACAACTGCGCACGCTCGGCGCGGGGTGCGTCGTAGTGGCGCAGCAGCGGCATCAGATGCGCCGCCACCAGGCGATCCTCGATGGCATGGAGCCGTTCCGGGCTTTCCGGGTGGAAGTCGCCCATGTTGTGTAGCAGACAATTACGGTGGGAAATATAGGCGGTGCGCATCGGGATTTCCGGCTGGGACTATCGGTTCAAGGTATCACCGGCATCGGCATCTGGCTACCGTGCAATTCGTCGTCGGCGAGGCAGATTTGTGGCGATCAACTGTGGTTAAATGACATCTGAACCTTGCATGGAAAGAAACCGGGGACTGTCATGGGACAACACTATCTGAAGCGGCTGTTCGAACCCAAATCCGTGGTCATTTTCGGTGCCAGCGATCGCCCCGACGCGGTGGGCGCGCTGGTGTTCAAGAACATGCTGGAGAGCGGTTTCAAGGGCGACGTCTATCCCATCAACCCCAAGCGCGACACCGTGCAGGGGCAGAAGGCTTACCCTTCCCTGGAGGCGCTGGGCAAGACCATCGACCTGGCGGTGATTACCACGCCCGCACCGACCATCCCGGCCATCATCGAGGACTGCGGCCAGCACGGCGTCAAGGCGGCGGTGATCATCTCCGCCGGTTTCCGCGAGGTGGGGCCGCAGGGCATGAAACTGGAGAAGGCGGTGCTGGAGAATGCGCGCCGCTACGGCATCCGCTTCATCGGCCCCAACTGTCTCGGCATCATGCGCCCGGACATCGGCCTCGACGTCACCTTCAACAAGGGCGGCGCCAAGCCCGGCAACGTGGCCCTGGTGTCGCAGTCCGGCGCCATCTGCACCGCCATCCTCGACTGGGCGGCGCCCAACGGCATCGGTTTTTCCGCCGTCGTCTCCACCGGCATCTCCGCCGACCTCGACTTCGGCGACGTGCTGGATTACCTGGTCAACGACCCCAAGACCGACAGCATCCTGCTCTACATCGAAGGCATTCATAACGCGCGCAGCTTCATGAGCGCCGTGCGCGCCGCCTCCCGCGTCAAGCCGGTGCTGGCGCTGAAGGTGGGCCGCCATACCTCCGGTTCCAAGGCGGCCATGTCCCATACCGGCGCCCTGGCCGGCGCCGACGATGTGTTCGACGCGGCGCTGCGCCGCGCCGGCGCGGTGCGCGGCATGCGCATCGGCCACCTGTTCTCCAATGCCAGCACGCTCGATGCGGGTTTCCGCGCCAAGGGTGAGCGGCTGTGCATCCTGACCAACGGCGGCGGGCCGGGCGTGATGGCCTCGGACCGCGCGGCCGATCTCGGCATTCCGCTGGCGGAACTGTCCGAGGCGACCATCGCCCGCCTCAACGAGGCCTTGCCGCCCACCTGGTCGCACGGCAATCCGGTGGATGTCATCGGTGACGCCACCGCCGAGCGCTATGCCGCCGCGGTGGATGCCTGCCTGGCCGATCCGGGCGTCGATGGCCTGCTGGTGATCCTGACGCCGCAGGCGATGACGGCCCCCAATGAGGTGGCTGCCGCGGTGGGCGCCATCGCCCGCCAGCACAAGAAACCGGTGCTGTGTTCCTGGATGGGCCAGACCCAGGTGGCGGAAGGTCGTGCCACGCTGGTGGAGGCGGGCCTGCCCACCTTCCACACCCCGGAGGCGGCGGTGGAGGCCTTTGCCTCGCTGACGGCCTATTACCGCAACCAGCAACTGCTGTTGCAGGCGCCGGGACCGATCTGGCAGAGCGTGCCGCCGGATGTGGAGGGCGCGCGCCTGATCATCGAGGGCGCCCTGGCGGAGGGGCGCAAGGTGCTGTCGGAGAGCGAGTCCAAGGCCATCCTCGGTTGCTTCCACATCCCCTCGGCACGGGCGGTGGTGGTACGTTCGCCCAACGAGGCCCTGGTGCAGGCGGCGTCCATGGGCCTGCCGGTGGCGATGAAGATCAACTCGCCGGACATCACCCACAAGTCCGATGCCGGCGGCGTGCGCCTCGGCATCAACACGGCGCAGGGCGTGCGCAGCGCCTACAACGACATCGTCACCGCCGTGCGGCGCAATCGCCCCGAGGCGCGCATCGACGGCATCACCGTCGAGCCGATGTTGCAGCGGCCCAATGGCCGTGAGCTGCTGGTGGGCATTTCCACCGACCCGGTGTTCGGTCCGGTGATCACCTTCGGTGCCGGCGGCATCACCGTCGAGGTGATGGGGGACCGCGCGGTGATGCTGCCGCCGCTCAACCGCTTCCTGGCCAAGGACCTGATCCAGCGCACCAAGGTGGCGAAGATGCTGGCGGCCTTCCGCCACATGCCGGCGGCGGACATGATGGCGCTGGAGAACGTGCTGCTGCGCGTTTCCGAGATCGCCTGCGAGCTGCCCTGGGTCAAGGAACTGGACATCAACCCGCTCATCGTCGACGACACCGGCGCCATCGCCGTGGACGCGCGCGTGGTGGTGGATTATCACAACGCCACCCACGAACGTTACGACCACATGGCGATCTACCCCTATCCGAACCAGCTGGTCAGCCGTTGGCAGCTGCCCGATGGCACCGATCTGGTGATCCGTCCGATCCGGCCGGAGGATGCGGAGATCGAGCAGGAGTTCGTGCGCAAGCTGTCCGAACAGACCAAGTACTTCCGCTTCATGCAGACCATCGACGAGCTGACGCCGGCGATGCTGGCCCGCTTCACGCAGATCGACTACGACCGCGAGATGGCCTTCATCGCGGTGGTGGAGAAGGACGGTGGCGAGGAGGAGATCGGGGTGTCGCGCTACGTCACCAACCCGGACCGTACCACCTGCGAGTTCGCCGTGGTGGTGTCCGACGCCTGGCAGCGCAAGGGCATCGCCCATCGCCTGATGGATGCCCTCATCGAGACGGCACGCTCACGCGGCCTGCGCATCATGGAGGGAGAGGTGCTGGCCAGCAACCACGACATGCTCTCCTTCGTGCGCGCCCTGGGTTTCTCGGTCAGCACCAGCGTGGAAGACCCGAGCATCAAGTACGTGTGCAAGGAGCTTTGAGCGCCGGATATTACGGACAAAAGCCTTCAACGCAAAGACGCAAAGGACGCCAAGAGCGCAAAGGTGTTGATGCGAATCTGCGAGAGGGAGGCAGTGGCATCGACGCAGGCGCCCGGTAAATCAGCGGCTTGCAGGGAATCGCGACCCCTGAAGATCAATTTAAGCCCTTTGCGCTCTTGGCGTCCTTTGCGTCTTTGCGTTTAACGAATTGGCCTTTCCAATCGAATGAACTTCGTCTTTTTCTTTCTCGTCGCGGTGGCGTTTGGTACCGCCGCGTGGCATCAGCTGCGCTGGGCAGGCGAGGGCGCGGCACCGATGGATGCCCTGTCCACCGCCATGGTGGAATCGGCGGCGGGTTCGGTGGAACTGGCCCTGGGCCTTGTGGGCGTGATGACGCTGTTCCTCGGCCTGATGAAGGTGGCCGAGGCGGGCGGGCTGCTGGTGATCATCGCCCGTCTGATCCGGCCGCTGATGGTGCGTCTGTTTCCCTCGGTGCCGGCGGACCATCCGGCGATGGGGGCGATGATCCTCAATCTTTCCGCCAATGCCCTGGGCCTGGGCAATGCCGCCACGCCCTTCGGCATCCGCGCCATGCAGGAGCTGGAGCGGCTCAACACCCGGCCCGGCACGGCCACCGACGCCATGGTGCTGTTTCTCGCCATCAACACCTCCAGCGTGACCCTGCTGCCCACCGGCGTCATCGCCCTGCGCGCGGCGGCCGGCTCCGCCGACCCGGCGGGCATCCTGCCCACCACGCTGTTCGCCACCTTCTGCGCCACCGCGGCGGCGATCATCGCCGCCTTCGCCTACCGCCGCTTCTTTCCCCTGGAACCCGTTGCCACGCCGGCACCGGGCGTGGTTGAGCCGTCGGGGGAGAAGGCACTGCCGGCAGAGGCCGGCCAGACCTATCCGCTGTGGATATCCATGCTGGCCCTGGGCACCTTGCTGGCATTGATACCCCTCAGCGTCCTGTACGGCCGCGTCATCGCGCCGTGGATCCTGCCCGGCCTGATGCTGGGTTTCCTCACCTTCGGCCTGCTGCGGCGGGTGCGCATCTACGAGGTGTTCGTGGAGGGGGCGAAAGAGGGCTTTCAGGTCGCCATCCGCATCATTCCCTATCTGGTGGCGATCCTGGTGGCGGTGGGGATGCTGCGCGCCAGCGGGGCGCTGGTGGCGGCGGTCAGCGCGCTCGCCCCCTGGACCGGCGCCATCGGTCTGCCGGCGGAGGCCCTGCCCATGGCGCTGTTGCGTCCCCTGTCCGGTTCGGGCGCCTATGGCGTGCTGGCCTCCATCATCAACGACCCGGCCATCGGTCCGGACAGCTATACCGGCTATCTGGTCAGCACCCTGCAAGGCTCCACCGAAACCACCTTCTATGTGCTGGCGGTGTACTTTGGCGCGGTACAGATCCGCCGCATCCGCCACACCCTGCTGGCGGCGCTGACCGCCGACGTGGTGGCGGTCTTTGCCGCGGTGTTTGCCTGCACCTATTTCCTGCTGTAGTCCACCCGGCGGACTATACTTGCAATATCCGATGCTATTGGTTGGGTATTGGCAGGTCCAGGGAGGTGCATCATGAGTCACGTCGATATCAACAAGTTCATCCACAACGCGGAGAGCGTCAGCCGCGACCCTGACGGGCATATGCTGGAACTGCCTCCCTGGGACGAGCGGGAGGCGGCGCGGCTGGCACAGGAAGAGGGCATTGCGCTCACGGCGGACCACTGGAACGTGGTGCATTTCCTGCGCGAGCACTATCGCCGTAACGGTCGCGCGCCGAGTGGACGGGTACTTTCGGCGGCGCTGGAGGAGGCCTTCAACGACTACGGCGGGCGGCGCTGGCTGTATTCACTGTTCCCACGCGGACCGGTGGTGCAGGGATCGCGCATTGCCGGGTTGCCGCTGCCGCCTTACAGCGCCGATGCCTCGTTTGGTTCTGTGGAATAACCGCCTGTAGGGGCGGACCATGTCCGCGACACGCGTGTTTCTCCCTCACGCTGCATCGCGGACTCGGTCCGCTCCCACATGTCAGATCAGTTCAGCGACCGCCTTCTCGTCCATCCCCAGCACCTCCTGCTCCAGCAACTCGATGGCGGCGAGCAGGGTCTTGGACATTTCGATCAGCCTGTTGAGCAGGGTGTTGAGCTGCTCGCGGCGATCGTCGCGCTTCTTTCCGGTGCCAATGAGCTTTTGGAAAAAACTTATTTCCTCGGTCTCGAACAGCAGCTTGAAGATCTGCATGTAGATGCTGTGCAGGGCTTCGTGCGGTGTTTCGATGGCCTGGAAGCCCGGCAGCGAGGACAGCTTCTGGCCCGGGCCGTAGTACCACTTGCCGAAGGCACAGTCGGTATGGATGACCGGAACCTGATCTTCGTTGATGGGGAGGCCGGCGACGATGGCCTGGGCGTAGGCGCGCCACTTGATGTGGGCGGACTTGGTGGCGCGCAGGTGCGTAATGACTTGTTTTTTGTCCATGTTCTCGTCCTTGATTGACTCCAGGAAAGCTCCATTGCAGCGGAGACGTGTTGCCAAATGTCTGACAAGCCCGCTGCGTGTAAGGATGTTACCTAGTTCACATCCGGCGGGCAATAGCGGACGACGGCATCAATCCTGATGCCGTCGGATGACAGGGTGATGACAGGAAACGGGGCGCTCGTGTCGCCGGCCGTTTATTGGGCATTGCGCTCCAGCGCGGCGGCGAAGAAGCCGTCGGTATTGTGGCGGTGCGGCCACAGGCGCAGCACCTCCCCGGCGTCGGGCAGGGCCACGTTGCGGCGGGCGAGAATTTCGCTGGCGGGGAGCAGGGAGAACTCCGGGTGTGCTGCGAGGAAGGCCTGCACCACATCTTCGTTTTCCTCGCGCAGCAGACTGCAGGTGGCATAGACCAGGCGACCGCCGGGGCGGACCAGACTGGCGGCGGTCTCCAGAATCTGGCGCTGGGTGGCGGTGATGACGGGGAGGTCCAGCGGACGCCACTTGATGTCGGGATTGCGGCGCACGGTGCCGCTGCCGCTGCACGGTGCATCCACCAGCACGCGGTCCGCCTTGCCGGCGAGGCGGCGCACGCGGTCGTCGCGCTCGGGGGAGATCACCACGGTGCGCACGTTGTCGAGTCCGGCGCGGGCCAGGCGCGGCTTCAGTTTCTCCAGACGCTTGGCGACGATGTCGAAGGCGTACAGTGTGCCGGTATTGGCCATCATGGCACCGAGTTCCAGGGTCTTGCCGCCGGCGCCGGCGCAATAATCCACCACCATCTCGCGCCGCTTTGGCTCCAGCAGCAGACCGAGCAACTGGCTGCCCTCGTCCTGCACCTCGAACAGGCCGCCCTGGAAGCTGGGGCTCTTGAACAGTGGGGCGCGGTCGGCGCGGCGCAGGCCGAAGGGCGAGTAGGGTGTCGGCTCCAGGGCGTGGCCTTCCTCGGCCAGTCTGGCCTGCACGGCGGCGCGGTCGGCCTTCAGGGTGTTGACGCGCAGGTCCAGCGGCGCCGGCTGATTGAGGGCTTCGGCCAGGCGCAGGGTTTCCTCCTCGCCGAGCTGCGCCACCAGCTTTTCCACCAGCCAGCCGGGCAGATTGGTGCGCACCTCCAGCGGCAGTTCGCTGGTGGCCAGGGCGCGCACGCGCTCGGTCAGGCTGCGGGCCTCGAAGCCGGGGCGCTCGGGGTAGTGCGCCTGTTCCAGGGCGCGCGCGCTCCAGCCCTGGGTCAGAAAATGTACCGCCACCAGCGCCGAGGCAGGGGCGTTGTCGCCAGCGGCATGGCGCAGCAGGGCCAGGCGGCGCAGACAGGCGTACACCGTCTCTGCCACGGCGCCGCGGTCGCGCACGCCCATCTCGCGGTGCTCGCGGAAATAGCGCTCCATCGCCTTGTCGGCGGCACCCTGGCCGTTGAGGATGGCGGCCAGCAGGGTGGCGGCGTGTTTGAGCAGGGCGTCGTGTTTCATATTTGAGTCGCAAGTTCCAAGTTACAAGTTGCAAGCAAAATTACACGGCAAGACGTTTTCTTGTCACTTGTAACTTGTCACTTGCAACTGGGGTTCAATGGGTCGTCAGTGCCAGCAGGCGCTGTGCCTCGGTGACGAAAGCCTTGCGTTTGAACAACAGTTGCCAGCGGGCGCCGCCGCTCTGGCTCCACAGCACGGCGGAGCGCATACCGGCCAGCAGCAGGGCGCGCACGCGGTTGGCGATGTCGGGGTTTTGCAGGTGGCCGTGTTCACCCGTCACCATGATGCGCGGCTGCAGGGTGCTGATGGTGTTGATGTAAATATCGGCCAGCGCGGCGATGACGGATTCGTGGGTGGCATGGAAGTGGTCCCGCTGCCGTTCGGCCTTTTGCAGTCCTTCGGCGATGGTGTTGAGCAGGTCCTTGCGCGCCGCAAGTTTGCGTTCCAGGGTGAGCAGGGCCACGACATAGCGCATTACCTCAACATCCTGTTCGTCGACCTTGCCGCTCAGTTGCTTCCGCATGATTTGCAGGCCGTGGCGCAGGGCGGAGAGATCGCCGTAGACATCCACGGTGGTTTCGGCATCGCGCACGAACAGGCTGCGGATCAACGCCTCGAAGGGGGCCTGCTCCACCATGCCGCGGCGCGCGGTCTGTGCCACCAGGGACGCGGCCTGAAACAGCCCGGCGAGGGCCAGGGTGCGGTCGGTAAGGGTCTTGCTCATGGCTTCAGTTCGGTGTCGTCTGTTCGATGATGCCGCCGCCGAGGCAGATGTCGCCATCATAGAAAACCACGGACTGGCCCGGTGTGACGGCGCGCTGCGGCTGGGCGAAGTCCACCTCGCAGCGGTCGGCATGCAGGGCCGTGATGGTACAGGGTTGATCGCCTTGGCGGTAGCGCACCTTGGCCTGGCAGGGGTGCGGCAGGGAAGGCGGCCGGCCGGCCACCCAGTGCAACTGGCCGGCCTGGAGGGCGCGACTGAACAGCAACGGATGATCATGGCCCTGGTCCACCCACAGAATGTTCTGCGCCAAATCCTTGCCCACCACATACCACGGTGCCTCGCCGTGCTCCTTGCGGCCGCCCAGGCCCAGGCCTTGGCGCTGACCCAGGGTGTAGTACATCAGGCCGTCGTGGTGGCCGAGCAGTTCGCCCGCCGGGGTGCGCATCTCGCCGGGCCGTGCCGGCAGGTAGCGGGCCAGGAAGTCCTTGAAGCGGCGCTCGCCGATGAAGCAGATGCCGGTGCTGTCCTTCTTGTCGTGGGTGACGAGGCCGTGGTCCTGCGCCAGCCGGCGCACGGCGCTCTTGCGCAGCCCGCCCACCGGGAACAGGGCATGCGCCAGTTGTTCCTGTTGCAGGGTGTAGAGAAAGTAGCTCTGATCCTTGTCCGGGTCGAGGCCCTTCAGCAACTGGTAGACGCCGTCATCACCACGGTGCACACGGGCGTAGTGGCCGGTGGCGATGGCGTCGGCACCGAGTTCCAGGGCATGGTCGAGAAAGGCGCGGAACTTGATCTCCTTGTTGCACAGGATGTCCGGGTTGGGCGTGCGCCCGGCGCTGTATTCGGCCAGGAAGTGGCTGAATACCCGTTCCCAGTATTCGGCGGAGAAGTTGATGGTGTGCAGCGGGATGCCCAGTCTGTCGCATACCGCGCGCGCGTCGGCGAGGTCGACGGCGGCGGCGCAGTAGTCCGCATCGTCGTCCTCCTCCCAGTTCTTCATGAACAGGCCTTCCACCCGGTAGCCCTGCTGCAGCAGCAACAGGGCGGCGACCGAGGAGTCGACGCCGCCGGACATGCCGACGATGACGTAGGGCTTGTTACTCACACCATCTCCGTCAGCAGTTCCAGTGGGTAGCGCTTGCCGGCGATGTAGTCGTCGATGCAGCGCAGTACCAGCGGACTGCGCAGGGCGTCGCCCAGGGCGGCCACTTCGTCACGACTGAGCCACACCGGGCGCAGGATGCCGCTGTCGAGGGCGCGTGCGGGGTCGTGGCCGGTGATGCGGCCGGTGAAGGCAAAGCGCAGGTAGGTGATGTCGCTGTCCGGCTTGCGCCAGCGGTACACCCCGAGCAGGGCCTCGGGCACGAAGTCGTAACGGGTTTCCTCCCGCGTCTCGCGTGCGGCGCCGGCGATGGGGCTCTCGTCCTCTTCCAGATGACCGGCGGGCTGGTTATACACCACGCGGCCGTCGGCCTCTTCCTCCACCAGCAGGAACTTGCCGTCCTGCTCCAGCACGCTGGCGACGGTGACGTGGGGTTTCCAGATTTCCATTTTTGGTTTCCTGTATCAGATTTGCATATTCATCGGCCGCCAGTGCGCGCCATTCGCCGGGGGCGAGGCCGGCCACGGTCCATGGCCCGATGGCCCAGCGCACCAGGCGCAGGGTGGGGTGGCCCACCGCCGCGGTCATGCGCCGCACCTGGCGGTTGCGTCCCTCGCTGATCTCCAGTTCGAGCCAGCAGGTGGGGATCGCTGCCCGGTAGCGGATCGGCGGCTGGCGCGGCCACAGCGCCGGTTCCTCGATCTGCCGCACCCTGGCCGGTGCCGTGGGGCCGTCGTTGAGCAGCACACCGCGGCGCAGCCGCTCCAGCGCCGCTTCATCCGGCACGCCTTCCACCTGGACCCAGTAGGTCTTGGGCAGTTTGTGGCGCGGGTGACTGATGCGATGCTGCAGGGCGCCATTGTCCGTCAGCAGCAACAGTCCCTCGCTGTCCCTATCCAGGCGTCCGGCCGGGCGGATGCCGGGTTGGGACAGATACAGAGCCAGGGTGGGACGGCCTTCGGTGTCGGTGAATTGCGGCAGCACACCGTAGGGCTTATTGAACAGGATGACTTTTGTCACGTAACTCGGGAGGCCGCTGTTGTCAGGCTGCATGGCAGGAAATGGCTGCGATATGGTACCGTTGCCCGGTTCCCAATACCACAGCTCAACAATACGCAATAAGAAGAAACCATGCCTCACTGGCTGCGCAGCATACGTCGGCGCATTATAGCGCTGTCCTTGCTCCTGAGCGTGCTCTTGCTCGGTGCCGTGCTGCATGCCGATCAGCGGGTGCGTGAGACGGCGGCCCGCTCCCAGGAGGGGATGGCGCAACAGCAGGCCTTCACCGCCGGTATCGCGACGCTGAAGAACACCGTGTATTTCATGGAGGGCGGCCTGTACCGCTATGCGGTGCTGCAGGACGATTCGGCACGCGCCGGCGTGGAGCAGTTGCTGGGCGAAATAAATCACCAGACGGCCGAACTGCGTGCCTCCGTGCTGCTGGCGGAGGATGACACGGTGCAGCAGAGCTTCGACACCCTGCTCATGACCTTGCGCCTGGTGGACAAGGACGTGCGTGACCTGCTGGATGTCATCGCCACCCTCGATAAGCGCTTTCCGGCCTCACCTATCATTACCGGCAAGCTCTTTCCACTGAATGTCGCGTTTGCCGCCGCCCTGGATGATGCTATGTTGGCCGTCGAGGTGGAGGCGAGCGGTGCCTTTGCCCGCGACCTGCAGCGATCGTTGCAGGAGCTGCGCTATCTATGGTCGCAGCAGATCAGCACGGTGCGCATGTATATCGCCAACCGTTCGGGTGTTTTCGGTACCCCGGAGGCCGGCATGCAGCAGCAGCTGCAGACCCGCAGCGAGTACATGCGCGAGATCCGTCGTCATCTCGATATCCTGCGACGCCATGCGAGAAATGCGCGGCTGCCCCTGCTGGCAGAGCGTGCCGAACAGATGCAGCAGCTCGCCGGTGAGTACGAGGAGCATTTCGGCGACATCGTCCGCATCTATGCATCGGGTGCCTGGCGTGGCGATATTGCCGTGCTGCGCAATATCATCCAGCCGTCGTTTGCCGAGGTGCGGCGCAGCTTCGACTCCATCGAAGCCAAGCTGGGCATCCTGGGTTCGAAGAGCATGATGAGTTCCCTGCGTCTTGCCGAGGAGCTCACCGGTTTTCTCTGGCGCGTCATCGCCGTGCTGGTGTTTTTGCTGCTGGTGGCCTATGTCGCCTACGAACTGGCCATTCGCCGTCCCATCGATCAGGTCATCATGGCCCTGCAGGCCCTCGGCAAGGGTGAGGCCTATACCCCGCTGCTGAAAACGCGGACCTATGAAACCGATGCCCTGCTGAGTTCCTTCCGCGAGATGCAGAACCAGGTCAATGCCCGCGAAATGCGCCTGCGCTCCATTCTGGATAATGCCAGCGACGGTATCATCACCATCAATGAGCACGGTGTCATCGAAACCTTCAATACCGCCGCCGAATCGCTGTTCCGCTACACGGCGGAGGAGGTCATCGGCGAAAAGGTCAACCTGCTGATGCCGCATCCGATACGCGAGGAGCATGACAATTACATCCGACGCTACATCGAGACCGGTGAACAGCGCATCATCGGCAACGAGATGAACGTCAATGCCCAGCGCAAGGATGGCACCATATTCCCCATGTCCATCAAGGTCGGCGAGATGATGCTGGACGGGCGGCGCTACTTCACTGCCATCGTGTCGGACATCAGCGAGCGCAAGGCGATGCTGGACCATCTGCGCCATCTGGCCGAGCATGATTCGTTGACCGGGCTATACAACCGCCAGTACTTTACCGATGAACTGGAGCGGGTGATGCAGCGCTCCATGCGCCAGAAGGGTCTCAATTGCGCCCTCCTGTATATCGATCTGGACAACTTCAAGTTCGTCAACGACACCCTGGGTCATCTCGCCGGCGATCGCGTGCTGATCGAGGTGGCCGGGCTGATCACCAAACGCAGTCGCAAGAGCGACATGATCGCGCGGCTCGGCGGCGACGAGTTTGCCGTGCTACTCTACGATGTCGATCTGGAGCATGCCCTGTCCACGGCGGAGAGCTACCGCCAGCTGATGGCCGACTACAACTTCCGCCATGAGGGGCGGGTGGTGGATATCGGCTGTTCCATCGGCCTTGCGATGTTCGAATCCGATGTCACCTCGCGCGAGGACCTGATGGCGCGTGCCGACATCGCCTGCCACATGGCCAAGCGCGCCGGCCGCAACTGCGTGCATCTGTATGAGGCCACCGACCGCGCCAACATGGATACCATGTTCGCCGACATGGGCTGGGCCCGCAGCATCAAGCAGGCCATCGAGCAGGATCGCTTTGTGTTCGCCCTGCAACCCATCGTCACCATCCCGCAGCGCTCCATCGTAAGCTACGAGCTGCTGCTGCGCATGCACGGCGAGAGCGACGAGATCATCATGCCGTCCGGTTTCATGCCCTCGGCGGAGCGTTTCGGCCTGATTCTGGAGATCGACCGCTGGGTGGTGCGCAAGGCCATCCGCCTGCTGGCCGAGAATGTCGTCGAGCCTGGCGCTCGCCTGTCCGTCAACCTGTCGGCCATGGCCATCGGCGATCAGGATATGTTGCGATTGATCACCGCGGAGCTGGAACAGCACGATGTCGCCCCGCAGCGCCTGACCTTCGAGATCACCGAAACCATCGCCATGGCCGACCTGTCGGCGGCGGTGGATTTCCTCGCCAGTCTGCGGGCCCTGGGCTGCGCCACGGCATTGGACGATTTCGGTGTCGGCTATAGCTCGTTCGCCTATCTCAAGGATCTGCCGGTGGATTACGTCAAGATCGACGGCTCCTTCGTGCGTGATATCGCCAAGGACAGCGTGCAGCTGGCGATGGTGAAGTCGATGAACGAGATTGCCCATGCCATGGGCAAGCAGACGGTGGCGGAATACGTGGACAACGATGAGGTGCTGCGCCTGCTCGACGAGATCGGCGTCGATTTCGCCCAGGGCTACCTTACCGGCCGGCCGCGCCTGGTCGACGCCGCCGCGGACCTCTGAGTCGGCGACTGACATCGCCCCGCCCCGGATGCTAGAATCCGGCCATATTTTTCCCGCTATCCCACGGAGCAGTCATGGCCTACGACAAGATCCAGGTGCCCGCCGACGGCACGAAAATCACCGTCAACGCGGATTTTTCCCTCAACGTCCCCGACCGCCCGATCATTCCCTTCATCGAAGGTGACGGCACCGGCGTCGACATCACCCCGGTGATGCGTAAGGTGGTGGACGCGGCAGTGGCCAAGGCCTACGGCGGCAAGCGTTCCATCGCCTGGATGGAGGTGTATGCCGGCGAGAAGGCCAACAAGGTCTACGCGCGCGACGTGTGGCTGCCGGAAGAGACCATGCAGGCGGTGAAGGAGTTCGTGGTGTCCATCAAGGGCCCCCTGACCACCCCGGTGGGCGGCGGTATCCGTTCCCTCAACGTCACCCTGCGCCAGGAGCTGGATCTGTACGTCTGCCTGCGTCCGGTGCGCTACTACGCCGGCACCCCCAGCCCGTTGAAGGAGCCGGAGAAGACCGACATGGTGATCTTCCGCGAGAACACCGAGGACATCTACGCCGGCATCGAGTGGGCGGCGGAGAGCGAGGGGGCGAAAAAGGTCATCGAGTTCCTCTCCAAGGAGATGAATGCCGGCAAGAAGATCCGCTTCCCGGCCACCTCCGGCATCGGCATCAAGCCGGTATCGCGCGAGGGCACCGAGCGCCTGGTGCGCAAGGCGATCCAGTACGCCATCGATAACGATCGCTCCTCGGTAACGCTGGTGCACAAAGGCAACATCATGAAGTTCACCGAAGGCGCCTTCCGTGACTGGGGCTACGCCCTGGCGCAGAAGGAGTTCGGTGCCCAGCTCATCGACAAGGGGCCGTGGTGCGCGTTCAAGAACCCCAAGACCGGCCGCGAGATCGTGGTGAAGGACGTCATCGCCGACGCCTTCCTGCAGCAGATCCTGCTGCGCCCCGAGGAATACAGCGTGGTCGCTACCCTGAACCTGAACGGCGACTACATCTCCGACGCCCTGGCGGCCCAGGTGGGTGGCATCGGCATCGCCCCCGGGGCCAACCTGTCCGACGCCGTGGCCATGTTCGAGGCCACCCACGGCACCGCGCCCAAGTACGCCGGCCAGGACAAGGTCAACCCCGGCTCCATCATCCTCTCCGCCGAGATGATGCTGCGCCACCTGGGCTGGAGCGAGGCCGCCGACCTCATCGTCAAGGGCATGTCCGGCGCCATTCAGGCCAAGACCGTGACCTATGACTTCGCCCGCCTGATGGACGGTGCCCAGGAGTTGTCCTGCTCGGCCTTCGGCGAGGCGATGATCCGGTACATGTAAGGAAGTTCTGAATAAGTTCAGAGCTTCCGCGGCACAGGAATGTGCCGCCATTTTTCAACGACGATAAGTCGTTGAAAAATGAAGCCAAGCGAAAATCACACTTTTCGCTTGGCGTGGTCTGAGAAGTCCAGGATGGACTTATTCAGACCTTCCGTAAGTAACGGCGCTGGCGGACGGGGCGGGACCGGGCGGTTTCCGCCCCGTTTGCTTTTCAGGGGGTGGCCTCGATCAGGATGGCGGCCACCACCTGGCGGCCTTCTCCGGCGAGGACGTTGTAGGTCCGGCAGGCAGCACCGGTGTCCATGACCTCCACGCCGATGCCGAGCGCGGTGAGCGGGGCGAGCAGGGCGGGGGAGGTGTAGCGGAAACTCGTGCCGGTGCCGAGCAGGACCACCTCCGGTTCCAGGGCCAGGAGAGTGGCGAAGTGTTCGCTGTGCAGGTCGGCGTACTGTTGCGGCGGCCAGTCGCGCAGCAGCCGGTCCGGGGCGAGGGCGAAGCTGCGGCGCAGCACCTCGCTGACGGGCTGCACGCTGCCGTTCTCGTTCGGCGCGCCAGGGCCGATGATGGTGACCGTTGCGGCATCGTAGGCGCGGATGGCATAGCCGCTGCCGAACGTGTCCTGACTGAACTTCATGGGCAAAAATCCTGGGCAATAACGCGCAATATGATATAGGGAAGCTCTGAATAAGTTCAGAGCTTCCGCGGCACAGGGATGTGCCGCCATTTTTCAACGACGATAAGTCGTTGAAAAATGAAGCCAAGCGAAAATCACACTTTTCGCTTGGCGTGGTCTGAGAAGTCCAGGATGGACTTATTCAGACCTTCCATAGGAGTGGTTTGTGTTGCTTGGCGCATCCCTGCGCCTCACCCCCTGCGGGGGCTGAAGCGACGAATCGCTCCCGGCGATTCGTTGTTCGGCGCATCCCTGCGCCTCACCCCTTGCGGGGGCTGAAGCGACGAATCGCTCCCGGCGATTCGTTGTTCGGCGCATCCCTGCGCCTCCCCCCTGCGGGGGCTGAAGCGACGAATCGCTCCCGGCGATTCGTTGTTCGGCGCATCCCTGCGCCTCCCCCCCTGCGGGGGCTGAAGCGACGAATCGCTCCCGGCGATTCGTTGACAGCAGAAAACCGGGCCAGTAATGTTAGCAGCTTTATTCGGCCCGGGGTTTCCCCGGCGTCAACCTGTGCGCGGAACCACGGCTTTGATAGAAGACTTCCAGAGAATCAAGCGTTTACCGCCTTATGTCTTCGCCATAGTCACCGATCTGAAGCAGAAGGCCCGGGCGCGCGGCGAGGATATCATCGACTTCGGCATGGGCAACCCCGACCAGCCGACTCCGCAGCACATCGTCGACAAACTGGTGGAGGCGGCGCAGCGCGGCGATACCCACCGTTATTCCGTCTCCAAGGGTATCCCGCGCCTGCGCAAGGCGATCTGCACCTGGTACAGGAACCGCTTCGCCGTCGAGCTGAACCCGGACAGCGAGGCCATCGTCACCATCGGCTCCAAGGAAGGCCTGGCGCACCTCGCCCTGGCCACCGTCGGCCCCGGCGATGCCGTGCTGGTGCCCAATCCGGCCTATCCGATCCATCCCTATGGTTTTGTCATCGCCGGCGCCGATATCCGCCATGTGCCGCTGCACGAGGGCGTCGATTTCTTCGCCGAACTGGAGAAGGCCATTCGCACCTCCTGGCCCAAGCCGAAATTCCTGGTGCTGAACTTCCCGGGCAACCCGACCACCCAGTGTGTCGACCTCGAGTTCTTCGAGAACGTGGTGGCCATCTGCCGCGAGCACCAGATCTGGGTGATCCACGATCTCGCCTATGCCGACATCGCCTTCGACGGCTATGTCGCGCCGTCCATCATGCAGGTGCCGGGCGCCAAGGACGTGGCGGTGGAGTTCTTCACCCTGTCCAAGAGTTACAACATGCCCGGCTGGCGCGTCGGTTTCATGGTCGGTAACCCGACGCTGGTTGGTGCGTTGGCGCGCATCAAGTCCTATCTCGACTACGGCATGTTCACGCCGATCCAGGTGGCGGCCATCGCCGCGCTGGAAGGGCCGCAGGACTGCGTGCGCGAGATCAGCGACATGTACCAGAGGCGCCGCGACGTGCTGTGCGAGGGGCTCAACGGCATCGGTTGGCAGGTGACGCCGCCCAAGGCCACCATGTTCGTGTGGGCACAGATTCCCGAGGCCTATCGCCATCTCGGCTCACTGGAGTTCTCCAAGCGCCTGCTGGAAGAAGCCAAGGTGGCGGTGTCGCCCGGCATCGGATTCGGCGACTATGGCGACGATCATGTACGCTTCAGCCTGATCGAGAACGAGCACCGCACCCGCCAGGCAATCCGCGGTATACGCGAAATGTTTCGCAAGGATGGTTTACTTTGAAACTCATCAAACCCACGTCGAGTTCCTCCGTGCCCCTGTTACGTCCGGTACATAAATCCACCAAGCTGGCCAATGTCTGCTACGACATCCGCGGCCCGGTGATGGCGCGCTCGCGCCAGATGGAGGAAGAGGGGCATCGCATCATCAAGCTGAACATCGGCAATCCGGCGGCGTTCGGTTTCGAGGCGCCGGAAGAGATCATCCAAGATGTCATCTACAATCTGCCCGCCGCCTCGGGCTATTCCGAGTCCAAGGGATTGTTCTCCGCGCGCAAGGCGATCATGCACTACACGCAGGAGAAGAAGATCGCCAACGTGCAGCTGGAGGACATCTATGTTGGCAACGGCGTCTCCGAGCTGATCGTGATGGCGATGCAGGCCCTGCTCAATAACGGTGACGAGGTGCTGGTGCCGGCGCCGGACTATCCGTTGTGGACCGCTGCGGTATCGCTGGGCGGCGGCATCGCGCGCCACTACATCTGTGACGAGCAGTCCGGCTGGTTGCCGGACCCGGACGACATTCGCGCCAAGATCACGCCGAACACCCGCGCCATCGTCATCATCAACCCGAACAATCCAACCGGCGCAGTGTATCCGCTGGACCTGTTGCAGGAACTGGTCGAGATCGCCCGTCAGCACCAGCTCATCGTCTATGCCGACGAGATCTACGACAAGGTGCTGTACGACGGCGTGACGCATACCTCCATCGCCTCGCTGGCCGACGATGTGTTTTTCGTCACTTTCAATGGCCTGTCGAAGAATTACCGCGCCGCCGGCTACCGTGCCGGCTGGCTGGTGGTGTCCGGCGACAAGCGCCATGCCGGCGATTACATCGAGGGGCTGACCATGCTGGCCTCCATGCGCCTGTGTTCCAACGTGCCGGCGCAGCACGCCATTCAGACCGCACTGGGCGGTTATCAGAGCATCAACGATCTGGTGGCGCCGGGCGGTCGGCTGTATCGCCAGCGCCAGTACACCTGGGAGGCGCTGAACGCCATCCCCGGCGTGTCCTGTGTCAAGCCGCAGGGTGCGATGTATGCCTTCCCGCGTCTCGACCCCAAGGTGTATCCGATTCGTGATGACCGCCAGTTCATTCTCGAACTGCTGGAAGACGAGAAGGTGCTGGTGGTGCAGGGCACCGGCTTCAACTGGCCGGCACCGGATCACCTGCGCCTGGTCTTTCTGCCCGGCATGGATGAGATGACCGAGGCGATGACCCGTTTCGCGCGCTTCCTGGAACACTACCGCAAGCGCCATCACGGCCAATAATTCAAAACACGTAGCAGGACATTGGAAAGATGAAACCCGTCAAGGTAGGACTGTTGGGCCTCGGTACCGTCGGTGGTGGTACCGTCAACGTGCTCAAACGCAATGCCGAAGAGATCGCCCGCCGCGCCGGTCGCGGCATCGTCATCACGCATGCCGCTGCGCGTGACATCAGCAAGGCGCGTATCTGTGACACCACCGGCATTACCCTGACCACCGATCCCTGCGAGGTGGTGGACAATCCGGAGCTGGATGTCATCGTCGAGCTGATCGGCGGCGACGGTCTGGCCTGGGAAATGGTCAACCGCGCCATCGACAACGGCAAGCACGTGGTCACCGCCAACAAGGCGCTCATCGCCAAGTACGGCAACCATATCTTTGCCAAGGCGCAGCAGAAGGGCGTGATGGTGGCGTTCGAGGCCGCGGTGGCCGGCGGCATTCCCATCATCAAGGCAATTCGCGAGGGCCTCGCCGCCAACCGCATCGAGTGGCTCGCCGGCATCATCAACGGTACCGGCAATTTCATCCTCACCGAGATGCGCGACAAGGGGCGTGACTTCGCCGATGTGCTGGCCGAGGCGCAGCGCCTGGGCTATGCCGAGGCCGATCCCACCTTCGACGTGGAAGGCATCGATGCGGCGCACAAGCTGACCATCCTCGCCGCCATCGCCTTCGGTATCCCGCTGCAGTTCGACAAGGTCTACACCGAAGGTATCACGCGCATCACCCGCGAGGATGTGGCTTATGCCGAACAGCTCGGCTATCGCATCAAGCACCTCGGTGTGGCGCGCCGCACCAATGGCGGCATCGAGCTGCGTGTGCACCCGACGTTGATCCCGGCACGTCGTCTCATCGCCAACGTCGACGGCGTGATGAATTCCGTGCTGGTGAAGGGCGACGCCGTCGGACCGACCCTGTATTACGGTGCCGGCGCCGGTGCCGAGCCGACGGCCTCCGCCGTGGTGGCCGATCTGGTGGATGTGGTGCGCACCCTCACCTCCGATCCCAACAACCGCGTGCCACATCTGGCCTTCCAGCCCGATGCCCTGCACGATATTCCCATCCTGCCGATGGAGCAGGTGGAGACCGCTTACTACCTGCGCCTGCAGGCTCAGGACAAGCCGGGCGTGCTGGCCGACGTCACCCGTATCCTGGGCGATCTCGACATCAGCATCGAAGCGGTAATCCAGAAGGAGCCTTCCGAAGAGGACAGTACCGTGCCGGTGATCCTGCTCACCCGCCGCGTGCGCGAGGAGAAGATGAACAGGGCTATTGCGCAAATCGAGGCGCTGGCGGCGATCAGTGCCCCGGTGATGCGCATGCGTATGGAAAGTTTGAAATAACCGAGGTCACCATGACATTCCGCACCCGTTACACCGGTCTCATCGACCGCTACCGCGACCGTCTGCCGGTTCACGACGACACCCGCATCATCAGCCTGGGCGAGGGCAACACGCCGCTCATCCGCCTGCACAACATTCCCAAGCTGCTCGGTAAGAACGTCGACATCTACGTCAAGTACGAAGGACTCAACCCGACCGGCTCCTTCAAGGACCGTGGCATGACCATGGCCGTGACCAAGGCGGTGGAAGAAGGCTCCAAGGCCATCATCTGCGCCTCCACCGGCAACACCTCTGCGGCCGCCGCCGCCTATGCCGCGCGCGCCGGCATCACCTGCTTCGTGCTGATCCCGGAGGGCAAGATTGCGCTGGGCAAGCTGGCCCAGGCGATGATCCACGGCGCCGTGGTGATTCAGATCAAGGGCAACTTCGATGCCGGCATGCAGCTGGTGAAGGAGGTGGCCGACCAGGCGCCGGTCACCATCGTCAACTCCATCAACCCGTTCCGCCTGCAGGGGCAGAAGACCGCAGCGTTCGAGATCATCGAGGAGTTGGGTACCGCGCCGGATTTCCACTGCATTCCGGTGGGCAATGCCGGCAACATCACCGCGCACTGGATGGGTTATACCGAATACCGCGACCACGGCATCGTCAACAACGTGCCGCGCATGGTGGGGTATCAGGCATCCGGCGCCGCACCGTTCATGCGCGGTCACATGGTGGACAATCCGGAAACCATTGCCACCGCCATCCGTATCGGCCACCCGCAGAGCTGGGACAAGGCTTGGCAGGTGCAGAAGGACTCCAAGGGCTGGTTCGATGAATGCAGCGACGAGGAGATCCTCGCCACCCAGAAGCTGCTGGCGGAGAAGGAGGGCGTGTTCTGCGAACCCGCTTCCGCCACCTCGCTGGCCGGCGCGCTGCGCGATATCAAGATCGGCAAGATCCCCGAGGGCAGCAAGGTGGTGTGCACCCTGACCGGCCACGGCCTGAAGGATCCGGATACCGCCATCAAGCAGAGCACATCGCCCATGCTCACCGTCGAGGCCAAGCTCGATGCCGTGAAGAAGGCGATCCTCGACAATATGGCTTAACGGCAGATACAAGAGGAAAGTTGCAAGAACCAACTGAAGTCACGGGTAGCTTGCAGCTTTCCTCCGCGTCATGAGTCGTACCCTAACGCTGTTGCTTCCCCATCTCCTGACTTCCGTGCAGCAACGCCTGCCGGCGTTGGAGACTTTGTTGGCACGCGCTGAGCGCCACCGCATTCAATCCGCCTCCATGCAGCAGCGCCTGCTGCACCTGACGAACCCGTCACCCGCGGAAGCGGAATCTCCGTTCGGTCCGCTGTGCGCGCTGGGCGATGGCCTCGATGTCGGCACAGGTTATTGGCTGTGCGCCGAGCCGGTCCATTTGAGCGCCGATCAGGCCACGGTCTATCTCACCGCCCGCGCCGAATCCCTGGCGATAACGGCGGCGGAAGCCGCGGCGCTCGCCGCGGAGTTCAACGCGTTGTTCCACGCTGACGGCTGGCAGCTCTTTGCGCCACACCCCACGCGTTGGTATTTGCGCCTGCCGCAATCCCTGCAACTGCGCACGACACCGCCGGACAGCGCCGAGGGACGCGATATCTGGCCGCTGCGGCCACAGGGGCAGGATGGTCTGCGTCTACAGGCCGCGTTGAATGAAATCCAGATGTTGTTTCACGCCAGCGCCGTCAATGCGCGGCGGCGCGATCACGGACAGCCGACCGTCAACAGCCTCTGGTTATGGGGCGGTGCCGAACTGCCTGCACTGGACGTGCCCTGGGCGCAGGTACAGGGTGATGACTGCCTGCTGCGCGGTATCGCGGCACAGGCGGGCATCCCGCATGCGGCCGCAGGCGATGCGGCAGGCTGGCTGCAAGGTCGCGGCGATGGGCTGGTACTCATGCGGGAGGAGTTGCCGTCTCTGGAACAGCACTGGTTCGCGCCTCTGTTGATGGCGCTGCGCCGTGGTGAACTGGCTGGGCTCGACATTCATTTTGCCGCCACGGCCTGTCACTATCGGCTTGATCGTCGCAGCGTGCGCCGCTGGTGGCGTCGGCGTCACCCGGTGGCTGCCCTCGCATAACCGTCGATTGCACTGATGACAGCTCAACATCGCCCCATCGTTCGTCGTCCGCTACCCGAACACGTCAATACCTTGGCACAGACTCTGCCGCCGCTGGCGGCACGGGTCTGCGCCAGCCGCGGTATCCGGCACAGCGACGAACTTCAGCACACGCTCGATCGCCTGCCACCGTTCGAGTTGTTGCACGGCATCGATACCGCAACGGATCTGCTGGTGCAGGCACTGGAGTTACAGCAGCGCATCCTGGTGGTGGGGGACTTCGATGCCGATGGCGCCACCAGCACCGCCCTGGCCCTGCGCGTACTGCGCCTGCTGGGTGCCGAACAGGTGGATTTCCTGGTCCCCAACCGCTTCGAATACGGTTACGGCCTGACGCCGGAGATCGTGGCCGTGGCCACCGCTCGCCGGCCCGATCTGATCGTCACCGTGGATAACGGCATCTCCAGCCTCGACGGTGTGGCCGCCGCGCAGGCGCTGGGAATCAAGGTGCTGATCACCGATCACCACTTGCCGGGGGCGGAGCTGCCGGCGGCCGATGCCATCGTCAATCCCAACCAGCCGGGCGATGCCTTTCCCTCCAAGGCCATGGCCGGTGTCGGCGTCATTTTCTACGTCATGCTGGCCTTGCGCAGCCGTCTGCGCCGTGACGGCTGGTTCGCCCGCCGCGGCATTGCCGAACCCAACCTGGCGCAGTTGCTCGATCTGGTGGCCCTGGGCACGGTGGCCGACGTGGTGCCGCTGGATCAGGTCAACCGCATCTTGGTGGCGCAGGGGCTGGCGCGCATGCGCCGCGGCCAGTTGTCACCGGGGGTGCTGGCCTTGTTCGAGGTGGCGGGACGCCAGCCGGCGCGACTGGTCGCCGCCGATCTGGGCTTCGCCATCGGACCGCGCCTCAACGCAGCCGGGCGCATGGATGACATGAGTCTGGGGATCCGCTGTCTGCTGAGTGACGATTTGCGCCAGGCACGGCCGCTGGCACAGACCCTGGACCAGCTCAACCAGGAGCGGCGCGGTGTGGAGGAAGAGATGAAGGAGCAGGCGCTGGCCGAGCTGCGCCGCATGCACCTGGAAGAGAGTTCCGAACTGCCCGTGGGTCTGTGTCTGTACGACCCGGCCTGGCATCAGGGGGTGGTGGGGATCCTCGCCTCGCGCATCAAGGATCGCCTGCACCGGCCGGTGATCGTGTTTACCGACAGCGGCGACGATGAAATCAAGGGCTCGGCGCGCTCGGTGCCGAACCTACACATCCGCGATGCCCTGGATGCGATCGCCGCACGTCACCCCGGCCTGCTGGTGAAGTTCGGCGGCCATGCCATGGCCGCGGGACTGACGCTGCGGCGCACGGCGCTGGACACCTTCCGCCACGCCTTCGACGACGAGGTGCGGCGTCAACTCGGCCCGCAGCCGCCGGCCCATGTACTGCTCAGCGACGGCGAACTGGCGCCCGAAGAGGCGACGCTGGAAGTGGCGGAAACCCTGCGTTTCCTCAGTCCCTGGGGGCAGGGCTTCCCGGAACCGCTGTTCGATGGCGTATTCGATATCGTCTCCCAGCGGGTGGTGGGGGAGCGGCACGTCAAACTGCTGCTGCGCTGGGCCGGACAGAGTGCCACCGTGGACGCCATCGCCTTTCATGCCGATCTGGCGCAGTGGCAGGGGGCTACCGGCCAGGTGCGGCTGGCCTACCGCCTGGACGTCAACGAGTTCCGCGAGCACAAGACCGTACAGCTCATCGTGGAATACATGGAGGTGGTGCCCGGCGCGGGCCGCTGAGGGAGGAAAGGGCACTATTGACCAAGCTGCGTGGTCGGAGGTATGTTCGAACTAAATACAATAAATACAACGGTCGACACAGGCCGCGACTTACACCACAAAAAAACCACAGCGGGAGGGCTGGCCATGCCGGGCATATTCAATAATTTCGATATTTCCCTGTTCATCAGTTTCGCGGCGATACTGGTGATGATCTTCTGCCTCATTCAGGTGTACACCCTCAAGGCCAGGATTCCCGGCGGCGTCATCGGCAAGCGGTGGAACTTCCTCGTCATGCTGGTGGTGCTGTTCAGCGTCGGCTATCTGGCCACACCGTTCTTCGGTGCGCTGCCGGCTGAGCTGATGCGCCTGATCGCGTCTCTGATCTTCTTCTTCGGCGCCATCTATGTGTTGATCACGGTAAAGCTGATTTACCAGATTATTCAGGAGTTGACCGAATAACATGGACCGCAGCGCGATCGTCGCCAAGACCGCCAAGGGCGAAGAGGAGATCCAGAGCCGCAAGTACGGCCTGGAGCGTAATCTGCGCTATGTCCTCATCCTCATCGACGGCAAGACCTCGGTGCAGCAGTTGGTGGACGAAAAGGGAGCCGCCCTGCCTGACGTGGCCGGCAGCCTGCGCACCCTGGCGGAGCAAGGCTTTATTTCCATCGGCGGCGTCAGCCTGGGCGCCGATGATGAAACCTGCACCGTCGCCGCAGAGCAGGACATTCCAACTCTCAAGGCGGCGCTCATCGCCATTGCCAAGGAGGTGTTGGGCGCGGACGCCGGCAAGATTGTCAGCAAGCTGGAGGCGGCGCCGGACAGCCGCGAGGGCTTGCAGGAGGCGGTCAACAGCTGCAAGAAGGTGGTCCGCCTGCTCATCGACGAGAAGAAAGCCGAGGCGCTGATGGCGCGCTGCGGCACCGTCCTCAAGGGCCTGTGATCCGCGCCGGCGGGCCGGCTATTGTTCTGCCGCGCGCTGTTTTTTCCACAGCGGTTCACCCTGCCACCCCGGCTGTAGTATTATCGCCGTTTTCGTTTTGCCATCCTGGAACCATGCTGGAATTCAATACTCTTTCCCGCAGCATCAAAGAGATGCAGGGGCGCCTCGACGCCCTGAGGGGGTATCTTTGACTTCGCTGCCAAAAGCGAACGTCTGACTGAAGTCATCCGCGAATTGGAAGACCCCGACGTCTGGAACGAGCCCGAGCGCGCCCAGGCCCTGGGCCGCGAGCGCGCCCAGCTCGAAGAGGTGGTCAATACCATCGAGAACCTGGACAAGACCCTGGCCGACTGCGGCGAACTGTTGGCGATGGCCGGTGAGGAGGGTGACGAGGCCATGCTGGCGGAAGTGGCGGCTGACCTCGACAAGGCCGACAAGCGCCTCGGCGAACTGGAGTTCCGCCGCATGTTCTCCGGCGAGATGGACGCCAACAACGCCTTCCTCGACATCCAGGCCGGCTCCGGTGGCACCGAGGCGCAGGACTGGGCCAGCATGTTGCTGCGCATGTACCTGCGCTGGGGCGAGCGCCGCGGTTTCAAGACCGAATTGATCGAAGTGTCCGAGGGCGAGGTGGCGGGTATCAAGAGTGCGACGATACGCTTCGAAGGTCCCTATGCCTACGGTTGGTTGCGCACCGAAACCGGTGTGCACCGCCTGGTACGCAAATCACCATTCGATTCGGGCAATCGCCGCCATACCTCCTTTGCCTCGGTGTTCGTTTCCCCCGAGGTGGATGAAAACATCGCTATCGAGATCAATCCAGCGGACCTGCGCGTCGATGTCTATCGCGCCTCCGGCGCCGGCGGCCAGCATGTCAACCGTACCGAGTCGGCGGTGCGCATCACCCACATCCCCACCGGCATCGTCTGCGCCTGCCAGACCCAACGCTCGCAGCACCAGAATCGTGAAACAGCGATGAACCAGTTGCGCGCCAAGCTGTATGAAATGGAGTTGCAGAAGCGCAACGCCGAAAAGCAGGCCCTGGAAGACAACAAGTCCGATATCGGTTGGGGTAGCCAGATACGTTCCTATGTATTGGACCAGTCGCGCATCAAGGATCTGCGCACCGGCGTGGAAACCGGCAATACCCAGGCGGTGCTGGACGGCGATCTGGACGATTTCATCGAAGCCAGCCTGAAGTCCGGACTATAAGGCGGCGATCAGATACTTGGAATTTGCGGAACACTCAATGAGCGAAGAACAGAAGAAACTGGACGAGAACAAACTGATCGCCGAGCGGCGTGCCAAGTTGCAGGCGCTGCGTGCGCGCGGTAACGCCTTCCCCAACGATTTCCGCCGCAACGTCATGACCGGCGAGCTGCACGCCCGGTATGGTGCGCTGGATGATGCCGCCCTGGAAGCGGCAAATGTCCGTGTCAGTGTCGCCGGCCGCATGATGCTCAAGCGTGTCATGGGCAAGGTGTCGTTCAGCCATATCAAGGACATGGCCGGGCAGATTCAGCTGTTCGTGCAGCGCGATTCCATTGGCACCGACGCCTATGACGATTTCAAACGCTGGGACATCGGCGACATCGTCGGTGCTGAGGGCGTGCTGTTCCGTACCAAGGCTGGCGAGCTGTCGGTGCGCGTCGACAGTATCCGCCTGCTGACCAAGGCGCTGCGTCCCTTGCCGGAGAAGTGGCAGGGACTGACCGATCAGGAAACGCGTTACCGCCAGCGCTATCTCGACCTGATCGCCAACGACGTCTCACGCAACACCTTCCGTGTGCGCTCGCAAATCATTCACCTGATCCGTGAGTTCATGGTGCGGCATGGTTTCCTGGAAGTCGAAACGCCGATGATGCACGTGATCCCGGGCGGTGCCAGCGCGCGTCCTTTCGTCACCCATCACAATGCCCTCGACATGGACCTGTACCTGCGCATCGCGCCGGAGCTGTATCTGAAAAGGTTGGTGGTGGGTGGGTTCGAGCGTGTGTTCGAGATCAACCGCAATTTCCGTAACGAGGGATTGTCCACGCGCCACAACCCCGAGTTCACCATGATCGAGTTCTACCAGGCCTACGCCGACTACCGTGACCTGATGGACCTCACCGAGGAACTGTTGCGTTCGCTGGCGCAGGATATCCTCGGCACCACTACCATCAAATACCAGGGCCAGGAGTTCGACTTTGCTTCCCCCTTCAAGCGCATGACCATGAAGGAATCGATTCTCGCCCACAATGCGCACATCACCGCGGCTCAACTGGATAATCTGGAGGAGGCGAGCGCGATCGCCCGCAAGCTGGGGCAGGAGGTGAAGCCCAGCTTTGGTCTCGGCAAGGTGCAGGCGCTGATCTTCGAGGAGACGGTGGAACACAAGCTGATACAGCCTACCTTCATTACCGCCTATCCCACCGAAATATCGCCGCTGGCGCGTCTCAACGACGATGACCCGACGGTGACCGATCGCTTCGAATTTTTCATCGGCGGCCGCGAGATCGCCAACGGTTTTTCCGAACTGAACGACCCGGAAGATCAGGCGGAGCGCTTCCGCAAGCAGGTGCTGGAGAAGGATGCCGGTGATGACGAGGCCATGCACTTCGACGCCGACTACATCGTCGCTCTGGAGCACGGCCTGCCGCCGACGGCGGGCGAGGGTATCGGTATCGACCGTCTGGTGATGCTGTTCACCGATGCGCCGTCAATACGCGACGTGCTGCTGTTCCCACACATGCGGCCGATGTAACAGACTGCGGTCGCGGCAGAAATGGCAAAGCCGGTTCCCGCAAAGGAACCGGCTTGTTGCTTTGGCCGGGTGAGGGAAGCTCTGAATAAGTTCAGTCCTTCCGCGGCACAGGGATGTGCCGCCATTTTTCAACGACGATAAGTCGTTGAAAAATGAAGCCAAGCGAAAATCACACTTTTCGCTTGGCGTGGTTTTGTGCACGGATGGACTTATGTCGCGCAGCCCATGGAGGGGCGAGAGCGACCTGAGAAGTCCAGGATGGACTTATTCAGACCTTCCTTAGATGTTCAGCAACTGCTGAGTTTCACGGATCGTATCACCGGTGCCTTCCATCTCGATGACGTTCACATCCGGACTGAGCCCCAGCTTGGCAAAAGCGGGGATCGTGCCCAGATCCTGTTCCGCCAGGGGATGGTTGCTGCCCAGATAACTCTGCAGGTTGGCGACTATCACTACGTCGACGAAATCCACCGTCGCCGAGTTGTAGGTGAGGTTTTCATGCTGCTCCGCCACATCCACCAGTTCCGGCGGGAAGTTCCAGGAACGCAGGATGGCGCCGCCCACGCGCGGATGCAGTTCGCGGATGACCCAGTCCAGGGCCTTTTCGTCCTGCAACAGTTCGGGGAAATCTTCGGCCTTGGTCAGGATGGGCATGGCACCGATGTCATGTACCAGACCGGCGAGAAGGGCCTGCTCCGGGTTCAGCTTGGTGAACTGACCGGCCAGGGCGTGGCAGATGGCCGCCACCTCGGTGCTGTGCTCCCACAACTGGCGCAGGCGCTGGTCGGTCACATCGGAGGTGGCCTGAAACATCTGCTGCATCACCATGCTGGTGGCAAGGTCACGCACGATGCGCATTCCCAGGCGGCTGACGGCGGCATCGACGCTTTCGATCTTGCGACCGGCGCGCATCAGCGGACTGTTGGCCACCTGGATCAGGCGGGCACTCAGCGCCGGGTCGCTGACAATAATCCTGACCAGATCGGCAATGGAAGAGTCCGGGTCGTCCACCACCTCACGCACCTTGAGGGCCACTTCGGGCAGGGTAGGCAGGACCAGGCGGTTGTGTTCCAGGTCGGCGAGCAGTTCGTCGTAAAACAGGCGGCTGATGTCAGTCACTGTCGTTCCTTCATGTTACGGTTAGCTTCCAGTGTCCTGCGCCTCGGCCGGGAAGGCGTAGGGCGGGGATTTGAATGTGATACGGGCGCCGGCGGCATCGCCGATGCGTACCTCGTCGTTCAGCAACGATATCTGCACCACGGCCAGCAGGTCGACACCGCCCCCCGGGGCAGGTTGGGCATCGACCACCCGGCCGGCACCCTGACCGCTTTCGGAATTGCTGCAATACAGTTCGGTGCCGGGGGCCGGGACAGTTTCCCCATCGGTGTGTGCCAGGTACATGCGCCGCTTGAGGGTGCCGAGATACTGCATGCGCGCCACCACCTCCTGGCCGGTATAGCAGCCCTTGCGAAAGCTGACGCCGTTGACCAGTTGCAGGTTGACCATCTGCGGTACGAAGGCCTCGACATTGGCCGGGAAGATATTGGGCAGACCGGCATGGATATCGAGCAGGGCCCAGGCGGAGGCTCCGGCCGGTTTCGCCACAGTCGCCAGGTTCTGCCACAACGCCCGGATGCTCGCCGCCTCACCGTATACCTCGGCACGGGGATGGGGACCCGCGACGCGTACCACGGTGAGTCCCTTGCCATGGGCCACCTCGTCTGCGGTCTGCGGCATGTGGTCCAGTTCCTGGACCAGGCGGGCATAGGCATGGGGGCCGGATACACCGATGCGCAGCAGGCTGTCACCGGCATCACTCAGCGTGACCTTGGACATCAGTACATACTTGCGCAGGCGCTCCAGCGCCGGCTGCACCAGCACCGCCGGCATGCGCAGGTAATAGGCGCCATCACGCTGGAACAGGCGGAAGACGTTGAGCAGTCGCCCCTTGGGACTGAGGTGCCCGCTGAGTTGGCTGTGATTGGCGTTTACTTGGCGTACATCGTTGGTGAACTGGCCCTGCATGAAGGTGAGGGCGTCGGGGCCTTCCACCCGTAACAGGCCAAAGTGGGAGAGATCGACGACGATATCGCCCTGCAGGGCGGCGGCGCGTTCCGCGACGGGGGCACCAAAATGCTCCACTTGACCGGCCGTGAGGCTGGCGCCTGCCTGTTGGAGAAAAGCCTGCCAATCACTCAACATCACCGTCTCCTCATGTATCAGATATAGAGTTCATCATAGCCAAATAGCCCGGCCTTGGTAATACCGGAGTGAAACAACAAACATCTGCGTTATTGGGGCTCTGATATACTTCTCAAGCCATGACGACTCCCCACCAACGCCCGGTTTTTTTTCATCTGCTGCAACTGCATCTGCCGCTGACGGCGCTGGTGTCCATAGTCCATCGCCTCACCGGACTGCTGCTGTTTCTCGCCCTGGCCCCGGCCATCTGGCTGCTGGAGCGCTCCTTGAGGGATGCCGCAGGTTATGTCCAAGTCCAGCAGCTGTTGCAGACCTGGCCGGCGCGCCTGCTCGGCGTCCTGCTGCTGTGGGCACTGGCCCACCATCTGCTGGCCGGCCTGCGTGTGTTGCTGATCGATGCCGGGTTCGGTGTGGAACGGGGCGCGGCGCGCCACTCCGCCCTCTGGGTCTTTGCCGCCGGGATGCTGGCCGTTATTGCGGGAGTGCTGTGGCCATGAGCCATCAGGTGACCGGTCTGCGCGCCTGGATGCTGCAGCGGCTCAGCGCTCTGTACCTGGCCGGTTATACCCTGTGGGCAACGGTGTATTTCCTGCTTTATCCGGTCGCCGATCACGCGGCGTGGCAGACGCTGTGGCGCGGCCCGATGATGAGTACCGGAGCGGCCCTGCTGTTCATTGCGCTGCTGGTGCATGCCTGGGTCGGTGTGCGTGATGTCCTGCTCGACTATGTGCGGCGGCCGCTGTTGCGTCTGGTTCTGCTGGCGCTGTTGTGGGCCTGGTTGCTGGTGTTGACGATCTGGCTGGTGCGCGTCCTGGTGGGGGTGATGTGATGCCCGCGCTGGCTACACGCAAGTTCGATACCCTGGTGATCGGAGCCGGCGGCGGTGGTTTGCGCGCGGCCCTGCAACTGGCCCAGGCCGAGGCCAGCGTGGCGGTGGTGTCCAAGGTGTTTCCCATCCGCTCCCATACGGTGGCGGCGCAGGGCGGCATCAACGCGGCACTGGCCAACGTGCTGCCGGACAACTGGCACTGGCATATGTACGACACCATCAAGGGCAGCGACTACCTGGGCGATCAGGATGCCATCGAATACATGTGCCGCGCCGCGGCCAATATTGTCGTGGAGCTGGAACATGCCGGCGTACCGTTCTCGCGTCTGCCCAACGGCCGCATTTACCAGCGCCGTTTCGGCGGCCAGAGCCAGAATTTCGGCGGCGCGCAGGCGGCGCGGGCCTGCGCGGCGGCGGACCGCACCGGTCACGCCATCCTGCACACGCTGTATCAGCAGAACATCCGTGCCCGCACCCACTTCTTCGACGAGTATTTTGCCGTCGACCTGATCCGCGATGAGCAGGGCTATATCCTCGGCGCCCTCGCGCTGGAGATCGAAACCGGTGAACCGCTGCTCATCGAGGCCAAGACCACGCTCATCGCCACCGGCGGCGCCGGTCAGTTGTTCCGCACCAATACCAACGCACGCATCAATACCGGTGACGGCATGGCGATGGCGCTGCGCGCCGGCATTCCGTTACAGGACATGGAGTTCTTCCAGTTCCATCCCACCGGCATCGCCGGCAAGGGTATGCTGATCAGCGAGGCCGTGCGCGGCGAGGGCGGCTATCTGGTGAACAGGCACGGCGAGCGCTTCATGGAACGCTATGCGCCGCACGCCAGGGACCTCGCCAGCCGCGACGTGGTGAGCCGCGCCATCTACATGGAAGTAAAAGAAGGACGCGGCTGCGGCCCGCAGGGCGATCATGTGCTGCTCAGGATGGATCACCTGGGCGCAGAGGTCATCGCCGCGCGTCTGCCGGCGATCCGTGAGCTGGCGCAGACCTTTCTACACATCGACCCGGCAAGCACGCCGATCCCCGTCTATCCCACCGCCCACTACACCATGGGCGGCATCCCCACCGATCGCCACGGCCGCGTGGTGGTACCGGCCGGGCAGGGTGAGGAGGTGGTACCCGGGCTGTATGCGGTGGGCGAGTGCGCCTGCGTGTCGGTACACGGCGCCAACCGCCTGGGCGGCAATTCGCTGCTCGACATCGTGGTGTTCGGCCGTGCCGCCGGCAATGACATCATCGAATTCCTGCGCGAGAACCGTTTCCACCGTCCGCCCAATCCGGCCAGCGTGGAGCAGGCGCTGGCGCGCCTGGCGCGCTGGGAACGGCGCGGTGAGGGCGAAAGTGTTGATGGCCTGCGCCGTGAACTGCAGCAGGTGATGGAGGACCATTGCGGCGTGTTCCGCAGCGCGGAGGTACTGTCGCAAGGTCTCGACAAGGTGTTGGCGTTGCAGCAGCGTTTGCAGGATGCCGTGCTGCGCGACCACAGCCGGGTGTTCAACACTGCGCGCATCGAGGCGCTGGAGCTGGAAAATCTGATGGAACTGGCAGTGGCCACCGTCACCTCGGCCCTGGGGCGTACCGAGAGCCGCGGTGCCCACAGCCGTGTCGACTATCCACAGCGCGATGATGAGCGCTGGTTGCGCCACTCCCTGTTCTTCCGCGACGGCCGTATGCTGGATTACAAGCCGGTGCGCATGAAACCGCTGACGGTGGACAGCTTTCCGCCGCAGGAAAGAACCTATTGAGCCGCGCGCCGCCATGAAATTCAGCATACACCGCTACAACCCGGAGACCGACAGCGCCCCGTACATGCAGACCTTCGAACTGCATGAGGTGCGGCCGGGGATGATGCTGCGTGACGCCCTGCTGGAACTGAAGGCGGCGCAGGATGAGAGCCTGACCTTCCGCCATTCCTGCGGCGAGGGGGTGTGCGGTTCCGATGGTCTCAATGTCAATGGCCGCAACGTGCTGGCCTGTGTCACGCCGCTGGCGGAGCTGCGTGAACCGGTGACGGTGCGTCCCTTGCCCAAGCTGCCGGTGGTGCGTGACCTGGTAGTGGATTTGAGCCAGTTCTATCACCACTACCGTGCCGTCAAACCCTATCTCATCGCCCACGACCCGGAGCCGGAGGTGGAGCGCCTGCAAACGCCTGAGCAGCGCGCTGAACTGGACGGGCTGTACGAATGTATCCTCTGTGCCTGCTGTACTACGTCCTGCCCGTCGTTCTGGTGGAATCCGGAACAGTTTCGTGGACCGGCGGCCCTGTTGCAGGCCTGGCGCTTTCTCGCCGATAGCCGCGATCAGGCCAAGGCGCAGCGCCTGGCGGAACTGGACGGTCCCTATCGCCTGTTCCGCTGTCACACCATCATGAGCTGCGTCGATGTCTGTCCCAAGGGACTCAATCCGACACAGGCCATCGGCCGCATCAAGCAGCTGATGCTGACGCATCAGGTTTGACAAGCAGTTACAAGTGGCAAGTCACAAGATACAAGTGAAAGACAACAGCATAAGCTTGCGGAAACTGGCCTGGCGTTGCCGGCGCGGGATGCTGGAGCTGGATCTGCTGCTGGAGGGATTTTTGCGGCGCGGTTATGGCGCGCTGGACGCGCGGCAACAGCGGGATTTCCAGCGCCTGCTGGAGTTGCCGGATCAGGAGTTGCTTGACTACCTGCTGGGATCGAAGCAGGCCAAGGATGGAGACCTCGCCCATGTCATCGCATGCATCCGTCACACCGCTGTACCTTGAGTCACAGCCCTCGCACCGTCTGCTGCGCCTATTGCTGTGGAGTCATCTTGCCAGTGCCGGCCTGCTGATTGGGCTGGCGCTGCACTTCCTCTGGCCGGCACTTCTGCTGCCGCCGTTGTGGTTCAGCCACCAGTATTACCGCCGCCGCACCCTGCAACCGGTGCGGCTGGCGCGTGAAAGCGACGGCGGCTGGTTGTGGCACCGCGGCGACGACACGGTGGTTCCGGTGCGTATTTTGCCGGAAACTCTGCTCACACCCTGGCTGGTGGTGCTGCACCTGCGCGAGGAAGGCGGCCGTCGTCATGCGGCCGTCCTGCTCGGCGACAGCCTGCCGCCGGGACAGTTCCGCGCCCTGCGCGTGGCGCTGCGGCTGGAACGGGTGTGAAGAACACCGGGACGAGCGGCGAGGTACAAGATACGCGGAACGAACTCGCTACGCTCATGTAACCCTCCATAAAACAATCGTGCGCGCCGCGCACACCGCTCTCATATCTCGCACCTTGACCCTCGTGCCTGTCCGCCTAATGCAGCGGCGAGTTGTCCGGAACCAGAATGGTATCCTGCGGCTCACCCGCGGCGATGTGGGGATAATCCAGCGTATAGTGCAGGCCGCGGCTCTCCTTGCGTGCCATGGCGGAGCGGATGATGAGATCGGCCACCTGCACCAGATTGCGCAGTTCGAGCAGATCGTTGGTGACGCGGAAGTTGCCGTAGTATTCGTGAATCTCGCTGCAAAGCAGGTCGACACGACGCTTGGCCCGTTGCAGGCGCTTGTCGGTGCGCACGATGCCGACGTAGTCCCACATGAAGCGGCGCAGCTCTTCCCAGTTGTGTGACACCACCACCTCCTCGTCGGAGTCGGTGACGCGGCTTTCGTCCCAGGCGGGCAGGGCGTCCACCGGCGGCAGGTCCGGCAGGCGCGCCGTGATGTCCAGCGCCGCGGCGCGCCCGAACACCAGGCACTCCAGCAGCGAATTGCTCGCCAGGCGGTTGGCGCCGTGCAGACCGGTGAAGGTCACCTCACCGGCGGCATACAGACCGGTGATGTCGGTACGGCCGTTGAGGTCGACCATCACCCCGCCGCAGGTGTAGTGGGCGGCGGGCACCACCGGGATCGGTTCGCGGGTGATGTCGATGCCGAACTCCAGGCAACGGGCGTAGACGGTGGGGAAGTGGTTTTGAATGAACTCCGCCGGACGGTGGCTGATATCCAGGTACACGCATTCCACGCCCAGCCGCTTGATCTCGTGGTCGATGGCGCGGGCCACGATGTCACGCGGCGCCAGTTCGCCGCGGGGGTCGAAACGCTCCATGAACCGGCTGCCGTCGGGCAGAAGCAGCCGGCCGCCTTCACCACGGATCGCTTCGGTGATGAGGAAGGACTTGGCCTTGGGGTGGTAGAGACAGGTGGGATGGAATTGGTTGAACTCCATGTTGGCCACCCGGCAACCGGCGCGCCAGGCCATGGCGATGCCGTCGCCGGTGGAGATGTCCGGATTGGAGGTGTACAGGTAGACCTTGCTGGCGCCGCCGGTGGCCAGGACTACGCTGCGGGCGCGTAGCACCTCAACCTTGCCGCGCTTGCGATCCAGTACATAGGCGCCGAGCACCCGGTTGTCGCCGCGCCCCAGTTTGGTGCTGGTGATCAGGTCGATGGCGATGTGGTTGTCGTGCAGGGTGATGTTGCCGCGGGCACGGGCCCGGTCGAGCAGGGTGGTCTCGATGGCGCGGCCGGTGGCATCGGCGGCGTGGATCACCCGGCGGTGGCTGTGGCCGCCTTCGCGGGTGAGGTGATAGTCGTGGTGCTGTTCGTCACCCGGCTCGCCGGTGAAGGCGACGCCCTGCTCGATGAGCCACTGGATGGCCTCCCTGCTGTGTTCGACGGTGAAGCGCACGGCATCGGCGTGGCACAGTCCGGCGCCGGCGTTCAGGGTGTCGGCGATGTGGGACTCGACCGAGTCGTGGGCATCCAGTACCGCTGCCACGCCACCCTGAGCATAAAACGTGGAGCCTTCGGCACTGATGGCCTTGGCCAGTACGGCAACCCGGAGCGATGCGGGCAGGTTGAGGGCCACGGTCAGGCCGGCAGCGCCGCTGCCGATGACCAGGACGTCATAGTGCTGTTGTTCGCCGTGCATGGAATCGCGCAAAGTGGCCTCGTAAGGAGCGCTGGCCTACTGAGGCCGGCTTGTTTATGATGCGCAACTATACGAAAAACGTCATGTTTTGGCGAACTCTTGGCAACATTAGGCAGTCTATAGCCGGTGTCCAGCGGGTGGTCGCCTCAAGTACAAGATGAAAGGGTAGGCCCCCATGGGCGTGCAGCATGTCGATCAAGAGCTCGTCGAGCGTGTCCAGCAGGGTGACAAGCGCGCGTTCGATCTCCTGGTCCAGAAATATCAGCACAAGATCGTCAAGCTGATTTCGCGCTATGTCCGGGATCCCGATGAATCGCTCGACGTTGCCCAGGAAACCTTCATCAAGGCCTATCGCGCCCTGGCCAATTTCCGTGGCGAGAGCGCCTTCTACACCTGGCTCTACCGCATCGCCATCAATACGGCGAAGAATCACCTCGTTGCCCTGGGGCGGCGCCCGCCCGATACCGACATCGACGCTGCCGACGCCGTGCAGTTGGACATGGAGTCGTCCGGTTCCCTGCGCGAGAGCGATACCCCGGAACACCTGGCACTCAAAGACGAAATCGAGCGCACTATTTTCCGTGCCATCGAAGACCTTCCCGAAGACCTGCGCACGGCCATTACCCTGCGCGAACTGGAGGGACTCAGCTATGAAGAGATCGCCGAGGCGATGAATTGTCCCATCGGCACGGTGCGATCGCGCATTTTTCGCGCGCGCGAGGCGATTGATACGAAACTCAAACCCCTGCTTGATTGACTAAGGGGTATACGGCAACAACCTGGATACGGCGAGAACCGAGGCGGTAGCACGATGGAAAACCAAACGAATGAACAGATTTCGGCCCTGGTAGATGATGAACTGCACGGTCCTGCCCTGCGTCAGGCACTGGAGCGGCTGCGACGGGATGCCGACCTGCAGGGCCGCTGGAGCCGCTATCACCTGATTAGTGATACCCTGCATGCCAACCTCGCCTCGGCCCGGGCGGCCCATCTGCACCAGCGGGTACGCGCCGCCCTGGAGCAGGAACCTACCCTGTTGGCACCGCGCCGCAAGCCGCGTCTGTCCTCGCTGGCCAAGCAGGTTGCCGGTGTTGCCATCGCCGCCTCGGTCGCCGCCGTGGCGATCCTGGCCGTACGCCAAAATGCCGTGGAGCCCACCGGCGTCGCACCGACCGCCATGCAACTGGCACAATCCCCCCGGTCGGCACACGAGCTGGTACAACTGGCCAGCACCGGTGCCCCGGCCACCGTGGTGGTGCCGCAGAGCGCCAACCGCGGTCGCCTCAATGCTTATCTGGTAAATCATAACGAGTACTCGGCGTCTTCCGGCATGCAGGGGGTGTTACCCTACGTGCGGATTGTCAGCCACGAGACGGCCAAGTGACGCACACCATGCTTCATCCCCTGTTGGGCAGCGCCCTGTTGCTGGTATCCCTGGTGCCGCAGGTATTCGCTGCGGATGACGCACCGAGTCCCCGTCTGTGGCTGGAGCGCATGTCGCAGGCGGCACACCGGCTCGATTATGACGGTATCTTCGTCTATTCCCACGATGGTCACATGCAGACCATGCGCATCGTGCACAGCAGCCGCGACGGCAGCGAGCGCGAGCGCCTGTTGAGCCTGAGCGGCCCCTCCCGCGAAGTGATTCGTGACAACGATCGCGTCACCTGCATACTGCCCGACGACAATACGGTGGTGGAGGAGAGCACCGGCCCCGCCCGTCGCCTACCCATCGACCTGCCATCACGGCTGGAGACGCTGGAGCGCTATTACAATTTCACTGATGCCGGCAGCGAACGTATCGCCGGCCATGATACCCGCAAGATTCTTATCACTCCGCTGGACCGTTACCGTTACGGCCACGCCCTCTGGCTGCATCAGGACAAGGGCCTGCTGCTGCGTTCCGAGCTCTATAACGAGGAGGGCCGGGTGGTGGAGCAGTTGATGTATACCGCCCTGGAGTTTCACGACCAACTCCCTGCCGCCCTGCTGGAACCGGAAACCCGTGGCCGCGATGTGGTCTGGCAGCGCGCAGCGCCGCAGGCGGAATGGCACGATGGCGCGGAACGCTGGACGGTCGGCGAGCTGCCCCCGGGGTTTGTGCTGGAAAACCACCGCCAACATGCCATGGCCGGTGACGCGCAAGTGGAGCATCTGTTGTTCAGCGACGGGCTGGCCTCGGTTTCGGTATTCATCGAGCCGGCCAGCGAGCAGGGCGAAGGGCTGGTGGGCAGCCTGCGCTTGGGGGCGGTCAACACCTTCAGCCGCAACCTCCATGGCTATTCGATTACCGTCATGGGCGAGGTGCCGCTGCTCACGGCGCAGCGTATCGCCGAGTCCGTGAGCCTGCGGGATTGAACAATGATCGAAGAGAACGGCCGGGTGGTGCGTACAGCGGGTGAATCGGCCTGGGTGCAGACGGCCCGGCGCTCCAGCTGCGGTAGCTGCTCGGCTCGCAGCGGCTGCGGTACCGGCGCCCTGGCGGGCCTGTTCGGAGCACGTCTGCATGAGGTGGAGGTGCTGAACCCCATCGGAGCACAACCGGGAGAAGACGTCATTGTAGGCATCAGTGAATCGTTGCTGGTGCGCGGTTCGGTCATGCTCTATCTGGTTCCCCTGCTGGCCCTTGTCGCCGGGGCGCTGCTCGCCGAGGCACTGGCATCGCAGCTTGACATGACAGGCAGCGAGCTTCCCGCCATCCTCGGTGGTATCGCCGGTCTGGCTGTCGGCTTCCTCTGGCTGCGCTGGCGCAATCGGCGCTGGAGCAGTGATCCGGCGCAGCGGGCGGTTATAGTACGACGGGCCGCACAGCCGGTGACCGTCAATTTTCCTTCCGGTAAATCCAATGCGAATTAGACCCATGACATTATCCAGAATCTCTCTTTCCTGGCTCCTTCTCCTCCTTCTGGTGCTGAGCGGCAGCGCATTGGCGCGGGAACTGCCCGATTTCACCGTGTTGGTGGAAAAGTACGGTCCCGCCGTGGTGAATATCAGCACCAAACAGAAATTGAAGTCGCACCCGGCGCTGCGCCTGCCACGGGGGATGCCGATGCCTGAGTTTCCGGAAGACGGTCCCTGGGGTGACCTGTTTCGCCACTTTTTCGGTAATCCCGGCGAGATGCCGGACCCGCAGGACGAGGAGGATGCCCGTTCACTGGGATCGGGCTTCATCATCGACAGCGAGGGCTACATCCTGACCAACAACCACGTAGTGGACGGAGCTGACGAAATCCTCGTGCGGCTCAACGATCGCCGTGAACTGGTGGCGAAGGTGATTGGTGCCGACAAGCGCAGCGACCTGGCCCTGCTCAAGGTGGAGGCCAGCGGCCTGCCGGTGGTCAAGTTCGGCCAAGGCGACCAGATCAAGGTGGGGGAATGGGTGATGGCCATCGGTTCGCCCTTCGGCTTTGACCATTCGGTATCCGTCGGCGTGGTCAGCGCCCTGGGACGCAGCCTGCCCAGCGAGAGCTATGTCCCCTTCATCCAGACCGACGTGGCCATCAATCCAGGCAATTCCGGCGGTCCGCTGTTCAACCTGGATGGCGAGGTGATCGGCATCAATTCGCAGATCTACAGCCGTACCGGCGGCTTCATGGGGCTTTCCTTTGCCATCCCGGTGGACGTGGCCTTGGATGTGGTGGCCCAGATCAAGGACAAGGGCTATGTCTCGCGCGGCTGGCTGGGGGTACTGATCCAGGATGTGACCCGTGAGCTGGCGGAGTCCTTCGGCATGAAGCGGCCGGCCGGCGCCCTGGTGGCCAAGGTACTCAAGGACGGTCCGGCGGCCAAGGCCGGTATCGCGGTGGGCGATGTGATCATAGAGTTCGGCGGCAAGAACATCGACGCCTCGTCAGACCTGCCGCCGGTGGTGGGACGCAGCCCGGTGGGGGCCGACTCCCGGGTCGTGGTGATCCGTGACGGCAAGCGCAAGACGCTCACCGTGCGGGTGGAGGAGTTGCCCAAAGACGAGGAATTGACCCTGGCCGAGGGCAAGCCGGGTCTGAGCAGCGACAACCGTCTCAATCTGACCGTCACCGACCTGACCGCAGAGCAGCGCAAGGAACTGGGGCTGGAGCAGCGTCACGGCGTGCTGGTACAGGGCGTGGAACCCGGCCCGGCCCAGGAAGCGGGGGTCCGCCGTGGCGATGTCCTGCTGAAGCTGAACAACGTGGATGTGGACAACGTGGCCCATTTCAACAAGCTGGTGCGCGACCTGCCGGCCGGCAAGTCGATTCCGGTGCTGGTGCAGCGTCGCAGCGGTCCGATCTTCCTGGCCCTGCGGCTGCCGAAATGAAGACGCAGCCGGCGCTGACGTTATATCTGCGCTACGGCTGCTCGCTCTGCGACGAGATGCTGGCGGCACTGCGGCCGCTGCAGCAGGAGTTGGGTTTCTACCTCGATATCGTAGAAGTCGAGGAGGAACCGGCACTGGAGCAGCGCTACGGTACCCGGGTGCCGGTGCTGACCTCGCCGCAGGGGGAGTTGTGCCAGTATTTCCTGGATGAGGAACGCGTTCGCCGCTATTTCGCAGCCCTCTGATTTTCTGTACAATTTCGCCCACTTTGGCGCCCGCTGGGCGCCTCTTCGTTTTGTCCACGACTGGACTTATGCCGCGGAGGCCACGGATGGCCGGGAGCGGCGCTTTTAGTGGAAACCCTTCAGTGAGCGACCTCGAGCACATCCGCAATTTTTCCATCATCGCCCATATCGACCACGGCAAATCCACCATTGCCGACCGTTTCATCCAGGTCTGCGGTGGGCTGACCGAGCGCGAGATGGAGGCCCAGGTACTCGACTCCATGGACCTGGAGCGCGAGCGCGGTATCACCATCAAGGCCCAGAGCGTGTCGCTGGACTACAAGGCGCGCAACGGCGAGGTCTATCACCTCAACTTCATCGATACCCCCGGCCATGTCGACTTCTCCTACGAGGTTTCGCGTTCCCTGGCGGCCTGCGAAGGCGCGCTGCTGGTGGTGGATGCCTCCCAGGGCGTCGAGGCGCAGACCGTGGCCAACTGCTACACCGCCATCGATCAGGGACTCGAAGTGATGCCGGTGCTCAACAAGATCGACCTGCCGGCGGCGGACCCGCAGCGGGTGATCGCCGAGATCGAGGAGATCATCGGCATCGAGGCCACGGATGCGGTCAAGGTCAGTGCCAAGACCGGCTTCGGTATCGAGGATCTGCTGGAGCAGTTGGTGGCGAAGATTCCCGCCCCCAAGGGCGACCGTTCCGCCCCCTTGCAGGCGCTGATCATCGACTCCTGGTTCGACAACTACCTGGGCGTCGTGTCCCTGGTGCGCGTGATGCAGGGTACCCTCAAGCCGAAGCAGAAGATCAACATCATGTCCACCGGCCGCAGCTACCAGGTGGACCGCGTCGGCGTGTTCACCCCCAAGATGAAGGATACGGCGGCGCTGGAGGCGGGTGAGGTGGGCTTCATCATCGCCGGTATCAAGGAGATTGACGGGGCGCCGGTGGGCGACACCATTACCCTGGCCGACAACCCGGCGCAGTCACCGCTGCCCGGTTTCCGCCCGGTACAGCCGCGCGTATTCGCCGGCCTGTTCCCGATCAGCGCCGAGGATTATGAGCACCTGCGCGAGGCGCTGGCCAAGTTGCGCCTCAACGACGCCGCGCTGTTCTACGAGCCGGAGACCTCGCAGGCGCTCGGTTTCGGTTTCCGCTGCGGCTTCCTCGGCATGCTGCACATGGAGATCATCCAGGAACGTCTGGAGCGCGAGTATGACCTCGACCTGATCACCACCGCGCCCACCGTGGTGTATGAGGTGGTCACCACCAAGGGCGAGATACTCAAGGTCGACAATCCGGCCAATCTGCCCGAGCCCAACTACATCGCCGAGATCCGCGAGCCGATCATCACCGCCAACATCCTGGTGCCGCAGGATTACCTGGGCAACGTGCTGACCCTGTGCACGGAAAAGCGCGGTGTGCAGAAGAACATGCAGTTCGCCGGCAAGCAGGTGTCGGTCAATTACGAGCTGCCGCTCAACGAGGTGGTGCTCGATTTCTTCGACCGCCTGAAGTCGTGCAGCCGCGGCTTCGCCTCCATGGACTATCACTTCACGCGCTTCCAGGCGGCCAACCTGGTCAAGCTGGACATCTTGATCAATGGCGAGAAGGTCGATGCCCTGGCGGTTATCGTGCATCGCGATCAGGCGCAGGTGCGTGGACGTGAGCTGGCCGAGAAGATGCGGGAGCTGATTCCGCGCCAGATGTTCGATGTGGCGATCCAGGCGGCCATCGGCTCCCATATCATCGCCCGTACCAACGTCAAGGCCATGCGTAAGAACGTCTTGGCCAAGTGCTACGGTGGCGACATCACCCGCAAGCGCAAACTGCTGGAAAAGCAGAAGGCCGGCAAGAAGCGCATGAAGCAGGTCGGTACAGTCGAAATCCCGCAGGAGGCCTTCTTCGCCGTCCTGCATGTAGGCAAAAAGGGTTAAGCATGGATTTCCCCCTGATATTGGTACTGGCCACGGCGATAACCGGTGTCATCTGGTTGCTCGATGCTCTGCTGTGGGCACCGAAGCGGCGGGCGCACAGCGCAGCCGACGCTGTATCCGGCAGCGCCCTGCAGACCGAGACGGAGAAGCCGCCCTATCTGGTCGAACTGTCCCGTTCCTTTTTCCCGGTGATCCTGGTTGTTTTGCTGATCCGCTCCTTTGTGGTCGAGCCGTTCCGTATTCCTTCCGGCTCGATGATGCCCACCCTGCTGGTGGGGGACTTCATTCTGGTGAACAAGTTTGCCTATGGTCTGCGTCTGCCGGTGCTCAATACCCGGATCCTGGAGCTCGGAACGCCGCAGCGCGGCGACATCATCGTGTTCCGGTATCCGGAGGATCCGCGGGTCGATTACATCAAGCGCGTCATCGGCGTACCGGGCGATACGGTGGCCTATCGCAACAAGGTGCTCTACATCAATGGACAGATCGCTCAGCAGCAACCGGAGGGGACCTATGTTGGTACTGGCTCCGGGGCGGTTATGACTGGTGCCAGCGTGCGCCGGGAGAATCTGGCCGGTATCAGCCATCAGATCCTGGTATTACCGGAAGGGTTCGAGCATGGCTTTGAGTATACTGTGGGTCAAGGACAGTATTTCGTCATGGGCGACAATCGCGACAACAGCCGCGACAGCCGCTTCTGGGGCACGGTGCCGGAGGCGAACCTGGTAGGCAAGGCATTCTTCATCTGGATGAACTGGGATTCGGCAGCCGGCCACATCGACTGGAGCCGCATCGGTAATGGTATCGAATAGGGAACAGGAGGCGTGAGGAAGATGACTCGGGTGAAGCAGCGTCAGGCGGGGCTGACTTTGGTGAGCTGGATGGTGATCTTTGTGATCGCCGGTATACTGGCCATGGGCTTCCTCAAGTTGTTCCCGGTGTACATGGAGCATCTCGGTGTGACCTCGTCTCTGGAGTCTCTTTCCACTAATCCCTCCCTGCGCGGCAGCAGTCCAGCGGAGATACGTGACGCCTTGATGAAGCGTATGGAAGTCAATGATGTCAACCGGGTGAAGCGAGATGACATTACCATCGAGCGTGACGGAGCCGTTTACAAAGTAACTGTTGCCTATGAAGTGGTCGTGCCGTTTGTGCACAACATCAGCTTTCTGGTCAGTTTCGAAGACGTCGCGGAGGTCGCAGCGCGTTGAACCTGGATAGGCTCTGCCGCAGTCTCGGCTATACGTTTCGTGATACGAGTCTGCTGGAAACGGCGCTTACCCACCGCAGTGTCGGCAGCCGCAACAACGAGCGTCTGGAGTTTCTTGGCGATGCTGTGCTCAGCTTTGCCATTTCCGCCGAGTTGTACCGGCGTTTTCCCGCCGTCAACGAGGGTACGCTGAGCCGTCTGCGCGCCTCGCTGGTGAAGGGGGACACCCTGGCCCGTATTGCCCTTGACCTCGAGATCGGGGAGTATCTCCACCTCGGTTCCGGTGAGATGAAGAGCGGCGGATTCCGCCGTGAGTCGATCCTGGCAGACGCGCTGGAGGCGATCTTCGGCGCGGTCTATCTCGACAGCGACATCGAACGGGCCCGGCAAGTGATCCTGGCGTTGTATGATGATCGTATCGAGGCCGTACAGCCGGCGGCCAATCTCAAAGACCCCAAGACCCGCCTGCAGGAGTATCTGCAGGCCCGCCGTCTGCCTCTGCCGACCTACAACGTCATTGCGATGGATGGCGAGGCGCACGAGCAGACCTTTACCGTCACCTGCGCTGTCGAAGGACTGGCAGAACCCACCGTCGCCTCCGCCGCGAGCCGCCGCAAGGCCGAGCAGGCGGCGGCAGACCTTGCCTTGCGAGCCCTCGAACATGACTGAAACCGAAGCCTTCCGTTGCGGTTACGTCGCCCTGGTCGGCCGGCCCAATGTCGGTAAATCGACGCTGATGAACCACCTCATCGGCCAGAAGATCAGCATCACCTCCAGCAAGCCGCAGACCACGCGCCATCGCATCATCGGTATCAAGACCGAGGCGGATTATCAGGCCGTCTTCGTCGACACGCCGGGGTTGCACCGGCATGCCAAAAAGGCGGTCAACCGCTACATGAACCGCACGGCCAAGAGCACGCTGGCGGATGTCGATCTGATCATCTTCGTGGTGGAGGCCGGACGCTGGACCGAGGATGACGAGAATGTCCTGCGCCAGCTCCGTACCGTCGCGGTGCCGGTGGTGTTGGCGGTGAACAAGATCGATCACATCAAGGACAAGACCGAGCTGTTGCCGCTGTTGCAGAATCTGGGGCGCAAGATGGATTTTGCCGCGCTGGTGCCGGTGTCGGCCCTGCGCCGCAACAATCTGGAAGAACTGGAAAAGGTGGTGGCCGCGCACCTGCCGGAGAACCCGCCGTTCTATGCCGAAGATCAGATCACCGATCGCAGCTCACGCTTTCTTGCCGCCGAGATCGTGCGCGAGAAACTGATGCGTACCCTGGGTCAGGAGCTGCCGTATGAGCTGACCGTGGAGATCGAGCAGTTCAAGGAGGAGGATGGCCTGCTGAATATCGCTGCCGTGATCTGGATCGAGCGCGACAGCCAGAAGCCCATCGTCATCGGCAAGGGTGGCAGCGTGCTGAAGAAGGTCGGCCAGTTGGCACGCACCGACATGGAGAAGCTGTTCGAGAGCAAGGTGTATCTGCAGTTGTGGGTCAAGGTGAAGGAGGGCTGGTCGGACGACGAGCGCGCCCTCTCCAGCCTGGGCTATACGGAAGATTGACGGTACGCAGCCATGCGGGCCGAGCTGCGCCCTGCCTATGTCCTGCATCGCCAGCCCTACCGCGAAAGCAGCCTGTTGCTGGAGGCCTTCAGCCTCGATGTGGGTCGCGTCGGCCTGGTGGCGCGCGGTGCGCGTAGCGGCAAGGGTGGCAAGGCCGGCCTGTTGCAACCATTCGTGCCCTTGCTCCTGTCCTGGTCGGGACGCGGCGAGCTGGCCACGCTGACCGGTGCGGAGGGCCGTGGCGGTCTGGCGCCCTTGACCGGCACTGCCCTGATCAGCGCCTTCTATCTCAACGAACTGCTGCTGCGTCTGCTGCAACGCCACGATCCACACGAAGAGTTGTTTCATGCCTACGAACTGGCCCTGCAGCGTCTGGCCGCCGTGCCACAGCAGCCGGAGTGGACGTTGCGCCTGTTCGAGAAGGCCTTGCTGCAGGAGCTGGGCTATGGCCTGCTGCTGGAGCACGAGGCGCATAGTGGCAGTGCGATTCAACCGGAACGGCGCTATTGCTACCATGTGCAGCAGGGGCCGTTGCCCGCCGACGCTGCGATGCAAGCAGGACCTGTGCTGCACGGTGCCACCCTGTTGGCGCTGGCGGCAGAGCAGGGGGCCGATGAGCGCGTGCTGGTCGAGGCCAAGACCCTGATGCGCACCATTCTGGCCCAGTATCTGGGCGCGCGGCCGCTGCGCAGTCGTGAACTTTTTCGCCAGACCTATGCCGGCCGGGCCACGCCGCCCGCGGCAGACCACGAGGACTAGAGCCGTGAATCCGTTGCATGAAATCCTGCTCGGCGTGAATATCGACCACGTCGCCACCCTGCGCCAGCAGCGCGGCACCCGTTATCCCGATCCCATCCAGGCCGCCATCGAGGCCGAGCAGGCCGGTGCCGACAGCATCACCCTGCACCTGCGCGAGGATCGCCGCCATATCCAGGACCGCGACGTGGAGATGCTGGCCGGCATTCTGCAGACGCGCATGAATCTGGAGATGGCGGTGACCGAGGAAATGCTCGCCATCGCCGAGCGCATCAAGCCGGCAGACTGCTGCCTGGTGCCGGAGCGCCGCGAGGAGCTGACCACCGAGGGCGGTCTCGATGTCGCCGGACAGAAGGAGCGCATCCGCGAGGCCTGCCAGCGCCTGGCCGATGCCGGAGTGCGCGTATCGCTGTTCATCGACGCCGATCCGCGCCAGGTGGAAGCCGCCGCTGCCTGTGGTGCGCCGTGCATCGAAATCCATACCGGCCACTATGCCGATCTGAGCGAGCGCGATGCCGTGGCGGCCGAATTGGCGCGCATCGAGCGTGCCGTGGCCATCGGCCAGCAGGTCGGCCTGCGCGTCAATGCGGGCCACGGCCTGCACTACCACAACGTCGCGCCCATCGCCCGCATGACCGGCATCCATGAACTCAACATCGGCCACGCCATCGTGGCCCGCGCCCTGTTCACCGGCTTCCAGGGCGCGGTGGCCGAGATGAAACGGCTGATGGTGGAGGAGCGCCGGCAGGCGCTGGCCGCGGCATTGCGCGGATGATCTACGGCATCGGCACCGATATCGTCGCGGTGGCGCGCATGGGCCGCGCCCTGCAGCGTCATGGCGCGCGCTTTGCCGAGCGTATCCTGGGCGCGGCGGAGCTGGCTGATTTTCAGGTCGCCGTTCATCCGGCCCGTTTCCTCGCCAAGCGGTTTGCCGCCAAGGAGGCCGCCTCCAAGGCCCTGGGAACCGGTTTCAGCCAGGGATTGTCGCTGCACGACATCTGTGTGGCCCACGATGCCGCAGGCAAGCCCATGCTGCACTTCAGCGGCCGCGCCCTCGACTTGCTCGAAGCCCGCGGCATCGGCGAACACTTTCTCAGCCTGGCCGATGAGCATGATTACGCCATCGCCTATGTCACCTTGTTGCGGCGCTAGGTCCGCGCAAGACAGGAGCAACATTCCATGCTGGAGTACGTCTTTTTCGACACCGGGGTACGTGAGCGCTTCGTGGAGTTTCTGCGCGGTCATGGCGTCGAGGCCGAACTGTCCGAAGCCGATGGCTTCATCGCGGCGATCCCGGAAGACATCGACGATGAACTGTCGGATCGCATCGATGAGGTGTATGACCGCCTGCTGCAGGACGACGCGGATTTGCTGGAGAGCAGCGAGGGCGGCCTGGAGAAACACGCTGCCGGTGTACGCGTGCTGCTTTCCGACGGCACGCCCTGCATGGTGCGCCTGGCTCCGGAGTTGTTGGCGCGGCTGCTAGGCTGCATCACCCTGGAGGAACTGCGCGACATGGTGCAGGAGATTGCGCTGCAGGTGGAGGACCCGGACGATCTGCCGGTGTGTCACACCCGCGAACGCAAGACCGGCCAGTGACGCCATGAACCTGTCCGCCTTCAGCATCACCGCCTTGCCGCGTCTGGTCTTCGGTGCCGGCCGCCTGGCGGAGTTGCCGCAGTTGATCAGTGAATTCGGACAGCATGTGCTGCTGGTCACCGGGGGCCGCTCGTTCCGCCAGTCCGTGCGCTGGACGGCGTTGGTGCAGGCGCTGGAGCAGCGCGCCATCACACATGACAGCTTTGTCGTCGCTGGCGAGCCGTCGCCGGAAATGGTGGATGCCGCGGTGCGCCAGTTCCACGGCGCCGGTATCGCGGTACTGATCGGCATCGGCGGCGGCAGCGTGCTCGATGCGGCCAAGGCCATCGCCGGGCTGCTGCCAAGCGGCAACTCCGTGCTCGATCATCTGGAGGATGTCGGGCGCGGCATCCCGTACACCGGCCCTTCGCTGCCGTTCATCGCCGTGCCCACCACGGCCGGCACCGGCAGCGAGGCGACCAAGAATGCCGTGCTCAGCCGTCGTGGCCCCGACGGCTTCAAGAAGTCCTTTCGTCATGACACGCTGATGGCGCGGGTCGCGCTTGTTGATCCGGAACTGCTGGCCGGCTGTCCGCGCCATCTGATGGCGGCGCAGGGGATGGACGCCTTCACCCAGTTGCTGGAGTCCTATGTTTCCCTGCGCGCCAATCCCTACACCGACGCATTGGCGTGGAGCGGGCTGGAGGCGGTGGCCGGCGGTTTTTGGGCGGCGGTGGAGGGCGGGGATGCCGAGGAGGCCGCCGCGGGGCGCGCCGCCATGGCCTATGCCGCCCTGCTGTCCGGCATCACCCTGGCCCAGGTAGGCCTCGGTTCGGTGCACGGTCTGGCGCAGCCGCTCGGCTCGCTGTTCCCGGTGCCGCATGGCGTCGCCTGCGGCACCATGGTGGCTGACGCCACCGCCATCAACGTGCAGGCTCTGGGCGAACGCGCGCCGCAGTCGCCGGCCCTGGCCAAATACGCCCGTGTCGGGCGCTTGCTGAGCGGGGAGGCGGGATTGTCCGATGTCGCGGCGCGGCAGGCCCTGGTGGTGACGCTGAAATCCTGGTGTGCGCGCCTGGAGTTGCCGCGCCTCGGCCACTTCGGCATTACCGCAGACGACATTCCGGCCATCGTCGCCGCCTCGCGCAACAACAGCATGAAGAGCAATCCGATCGTGCTGACGGATGAGGAGATCGCCGCCATCGTGCGGCAGCGGCTGTAGCGGCTAGTCCTGGCGGAAATAGAAATACTGCCAGTCGAATCCGCTGACCTGGCGCAGTGCGGTCAGCAACTCCTCCGACGGCACCGCCTCGCCCTCGAACACACCCCAGATGCGCAGGAAGAAGCGGCCGAACCCCGCGCACTGACGCCAGCGCAGTCGCGGTATCGCATACTCCATGCCGCACAGCGGGCAGTGCCATGACTGCTCCGGTTGTGCCTGCCACTGCTGTACCAGCGTTGTCCAGCTTTCCACCCGAAAGCCGCAGCCGGGGCAGCGCGGCGCCTTCACATTGCTGCCGCCGACGAAGTGCGCCGCCTCATAGGGGCCTTCCAGCTGCATATGGCAGAACTCGTCGCCGGTTACACCCGGCTCCCCCAATGCCACCACCGGCGAGCAGCCGAGAAAGGTCAGCAACTGCAGGAAGCGTGTGCCGGGCCGGTAGTGCTGCTGCCCGTTGAAGGAGAGTGGCGCGCCGATGAAATCCATCTGCTCCAGACGATAGAGCAGGTCGCGCTTGCTGGCAGGGCTGTCGCCCGCTTGTGCTGGCAGCAGGATGAGCTGATTGTCGGCCATGGGATAGTGGGTTGTTCCGGTGCGGCTGCTGAGTATAGCTATAACAGGGGATAAATTGAGATAACGCAATTTAACCAGCGGTTCGACGCCGTTTGGTGCCGAGTTGCTTGCATCGTATTCCGTGAGCCGTTAGATAGGTCTATGCCGACACCACACGGCATAGCGACCATATACAAAAATACGGAGGAGTTCACCATGTTCAAACGCACGACGGCGCTCGCCGGCGGCATCTTCTGCCTGTTGGGCCTGGCCTACACCGGCATGGCGGCAGCGTGGAGCGACCAGCTCGACGACGCCAAAATGACCACCACCTGCGAACCCGTGCCGCATGCCCAGTGTTCATGGGCACGCATGCACGGTGCCAAATGGGCGGGCCGCGACATCAGCGACGGTGCCATGCAGGCGATCCGCCTCGATGGCGCCGACTTGAGCCGGGCCAATCTGGCGCGTGCCAATTTTCAGGTGGCCAATCTGTCACAGGCCAACCTGATGATGGCCAATCTGGAAGATGCCCACATGCACGCCACCAACCTGCAGCAGGCCAACCTGATGCTGGCGAACCTGGCCGGGGTGAATCTGCTGGACGCCGATCTGCGCGGCGCCAACCTGCGCGGTGCCAAGCTGCAGAACGCAATCCTGATCGCCGCCAAGCTGGACGGCGCGACCTGGGTGGATGGCCGGGTGTGCGCGGCCGGTTCGGTCGGGGAGTGTCGTTGACCTCTGCCTGCCATCACCCGTTCGGGTGATGGCAGGCGAGGGCTAATGTGCGGTCACGACGCGCTGTTCCAGGGCGTCGAGCAGGCCGACGATCTGTTGTGACAGCGTGTCGATACGCAGCGACAGCTGTCTGGCTTCGTCCATGCGGCCTTCCTGCTTGAGGCGAACGATGTCGCGTATGGTGCCATGCAGTTCCGCATGGGGCTGCTCGATGGTGCGGAACTCGGCCAGGCTGCCGTATTTCTCGCGCCCCGGGCCGTAGTACCACTTGCCCAGCAGACAGTCCTGGTGGGACACCGCCTGGCTTTGCGTCAGGACCGCCTTGCCAGCGAGGAAGTCAGCGACGCGGACTTTCCAGGCCAGATGGGCCTGACGCGCGGCATCGAAGTCGAAACCTCGTGTCGACGCGCTCTGGAAGCGTCCCACCGATTGGCGCAGCCCCTCGGCAAGTCGGACCAGTTCGCGGCCGTATTCGGCGGTCTGATTTGCCGCTTCCGCTGTCCTCTCGGACGCGGTGTTCACCGTTGCCAGGTTCTGGCTCATGGTCTCGGCCACCGTGCTCTGCTGTTCGGTGGCCACGGCGATCTGCGCCGTCATGTCGCGGATTTCCGCAACTGCCGCTGTGACCGTGCCAATCGCGGTCTGCGCCTGCTCGGCCGATGCGACGTTCTGGTTCATGTCCCTGCGGCTGTCACGCATGATGGCGGCGACCTCGCGGGCGCCCTGCTGCAGTTGTTCGATAATCGTCTGGATTTCCCGGGTCGAATCCTGGGTGCGTTGTGCCAACACTCGCACCTCGTCGGCGACGACGGCGAAGCCGCGTCCCTGTTCACCTGCACGCGCCGCCTCGATGGCGGCATTGAGGGCGAGCAGGTTGGTCTGACCGGCGATACCGCCGATGACGTCGAGCACCACACCGACGTTATTGCTCTCCTGCTCCAGCCGCGCCATGACCGTGGCGGCGCGCTCGATGGTGGCGGCCAGATTGCGGCTGGATTCCAGATTGTGCTGCATCATGCGTTGTCCCGTGGCTGCCGCCTCATCTGCCAGTTGGGCGGACTCCGCGGTGCGGTGGGCATTACCGGCCACCTCCTGGATCGACATCGCCATCTGGTGCATGGCGGTGGCGATCTGATCGATTTCGCGCTGCTGCACCTGAATATGGCCGGAGCTTTCGTCAATGACGGTCGCGAGCTGGCGCGTTTCCGCCTCCATCCTGGCGCTGACGTGCACCACCTCATCCACCACCGACTGCATCTTGTCGGCAAAGCGGTTGTAGCTGTCGGCGGCCTGGGCGGCTTCGTTGTTGCCGCGCGCAGGAATGCGGAGCGACAGATCGCCGTCGCCGCTGCCGACACGCTGCAGGGCATTCACCACTGAATGGACCGGCGTACTGACGGCACGGCTGATCAGTGCGATGAGTACCAGCGTAAACAGCCCGGCGGCCGCCAGTACCACCAGCAGGGTGGCGGCAGCCGCATCTACCCGGTTATCGATCACCTGGCGCATTTGGGTGGCGATGCTCTGCGCCTGCTGTCTGAGCTGCGGCTCCGGTTGCGCAGCGAGTACGGTTGGCAGTCCCTCGAATTGTTGCAGCAGTATTTCCTGTTGCTGGTCGGCAAGGTGCTGCTTCAGACGGTTCGTGACGTCCGCCCCGGCCAGTAGCACGAGGATGGCGAGCGCCAGGGCGCTCCCCATCTGGAGATAGTACTTTTGCTTGATCGTCAGATTGGTAATCATGGCGGCGGGCCCCGGTGCGGACGATCAGACTTCGCTGCGGCCGATGCGGACATAGGCGTACAGACCGATGGCGCTGGAGAGCAGCAGAACGGAAAGCACCACGGACAATACGGGCGAGAATTCGATGGCGAACAGCATGTTCATGATTATTCCTCCGTGAAACTGAGATTACAGTGGGAACGTTACGGCAATCTTTCCGCCGGTGTGTCTGGCGGCACCTGGGGTGGGACAGGCGGAAGATCGCATCGTGCGCGTGCCGGCGACAGGTCACGCGGCAGCGCTGAAGACAGGGAAGCGGGCCGTGGTCCGTGCGACATGGTGCAAATCTCCTGAGACGGGGGGCTGAGAAGTCCAGGATGGACTGATTAAAACCTTATAGAATGCGCGTCTATTTCTGTCAAGCGAAGTGCGATTGGCTCAGCCAGGCATCACGTCGCTGCTGCTGGGCTGCATCGGGCGCCTCCCTGTCCAGCAGATAGCAGGTGTCGGCCGGTGCCGGCTGCAACACGACTGTGAATTCCATCAGTTCATCGCGGCGGAAGGCGTGCAACTGCACGGTTTCATCATTGCCGTAACTGGCAATGACCTTGTCCAGGCTGTCGGCGCTCACGCGCAGGCCGTTGACCGCAATGACGATATCGCCGGCGGCAAGCCCCGCCTGCTGGGCGGCGCCGCCGTCGTACACGTTGAGCAGTTTGGCGCCCAGCGCATCGTCGCCGCTGCGTACGCCGAGTACGCTGCGCGGCGTTGCGTTCCTGCTGCCGGGCTTGCCGCCCTTGTCAGCGCTGCCTTCGGCCGGGCGCAGGTGGTAGTCGATGCCGCAGGTGGCGAGCAGATCGGCCAGCGGGAGATCGTCGGTGCCGCGCAGTGCCTGCTGGAAGAATTCCGACAGATCGACACCGGCGACCTCAGCGATCAACTGCTCCAGCCCTTCCGCCGTCACACCCTGCACGCCAAGGCGCTGCCACAAGGTACGCATCACGTCGTCCAGGGAGATGCTGCCGTCGCCTATGTTGCGCAGGGTGAGGTCCAGCGCCAGTGCGACGAGGCTGCCCTTGGTGTAGTAGCTCACCACCGCGTTGGGGGCGTTTTCGTCCTGCTTGTAGAACTTGGTCCAGGCGTCGAAGCTGGAATCGGCCACCGACTGCTTGAGGCGGCCGCTGCCGCGCAGCACGCGGGTAACGGTCTGGCCGAGCAGTTCGAGATAACTGTCGCGGGCTATGAGTCCGGTGCGCACCAGGGCGAGGTCATCGTAATAGGAGGTGACGCCCTCGAAGAACCACAGCAGCGGCGTGTGCACCTCGCGGCTGAGGTCGTAGGGTTGGAACACCACCGGCTTGATGCGCTTGACGTTCCAGGTGTGGAAATATTCGTGGCTGCACAGGCCGAGGAAGCTGCGGTAGCCCTCGCTCATTTCGTCCTGTCCTGCACGCGGCAGGTCGTCGCGGCTGCACAGCAGGCTGGTGGAGCTGCGGTGTTCCAGGCCGCCGTAGCCGTCGCCGGTGATCATCACCTGGAACAGGTAGCGCGACATCGGTGCCGGCTCGCCGAACAGGCGGATGTGATATTCGCATACCGTCTTCAGGTCGCGCGCCAGGCGTTCGGTATCGGCACGGTGGCGCCCGGTGAGGGTCATGGCATGGGGCACGCCGCAGGCCTCGAACTCGATGACATCGAAGCGGCCCATCTCCACCGGATGATCGATCAGCTCGTCGTAGTCGGCCGCCTGATAGCCGCCGAAGCCCCACAGCGCCGCATCGGCCGGGGGCAGGGTGGTGGCGACGCGCCAGTCACGGTACGCGCTACCCGCAGGGGGCAGGATATCCACGCTGCACGGCTGTTCATCCTGGCCATGCACGCGCAGGAACACGCTGGTGCCGTTGAAATAGCCATGGGTGGTGTCGAGGTGCGCGCTGCGCACCGACAGGTCCCAGGCATACACCTCGTAGCGGACCTCCAGCGGGCCGGCGCACGGTGCGCAGCGCCAGGTCTGCTTGTCCAGCTTGGTCAGCGCGATGTCCGCACCGTTGCAGCGCGCCTTGATCCAGACGATGTTCCTGGCGAAGTCGCGGATCATGTAGCTGCCGGGGATCCAGGCCGGCAGCGACAGCACCTGACCGTCGGCAGCGGGTTGCTGCACGGTGAGGGTGATCTCGAACAGATGGGCCTCGGGCGAGGCGGGCGTGATGCGGTAGTGGATGGCGTGGCTCATGTGCGGATTCGATGGCGGTTTTGTGCAGGAGCGAATCGCATTCGCGACCGGGTGCGGTCCGCGGGCGGGTACATCATCGCGAATGCGATTCGCTCCTACGGGTGGAATGTCATTCGACAGTATCGATACGGATATAGGTGCGCAGGCGCTGCACGTCGCGCTCTTTGGTGGAATGGGTGATGCCGCGGCTGCTGCCTTCGCGCTCCTCGACCACTCCGCCCAGCTCGATCCATTCGCCGACACGACCGCTGACGGTGGTGATCAGGCTGGCGGTTTCGATGGCGCCGCCGCCAGTGGCGGCGGGGCGGGCGCGGAAGGGACGCACATCGATGGTGACGCGCTCGCCGCTCAGGCGCGGCCGCACCTCGAAGCCGCTGGAGACAGCGCGATACTCGATGCTTTCCTGCACCACCACGCCGCCGCCGGACGGCGTCACGCTGCGCTGCGGCACCGGCATGTCCAGGCCGCTCTGGATGCGTGCCCACTGGCCCTCCAGCACACGCAGGCGCTGATCGCCGCTGCCGTCGTTGCGTCGATCGGTGCCGTAGAGGCGCACGCGCGGCGGGCCGTCGTCGCCGACCACTACCTTGCCGCTGTCGCCGCCGACGGCACCGCGCGCCGCGATGCCCCGACGTTCCTGCTCGGTCAGCTCGCCGCGCCGCACTGTGATCAGCAGGTTGCGCAGCGCCGCATCCAGCTCCCCCACCAGCTGCGCGATCTCCTGCAGGTTCTCCGGGGTGCTACGCACGATCAGCGTGTAGCCGGTGCCACTGATGCCGCCACGCGGGTCCACCATCGGGCGCAGGATGGTGATCATCTCCGCCGCTTCGCGGTTGTGCAGCTGGAAGGTGCGCACCTCCGTCTGCGCAAAGGCGGTGGAGGCGAACAACAGCGCGAGCAACAAGACAAGAAAGCGCATGCCATAGGTACTCATGGTTCTTACTGCGAGGTTGTCCCTGTTCAGTAACGTGTAGCTTGCAACTTGTGACTTGTGGAAGGTCTGAATAAGTCCATCCTGGACTTCTCAGACCACGCCAAGCGAAAAGTGTGATTTTCGCTTGGCTTCATTTTTCAACGACTTATCGTCGTTGAAAAATGGCGGCACATCCCTGTGCCGCGGAAGCTCTGAACTTATTCAGAGCTTCCTTGTAACTCATAAATGCAGCCGGCGCAGCTGCGAATCCTGCTGGCTGCGCTCCCACACCTCGTTGAAGAAGCCCGCCAGGTCGCGTGCCGTCAGGCGGTCGTAGAAATTGGCCACGCCCTCATAGCGGTCGGCCTGCTGGCGGCTGATGTAGCCGGTCTCGTCGGCGACAAAGAAGGCGCGGTTGATGACGGCGTATTCATCCATCGGTTTGCGGATCTCGATGCGGCTGCTCAGGCGCTGGGCCAGCGCGATCAGGCGGTGGCCGCTGCGCATGGCACCGGACGAGTCCTGCACCAGGATCTGGATGCGTGCGTACTGGCTGCGACGTGCCAGTTGCGAGGCAGCCTCCTCGAATTCGGGATTGTCGAACAGGGCTTGGTCCAGGTCACGGCTGAAGATGTGCAGTGTGCGCGTCGCCTGCTGCGTCATTGCCAGAGCCACCGCGCGATGATCACTCGCGGTTTCCAGCGCCAGCAGTTCATTGGTCTCGCCGAGCCTGTGATTCTGGATATCCTGCATGGTGCTCTCCGTGCCGTGGGGATTGGGTCTCATCATAGCCCAAGGCGGCGGCAATTAAGAATGCCTGGCGGCCGCTGCGGCGGAGAACTGCCGTTACAACAGCAGGCGCATGTTGCGGTGGGGGATGCCGGCGTCCATGAATTCGGCACCGGTCGGCTCGAAGCCGAAGCGCCGGTAGAACGTGAGGGCGTGAGTCTGGGCCGCCAGTTCGACGCTTGTGAAGCCCGCGGCACGGGCGGCGGCGAGGACATGGCGCATCAGCGCCGTGCCGACCCCGCGGCGGCGCCAGAACTGCAGCACGGCCATGCGGCCGATGTGACCGTCGGGCAGCAGGCGGGCGGTGGCGATGGGATGTCCCTGTGCGTCTTCGGCGAGAAAGTGACGCGACTGTGTGTCCCATTCATCCCATTCCAGTGCCGCAGGGACGCCCTGTTCCTGCATGAACACCACGCGGCGAACATGCGACAGCGCCAGGCGGTCGGCGATCCAGTCGGCATCACGTATGGAGTAGGCAGGCTTGGACATGGGAACAAAGCATGGACCAGTGTGGCGGGTTTGGCCACTCGCCCCCTCTCGGCCTCCCCCGAAACAGGGGAGGAGAGGCTCTAGTCCTCCGGGAAATACAGCGCCCCGAGGTTGTACAGGTCGGTGAGCAGCTCCAGCAGGTCCTTGTCGTCCAGGTAGGGCAGCAGCTCCTTGTAGCGGAACACGCGCTGGCCGGCGAGCATCTGCGCCACCTTGGGGCCGTCGCCGTACATTTCGTATTCCTCGCCGGCCACATACAGGCGCGTCACGCCGGCGGCATCCGTAAAGTGGGCGTAGCGGGTGTATTCGCTGCGCCACAGTTCGCCGTGTTTCTTGAACAGATCCTTGAACTTCTTCGGCCGCAGTTCCTCTTCCGGCTCCGGCACGTAGTGGCCGGGGCGCACGTCGGTGATGTAGGAGGCGAACCAGCGGTCGATGCTGTCGTCGTCCATGGGAATGGAGCGGATCAGCGCGCGGAAGGATTCGCGTGCATCCAGCGCAATCTCGCCCGGCCATTGCTGCGGCTTGAGGTCGGGGTCGCGGTAAAAGGCATCGACATCGAACTTGGTGAGCACATCGTTGCAGTAGCCGGAGATGATGCCGCCCACGGTGGGGGCGCGATAGCCGACGGAGATGGTGATGCAGTCGTTGTCCAAGGCCACGCCATGGTGTGCCACGCCTGGCGGCAGGTAGAGCATGTCGCCCGGCTCCAGCACCCATTCCTCTTCCGCCACGAAGTTCTTCATGATCTTGAGCGGCAGGTCCGGCAGCAGGTCGTCGTCGGTGGGCTCCTGGCGGTTGATCTGCCAGCGGCGGTGACCGGCGCCCTGGATCAGGAACACGTCGTAATTGTCGGCGTGGGGGCCGACCGTACCGTGCTCCGGCGCATAGCTGACCATCACGTCATCCAGGCGCCAGTTGGGCAGGAAGTTGAAACGTTCCTGCAACAGGGCGAATTCCGGCACGTGTTTGTTGATTTCCTGCACCAGCACCGTCCAGTGCGTGGCCGGCAGGGTGGTGAAGCGTTCCTCGGCGAACGGGCCGTGCTCCAGCTGCCAGGGTTTCTCGCCGCCCTGTTCCATGATCAGGCGCGATTCCACGTCTTCCTCGCAGGCGAGACCGGCCAGCTCCTCCGGCGTCACCGGGCACTGGTAGCCGGGCAGCGCCTGGCGGATCAGCAGCGGCTCCTTCTGCCAGTACTTGTCCAGGAACTCTTCTACCGAAAGGCCGCCGAGCAGAGTCTTGATGTCGTGCATGGTGTGTATCCCATACAAAAAGCGTTGAACGCAAAGAACGCAAAAGGCCGCAAAGTGATGTGGGAGCCCGATTTATCGGGCGATTACGGCGCGGGCCAAGCCGCTTTCGCCCGGCATGGCCAGACTCCCACAGAGGCAGTAGCCGCTTGACTCAATAATCGTTGCGCCCTTTGCACCTTTGCCTTGAAGGGGTTAAGGAAGCTCTGAATAAGTTCAGAGCTTCCTTAAATCTTTTTGGCCTGCGTCACCGCATTGCCGATGTAGCTGGCCGGGGTCATGGCCTTCAGCCGTGCCTTGGCCTCGGCCGGGATCTCCAGTGTGTCGATGAAGGCTTGCATGCCGGCCTGATCGACGCGGCGGCCGCGGGTCAGTTCCTTCAGCTTCTCGTAGGGCTTCTCGATGCCATAGCGGCGCATCACGGTCTGGATCGGTTCGGCCAGCACTTCCCAATTGGCGTCCAGGTCGGCGGCGATGGCGGCCGGGTTGGCCTCCAGCTTGCCGATGCCGCGCAGGGTGGAGTTGTAGGCGATGAGGGAGTGCGCCACGCCGACGCCCAGGGTGCGCAGCACGGTGGAGTCGGTAAGGTCACGCTGCCAGCGCGATACCGGCAGCTTGGCGGCCAGGTGGTCGAACAGGGCGTTGGCGATGCCGAGGTTGCCCTCGGAGTTTTCGAAGTCGATGGGGTTGACCTTGTGCGGCATGGTGGAGGAGCCCACCTCGCCGGCCACGGTCTTCTGCTTGAAGTAGCCGATGGAGATGTAGCTCCAGATGTCGCGGTCGAAGTCGAGCAGGATGGTGTTGAAGCGGGCGATGGCGTCGAACAGCTCGGCGATGTAGTCGTGCGGCTCGATCTGGGTGGTGTAGGGGTTCCATTCCAGGCCCAGTGAAGTGACGAACTCCTCGGCGAACTGGCACCAGTGGATGTCCGGGTAGGCGCTGAGGTGGGCGTTGTAGTTGCCCACCGCGCCGTTGATCTTGCCCAGCATGGGCACCGCCGCCACCTGGGAGCGCTGGCGCATCAGGCGCGCCACGACGTTGGCCATCTCCTTGCCCAGGGTGGTGGGGGAGGCGGGTTGGCCGTGGGTGCGGGAGAGCATGGGCTGTTCGGCGTACTGGTGCGCCAGGCCCTTGATGGCGTCGATGACGGCGTCCATCTGCGGCAGCACCGCCTGGGTGCGCGCCTCGCGCAGCATCAGGGCATAGGCCAGGTTGTTGATGTCCTCGGAGGTGCAGGCGAAGTGGATGAACTCGCTCACCGCCTCCAGCTCGGCGTTGCCGGCGATCTTCTCCTTCAGGAAGTACTCCACCGCCTTGACGTCGTGGTTGGTGGTCTTCTCGATGTTCTTGACCCGCTGCGCATCCTCGACGGAGAACTTCTCGACGATGCCGTTGAGCACGTTGTTGGCGTGCTCGGATAGGGCCGGCACCTCCGGGATGTCCTTGTGGGCGGCCAACTTCTGCAGCCAGCGCACTTCCACCAGCACGCGGTGGCGGATCAGGCCGTACTCGCTGAAGATGGGGCGCAGGTCCACGACCTTGCTGCCGTAGCGGCCATCAACGGGGGAAATCGCGGTAAGTTCGGTCAGGTCCATGCCGGCTCCAAAGGGGGTCATTCGGGGAAGCGCGCATGATACACCAATCGACCGGAAAACCTTACGCGGCGGGCCGCTGGATGCTGCCTTCATGTGCATGGGCACGCTGCGCTTTGCCCATCCTGCATCACCTTCAATACCGACAACAACAAGGGTACGTCCCCGCAGGAACACACCGCCGGTCGCAGCCACCCCCATCGTGAATATGATTCGCCTACACCAACCGGCACGGCATTCCGGCCCCCCCTATATTGGAGTATGCTTTGGCACATTCGCGCCCCGTCCGTGCAACAGTTTTTACTTTAAATATCGAACACAGGTCATTGAGATGCTTAAAGAATATAGAGAACACGTCGAACAGCGCGCGGCCCAGGGCCTGCCCCCCTTGCCCCTGGATGCCAAGCAGGTCGCCGCCCTGGTGGAGCTGCTGAAGAACCCGCCCAAGGGCGAGGAGCAATTCCTGGCCGATCTGCTGACCCACCGCGTGCCGCCCGGCGTGGACGACGCCGCCTACGTCAAGGCCGGCTTCCTCACCGCCCTGGCCAAGGGCGAGGCCAAGTCCCCGGTCATCGATCGCAAGCGCGCCACCGAACTGCTCGGCACCATGCTGGGCGGCTACAACGTGCGCGCCCTCATCGAGCTGCTGGACGACGAAGACATGGCGCCCATCGCCGCCCAGGGCCTGGCCAAGACCCTGCTGATCTTCGACGCCTACCACGATGTCATCCACAAGGCCAAGACCAACAACTGGGCCAAGCAGGTGGTCGATGCCTGGGCCGCGGCCGAGTGGTTCACCAGCAAGCCGAAGCTGGCCGAGTCCATCACCCTGACCGTGTTCAAGGTCCCCGGCGAGACCAACACCGACGACTTCTCCCCGGCCTCCGAGGCCTGGAGCCGCCCGGACATCCCGCTGCACGCCCAGGCGATGCTGGTCAGCAAGATGCCCGATGCCCTCGCCACCATCGGGAAACTGAAGAAGGAGGGCCGCCCGCTGGCCTTCGTCGGCGACGTGGTCGGCACCGGCTCCTCGCGCAAGTCCGCCATCAACTCGGTGCTGTGGCACATGGGCGAGGACATCCCCTACGTGCCCAACAAGCGCCAGGGCGGCGTGATCCTCGGCGGCAAGATCGCCCCCATCTTCTTCAACACCGCCGAAGACTCCGGCGCGCTGCCCATCGAGTGCGACGTTTCCAAGCTCAACACCGGCGATGTCATCACCATCAAGCCTTTCGAGGGCAAGATCGTGAACGCCCAGGGCGAGGTGCTCGCTACCTTTGAGCTCAAGCCCACCACCATCGCCGACGAGGTGCGCGCCGGCGGCCGCATCCCGCTCATCATCGGCCGCTCGCTCACCGACAAGACCCGCGAGGCGCTGGGCCTCAAGGCATCGGACCTGTTCACCCGCCCGGTGGCCCCGAAAGACACCGGCAAGGGCTACACCCTGGCGCAGAAGATGGTCGGCAAGGCCTGCGGCGTACAGGGCATCCGCCCCGGCACCTACTGCGAACCGCGCATGACCACCGTCGGCTCGCAAGACACCACCGGCGCCATGACCCGCGACGAGTTGAAGGAACTGGCCTGCCTCGGCTTCTCCGCCGATCTGGTGATGCAGTCCTTCTGCCACACCGCCGCCTACCCCAAGCCGGTGGACATCAAGCTGCACCACACGCTGCCCGAGTTCATCACCACCCGCGGCGGCGTCTCGCTGCGCCCCGGCGACGGCGTGATCCACTCCTGGCTCAACCGTATGCTGCTGCCCGACACCGTCGGCACCGGCGGCGACTCCCACACCCGTTTCCCCATCGGCATTTCCTTCCCGGCCGGTTCCGGTTTGGTGGCCTTCGCCGCCGCCCTCGGCGTGATGCCGCTCGACATGCCCGAGTCGGTGCTGGTGCGCTTCAAGGGCCAGATGCAGCCCGGCGTCACCCTGCGCGACCTGGTCAACGCCATTCCCTACGTGGCCATCCAGCAGGGCCTGATGACGGTGGCGAAGGAGGGCAAGAAGAACGTCTTCAACGGCCGCATCCTCGAGATCGAAGGCCTGCCCGACCTGAAGGTGGAGCAGGCGTTCGAACTGTCCGACGCCAGCGCCGAGCGCTCCGCCGCCGCCTGCACCGTGCGCCTCAACAAGGAACCGATCATCGAATACCTGCAGAGCAACATCACCCTGCTCAAGTGGATGATCGCCAACGGTTACGAAGATAAGCGCACCCTGAGCCGCCGCATCGAGGCGATGGAGGCGTGGATCGCCGACCCGCAACTGCTGGAGCCGGACGCCGACGCCGAATACGCCGCGGTGATCGAGATCGACCTCAACGAGATCAAGGAACCGATCCTGGCCTGTCCCAACGACCCGGACGACGTCAAGCTGCTGTCCGAAGTCGCCGGCACCCAGATCGACGAGGTGTTCATCGGCAGCTGCATGACCAACATCGGCCACTACCGCGCCGCCGGCAAGGTGCTGGAGAAGGTCGCCAACGTCCCCACCAAATTGTGGATCGCCCCACCCACCCGCATGGACCAGCGCCAGCTGACCGAGGAGGGCTACTACGCCATCTTCGGCAAGGCCGGCGCGCGTACCGAGATGCCGGGCTGCTCGCTCTGCATGGGCAACCAGGCCCGCGTCGCCGACAACGCCACCGTGATCTCCACCTCCACCCGCAACTTCCCCAATCGCCTGGGCAAGGGGGCGAATGTGTATCTGTCGTCGGCGGAACTGGCGGCGGTGGCGGCGATGATTGGGCGGATTCCGACCGTGGCCGAGTATATGGAGGCGGTGAAGGGGTTGGAGCCGATGGCGGGGGATATCTACCGCTACCTGAACTTCAACCAGATTGCCGAGTACGAGGATGTGGCGAAGAAGGTCATTCCGATCAGGGCGGCGTAGTCTCGGACTCATCGCTCACCCTCTCCCCAGCTTATATTCCCTCTCCCTCAGGGAGAGGGCTAGGGTGAGGGGATAAATGGGCCCAAAAACCGCTTGTTCCCAAAGGACAACCTACCGCTATAATCGCCCCATCAGCCATAAACAATTCATTGCCGAATTGAGGCGGGATAGCCTCATACCGGATTGAGTGGAAGAGATCGGGAGGACTTCATGCAACACGCCAAACAGGACGCACTGGAGACCATCGAAAAGCTCCCGATGATGCCGACATGGACGAAATCATGTACCGGCTCTATGTGCTGGATAAAATCCGCAAGGGTCAGGAGGCGGTAGAACAGGGCCGCACCACCATCAGCGAGGCGCTGAAGCGCGAGATCGAGTCGTGGTGATCTGGTCGGATCCGGCCAAGGCCGATCTGCGTTCAATTAAGGACATGCAATCGCTATAATCGGCCTATTCAAGGATTTCGGAGAACACCGGAACGTCATGCACCCCCTAGTCGCCAGCCACCGCAAGGAAATCGCCGACCTCTGCCGGCGCTATCGCGTCCGTCGGCTGGAGGTGTTCGGTTCCGCGGCGCGCGGCGACGACTTCGAACCGACCCGTTCGGACGTAGATTTTCTCGTCGAGTTCGAACCCGAAGGCCATCAAATTTCCCTCGCCGAGTATTTCGAGTTGCGCGATTCGCTCGCCAAAGTCACCGGGCGTCCGGTTGATCTGGTCATGGCCGGCGCGATTCGAAACCCATACATCCTGGCGGACATCAACAAGAGCAGGGAGCTTGTTTATGGGTCGTGACCCGCGCGCCTTCTTGTGGGACGTGCTGGAAAACGCCGACGCCATCGCGCAGTTTGTGCGTGGCCGCGAGCAGAAAGACTATTTGTCAGATGGAATGCTGCGTGCGGCCGTTGAACGGAAGTTGGAAATCATCGGCGAGGCGCTAAATCAGCTGAGCAAGGTTGCTCCTGAACTGGCGGCGCGTGTTCCGGAAGCGGCGCAGGCAATCGGACTGCGGAATGTATTGATTCACGGCTACACGCTTACCGACAACAACATTGTGTGGCGGACAATCCAGACCGATATCCCTAGGCTTAGAACCAACGTCGATGGGCTGCTGGATGAGCTTGGTAAAGCGTAATGATGGAACCCGCGAATCAATGACAAGGTCTGGGATGACGCCTAAGCCGAACACCCTTACCCAGCCATTCAACGACACGGTACGTAAGCGTTTTCTGCGCGATGAATTGTTTCGCGAGGCGTTGATCGCTGAGGCGTTCAAGGAGATTGAGTCGGGCGAGAGGGCGGTTGGGCTTGCGATATTGAACGATTGCATCTTGTCGGCGTATCGCGGAGTGGAGCGGGGATAGTGAAATGGGGTATGGGTCATATCTACCAGGGGGAAGTCACCCCTGTGTCAAGATAGTTGCCGCCTCAATAGCTCTGTAACCTAAGGGGGCTGAGAGGTGAGAAATGGCACGATACGGACGAGCATTCAAAGAGCGGGCGGTGGCGGGTAGTTCGGGGTCAGGGGTAGTTCGGGGTCAGAGTAAAAACTCCACCCTCATTCGTAGTTCGGGGTCAGAAACGTAGTTCGGGGTCAGAGTAAAAACTCCACCCTCATTCGGCAACCGGCGACACCCCCCCCGGCTATCCGACTCGGCTTTGACCTGAACAATGTGGTGAGAAACAACAGCTAGCGGTGTGCGGCATCCATGCCGCCCCTCGACTTCTTAACCCGCCAGTTTGTTTTTGAACTTCTGAAACAGATGCACAGCCCCGATGACGACGGTGCCCACCGCGAGACCGGCGAGCAGTTCGCTGGCCATGGCGGGGAGGGCGTCGAGCAGGTGGTGTACGGCGGTGATGTTGTGGACATACATGCCGCCGCCGACCAGCAGCATGGCGATGGTGCCGACCACGCCGAGCAGGCGGATCACCCGGGGCAGGGCGGCGACGAGAAGCTGGCCGAGGGCCTTCAGGCTGCGGGCACCCAGGCCGGTGTTCGTGCCGGCCCGAATGATGAGATGAAGGCCGGCATCATCCATGCGCACCAGCAGGGCGACCAGGCCGTAGACGCCGACGGTGGCGAGGAGGGCGATGAAGCTGACCACCATGATCTGCGTCGGCATCGATTTTTCCACCACGGTGCCGAGGGCGATGACGATGATCTCGATAGAGAGGATGAAGTCGGTGCGTATCGCCGCCTTGATCTTGGCGGCCTCGCGCTGCAGCAGGTCCTGTCGGTTGTCGGTCTCGCGCGCGGCGACGGTCTTGTCGTGATGGCCGGCAAACATTTCGTAGACCTTCTCGACGCCCTCGTAACAGAGATAGGCGCCGCCGATGAGCAGAATCGGCACGATGAGCCCGGGCAGGTAGGCACTGAGCAGGAGGGCGATGGGCAGGATGATCAGCTTGTTGATGAAAGAGCCCTTGGTGATAGCCCAGATCACCGGCAGTTCGCGACTGGCGTGAAATCCGGTCGCCTTTTCGGCATTTACCGCCAGATCATCGCCCAGGATGCCAGCGGTCTTTTTCGCCGCCAGCTTGCTCATCATTGCGGCGTCGTCAAGGAGCATCGCCACATCGTCCAGGATTGCAAAGATTCCACCGGCCATTGTTTCGTACCTTCTGGTTCAAGGTCCGATTATAGGCCATCGCGATACGTGTATCCGCAAGGAAATGCAGTTGCCCCTGCACTCCCGGGCACAGTATCTGTTGCTGCGCAGTATTATGGAAGGTCTGAATAAGTCCATCCTGGACTTCTCAGACCACGCCAAGCGAAAAGTGTGATTTTCGCTTGGCTTCATTTTTCGGGTCATCACCTGATCGAGTGGGTTGAATCACCGATTTCTCATCTGAGCGGGGTATAGGTCAAGGCCGCCGAGATGGAAGTAGATGGCAGTACGGAAACGCTCCCGATTGCGGAACCCCCGCGCCCGGCTCTTCATGTGCTGGATGCGGCTGTTGATGCTTTCGGCATGGCCATTGTGTACCTTCAACACCACGGCATTGATGATGCCCCACAGGTGCTTCTTGATCGTTGCGGCGGTTTTCTTCACCGGCTCCAGTCGGCTGCGTACAGCCCAAGACAGCCAGCGCGTCCAGCCCTTGGCCGCCCAGGTGCGGCTGTCGTAGTGCCACAGGCCCATGGCGAATTCCTTGATGGCCCAGGCCCGCGCCGTTTTCAGGCTGCCATCGCGCAGTGCACGAAAGCGGTTCTGCTGCGCACGCGTCATGTTGGCCGGGTTGGTGAGCCAGTCATATTTGCTGCCCTTGAGGCAGTCCTCGCCCACGGCCAACAGGGAGCGATGCTCCTGTCGCCGTACCTTGTCCACCGCATCATTCAGGTACTTGGCGACATGAAACTTGTCGAAGGCGATTTTCTCCCGCGCCTGTGGGATGTGCGCCTCCGTGGCGCTGATATAGGCCGGCCACATGTCCATCGCCACCGCCTTGATGTTGGCCTTCTGCTCATCACTCAGCCCGGCATAGTAGGCCGACAGGCTCTCCGTCTTGCGGTCGTCCGCCACGTGCAGCACGACGCCACGTTCCTGGTCAGTCACCACGGTCACGTACTCGTGGCGCCGGGCGAAGGCGGTCTCGTCCACGCTCAAGTATTCCGGCGCTTGGCTCTCACGTCGGGACAGCCCGCGCTTCACCGCGCGCTGCATCACTCTGTCGATGGCGCCCCAACTCAGCTTCAATTGTCGCGCCACCGCCTGCGTGCTCGCCTCCTTCAGCCAGTCAATGAGCAGCGCCTCGAACAGCGCCGTGAAACCCGAACCCGGTTCTGCCCACGGGACCGCCACCGTGACCACCCCGTGCTCTGCACATTGCACCCGCGGCACGTCCGCTTCCAGCACCGTCTTGTACTGGCAGGTGTCCAGATGGCGCCATTGCCGACGCCTGCTGTCGTAGCCGGGGCTGGGGCGTCCACAGTGCGGACAGCTCCACGTCACTCCCGGCTCCGGGACCACGTGAATCCGAACCTCCTCGGCATCACGCAGCAACTGCACATCGGCCACCTTCCACGGCGACCGTAAGCCAAGAATCTGGGCGTATAGGTCTATGTCTCTCATGACTCAACAGGGTAAGCTACCCACTCGATACGGGGAAGAGCCCATTTTTCAACGACTTATCGTCGTTGAAAAATGGCGGCACATCCCTGTGCCGCGGAAGCTCTGAACTTATTCAGAGCTTCCTTAGAATCCTCTGCTATTCCATCAGGAAGGACTACCCATGTCGCCGCAGACACCAGCCTACGAACGTGCAGTCGCTCTCATCGATGCCGCCAATGCCGAGGATCCCAATACCGAGGAAGTCGCCGCGCAGCGACTATCCCATGGATCGCAACGGCTATCTGCAATGGCGTACCCATCTCTACAAGTTCCATGCGGAAACTGCTGCGGCATTGATGGCGCAGGCAGGTTGCGCTGCGGAGGATATCGAGCGGGTGAAACAGGCGGTGGGCAAGCGGGCGCTGAAGGTCAACCGCGACACCCAGCTGCTGGAGGACGTGGCGGCGCTGACCTTCATCGAGCACTACATGCTGGACTTCGCCGGCAAGCACCCGGAATACGACGAGGCCAAGTGGATCGATATCGTCCGCAAGACGTGGAAGAAGATGTCGGAGCGTGCGCACCAGTTCGTGCTGTCCGGTGGCATCACCCTGCCGGAACCGCTGCGGCCGCTGATTCAGAAGGCGCTGGCGGAGAACTGACGGCGGAGAACACGGTCACCTGAAGCCGGCCCCACGCCACGGACGGTGTGTCGCCTGTCAGGCCGGCATCATTCCTTGAGCGTCAGCCGCAGCTCGCCGTCCCTCACTTCCATCGCCGCCACGCCGGCGGCAAAGGCCTGCCAGAAGCCCTGGTCGTTGCCGAATTCCCGCACCAGATCGACATTCTTCAGATTGCCGAGCCAGGCATTGGGCAGCGGCACGCCCCACACGCTGACACCCTGAAGACGCATCACCGGGCGGCCGTCGGCGTAGCGTATCTCCATGCCGGCGGTGAGCTTGACGGTCTTGCCGCCGAGCAGGGGAAACTCCGGGTCGAGGGGGACCAGCAGCTTGGCACTGGCGAGATTGTCGGACAGGTCGATGACGAGACGCTGGGCGAGGTCGGGGTCGCGGGCGAGCAGGGCATTGAGCTCCCTTTCGCTGAGGGCGATCTCGCGGCGGGCGCCAACCTCCGAGTAGCGCTCCGGTGTGAGCGCAGACGGCCTGGCCGGCGGCGTATGTCGTGTGGTGTCGAGGCGCGCCAGCTTCTGTTCCAGCACCTGCTTTTCCTGCGGATTCAGTGTCACCGGGCTGAACGCGGCGGGAAACACCATGGCATACACCAGCCACAGTGTCAGGACCACGGTCAGGATGATGGTGAGCAGGACGATGGCGGTGATCTTCCTGCCGGAGCCAGTCCTGGCCGGTGCGCTGGCGTGCGGTTCGGCAGTCATGAATCTTCCCGTGTCGTGGCGGCAGGTCTGTCGGCGACGGTTGTTAGAAACTCAGCGTCAGGCCGGTGCTGAGCGCGGAGAAATCCTCGTCCTGTTTGACACCATCCGCTGCCGTGTAGTCGTCGATGCTGCCGCGGGCGTAGTTGATATACCAGTGGGTCTCCGTGCCGGCATAGCGGAAAACCTCATAGCCCAGGCCAACCTCATAGGCAGAGCCACTGCCGTCGGCTGCGGCCGCCGCGTTGTTCCAGTGTGTGACACGCCCGCCGGCGAGTTTGAAAAACAGTTTCGACTCGGCGCCGGGCCAGATTCGCGCCACCGCGAAGAGGCTGGACAGCCCCTCACCATCCGATGGATCCCAGATGTTGCCGGACCTGATGCTCCAGCCGCCGGCGGCGATGCCCAGTTGCAGTTGTGGATGCAGCGTATAGCCGCCGGCGAGGGCGAGATTCAGACGCGTGGTGTCGCGCTCGGCAGCCACCTGCGGGTCCAGGCTCACTCGGCCGACACCGACGTCGATGGCACCCCAGAAGCCGTGGCGCGGGGCATCCGCTGCAACAGCGTTACCGCAAAGAATGCACAGCAGGGGGATCAGGTAGCGCATGGGGTTGTCCTGTTGGCGATTTGTGCCCGCAGGACAACTATAGCAGGGCGCGGGCACCGTCCGCTGCCAGCAGGCAGGGACGGTACCGGGTTCAGGCATCTGCTTCGGCTGCCGGCTTTTTGGGCTGGCTCTGGCGCGGTTTCTTGCCTGTCACCACCTCCAGCAGGCGCGGACCGTGGTTCTCCACCAGGGCCGTGGCGAGCTGGTGGGCGCTCTCGGTGGCCAGGGTGACGCCGGCGTCGCGGGCGGCCAGTTCCAGCAGCTCGGCCAGATTTTCCTGCTGCTCCAGACGGGCATCGTAGGCCTCGGCCTCGGCGCGGTTATCAAACATGGTGGTGGGGTCCTTGTCGCTTGCGTATCTGACGATTACAGCCATGGTCGGAGGGTTCCTCACTGGTAGTTGCCTTTCGATTCCGCCCCTGGGAGCGGAAAACAGGGATGCGACGCGCACTGTATACATATACACGTCATGCCGCAAGCGGGAGCGGCGCAGCGATGGGGCGTCGTATATGGCCGGCGCATTGCCGGCCGGGTCATGCCGCAAACGGCGCGGTCAGAAGCCCTTGCGCAGCAGCGGCAGCATCTTGCCGAGCACGTCGTCCACGCCCATGCCGACCAGGTGGGTGAGCGAGACGTAGGATTGCAGGGCGTTGATGCTGGCATCCTCCTTCGAGGCGGTGCGCAGGCGTTTCATGAAGTGGATGTTGACGGTCTTCAGTTCGGCGTAGAGCTGCTCCAGCCCCTTCAACTCCCAGTCCGGTTGGGCATCGCCTGTGCGCAGGCCGAGATATTGTTTGACCAGGTAGGCGCCGACCAGGCGGTGGAAGGTCTCTTCCAGGTTGGCGAAGGGGAGATGGAAGTAGGCCAGCGGCTTGAGGCGGGCGAGGATCGGACAGGCGCTGGAGGCCATGATCACGCCGAAGATGGAGTTGAGAAAGGTCTGCGAGTCGGTGTTCTTGAAATAGCTGCGCTGGCGCGTGTGCACCCAGACATCGGCGCGCTGGATGGACAGCGTCTGCACGAACTGTTCAGCAATCTCCTCGATGTCTACCGCGGCAGGGCAGAAACAGGTCTGCGCGGGGTCGAGGGGACAGTTGGCACAGCGGTTGTTTTCCAGTTGCGTCCACGCGGCGTGGCTGCCGGTGAGCGAGCTTTCGGCCTGGCGATCGATGTCGATCTCGAAGGCATAGGAGCGCCCGTCTTCCAGCTTCAGTTGGTAGGTGATGACGTTCATGGAGTGACGGCCCCGCAGCGTGATGACAGCGGCCAGCATAGCGCGTGGTCGTGGCAGTCGCCTAGGGGTGGGCAGGATTGTTCCGTGACAGCCCGGCACGGTCACGGAAAAGATGACATAGGCCGTGCTCAGTAGGTCTCGCCGAACAGCGGCAGGCCGTGCCCGGCGATCTGCGCGCGCAGCGCGTCGTTGAGATAGAAGGCCGGCACCGGCAGTTCGGTGGCACGGCAATGGCGGGCGACCACGGCCATGGCCTCGTCGCGGCTCTGGAAGCGGGCGCGGGTCTGGAACTTGCCCTGACCGTCGGCCACCCGCCACTTGTCCTGACGCCGCTCCATGTTGAGCCACGGTTCGCGTGTGGCGATCAGGGTGGTTTCCACCCTGCAGCGGAACGGCCGGCCGAGACGGTTGATGGCCTGGGGAATTTCGCGGTCGTAATGCTGCTTGATGGGCGTCAGCTCACGCATGTAGCGCAGTTCCTGGATGTCACCCGGCGGCCAGGCGATGCCAGCGTAGCCGTTCTCGCTGGCGTGGATCAGCATCAGCTTGGCGGCCAGTGCCGCCCATTCCTTCTTGAACGGCGCATCGGCCACCTGGCCCCACCAGCTGGTGTCGTAGCCGTCGCGGCGGCCGCTCTGGTGCCAGTCGCTCTGCACCTCCTCGATGAACAGCAGCTTGCGCCCGGCGCTGTCGCTGCGGGTGGTGGTGCGGATGTGCACCAGCACGTTGTGATCGTAGAAATGACCGCCGAAAAAGATGCGCTGGTGGTCGGGCAGCGTCACCAGCCATTCGCGGTAGTCGTGGCCGCCGAACAGGGTGAGATGGTCATAGCGGGTGTGGTTGCTGGCGCCGCTGCGGATGTCGAAGTGTTCGCGCGCGTGGCGATCGGCGGCAAGCTTGGCGTCGAGGCTGCTGTCGAAGAACAGGCGGCAGGCGGCGTCCTCCGCCGCCTCCGGGTTGGGCACGGCGCGGCCGTAGGGGTCGAGGGCGAACCAGTATTTGTTCAGCGCCATGGGGTGGCCGTTGTGCAGCGTCTTCACCACGCCGACGCGGTAGTTGTAGCAGGAGTCCACGTAGCGCTGCACGCACAGACAGTGGGCGTCGAGCCTGAGCGCGGCGCGGTACACCGCCTGATGCGGCATGCGCCGTGCCACCTCGCGGAAGTTGAGGCCGCCGTTGGCGCCCCAGATCTGCTCGGTGCTGAGTTCCAGGCGGATGTGGCGGAACTGCAGGCGCTGCAGCAGCTCACTCTTGTCCAGCATGCGCTCCGCCGGCTGATCCCGCAGAAACTCCGGCAGGCCCGACCAGTGCAGTTCCTCGGCACGCACGCCGTGCTGCGTCATGTTGGCGAGGGTGGCACGCCACTGCGCGGCGCTGGCCCGCGGCTGGGGCAGGGCGGCGAGGCGCCGGCGTAGCAGGGAATAGAGGTGGCGCGGCGCGGAATAGACCTTGGCCGACAGCTGCGGCTGACTGTCGATGAGGCGGCGGCGCGCGGTTTCGATGTGACGGCGCTGGGGTTCCTGGCGTACCCAGCGATCCAGTGCCGCCTTGTCCTCGTCACTCCAGTCATCGGCCTGACGCACACTGTCCAGGGTGTAGCCGGAGAACGCGTAGTCGTACTCGGTCCAGCCCGCACGCGGTGTACCGTCCGCGCCGCGATAGCGATAAACCACATCCACCAGGGCATAGAGCGCCTGGTGCTCTGAGTTTGGCCCGACGCCGGGCTGGCGCAAGGCATGGTATTTGGACCGTTCCGTGGACAGGTCGATGACTCTTCCGCCAGGCAGTTCCAGCATGGGCCACGTTCCTCCGTACGGTGCTGATACCGCGTAATTGATTAGTAAATTACTCATGTATTGCCGCGCATTCAACCCGATGAACATTCCGGTTATTGCGGCAACGGGGTAAGGTAGCGGGCGGAAAAGGACAGCGAAGGAGGCGGCACATGTCACAGACGACAACAGGGACGCCGGCCGGGGCGACCGCCATTCTGGTGGTGCACGGCATCGGCCAGCACGACAAATACGCAACCCTGGCGGCCTTCGCCGCCGGCCTTACGCAGTCGCTGGCGGACGAGCCGCGGATGCAGCGGCGGCTGGTGGCGCTGGGCGACGGCGTGGAAAGCGCGCTGTCACTCGAGGCGGGCGGACGCCAGGTGGATCTGTTCGAGTACTACTACCAGCCGCAGTTGCAGCGCAGTGTCGCCGCCAGCGATGTGGCGGGCTTCGTGTTTCACACCATCCGGCGCGTGCGCGCATTGTACCGGGTTTATGACTTCGACAGCAGGCAACGGGAACTGCGGCGGCGCCAGGCGGCGAAAGAGCCGGCCGATGCGGAACTGATCGCCTGGGACTACATGCTGCGCCATCGCAATACCCGGCTGTCGGCGCTGCTGGCCCTGCCGCTGATCGGCCTGTATCGCTTGTGGAGCATCGCCCCCGGTTTCATACAGCGCCCCCTGCAATGGCTCGGTGCACGTCTGTTGCAAAAGTATGTGCTGGAGGTGTTCGGCGACCTGGTGGCCTATCTGGCCATCGATCCCAAGGCGCGCCTCAACAGCAAACGGGCGGAGATCCTCGCCGGTTGCACGGCACGCATCAAGCAGCTGCTGTCCGCCGGCTACGGGCGGGTGATCGTGGCGGGTCATTCCCTCGGCAGCGTGGTGGCCTATGACGCGCTCAGCCGGGTGGCGCGCGATGCCGCCTGCGGGTTGTTCGACGAGCGGCAGTGCGACCGCCTCAAGGGCTTCGTGACCTTCGGCTCGCCCCTCGACAAGGTGGCCTTCGTGTTCTGGCCGACGGCCACGGCGGAAAGCCGGGGCAGCGCCTGGGATGTGCGCTGTGCGCAGGTTTACGCCGGCATGCTGCCGCACTTCTACGGCATGCGCAGCGCCACGGTACAGCAGCAGCTGAAGTCGCCGGTCGTGCAACCGGCGGCGACGGTGTTCGACGACGTGCGCTGGCTGAATTATCACTGCGATCGCGACCTCGTCTCCGGCCATCTGGATGCCTACGACGGCGTCGACAACCGCCGGATCGGCACGACGGATGCGGACATCGATCTGTTCAAGGCGTTTTCCGATCACAGCATGTACTGGGCGAGCCGCGAAATGTTCGACGGCGTGGCGGCGGAGTTCCTGCCCGACATTCCCGCGGCACCTGCCGTCGGCGCCGTGTCCCCGGAGGCCAACCGCTTTTTCGGGGAGCGGACGCGTCCGCTGATCCTCGGCCACCGCGGCGTGCCGCTGCTGCATCAGGAAAACACGCTCTCCGGTTTGCGCCGCGCACTGGAGCTGGGCATCGACGGCGTGGAGTTCGACGTGTTCAAGACCCGCGACGGCAAGATCGTCGTGTTCCATGACGAGGACACCGAACGCCTGACCGGCGTGAAGGGCAACATCACGCAGATGACCTGGGATGAGGTGGCGCGCCTGCGCATCCGCCGCCGCATCGACATGGGCGGCGGCCGCGTCGTCGAGTACCCGACGGAGGAGCGTATCCCGCTGCTGGAGGAGGTGCTGGACGAATTCAAGGGCCGGCTGCTGATGAACATCGAAATGAAGGCCTACGCGCCCGACTGGGCGCGGCGCCACACCGGCACCGAAGTGGCACGCGTCATCCGCCGCTGCGCTGCCGCCGATTCGGTGGTCATCACCTCCTTCGATTTCTTCATGCTGTACTATCTGGAGCAGGAACTGCCCGGCCTGCACTCCGGCTTCGCCTACGACGACGGCATGATGGCCAATGCGGCGGGGGAGTGGCTGCAGCGCTTTCCGGAACTGGCCACCGAGCTGGCCCGCGCCCCCGGCAACCAGAACGACCTCAGCTTCCTCAATTTCGTGCTGGAGGCCAACGCCGTGGGCAAGGCCATCGGCTCGACCCTGGTGGATGCCGAATACACCCTGCTCGACAGCGACACGGTGGCGCGTTTCCATGACAGAAACATGCTGGTGGGGGCCTATACGGCCTTTCCGCTCGATACGCGCTATGTGCGCTATCCCGACGAGGATCAGGACGCGGTGGTGCAGCGGCTGGTGCAGTTGGGCGTGGACTGGATCGAGACCGATGATCCGGGGCGGGTGCAGGAACTGTATGCGCGGCTGTAGGCGCGTCTAGCTGCCGGTAGGAGCGGCGGCGAGATCGGTATCCACAGTCTGCAACACGCTGGCCAGCAGTTGCCGCAGTCTGTCCACCTGCACCGGCTTGTGGATCACCGCATTCATCCCGGCCTGCAGGCAGGCCTGCTGCTGCTCGGGCAGCACGTGGGCGGTGAGGCCGATGATCGGCAGCGTGACGCCCGCCGCGCGCAGGCGCCGCGTCACCTCCAGGCCGTCCATGTCGGGCATGCCGAGGTCCATCAGCACCAGGTCGTAGTGTCCCTGCGCAATCTGCCGGAGCGCGGTCTGGCCGTTGTCGACGGCCTCCACCCGATGGCCGTCGCGCGACAACAGGGCGGTGGCGACCAGGCGGTTGATGGCATCGTCGTCCACCACCAGGATGCGCTGCGGCGGCAGCGCAACATCGGCCGCCGTTTCCACCGTCGGCGGCAGGGCCGCGCCTGCAGGCAGCACCATTTCCACCGTGAAGCGGCTGCCCTGGCCGGGTTCGCTCTCCACGCGAATGCTGCCGTCCATCAACTGTACCAACTCGTAGGCAATGGCCAGGCCCAGGCCGCTGCCGCCATAGCGGCGGGCGATGGAATTGTCGGCCTGGTGGAAGCGCTCGAACAGATGTTGCAGCGTCTGTGCATCCATGCCGATGCCGGTGTCGCTGACGGTGAAGCGCAGCCGGTAGTTTTCGTCATTCTGTTCCAGACATTCCGCACTCAGGCGCACCGCGCCGTGTTCGGTGAACTTGACGGCATTGCCGAGCAGGTTGAGCAGGATCTGGCGCAATCTTCCCGGGTCTCCCGCCACCACCGGCGGCAGGTGTGGATCCACCTCCAGTTGCAGTTGCAGGCCTTTCTTGCGCGCCTGGGCCGACAGCAGGAACACCGCTTCGTCGAGCAGCGGGCGTAGCTCGAAGTCGCTGCGTTCCAGGCGGATGCGGCCGGCCTCCACCCGCGAGTAATCGAGGATGTCGTCCAGCAGGGTGAGCAGTGCCGTGCCGCTGTGGCCGATGTGGTCGAGATACTCGCGCTGTTTGCTATCGAGCGGCGTGCCGTGCAGCACGTCGACCATGCCCAGCACGCCGTTGAGCGGGGTGCGGATCTCGTGGCTCATGTTGGCGAGGAAGGTGGATTTGGCCGCATTGGCCGCCTGCGCCGCTTCCTTCTCGCGGCTCAGGCGCCGCACCCGATCGGCCAGGGCCAGGGAGAGGAAGAACATCTCGAACAGGATGGCCCACACACTCCATACGCCGGCGTCGATGCTGAGTTCGGTCAGTCCCATCACGCCGAGCATGCCCTTGGTGGTCATCGCCAGCATGCCGCCCCAGCCGATGAGGATGTAGCGCGATTCGGGTTTGTTGTGGGCCACGGCGCTGAGCACCGCAGCCAGCACCAGTCCGGTGAGCAGCAAATGGCTGGCGCGTATCGTGGTGAGGAGGGCATGCGGTTCCAGCACGAACAGCGCCAGCGGCATCAGCAGCAGGGCGATGATGAAGGCGCGATACAGGCGCGCCAGACGCGGTGCAAACGTCGGCAGTTCCAGAAAGTGGTAGACGAACAGTGCGCCGCCCAGCACGGCCAGGGCAATGGCCGGAATGTTCAGCAGCAGATAGCGCTGCAGGATGGGCATGCCGGCACCGAGGAAGCCGAGCGCGGTGAGCAGGTAGACGAGGTGGCCGCTGGCGTGACCCACATAATACAGATAGGTGGACAGGCGCAGGCTGAGACCGAGGAACAGGTTGTAGCAGATGAGGGCGGCCATGGCACCGGCACCGGCCCAGATGGCGATCATGTGAAAGCGCGATTCGGCATTGGCGATGCTGGCCGGCTTGACGAAGATCAGGCCGCGATGGGCGACATCGGTTTCCAGATGCAGCACCACCGTGCGTCGGCCATCGGCCGGCAGATGGATGGGGAAGTGGTGGCCGATGGTGTAATCGGTCGCACCGCTGCGGCCGAGGGCCAGCAGATCGGCCGATGCGTGGTACACCGGGTGGCTGTCATCGAACAGCGACAGCGTTGCCCTTTCGATGGCGGTGTTGCCCACGTGCACGACCCAGTCGGTGTCCGTGCCGGGATTTTTTATCTCCGCCACCCACCAGTAGCTGCGCGTGGCAATGCCGAGGTTGTCTGCGGGTGGGTTTGCAGCGTGTTGCCGGGCCCGGGCCGCATCCCAGGTATTGTCCGGATCGCCGAGCAGGACCGGGCCGCGCACGATGGGCGACGGGCTGTCGTAGAAGGGCACGGTGCCGAACCAGGCTGCCAGCTGAAATGCCAGCAGCAGGAGTATCGCCCGCATCATCACGCCTCTGGCCGGCTGCATCCCCTCGTCTTGCCCTCCCTTGTCACTCAAGCCGCGTCAGGATTTGTTGTGCCTCTGGCTACGGGGTAGTATCCGGTCCATGGCAGCGGGATTATACGGCGGATTGCGACCAAGGCGAGTGTGGATTTTGACGGTGTCGGTATTGGGACTTACCCTTATCCGCACGATTCCGACCGTCGCAGATGCAGACGAGGCAAACCGATGAGCAACACGACATTTGCAGTGATTTTTTCCGGCCAGCTGGTCGAGGGCGCCAGGGTCGAGCAGGTGCAGGCCAACTTTTCCCAGCTGTTCAAGGTGGAGCTGGCCCGTATCACGCCGATGTTCTGCGGCAAGCCGGTGACCATCAAGAAGGGCATCGACGAGGCGACGGCGAAGAAGTACCAGCAGGCCTTGTTGCAGGCGGGGGCGATCTGTCAGGTGGTCGACCTGGCTGCTGCGGCTCCCGCGGCTGCACAACAGGCCCCCGCCGCGCCGGCAGCCGGCACGGCTCCGGCAGCGGCACCCGTGGCCGCCGCACCGGCTGGCGGTTTGAACGCCACCCTGGCCGAACCGGGGGTGATCATCAAGGAGCCGGAAGAGGTGCCGCCGCTGCAGGTGGATATCTCCCATCTCAGCATGGGGGCGCTGGGCGAGACCATCATCCAGCCCGCAGCGACCGCCGAACTCAAGGTCGATGTCAGCGCCCTGTCCTTGGCCGAGCCCGGCGTGCTGCTGGTGCCGCCCAGCGAGGTGGAGGCATTGCAGGTGGACGTCAGCGCGTTGAGCATGGCCGAACCGGGCGTCATCCTCAAAGAGCCGGAAGAGGTGGCTCCGGCACAGATCGACACCAGCAAGATCAGTCTGGCCTAGAGAACGTCCTTGTAGCGGGCGTAGAGCTGGGTGACGCGACGCACGTAGTTGCGCGTCTCGGGGTAGGGCGGGATGCCGCGATAACGCTCCACCGCGTCGGGGCCCGCGTTGTAGGCCGCCGCGGCGAGACGGATGTCGTTGCGGTAGCGGGCCAGCAGTTCTTTCAGCAGGCGGGTGCCGCCGTCCAGATTTTCATGCACATCGAACGGGTCGCGCACGCCGAGCTTGAGCTGGGTCTTGGGCATGAGCTGCATCAGCCCCTGCGCGCCGGCACGGGAAACCGCCCGGTGATTGAAGTTGGACTCTGCATGCACCACGGCACGGATCAGGGCCGGCTCCAGGCCGTGACGCTCAGCCACCTGGCGGATCGGTTGCTGGTAGTCGCGGTGATTGAGCGGGATGCGGCTCCAGTCGGCGCGTGACAGTGTGCAGCCGAGGTAGCTGAACAGGCAGTCCGGCTCCAGCTTCTCGTAGTGCACCGAGCGCGGCTTGTCCTGGCTGTAGGTGACGGTGCCATCGGGGGCGGTGTACTTGTAGATCTCGCTGGCCGTCGCCGGCAGCGCGGCGAGCAGCAACACGGCCAGCCAGCGCGACGTGCGCCGCGGCTGGAATCGCTGTTGTGGCCCAACCCTGTCGTACTGCATCACCGCGCCCTCAGTCACGCTCGCTTCAGCCGGTAGCCAACATTCTTATCGGCCATGACCTTGATAGTTTAAACCGTTCAGCCTGCCGCCGGCACGCGCAGCGCCGCCTGGATATCGTTGAGGATCGCCGGGTCGTCGATGGTGGCGGGCATGTCATAGGGCTGATGGTCGGCGATCTTGCGCATCACGCCGCGCAGGATCTTGCCGGAGCGGGTCTTGGGCAGACGCTTGACCACCACGGCATGACGGAAGCAGGCCACCGGCCCGATGCGCTCGCGCACCAGGGCCACCAGTTCCTGTTCGATCTGCCGCGGCTCACGCTGCACGCCGGCCTTGAGCACCACCAGCCCGAGCGGCAGCTCGCCCTTGAGGTCATTGGCCGTGCCGATCACCGCGCATTCGGCGACGTCGGGATGGGCGGCGAGCACCTCTTCCATGGCGCCGGTGGAGAGGCGGTGGCCGGCGACATTGATGATGTCGTCGATGCGGCTCATGATCCACAGATAGCCGTCCTCGTCCTTGTAGCCGGCGTCGCCGGTGAGGTAGTAGCCGGGGGCGGCGGAGAGATAGGCCTGGATGAAGCGCTGGTCGTTGCCCCACAACGTGAGCAGGCCGCTGGGCGGCAGCGGCAGTTTGATCATGATGCGGCCGATGGCGCCGGCGGGCAGCGGCTGATTGTCGTCGCCCAGCACCTGCACGTCGTAACCCGGCACGGCGCGGGAAGGCGACCCCGGCTTCACCGGCAACGGTTCGATGCCCATGCAGTTGGCGGCGATGGCCCAGCCGGTCTCCGTCTGCCACCAATGGTCGATCACCGGTACCTGGAGTTTTTCCTGCGCCCATTGCAGGGTAGGCGGATCACAGCGTTCACCGGCGAGGAACAAGGTGCGGAAGCCCGACAGGTCGTAGCGGGCCAGATGTGTCGCCTCGGGGTCTTCGCGCTTGATGGCGCGGAAGGCGGTGGGGGCGGTGAACATCACGTCGACGCCGTGTTCGGCGATGACGCGCCAGAAGGCGCCGGGGTCCGGGGTGCCCACCGGCTTGCCTTCGAAGAGTATCGTGGTGCAGCCCTGCAGCAGCGGGCCGTAGCAGATGTAGGAGTGGCCCACCACCCAGCCCACGTCGGAGGCGGCCCAGAACACCTCGCCGGGCTTTACGCCGTAGACGTTGGCCATGCTCCACTGCATCGCCACCGCATGGCCGCCGGTGTCGCGCACCACGCCCTTGGGCTGGCCGGTGGTGCCCGAGGTATAGAGGATGTAGAGCGGGTGCGATGATTCCACCGGCACGCAGTCCGCCGGCTCGGCCGTGTCGACCACGCTGTGCCATTCCACGTCGCGGCCGGCGCTGAGGGTGCCCGGCTCCTGCGGCCGTTGCAGGATGATGCAGTGTTCCGGCTTGTGACAGGCCTGTTCGATGGCGGCGTCCAGCAGCGGCTTGTAGTGCACGATGCGGTTCGGCTCGATGCCGCAGGAGCCGGCGACGATGACCTTGGGTTGCGCATCGTCGATGCGGGTGGCCAGCTCGCGCGCCGAGAAGCCGCCGAACACCACCGAATGGATGGCACCGATGCGCGCGCAGCCGAGCATGGCGACGAGTGTCTCGGGCACCATCGGCATGTAGATGATGACGCGGTCGCCCGTCTCGACGCCGAGCTTGCGCAATGCACCGGCGAACTGCGCCACGCGCTGCTGCAACTGGCGGTAACTGATCGTCTCTTTGGTGCCGGTCACCGGGCTGTCGTAAATGATCGCCGCCTGCCCGCCGCGGCCGTTCTCCACATGCCGGTCCACGGCGTTGTAGCAGGTATTGAGCCGGCCGCCGGCGAACCAGCGGTAGAAGGGCGGATTGGATCGGTCCAGCACCTGCCGCCATGGATGGTCCCAATGCAGCGCCACCGCCGCCTCGGCCCAGAACCCCTCCGGGTCCTGCATCGAACGCTGATATTCCTGCTGATGACCCATGCTGCCCCCTACGTCGCAGAATTGTTGTTTTGACGGTGCCCGGCCAATTCGGGTCGGAACGCAAGGCTTGATGAGCCAGGACTCCTAAGGAAGGTCTGAATAAGTCCATCCTGGACTTTTCAGGTCACTCCCGCCCCTCCCTGGGCTGCGCGACATAAGTCCATCCGTGGACAAAACCACGCCAAGCGAAAAGTGTGATTTTCGCTTGGCTTCATTTTTCAACGACTTATCGTCGTTGAAAAATGGCGGCACATCCCTGTGCCGCGGAAGCTCAGAGCTTCCCTAATTCGCATGGCTCTGCAAGCGGAAATAGTCTCCGACGACCAGATCGATCTCCTCCAGCGACAGCGGCGACTCATAGGCGGCATTGCCGGTCTTGTAGCAAACGAAGGCGTAGGGTGCCGGATCGCCACCGCTCAAGCGCCACTGGGTACGAAATTCCGAGGTATCCATCATCACGTAGGTGACATCCCACTCCACCTTGTCCATGCGGAACTGCCGCGGTGTCAATTCCAGAGCGGCTGCAGCTTTCTGCCGCAGTTCCAGCGCACAATAGGCCCGATAGCGATTGACGCCAAGGAAACCAAGTATCCCGGCGTTTTGATACAGCTTTCCATCCTGGAAATATACCCGCAGGCTGCCTGCGGTAAACTGCACCGGCCGCTCCAGGGAGAGCAGGGTACCTCCGGGAACCTGATGCAAGAAGCGCGGTGTCGCCGCCCGATTCCCAGGCACGGCACAGCCGGCCAGCAAGAGCACGACGGACAAACACAGTGGCCAGATACGCATGCAGAAATTGCTCCATGGTGAGACGGCAGGATTATACCGCGCCTACCGGGCACGGCGGTTGGCAAGGGCCGCGCATTGCCGGTATCCTGCTGCCCATGCCAAGCCATAGGGAGTGCGCAGTCTTGGAATTTACCGATACCAGCCGGCAAGAACAAACGCTGATTCAGTCCATCGTCAACGCCGAGCTCATCTTCCAGCGCCATCAGCCATCCGCCGGCAGCCTCCCGCCGGTAGTGACGCTGTCCCGCGATCACGGCGCCGGCGGTGAAGAGATCGCGCAAATGCTCGCCGAGCGACTGCAGGTGGAACTCTTCGACCGGCAGATTCTCGAGCGGGTTTCGCAAGAAGCCCATGTCGATGCCGAGCAGCTGTCCTCCATGGACGACAAATCCGGCGTCGACCGGATCACCACCTGGATCCACGGCCTGTTCAGCAGCAACACCGCCTATCCGGAATCCTACCGCTACCACCTGGTCAACGTGATTCTCGGGATTTGTCACAGCGGCGGCATCATCATGGGGCGCGGTGCGCACATCATTCTGAGTTCCCGTCCTGCATTTAGAGTGCGTATCGTCGGCAGCATCGAAAACTGCGCCGAACGTATCGCGCCACGTGAAGGCATCAGCATGGAGGAGGCCCGGGCCAGGGTCAGGAAGGTGAATGGTGAGCGTGACGCCTACCTGTTCAACATGTTCCATCGTCATCTGCACGACGCCAGTCTATTCGATCTGGTGATCAACACCGACAAGTTCCGGGATATGCAGACGGTCGTGGACCTGATCCTGATGGCGATGGTGCAGTGCGGCCACACGCTGCCGCCGCAGACGGGGGCCGCCCAGTGATCAACACTGACAAGACCTTCCTGCTGAACATTGCCAGTCCGGAGCGGGCGATCTATTCTGGCCCGGCGCACATGGTCTCGGTGCTGTCCGTCAACGGCGAGCTCGGCATCCTGCCGCGCCATTCGCCCTTGCTGGCCGATCTGCTACCGGGAGAGGTACGCATCAGCACCGCCGACGGCACGGAGGAATATGTCTACATCTCCGGTGGCTACATCGAGGTGCTCCCGCATGTAGTCACCATCCTCGCCGATACCGCCTTGCGTGGCGAGGACGTCGACGAAGCCGCAGCCCTGGAAGCCAAGAAGCGCGCCGAACGCACCATCCGTACCAGCCCGCTGTACAGCGACCGCGATCAGGCCCAGCTGGAGCTGATCAAGGCCCTGGCCCAGCTCAAGGCGCTGGAACACGCGCGGCGTGGCAAGAAGCGGGGGATGTGAACAAGGGAAGTGACAGTGGGGCAAACCAAGGTCAAGACCATTGCTGGCGACCCTCGGCAGATGGAGGCTTGAACCCGAAAAGTTCCTTAGGCGAGGCGCCCTCGCTCGATCCTTGAATTCACAAGGAATTTTCCTCAGTCGGCAATACGGCTCGGTAGTGCGCTCCTGCGGACATATTCCTTGTGAATCCAATTCCCGTCGCGATCATCACGCCGCCTAATGGACTTTCCGGCTTGAAGGTTTTCAAAATGTTCCCTATGCTAAACGGGAACCTTGCGAGAACCTTTTTATGACCCCCCAGCAGCGAAATACCTTCAATTTCATACAGGATTACCTCCAGAGCCACGGTCATGCCCCGACGCTGGAGGAGATTGGCGCGGCCGTGGGTGTCCGCTCCAAGGGGGCGGTGCACCGCCTGGTGCAGGCCCTGGTGGACAAGGGGCATCTGCAACGGGAGGCCGGGAGCTGGCGTGGCTTGCGCCTGACCGGGAACGCTGCTGCCCCGGTACTACCCCTGGTCGGACGCATCGCCGCCGGCCGGCCCATCGAGGCCATCCCCGGTGAGGACACCCTCAACTTGTCCGACCTCCTGCTCGGCCCCCGGCGCTATGCCCTGCGCGTACTGGGCGACTCCATGGTGGGGGCCGGTATCCTCAATGGTGACACGGTGGTGGTGGAGCAGGCCGATACCGCCCGCGACGGCGAGATCGTGGTCGCCCTCATCGACGACCAGGAAGCCACCCTCAAGCGCCTCAAGCACCGCAAGGACGGTGCCATCGAACTCATCCCCGAGAACCCCACCATGGCGCCAATGATCTACCCCGCCCAGCGGGTGCGTATCCAAGGCGTGGTGATCGGCCAGCTGCGCAGCTATCGCTGAGGTGCCCCATGCCGGCCTTGTGGGAACGCGCCATCATCCTGGTGGACATGAATGCATTCTTCGCCTCCATCGAGCAGATGGACCATCCGGAGCTGCAGGGCCGCGCCATCGGCATCACCAACGGCGCCACCGGAACCTGCATCATCACCTGCTCCTATGAAGCCCGTGCCTGGGGCATCAAGACCGGCATGCGCGTGCGGGAAGCGCGGCAGATGTGCCCCGACTTCATCCAGGTGCCCGCGCGCCCGGAACGTTATGCCGCGGTTTCCACCGCCATCATGGACGCCCTCACCACCATCACGCCGGATGTCGAAATCTTCTCGGTGGATGAGGCCTTTCTCGATGTCACCCGCTGCCAGACTCTACTCGGCACACCGGAGCAGATTGCGCGACAGGTGAAGCGCACGGTATACGAGGCCTCCGGTGTGCTCTGTTCGGTGGGTGTCTCCGGCGACAAGACCACCGCCAAGTGGGCCGCCAAGCTGAACAAGCCTGATGGCCTCACCGTGGTGCCGCCGTGGGAGGCCGCCGAGCGTCTGCGGACAGTCCCCGTCACCGAACTGTGCGGCATTGCCGGCGGCATCGGTCGCTTCCTGGCCACGCGTGGTGTGCACACCTGCGGTGACATGGCGAGGCTACCGGTGAGTGAACTCGGCCGCCGCTTCGGCAATGTCGGTCGGCGCATCTGGCTGATGGCGCAGGGCCTCGACCCCGCTCCGGTGGAGACCCGCATCGCCCCGCCCAAGAGCATCGGTCACGGCAAGGTGATGCCACCCAACACGACCGCGCAGGAGGTCATCCTCACCTATCTGGAACACATGAGCTTCAAGGTCGGTACGCGGCTGCGTCGACATGCGATGGTGGCGCAGAGTTTCTGCATTGGCCTGCGGGCGGACTTCGGTTGGCTGGGTGGCACCTATCACGCGGCCACACCGACAGATGACAGCGCCCCCCTGATGGCGCTGTGTCGGCGCATGCTGAATGAACAGTGGTCAGGGGAGGGGGTGAGCCAAGTTCAGGTCACCGCCCTCGACCCGCGCCCATCTGGCGGGCAAATGGAACTCTTTGCCGAACAGCAACAGACCGACAAGAAGGGCAAGGCGAACGCCGTGATGGATGCCATCAACCGGCGCTATGGCGAATTCGCCCTGGCCCCGGCGCGACTGCTGGGCCGCTCCGACATGCCCAACGTCATCGCCCCGGCCTGGAAGCCGCACGGCCATCGCCAGACCATCTGACCATGTGCGGCGGCGTCTACTTCAGCCACAACGGGGAGGACCAGCGCGTTTACTTCCCCAACCCCAAGGCCGTGCTGCCGGTACGGCGCAAGGATGGCAGTGTCATCCTGCTGCCGTGGGGGCGGCGCAAGACCCAGTCCGGTGTATTGCCCATGGGCGGTTGGGCACGGCTCGACGCCATCCACGCCGGCCGCTGGGACAAGTGGTTTCCGGTGCCGGTGAAGCTGCCCATCAAAAGCTTCATGGAGAAGGACATCGAGGGCAACTCACACTGGTATGACCTGACCAATCGCGTGAACATATATTTAACATAATATACATTATGCGCATTTCGTGCCCGTCACGAAATCGGCGGGAGGCCAGCTCTGATGCGGTCTTCAAGCGAATTGCTGCATCAAGGCTGGACGGGCAATTTGACCGCCCTGCGCGAGTTGCAACTGTTCGCCGGGCTCAGCAACGAGGACGCCGCCCGGCTGTGTCTGGTGTCGCCGGAAACCTACCGGCGCTGGCGCCGCGACCGCTCACCGAATCCCACTGCAGTGCGCCTGCTGGCCGTGCTGGCCGGGTACGTGCCTTGGCGCGGCTGGGATGGCTGGGAGGTCCACAGCGGGTTGCTGTTCCCTCCGGGGTACTCTCGGCACGGGGTTGCCCCGGCCGACATTCTGGCCTTGCCGTTCACCTTGCAGCTGCTGGCCGAGGTGCAGCGACAGGCCAAAATCACCCGCTCGGAACCGGCCGAGGTGCTGCCAGTCAAGGGGCGGTCCCTGTAACACCGCCCCTTAGTGCCATGGGTAGCAGTCGCCATACGCTTTGCAGGGTTATTGGGCAGGGGGTGCGTCATGGCTGATGCGGTCCTGAAAGTGGGCTTTCTGGAGTCCCTCGAAGCCGTCGCCCCAACCCCCGACGCGGGGCGGCAAGCGTTCCTCACCTGGTCGCTGGTGCAGTCCTTCGGCTGGGCTGAGGCGCGGCGTCGGGTGCCGTGCAGGACTTGGTATCGCCATTTGCGGCTGCTGGCCGCTGCGGGCCTCCCTGTGCCCCCTGGGCGGGCCATCACCGCCGAGGGGCCCTCTCGGGACGGCTCGGGGTGGTTCGGGGCGTCTACGCACGCTGAGGCCGCTCAACTGGTCGCTGTCTCTCCGGGCCGCCTGCTGGAACTCACTGGCCGGCGCTTCCGGGTGGTGATTCCGGAGGATGGGGCGGACGGGGCGGAAGCGACGACGGCGCCGCAGGCGGGGCCGTCGCTTCGCCTCGTCCGCCCTCGCCCTGCTCTGCCTTGGAAAAACCGCGGGCCGTTGCGTGTACCCAAGCCGGGGCATGTGATGGATCTGTGGCCTGCGGGAACGACCGGCGTCGTGGTGTCGGTGCTGTTCGATGGGGCTTGGCTGGTCGAGCTGGAGCACGACGACTGGCAGAAGTGCGAAGACTTGGAAGACCGCTATCCCCGTGTCGATGTAGCCGACTTCCTGCGTTGCACGTGGCCGCTGGAGGTGTCGGCATGAGCGGGTTGCCACCCCACAGCGGGAAAGCTGGCTGCATGTCTCATGGCCGCCCCGCGTCTGGATCACCTCGGAGGGTTTTCCCCGTAGTCCACAGCCCCGAAGCCCCGCGCGGGCCGATGAAATCGTGCCCAGAGCGCGGGGGCCGCGTGCAACGCGGCGGGCTTGTGGGCCCACGGGGGAAACCCGGTGCTTGCAAGGGCTCGATCTGCACGAGTCTTCACAACGTCTTTTTTTTGCTGGAGGATGGGCAAAATGACCAACCCGATTACCCTACTTACCCCCCCTTGTTTCGAGGGGTCGCATTTGCCCCTGCTGCGCACATTGCAGGGCATGTATTTTCATACAGCAAAACAAGCAAAACCCCTGAAAATAACAGCGTTTCTCGCCCTTACGAGTCTATACATTATGCGCATTTCGTGCCCGTCACGAAATCGGCGGGAGGCCAGCTCTGATGCGGTCTTCAAGCGAATTGCTGCATCAAGGCTGGACGGGCAATTTGACCGCCCTGCGCGAGTTGCAACTGTTCGCCGGGCTCAGCAACGAGGACGCCGCCCGGCTGTGTCTGGTGTCGCCGGAAACCTACCGGCGCTGGCGCCGCGACCGCTCACCGAATCCCACTGCAGTGCGCCTGCTGGCCGTGCTGGCCGGGTACGTGCCTTGGCGCGGCTGGGATGGCTGGGAGGTCCACAGCGGGTTGCTGTTCCCTCCGGGGTACTCTCGGCACGGGGTTGCCCCGGCCGACATTCTGGCCTTGCCGTTCACCTTGCAGCTGCTGGCCGAGGTGCAGCGACAGGCCAAAATCACCCGCTCGGAACCGGCCGAGGTGCTGCCAGTCAAGGGGCGGTCCCTGTAACACCGCCCCTTAGTGCCATGGGTAGCAGTCGCCATACGCTTTGCAGGGTTATTGGGCAGGGGGTGCGTCATGGCTGATGCGGTCCTGAAAGTGGGCTTTCTGGAGTCCCTCGAAGCCGTCGCCCCAACCCCCGACGCGGGGCGGCAAGCGTTCCTCACCTGGTCGCTGGTGCAGTCCTTCGGCTGGGCTGAGGCGCGGCGTCGGGTGCCGTGCAGGACTTGGTATCGCCATTTGCGGCTGCTGGCCGCTGCGGGCCTCCCTGTGCCCCTGGGCGGGCCATCACCGCCGAGGGGCCCTCTCGGGACGGCTCGGGGTGGTTCGGGGCGTCTACGCACGCTGAGGCCGCTCAACTGGTCGCTGTCTCTCCGGGCCGCCTGCTGGAACTCACTGGCCGGCGCTTCCGGGTGGTGATTCCGGAGGATGGGGCGGACGGGGCGGAAGCGACGACGGCGCCGCAGGCGGGGCCGTCGCTTCGCCTCGTCCGCCCTCGCCCTGCTCTGCCTTGGAAAAACCGCGGGCCGTTGCGTGTACCCAAGCCGGGGCATGTGATGGATCTGTGGCCTGCGGGAACGACCGGCGTCGTGGTGTCGGTGCTGTTCGATGGGGCTTGGCTGGTCGAGCTGGAGCACGACGACTGGCAGAAGTGCGAAGACTTGGAAGACCGCTATCCCCGTGTCGATGTAGCCGACTTCCTGCGTTGCACGTGGCCGCTGGAGGTGTCGGCATGATCGGGCTGCCACCCCACAGCGGACGAGCGGCGGCGAGGGGGCGGGAGGCAGCGAAGCGCCCGCCCCCGCGCCGCCTTGTGTCTGGATCACCTCGGAGGGTTTTCCCCGTAGTCCACAGCCCCGAAGCCCCGCGCGGGCCGATGCAATCGTGCCCAGAGCGCGGGGGCCGCGTGCAACGCGGCGGGCTTGTGGGCCCACGGGGGAAACCCGGTGCTTGCAAGGGCTCGATCTGCACGAGTCTTCACAACGTCTTTTTTTTGCTGGAGGATGGGCAAAATGACCAACCCGATTACCCTACTTACCCCCCCTTGTTTCGAGGGGTCGCATTTGCCCCTGCTGCGCACATTGCAGGGCATGTATTTTCATACAGCAAAACAAGCAAAACCCCTGAAAATAACAGCGTTTCGCTCCCTTACGAGTCTATACATTATGCGCATTTCATATGAGCGCGGCGGGCGAGCATAACGGTCACCTCGATGCCTCAGCCCGGTACATCTGGCTGAATCAGAAAGGAATTTCACTCCGGCGTTAATGGTTAGCATTGGTGCGTAATTTCTCTATAATGCCACCTTCATACTTGGCGTCGCCTGTGTCTGCAAGGGCTAGGCATTTGTTGAATGCCGGCCTGAGATTGACTTCAACCTGCCCGGAATATCCTGTAGCAACGACATGGCTGAAACCAGAACACGGGTCGAACCCCAATACCTTCGGAATTACGTACCACTTTCCGAACTGACCCAGGACAATCTGCAGGAACTCTCACGCAGCACCTTCGTGGAGAAGCTTCCGGCCGGCCGCACGCTGTTCACGAAAGGTGATGCGGACAACCGCTCCTATTACATTCTGGGTGGCGAAATCGAGCTCGATACCGGCGACGGCACGCCGCCACGCGTAGTGGCCGGAGCAACGCCGGCCTCCCGTTTTCCACTCGACCATCACCGGCCACGCCAGGCCACCGCCAAGGCACGTACCCAGGTGTTTTACTTTCAGGTCGATAACAACCATCTTGACCTGCTGCTGACCTGGGGACAGAACGCCGGTTACATGGTCACCGAAATCGACAACGGTGGCACAGATGTGGACGACGGCGACTGGATGACGCACATGCTGCGTTCCAGCATCTTCCACCGCATCCCGGCCTCGAACATTCAGGCGGTATTCATGAAGATGGAGGCCCATCCAGTGAGAGCCGGTGACGTGGTCATCAGGCAGGGCGATGAGGGTGATTACTACTATTACATCAAGCAGGGCCGTGCCGTGGTGACCCGCCTGACCAAGACCGGACAGACCATCAAGCTGGCGGAGCTGGAAGCGGGCAGCAGCTTTGGCGAGGAAGCCCTGATCTCGGATACCAAGCGCAATGCCAATGTCACCATGCTAACCGATGGCGTGCTGATGCGACTGGCAAAGGCGGATTTCGCCTCGCTGCTCAAGGAGCCGGTACTGGAAAGCCTCAGCTACGAAGAGGCACAGAAACAGGTCGAGTCCGGTGCCGCGATCTGGCTGGATGTGCGCCTGGAGAGTGAACACAAGAATGCGGCCCTACCCGGCAGCATCAATATACCGTTGTTCATGTTGCGCCTGAAAACAGCCAGCCTCGATCGCAACAAGAAGTATATCGTCTACTGCGATACCGGCCGACGCAGTTCATCGGCTGTCTTTTTGCTCACCGAGCGCGGTTTCGATGCCTATCTGCTCAAGGGTGGCCTGATGGCCATCAAGCAGGGCATGCAGCGTTAACTGCCCCTCCCCTACTTCTCCGTGCGTTCGTAAACCCCATCCCACTCCGCCGCAGGCGGTGCGTTGCGCAGTGCTTCAATACGTTCCAGATAAAGCGCATAAACCTGGACGGCAGGATGCGCGGCATGAAGTTGTTGCCACAGACTGGCCGCATGATCCCAGTCCTGACCGCGATAACTGGCCAGCGCCTCGTCATGCAACTGCAGTTCTGCAAGCAGTTCGCTGGATGCTTGGGCCTTGGCGCAGATGGGCTCGAAAATGTGAATTGCCTCGGCCTTGCCTTTGACACGGATCAGGTCCAGTTCGCGGAAGACATAGTTATCTGCAGCCAGGTGTCGCGTTGTCTCACCCACCACCAGGCCGACATGATAGTACTTGGTGGTCCCTTCCAGACGTGAGGCCAGATTCACCGCGTCACCCAGCACAGTGTAGGCGCGGCGATATTCCGAGCCCATGTCGCCGACATTCATGACACCGCTGTTGATGCCGATACCGATCTGTATTATGGGAAAGCCCGCCGCCTGGAACTCCGGCTTGAGCCGCTCCACCTCGCGCAACATCGCCAGCGCGGCGCTGATGGCATGCACGGCGTGCTGCGTGTCTTCCAGCGGCGCCCCCCAGAAGGCCATCACCATGTCGCCGACGTATTTGTCGATGGTGCCTCGGTTGTCGAAGATGATACGCGTCATCGGTGTGAAGAAACGGTTCAGCATGGCCTTCAGTTCGTTGGCCGACAGCACCTCAGAGATGGTGGTGAAGGAACGGATGTCGGCAAACAGCACGGTCATCTCCCGACTTTCACCCTCGAAACTGTACTGCTCCGGGTTTTCACTCATTTCCTGCACCAGCTGCGGCGGTACGTACTGGCCGAACATGCCTTGCAACTGCCGCTTGCTGCGGAATTCACCGAAGAAACCATAGGCCATATTGAACATGGCGAGCACGATCACCAGCAGTAACTGCGGCGCCAGCGCGAGGATCAGTCCACCGCTGGCCCAGATCCAGAAGTTGAAGGCAACGGCTGCCGCCAGCACCGCCAGTGAAACAATGACCAGCGGCAACGGAGCCAGACGTGGGAACAGTAGCGCCAGTACGAGGCCGATGATCAGGGTCAGCAGGAAGTCAGCCCCGGTGGCCCAGGCCGGCTCCATGGGGAAAGTGTTGTCGAGGATGGCGGCGATGGTGTTGGCGTGTACCTCGACACCGGGATACACCGCTTGGATCGGTGTCGCACGCAGGTCGAACAAGCCCTGCGCCGTAGTGCCGATAAGTACGATGGCATTTTCCAGGGTCGCCGCGTTCACACGTCCGTGCAGCACATCGGTGGCGGAGACATAGGGATAGCTACCCCACAGACCACGATAGGGAATGATCACGCGGCCTTCGCTATCGGTGGGAATGACTGTCTGTCCCAGGTGGATGGCCTCGAGAATTTCCTCACTGCCGACCATTGCGGTCTGCAGTTCCACCTCGTCGACCATCAGATATAGCCGTGCCACCTCCATACCGAGCGAGGGATAAAGGTAATCGCCATATCGTACCACGACCGGGGCGCGGCGGATGATGCCATCGGGGTCCGGTTCCAGACTGAAGAAACCGCCATGACGTGCCGCCTGCTGCAGCACATCGATGTTGCCGGTGTAACTGGCCGCAGTCGACATGGCCAGGCGCGCCACAATCTCGTGCGGCATGATGTTGAGTGGTTGAGGCAGTGTGCCGACGGCCTCCTCGCCGCGATTGTGGAAGATATAACCGAGTACCACCTCCCGGTCGGCCAGTTTCTCGGCGAAGGCAAGATTGTTGTCGAACAGCGGCAGGTAATCGCGCAACCCGCGCACCAGGGCATCGCCCTGTCCCCGCACCTCACCCAGGCGCTGCAGGACCACCTCGCCGCTGTTGCGTTCCGGTTCGGCGAAGATGATGTCGAAGCCAACCACCGCCACACCCTGTGCATACAAGTTGTCGAGCAGTTGTCCCAGCTTGCTGCGTGGCCAGGGCCACTGCCCTTCCTGCTGCAGGCTTTTCTCGTCGATATCGACGATGACGATGCGCGGATCGACATGGCGTCCGGGCAGCATGGCGCGCAGGCGCAGGTCGTAAACCAGGGAGTCGAGCCGCTGCATGGTCTGTTGCATCAGCGGCATATCGCTGAACTGCAGCCACAGCATGAGAAAAACCAGCAGCAGCCCGGTGACCGTGGGATAGAGTTTCTTGCGGAAGCCGCCCCGGGCCATGTTGCGTCAGGCCAGCCGGAACAGGCGCCGGAAATTGGCGCTGGTCAGTTCGGCAATCTCATCCAGCGTGGTGCCACGCACGCTGGCGAGCCGTTCGGCGACATGGCGCACATAGGCCGGATAATTGGGCTTGCCGCGATGCGGCATCGGTGCCAGATAGGGCGCATCCGTCTCCACCAGCAGGCGGTCGGACGGAACGCGTGCCGCCACCTCGCGCACCTGCACCGCATTGTTGAAGGTGATGATGCCAGAGAAAGAGATGTAAAAGCCCAGCTCCAGGGCCTGTTGTGCAGTACGCCAGTCGTCGACGAAGCAATGCATGATGCCGCCCACCATATCCGCTCCCTCTTCCCGCAACAGACGTATGGTGTCGTCCTGGGCATCGCGGCTATGGACGATGAGCGGTTTCCCTACGGCACGGGCCGCCTGAATATGGCGGCGGAAACGGTCGTGCTGCCAGGTCAGGTCACCCTCGCTGCGGAAATAGTCGAGGCCGGTTTCACCGATACCGAGCACCTTGGGCTGCTTGGCCGCGGCCACCAACTCCTCGATGGTAGGCTCATGCCCCTCGTGATCGTTGGGATGCACGCCAACTGTGGCATAGACATGTTCGTGCTGTTGGGCCAGCGCCAGCACGGCGGGAAAGTTTTCCCAATTGATACACACGCACAGCACGTCGCTGACGCCCTGCACCGCTGCCTGCTCCAGCACATCGTTGATACCGTCGGCATAGGGCGCGAGATCGAGGCGATCGAGATGGCAATGGGAGTCGATGAGCCGCGTGGACATGAAGACGTTATCGTGCTTGTAAACGTACCCCGCTGTGGCGGGGCACATCGCTTACATGGTGTGGGTCTGGCGATCGGATTTGAGGGCGCCGGCCAGATAGGTTTCGATTTTGTTGCGCACGTTGCCGCCGTCCTGTTCGCTGAATTGAACGCCGATGCCGGCGGCGCGGTTGCCCTGTGCACCCTTGGGGGTGATCCAGACGATCTTGCCGGCGACCGGCAGCTTTTCCTTTTCTTCCATCAAGGTAAGCAACATGAAAACCTCATCCCCCAGCGCATAATCCTTATTGGTGGGGATGAATAGGCCGCCGTTCTTGACGAACGGCATGTAGGCGGCGTACAGAGCGCTCTTGTCCTTGATGGTCAGAGACAATATGCCCTGCTTGGCTATCGGGGGTGCCTTCTGCTCCATGGTGACCTTATCTCGTTGGTGCGGCGCGCTGCGCCACCGTTGCGCCCATGCCGCTCCAGCCGAGCAGCATTTCCTCCAGCAGCAACTGCACATTGGGATGGCCGCGCGCCAGACGCATGGCCTCCAGCAGTTGTCCCTGCCGTTGCAGCAACTGGGCTAAGTCTACCTGCTCGCACAAGGCTTGCAAACGCCGGCGTAAATCCGGGTTGTCCAACCGCACCGTCGCGGCCCCGGCCTTGAGGCGGGCCATATCCACATGCCAGCCGTGCAGCGTGGCGAGTGTTTCCTGTAGGGGCAGCTCCAGCCACTGCGCCGCCAGGGCGATGGGTTCCTGTTGGCCGCCAATCAGTGCCTCGAACTCGCCGAACAGGCGCGCGCGCTGCTCCATGCCGCCGGACGCCGCCAGGGCCACGGCCCGCAGCGGGGCACCACCGCAAATGGCCAAGGCCAGCTCGGCTTGGGCCGCATCGCCCATCTGTCCGATCAGCCAACCGCGGGTTGCCGCATCATTCTGAGCGGCAAACGACAACTGCTGGCAGCGACTGCGGATGGTGGGCAGCAGCGCCGCGGGCCGTGCCGTAACCAGCAACAGCAGTGCATCGCGCCCGGGCTCTTCCAACGTTTTCAGCAGGGCATTGGCCGCATTGAGATTCATGCGGTCCGCCGGCTCGATGATCACCACCCGGGCCCGGCCGTACTGTGGCGTCAGCGCCTGCCAGCCCAGCAGGTCACGGATCTGGCCGATGGTGATCTCCTTGCCCTCCTCCGGCCGCACCGCCTGGAAATCGGGGTGGGTTCCCGCGGTAAAGAGCTGGCAGCCGCGACACCGGCCGCAGGGCAGCCCCTGCTCTGGGCTGTCACATAGCAGGGAACGCGCCAGCAGGTGGGCGAAATCCAGCTTGCCGAGACCGGCCGCACCGCTCAACAGCAGGGCATGGGGCAGGCGGCCGGCGGCGATACGCTGCTGCAGCGCCTGCCACGTCGTCTCCTGCCAGGGGTAAGGGTGCTGCATGGTTCAGCCCGCCTCCGCCAGATAGGCATCCAGTACCTGATCGATTTGTGCCTGTACCTCGGGCAGTGGCCGGCTGGCGTCGATGAGGCGGAAACGCTCCGGTTCCTGCGCGGCGCGGGCGTGATAGGCGTCGCGCACACGACGAAAGAAATCCTCCTGTTCCTGCTCGAAGCGATCCGGATCACTGCGTGCGCCGGCCCGCTGCAGCCCCTGTTCCACCGGCAGGTCCAACAACAGGGTGAGGTCGGGACGCAACTCACGCTGCACCCATTGCTCCAGCACACGGATGCGCTCCGGGTCGATACCGCGGCCACCGCCCTGATAGGCGTAGGTAGCATCGGTGAAGCGATCGCATAACACCCAGTCGCCACGTTCCAGCGCCGGCACGATCAGTTCACCCAGGTGCTGGGCACGGGCGGCGAACATCAGCAACAGCTCGGTGTCGGCGACCATGGCGCTCTGGCTGCGATCCAGCAGCAACGCACGCAGTTGTTCGCCCAACGGCGTGCCGCCGGGTTCACGGGTGCGGATCACCCGCTTGCCTGCCGCGCTCAGGCGGCGGTGGATGTGTTCGAGGTTGGAACTCTTGCCGGCGCCTTCGCCGCCTTCCAGAGTGATGAAGCGTCCACGCATGGTTTATTCCGGTATGACGAATCCGGTAATGCTACCACGACGACCACCCTCTCAGGCGGCGGGAGCCTCCTCCCATTGTTTGAGTATGTCGTTCAGCCCCTTCTTCAAGTTCTTGATCGCCTCGGGCGCCTCGATATCGACGACCTGCTCGATGACCCACTTGTTTTCCGTCCCGCCCATCACGCCGTCGACGCACTGTCCCAGATAGCGCAGGGACTGGTAGCTGGGCTGGCCGTCGGCAAAACCGAACTCGGCGTAAGCCTCCATGCGTTCGTTGAGACGCGCAACCACCGCGGCACGGTGATCGCCGGGACCGGAAACGGTGGTCTTGTTGTCCACCAGCGTGCGCACCAGATGCTGGGCGAGTGCCCCCATCAGCTGCTGGCGCTGTTCATCGGGCAGACGCTCGTAGCACAGGCGATCGGCCAGTTGCAGCAGAAATACGACGAACTCGCCCACCACATCCAGCAACTGTGCCTGGGAGGAGAAGTTGAAACCGGCGTTGTACATCTTGTCGGCGCGCTCCTGTGCCGCACGCCAGGTGATGAAACCGAGCACCGAGGCCAATTCTTCCAGCGACTTCGGCTTGTCTTTCTTGTGCCATTTGCTCTTGATACGCACGTTGGATCCTCGTTATTCATGGTTGGCAGACCAGGAAAGCCGTGCTAGCTTTGTCATAAGTTGAGTATTCTACTCAACATGAGTCACCAAACCAATCGCAGGCCAGCCATGCGCACCGATCTTCACACCCTCACCGCCCAGGTGCAACACAACTGCCACATCTCGGACGCCCGTCATGCCCGCAACTATTCCCTGTGCATCTACCTGCTCAAGATGCGCGAATATTTCCGCTGGGAAATGGGCTTCGGCTACGACGAGCGCCTGCCGGAGAAGCAACTCGGTGACTGGCTGGTGGATCGTGAGCGGTTCTGGGGCGAGTTGGAGGAGCAGGACTACCGCCCTATCGAGGTGAGCGCACAGACTTACGCCCCGTTCGAGCCGGAAATCATCAATGATCAGTTGCTGCCCAGCGGACTGGTGTACAGCGGCGGTTATGGTGGTCTGTCCAAACCGCATTTTTTCCTTGCCGAACTGCACGCAGTGGAACAGCGCCACGGTCGGCGCATCCTGATCACCGGACGGGAACATGCCCGCGATCTTACCGCCCCACCGGCGATGACCCTGCAAGGCGAGGTGTATGTGCGGCGCGAATCCCTGCGGCGCATGCTGTGGGAAAAGATCGAGGAATGGCGCTGGCGCCGTCAGGAAAACGCCATGGCGCGCGCCATCGCCTTCTACCCGGTGGAGACCGCACTGGAAAGTGCGCTGGATGCGATGACCGCCACGGAAACCGAGGCTGTGGTGCTGCACGAACTGGGCGAGGTGGAGGCCGGGCAACTGTTCGGCGCGGCCTGGGAGCAGATGCTGAGTGCCGTATGGCATACACGGGCGGAACTGGTGGCACGTGCCGTGCGCGACCATCTCGCCGACTGCCTGACGACGCTGCCGGCACTGCTGGAAGAGAAGCGTCTCCCCTCCCTCCATTTCTACATGGCCAATCTCAGCGGCATGCGCCAGGCGCTGTTTCCCGCCCTGAATGACGCTTATCGGGACTGGCTGGAGCGCGGCAGCCTGACTGCGCTGCACGATTGCGTCGGCCGCGGCCAGGAACACTGGCTGGCCGCAGGCCGGCGCCTGCTGCAGGCCTATGGCGGGGAAGATGATGCGGCGGCGGAACGTATCGATGCCGCGGCCGCGGGAATCGAGCTGTAGAAACGACGACGCCCGCCGAAGCGGGCGTCGTGCGGAGCACGGCAGGCTTAGTAACCGCCCTTGCGGCGGGTCTCCGGCAGACCGGCGATCTTGGTGGCCTGCTTGGAGGGCTGCATCGGGAACAGTTCGTACAGAGCCTTGGCATCGATCTTCTCGCCCCACTTTTCGGACATCGCCTTGACGATGTTGCGATCGTTGGGCTGGTTGCCGCCGTTGTTGAGGTATTCATCGCGCAGGTAGTTGATCACGTCCCAGGACTTTTCTGTCAGGGTGACCTTCTCGGCCTCAGCGATGACCTTGGCCACGTCCTCGTTCCAGTCTTCCAGATTTTCCAGGTAGCCGTTGGCGGTGGCCGCGATGGTCTTGCCGTTTACTTCGTAGGACATGCTGCTCTCTCCTTCAAGTTATTTCTAGGTTTAAATCGCAACTTATTATTCGGAATTGACTTTATTGATTGATTTATGCTCGATGAACAGGCCGCAACCCAGCGTGCGCAAGGGGCCGAGACCGCGCTCCTGCAAGGTCACGGCATCGGCTGGCGGCAACTCGGCCACCATCAGGCTGCGCACATAGATCGGACCATCCGGTGTATGAAAATGGTGTTGCCTGCCGGCCAGCACCTTCTTGAAGTGCAGGCCCATGGCGCGCATCTGCTGCACCGCCCCGGCAATAAACTGTTCTTCCTCCTGGCCCTCGGGCACAACGATATATCGGGCATACATGGTGGCGGCCGGACTGAGTGGAACAATCTTCGCCTCCCCTACGACCAGGCTATGCCCATCAACATCGAGGGTCTGGCCACACAGGGCGCGTGCATTTTCCACTCTATCGCGGGCCAGACGCAAGACAAGACGCGTCCGCTTTGACAGATGCAATAATGCCAGGGCGTGGCTGGGGCGCTCCCAACCATTGCCTGAGTCGGCCACGTGCACCAGATGCAGGCCATCGGACGGGTCATCACCGAACCACGGCAAGGCACGGCGGATGGCAGTGGAAAGGGCGTAGGCGTGATCCACCGGCAGGGTACGGCAGTCGATGCGGAATGACATATCGACCACGTTGTCCGGAACGGTGAAAAATTCCTTTTGTACGTCCTCTTGCCAGAACATGGGATTCAGTCCGCAGGCAACCGGCTGCGCAGCAGGTCACGATCGTACCACCAGGCATCGGGTACCAGCACGTCGAGCAGCTTGCCGAGGCGCGGCAGGAGCTTTGCCGGGTCATTCAATTCCAGGCGCTCCACCCAGAAATCGAAAATCTCCTTGTTGTCCACCACTTCACTGTGTTTCTTGGCCACCTCGGCCAACATGCCGGCGGTGAAGAACTTCAAGTCTTCGCGCTTCTTGCCCTCGGCGCGCAGTTCCACCAGATAGGCGGCAACCGCTGCCGGAATGGCGGCGGCATCGGCCTTGGGCGGGGTCTCCTCCACCAGATGCTTGAGCATCAGCACCGAAAGTTCGGGATCGATGGGATAGGTCACTGCCAGCCAGACGCCATGGGCCAGGGCCTTGATGGCATCGTTCTTCTCGGATTGATAGACGATGTCACAGCCCTGTACCGCCTGCTCCCACAGCTCGGCCGCAAGGGCCTGGCGGAAGCTGTCGTGTCCCAGGTGCCAGGCATCCTCATTACGTTCGAGGTCGAGGAGGATATAGCCGATGTCATTGCGCAGGGTCAGGCGTTGCGCCAGCGGGGCATCGGCCGGCAGGGATGCCAGTTCTGCCTCCAACTGGGCCAGCCGCGCCTCCTCCGCCTGTTTCGGACGGATGGCGTCGGAGGCGCACTCGGCCTCGCCTTGTACAGATTCGTTTTCCAGTTGCAGATATTTCACGCGTCAATTCCGTGGTTGGGTCGGGCATCAGGAAGTGAAGGCGGCCTCGAGCCGGTCTTCCCAGTTTTCCGGTGTATTTTCGTAGGTGGGTTTGACGTCGATGCGGAAGAACATCTCGCCCTTGGCCCGCTGCCTTACCACCTCGATCAGCTCCTCGAAGTCATCCAGTTGCGGGTTCTGGATCATGATTTCGCTTAAATACAGCATCGCTCGCCTCGTCGTCCCCAAAAACACTCTATATATGTGTGGCGCACGCCCTACCCCTTCAAGGGAAGGCCGGACAGCCCGCCAAATACTTCAGAGAATCAGTAAGTAATGATATTGAACCCGATGCACAAGGCCCGAACAAGTCTTAGTTTATGTCCCCATTCATCGCCGTCCGTAGTCACCGGAACAGCAACGAATCACATAAATGACATAAGATAGTTGTTGTAATATATTGATTAATTTCAACTAATTGTATTTCTTATGAGCCAATAATCCACATTCCAGAAGTCTTTTGTATATCCCATTCAGGATAGTCCTACCCCTCCCCTCCCCCCCATCGGAAGGATACTTCGCTTCATAATGAACTTCTAAACTTCGCGCCATGTTGAAAAGGACCACTCTGTCCAGTCCTCTTCAGACTAGGTAGTCGTGCCCCGCGCCGCGTCGCGTCGCCGGGCCAGATGGACGGCCAAGGTACCCTCCTCCGGCCGGCCCGAAACCCAACAGATCTCTGACGGGAGAATGACAACATGGCAACCAAGATGCACAAGACTCCGATGCTGGACCAGCTGGAGAGCGGCCCGTGGCCGTCCTTCGTAACCGGCCTGAAGCGCCTGGCCAACGACGAGGGCAAGCCCTATGCCGACATGATGAAAGACCTGCTCGGTCAGCTGGAAACCTCCTACACCACCCGTAAGGGCTACTGGAAGGGCGGTACCGTTGGCGTGGTCGGTTACGGCGGCGGCGTCATTCCCCGCTTCACCGAGCTGCACGACGAGAACAAGAAGCCGTTGTTCCCGAAGGCCGCCGAGTTCCACACCCTGCGTATCATGCCGCCTGCCGGCATGCACTATGACACCGCTACCATCCGCAAGATGTGCGACGTGTGGGACAAGTACGGTTCCGGCCTCGTGGCTTTCCACGGCCAGTCCGGCGACATCATGTTCCAGGGCTGCACCACCGAGAACGTCCAGCCGGCCTTCGACGAGTTCAACGAGATGGGCTTCGACCTGGGCGGCGCCGGCCCCGCTGTGCGCACCGGCATGTCCTGCGTGGGTGCCGCTCGCTGCGAGCACTCCTGCTTCAACGAACAGCGTGCCCACCGTACCCTGGTGAACCGCTTCCTGGACGACATGCACCGTCCGGCCCTGCCGTACAAGTTCAAGTTCAAGGTGTCCGGCTGCCCGAACGACTGCATGAACTCCATCCAGCGCGCCGACATGGCGACCATCGGCACCTGGCGCGACGACATGAAGGTCGACCAGGCCGAAGTGAAGAACTTCGTCAACGCCAAGGGCCGCAAGTACGTCATCGACAACGTCATCACCCGTTGCCCGACCGGCGCGCTGTCCCTGAACGACGATGACACCCTGGCGGTGGACAACAAGAACTGCGTCCGCTGCATGCACTGCATCAACGTCATGACCAAGGCCCTGTCCCCCGGCGATGACAAGGGCGTCACCATCCTGGTGGGTGGCAAGCGCACCCTGAAGATCGGCGACCTGATGGGCACCGTGATCGTTCCGTTCATGAAGCTCGAAACCGACGAAGATTTCGAAGCGCTGGAAGAACTGGCCGGCAACATCATCGACTTCTTCGCCGAGAACGCCCTGGAACACGAGCGTACCGGCGAGATGATCGAGCGTATCGGCCTGGTGAACTTCCTGGAAGGTATCGGTCTCGAGATCGACCCGAACATGATCACCAACCCGCGCATGAACCCCTACGTCCGTACCGATGGCTGGGACGAAGAGGCCAAGAAGTGGTTCGAGCGTAAGGCTGGCTAAACGGTCGGTCCAACAGGAAAACGCGGGGCGTCCCGGGCAACCGGAACGCCCCGCAAACTAAATAACGACGAATTTCTGAGTGTAATTGGAGGTAATTATGTCTGCACCTCGCATGCCCATCGAGAGTGGTGTACCGGATCCGTTCCCGTATATGCACCCCGCGCTGAAGAAGAACTTCGGCCAGTGGAAGTACCATGACCGCCCGCGTCCGGGCGTCCTGCACCACGTCGCCAAGAGCGGCGATGAAGTGTGGACCGTGCGCGCCGGTACCCAGCGCCAGATGGACACCTACACCATCCGCAAGCTGATGGACATCGCCGACCAGTTCGCTGACGGCTATGTGCGTTTCACCATCCGTTCCAACATCGAGTTCATGGTCACCGACGAGAAGAAGGTGCAGCCGCTGATCGACAAGCTGCAGGCCGAAGGCTTCCCCGTCGGCGGCACCGGTAACTCCGTATCCATGATCTCCCACACCCAGGGCTGGCTGCACTGCGACATCCCCGGCACCGACGCCTCCGGCGTGGTGAAGGCCCTGATGGACGAGCTGTACGAAGAGTTCATCAAGGAAGAGATGCCGAACCGCGTGCGCATCACCACCTCCTGCTGCCAGATCAACTGCGGTGGCCAGGGTGACATCGCCATCAACATCCAGCACACCAAGCCGCCCAAGATCAACCACGACCTGGTTGCCAATGTGTGCGAGCGCCCGTCCGTCGTGGCCCGCTGCCCGGTAGCGGCCATTCGTCCGGCCATGGTCAATGGCAAGCCGTCCCTGGAAGTCGATGAGAAGAAGTGCATCTGCTGCGGCGCCTGCTTCCCGCCCTGCCCGCCGATGCAGATCAACGATCCGGAGCACTCCAAGCTGGCCATCTGGGTGGGCGGCAAGAACTCCAACGCCCGTTCCAAGCCGACCTTCCATAAGCTGGTTGCCGCCGGTATCCCCAACAATCCGCCGCGCTGGCCCGAGGCCGCCGCTGTGGTGAAGAACATCCTGGCTGCCTACAAGAAGGACGCCAAGGAGTGGGAGCGTATGAACGAGTGGATCGACCGCATCGGTTGGCCTCGTTTCTTCGAGCTGACTGGCCTGCCGTTCACCAAGTACCACATCGATAACTGGCGTGGTGGCCGCGTGAACCTCAACGCCTCTGCTCACATCCGCTTCTAAAGATACGGATAAAGGAAGAGGTCAATGAAGTTTACGATTCAGGTTAACGAAGGCCCGTACACTCATCAGGCATCTGATACGGCATACAACTTCGTCAAGGCAGCTCTGGAAGCAGGTCACGAGATTTATCGCGTGTTCTTCTACCATGACGGTGTCAACAACGCGACCCGTCTGACTACTCCGCCGCAGGATGACCGCAACGTGGTCAACCGCTGGAGTGAGTTGGCTGCCAAGCACAACCTCGACCTCGTCGTATGCGTTGCCGCGGCCCAGCGCCGCGGCATCGCCGACGCCGATGAGGCCAAGCGTAATGGCAAAGACGCTGACAATATCGCTCCTGGCTTCCGGATCTCCGGTCTGGGCCAGCTGATCGAGGGCGGTATCCAGTCCGATCGCCTCGTCGTGTTTGGCGATTAATGCGGAGACAGAGTGATGAGTGACGAAGAAATGATGGAAGGCGGCGTGCAGAAGAAGTTCTGCTACATCAACCGCAAGGCCCCCTACGGCACCATATATGCCCTGGAGTCCCTGGAAGTCGTGCTGATCGGTGCTGCTTTCGAGCAGGACGTGTCTCTGATTTTCATGGACGACGGCGTGTTCCAGATCACCAAGGGGCAGGACACTGCCGGCATCGGCATGAAGAACTTCTCCCCCACCTACCGCGCACTCGAAATGTATGACGTCGAGAAGCTGTATGTGTCGGAGGAGTCGTTGGCAGAGCGCGGCCTGACGGCGGATGACCTGCTGGTGGACGTCGAAGTGCTGAACGCCGAGCAGATCCGCGACCTTATGGAACAGCAGGACGTGATCCTGAGCTTCTAATTGGGAGAGAAACGAAATGCTGCATACCGTAAACAAGTCGCCGTATGAAAAGAACACCTTTGAAAGCTGCATCAAGCACGCTGCAAAAGGCAGCGCCGTCCTGTTGATCGAGGATGGCGTTTACGCTGTGCTGAAGGGGTCCGCTGCGGCCGCCAAGGTACAGCAGGCCATGGGTGATATCACCTTTTATGCCCTCGAGCCGGACGTTAACGCCCGTGGTCTAAAGGGTAAAGTGATGGATGGTATCAATCTGGTCGATTACGCCGGGTTTGTTGACCTGACCGTCAAGTTTGATCGTGTTCAATCCTGGCTGTAAGCCTATTCATTCAATCCAACTGATTGAGGAGATAATGTCATGGGTACTATGACTGCTGGTGGTAAGACTGTAGAAGTCGATGAGGAAGGTTATCTGGTCAATATCAACGACTGGACCCGCGAAATCGCTGATGAGCTGGCCAAGTCCGAAAACGTGACGATGACCGACGCCCACTGGGAAGTGATCGACTTCCTGCGCGAGTACTACAACGAGTACCAGATCGCTCCGGCGGTGCGCGTGCTGACCAAGGCCATCGGCAAGAAGCTCGGCCCCGAGAAGGGCAATAGCAAGTATCTGTACGAGCTGTTCCCCTACGGTCCCGCCAAGCAGGCCTGTAAGATCGCTGGCCTGCCGAAGCCGACCGGCTGTATCTAATGCTGTGCCCGGGGGGCGTTTACGCCCCCCACCCCCTACTTCAATTCTCTAGCGAGGGTCGATACGAATGTCGTTCCTGACAGTGCTCTACGCACTCTTGTTCTATACCGCCACGGCGTTGTTCATCGTCGGCCTGGCCTACAAGATTCGCCAGTACGCCACGACGCCCGCTCCGCTCAAGATTCCGACCACGCCCGCCCCCACCACCACCGGCGGCGTCGTGTTTCGCATGGCCCGCGAGGTCGTGCTGTTTGAAAGCCTGTTCAAGTCCAACAAGTGGATCTGGCTCTTCGGCTGGATGTTCCATGTCGCTCTGGCCCTGGTGATTCTGCGTCACTTCCGCTATTTCCAGGAGCCGGTGTGGGGCATCATCAGCTTCATCCAGCCCTTCGGCATGTATGCCGGCTTCTTCATGGTCCTGGGCCTGCTCGGCCTGTGGGTGCGCCGCCTTTTCGTCGAGCGCATCCGCTATATCACCAATCCGTCCGACCACCTGATGTTGGCCCTGCTGGTAGGTATCGGTGTCAGCGGCCTGATGATGAAGTTCGTACGCCACACCGACATCGTGATGGTCAAGGCCTTCTTCCTTGGTCTGATGCGTTTCGACCTGCAGCCGCTGCCGAACGACGGCCCGCTGCTGGTTCACCTGGCACTGGTGGCCCTGCTGCTGATCGTCTTCCCGTTCAGCAAGCTGCTACATGCGCCGGGCGTGTTTTTCAGCCCGACCCGCAATCAGGTCGACAATCCGCGCGAGCGCCGGCATCTCGCGCCCTGGGCCGCGGAACTCGACAAATAACCGAACTTTAAGCGCTTGAACGTATAAGGAGAAACGCGTGGCTGCAGCCAAGTTTGACACGCCGAAAATGCGGGAGTACCCGAGCATTCCTGCCCTCCAGCCGGATGCGACGGCGCACCTGAAGTCTTTCCTCGCGGCACCGGAACACAATACCTTCCTCGGCTTTCCCGGCGAGTTGGTGGAAAACTGGCAGGAAAAGGCCATCGAAAAGATGGGCGACCTGCTGGGCAAGTACCGTGGCTTGCGCGTGTTCATGGATGCCTGCGTCAAGTGCGGCTCCTGCACCGACAAGTGCCACTACTTCCAGGGCACGAGCGATCCGAAGAACATGCCGGTGGCACGCCAGGACCTGCTGCGCAGTGTCTACCGCCGCTACTTCACCTTCGCAGGTAAATTCTTCCCCGGTCTGGTCGGCGCCCGTGACCTGACCCGTGAAGTGCTGGACGAATGGTACAACTACTTCCACCAGTGTTCGCAGTGCCGTCGCTGTTCGGTGTTCTGCCCCTACGGCATCGACACCGCCGAGGTCTCCATGGCCGCCCGCGAGATCATGGACTCCATCGGCTACGGCCAGAAGTACTGCAACGAGATCCTCGGCAAGGTACAGAAAGTCGGCAACAACCTCGGTCTGCCCGGCCCGGCGCTGGAAGCCACGCTGGAAGAGTTCGCGGAAGAGATTTCCGACGACACCGGCTGCAACGTCGAGATCCCGCTGGATCGCGAAGGTGTGGATGTGCTGCTAATCACGCCGTCCGCAGACTTCTTTGCCGAACCGCACATCGATGGCTTGATGGGCTATGCCAAGGTGTTCCATGCCGCCGGCATCAGCTGGACCCTGTCCTCCTATGCCTCCGAGGCGGCCAACTTCTCCATGTTCATCGGCTCCTACTCGAACATGAAGAAAGTCGCCGAGCGCATCCGCAAGGCGGCGCTGGATCTGGGCGTCAAGCGCATCATTGTCGGCGAATGCGGCCATGCCTGGCGCGTAGCCTATTCGTTCTGGAACACCCTGGCCGGCATCGGTTCCGGTGGCGACGATCCGTACGCGCAACAACTGCAGAAACAACTGGATCACAGCTACCCGATCCCACAGCACATCTGCGAGTTCACCTGGGACCTGATCCAGCAGGGCAAGCTCAAGTTCGACAAGTCGCAGAACGATCACCGCGTGGTGACCTTCCACGACTCCTGTAATGTGGCCCGCGCCACCCGCATGGGCACCGAGCCCGGCGGCCAGTTTGACATCCCGCGCAACGTCATCAAGGCAGTGTGTAACAACTATGTCGACATGGCGCCCGACACCATCCGCGAAGTGACTTACTGCTGCGGTGGTGGCGGCGGTCTGCTGACCGACGATTTGATGGAACTCCGTGTCAAGGGCGCCCTGCCCCGCATGGAGGCTCTGAAGAAGGTGATCGACGAAGACAAGGTCAATGCCATGGCGGCGATCTGCGCCATCTGCAAGGCGCAGTTCACCAAGATTATGCCGTACTACGGCATCCCCATGGATACCATCGTCAGTCTGCACCAGCTGGTGAAGGACGCGATCATTCTTCCCGGACAGGGAGAAGAAGAGGCGGAGCCGGCAGCAGAGGCCACCGAGTAACACTAAATTTCACATCCCGCGGTGCATACCGTCACCGGGGGGAGACAAGGCTACAGGCATAGGAGAGTGAAAATGGCAACTTCTAGCGACGACATGAAGAAGGGTTTTACGTACCGCCGCTACAAGGACGGCGACAGCAAGCATCGTCCGTTCTCCCAGGAAATCTGGCAGGCGGGCTGGACCCACAAGTGCCCGACCTACGTGCACCGCACCCCACCCTGCCAGGGTAGCTGCCCCTCCGGCCATGACATCCGCGGCTGGCTGGACATCGTGCGCGGTATCGAGAAGCCGACCGGCGGCATGACCATGCAGGAATACGCTTTCCGTCGCGCCACCAACGCCAACCCCTTTCCCTCCATCATGGGCCGTGTCTGTCCCGCTCCCTGCGAGGACGGTTGCAACCGCAATCAGGTCGACGACCACGTCGGCATCAACTCCGTGGAGCAGTACATCGGTGACCAGGCCCTGGCCAACGGTTACAAGTACGAAGCCGGCGCCGATACCGGCAAGAAGGTTGCCGTGATCGGCGGCGGCCCTGCCGGCCTCGCCGCGGCCTATCAGCTGCGCCGCAAAGGCCACGCCGTGACCATCTTCGAGCAGAAGGACCAACTGGGCGGCATGATGCGCTATGGCATCCCCGGCTATCGTACTCCGCGCGACGTACTGGACGGCGAAATCAAGCGCATTGTCGACATGGGCGTCACCATCAAGACCGGCGTGAAGATTGGCAAGGACATCACCGTCGATCAATTGGCCAAGGACTTCGACGCCGTCCTGTTCGCCATGGGTGCCTGGTCCGGCCGCAATCTGCCGATCCCCGGCGCGGATGCCGTCAATTGCATCACCGGCGTGGCCTTCCTGGCCGCCTTCAATGAAGGTCGCCTGAAGGGCGTAAGCGGCAAGGTGGTGGTCGTCGGTGGTGGCGACACCTCCATCGACGTCGCCTCCGTCGCCCGTCGTCTCGGCCACATCACCGTGGAGAACGAGAAAGACCGTCCGGAGCACATCATCATCAACCAGACCGCCCACGACGTGGCCATGACCGCCAATCGCCAAGGTGCCGACGTCATGCTGATCTCCCGCGCTCCCATCAACAAGATGCCGGCCGCGCAGCATGAAATCGAAGACGCCACCCGCGAAGGTGTGGAGATCGTCGGTCAGTTGAGCCCGGTCGAAGTCATCAAGGGTAAGGATGGCCGTGCCACCGCCCTGCGCGTGGTCAAGCTGGAAGAGGACGGCAAGACCCCCATCGCCGGTTCCGAGTTCGATATTCCCTGCGAGCTGATCGTTGCCGCCATCGGCCAGACCGGTGACGTCGCCGGTTTCGAAGGTTTCGCCAACGACAAGGGCCTGGTCGCTGCCGACAAGCACTTCCAGGTACCGGGCAAACCCGGCTTCTTCGCCTGCGGTGACATCGTGCGTCCGCACCTGCTGACCACCGCCATCGGCCAGGCCTCCATTGCCGTGGAAAGCATCGACCACTACCTGAACAATCAGGAGCAGGTTGCCCGTCCGAAGGTCGACGTGCACCACTGGAACCTGATGGAGAAGCTGATGGAGGCCGGCTTGCAGCCGGAGCACTTCGAAGCGGCCAACAAGGACGAGATTGCCAAGGCGGAAGGTTTCGTCAAGGACATCGACCGCGGCCTGCGCGGCACCTCCAGTTCCAAGTTCGCCATCCACAACTACGAAGACCGCTCTTTCGCCGAAATCATCCCGGCCGATGAGTTGTTCCTGGGCCACTTCAACTACACCCCGCGCAACAAGCGCCAGCACATCATGGTGAATGCCGACGAGGTGCTGGGCCACTTCCAGGAACGCCTGATCGCCCTGGACGAGAAGCAGGTTATCGACGAGGCCAAGCGTTGCATGAGCTGCGGCATGTGCTTCGAGTGCGACAACTGCGTGGTGTTCTGCCCGCAGACCGCGGTGAAGCGCGTTCCGGCCAAGGAGAGGACCACCGGCCGTTACGTTTACACCGACTACTCGATGTGCATCGGTTGCCATATCTGCGCCGACGTATGTCCGACCGGCTACATCCAGATGGGTATGGGCGACTAAGGGTGATCCCGATGAAGCGTTTACTGCAGCTTCTCTCCATGGCAGTGCTGGCGCTGACTCTGTCGGCGCCGGCCCTCGCCGGTGACGGCGGGCGGACTCCCCTGCCCTCCATTCCCGCGGCCAAGGGTGACCAGTGTGTGGAAGATACGGCGGTAATGCGCCGTGACCATATGAAGTTCCTCAAGCAGCACCGTGACGCCACCATGCACCAGGGTATCCGTACCAAAAAGTACAGCCTGAAGGCCTGCCTGGAATGTCACGCGCCGGCGGAGGGCAGCACGGCATCGGCCGGCAAGACGGAAGGGCACTTCTGCGTCAATTGCCACGTCTATGCCGGTGTCACCCTGGACTGCTTCGAGTGTCACGCCACCAAGCCGGAAACCACCGCGCAGTTCCATCCGCTGGTGAGCCCGGCCGCTGCGGCGCTGAAGGCAACGGAACGTACCGACTCCACCGTGCTGCTCAATCGTCTGGTGGGGATCTCTGAGAACAAGGCAGGTGTTGCCCATGAGTGATCACAAGCAACCGGATCTGACGCGTCGTGAATTCCTCGGCCAGGGTGCCGCCGCGGCCGGCGTGCTGCTGGCCCCCGGCGTCATGCTGTACGGCGTGGCCCAGGCCAAGCCGGCGGATGAGCCGGCAAGCAGCAAGGTGCGCTGGGGCATGCTGGTGGATACCAGCAAGTGCAGCAGCGGTTGCAATGCCTGCGTCGATGCCTGCAACAAGGAGCACGGCCTGGGTAACGAAACCCACAGCCGCGCCACGCAGCGTACCCAGTACATCCGCAAGGTGGAACTGCGCCATAAGTTCACCGGCGCCACCCACTCGCTGCCGGTGATGTGCCAGCACTGCGAGACGCCGCCCTGCGTGGATGTCTGCCCCACCGGCGCTTCGTTCAAGCGCGCCGATGGTATTGTGCTGGTCGACCGCCACATCTGCATCGGTTGCCGCTATTGCATGATGGCCTGCCCGTACAAGGCGCGCTCCTTCGTGCACGAGACGCTGACCGATCAGCGCCCGCACCAGCCGCGCGGCAAGGGCTGTGTCGAGGCCTGCACCATGTGCGTACACCGCGTCGACGAAGGCCGTCAGCCTGCTTGTGTCGAGGCCTGCGCGGCCGATGGCAGCAATGCGATCATCTTCGGTGACCTGAACGATCCCACTAGCGAAATCGCCCAGCGTGTGAAGACCTACGCCAGCAGCGAAATCCGTGCTGACCTCGGTCTCAACACCGGTGTGCGCTATCAGGGCCTTTAACGGGAAGGTGAGCTTCTAGCATGAAAAATACTAAGTTCCTGGAGATCGGCAGCGGCAAGGGCTATTACGGCCTGCTGGCGCTGTTGGGGGTGTTCATCCTGGCCGGCCTGAGTTCCTTCTTCTATATGGAGCACAGCGGCCACTGGGTGACGGGGATGGATAACCAGATCGTGTGGGGCGCCCCGCACGTGTTTGCCATCTTCCTCATCGTGGCGGCCTCCGGCGCACTCAACGTGGCCTCCATCGGCACGGTGTTCGGCAAGCAGATGTATCAGCCGCTGGGCCGCATGTCCGCCCTGCTGGCCATTGCCCTGCTCATCGGCGGCCTGACCGTGCTGGTGCTGGACCTGGGGCGGCCGGATCGCCTCATCGTCGCGATGACTCACTACAACTTCAAGTCCATCTTCGCGTGGAACATCATCCTGTATAACGGCTTCCTCGGTCTGGTTGCCGTGTATATCTGGACCATGATGGACCCCAACCCGGCGGTGAAGAAGTTCTACAAGGTTGCCGGCTTCGCCTCCTTCGTCTGGCGTCTGATCCTCACCACCGGTACCGGCTCCATCTTCGGCTGGCTGGTGGCGCGGCAGGCCTATGATGCCGCGATCATGGCCCCGATGTTCATCGTCATGTCCTTCTCCTTCGGTCTGGCGGTGTTCATGTTGGTGATGATGGCCACCTACAGCTGGACCGGCCGCCCGCTGGGCGATGCCGTGGTGCGACGTCTGAAGAATCTGCTCGGCGTGTTCATCGGCGGCGTGCTGTACTTCGTCATGGTCTATCACCTGACCAACCTGTATGCCACGGAGCATCACGGTGTGGAGGCCTTCATCCTGCGTGACGGCGGCGTGTTCACCAAGGTGTTCTGGATCGGTCAGATCTTCCTCGGCAGCCTGCTGCCGCTGGGCCTGCTGTTCTGCCGTTTCACCCGCGACTCCCGCTTCTGGATCGGTGTCGCCTCCGCCCTCGTGATACTCGGTGGCTTTGCCCAGCTGTACGTGCTGCTCATCGGCGGCCAGGCCTACCCGCTGGTACTGTTCCCGGGCTATGAAGTCAGCAGCACCTTTGCCGATGGTGTGGTCAACAGCTACAGTCCGAGCCTGCCCGAACTGGTGCTGGGCTTCTCCGGCATCGCCGTTGCCATGGCCCTGATGGTGGTGGGCATGCGCGTGCTGCGTCTGACCCCGGCCAGTCTGGCCGACGCGGCCGTCGACCCGCATCACAAGTAAGCCGGGTTCGCGGCGCCTGCGCCTGCAACTCGTGTGATCTGCCAATGCCCCTGCTCAGGGGCATTGGCGTTTATGCCGGGTGAAAACCTTGCCCGGCAACAGTGGTAAAATTCCGCGCCCGCCCCTATAACGGTAGTATCCAGCGCAGGGCCCGCACCGCCTCCAGCGGGCAATGACCACTCCAACTTCTGAGGTGCCTGGGCATGACCCAAGAACATCCGTTTGCACAGTACGTCCGTATCCTCGGCAAGGGCCGCAACGGCTCGCGCGCCCTGTCGCCGGAAGAGGCCTACGAGGCCTTCCGCCTGATCATGAACGGCCAGGTGGAGCCGATACAGCTCGGCGCCTTCCTGATGCTGATGCGTGTGAAGGAGGAAAGCCCTGAGGAAGTGGCCGCCGCCGTGCGCGCCATTCGCGAGTCGCTCCAGGTGCCGGCCAACGCGCCCAGGGTCGACCTCGACTGGTCCAGCTACGCCGGCAAGAAGCGCCAGCTGCCTTGGTATCTGCTGTCAACCCTGCTGCTGGCGGAAAGCGGCGTGAAGGTATTCATGCACGGTGCCAGCGGCCACACCGCCGGCCGCATCTACACCAAGGAGGTATTGCCGCAACTGGGCATACCCGTCGCCCGAAGTTTCGACGAGGCCTGCCGCCACATCGAGTCCGGCAATTTCGCCTATCTGGACCTGGAGTACCTAAGCCCGAAGCTGCACCAGATTATCGAGATGCGCCCTCTGCTCGGCCTGCGCTCGCCGGTGCACACCATCGCCCGCATGCTCAATCCCTTAGACGCGCCCTGCGTGATGCAGGGCATCTTCCACCCCGGCTACCGTGATATCCATCAGGAGGCCGGCAAGCTGCTGGGGCTGCCGCGCATGGCGGTGATCAAGGGCGAAGGCGGCGAAATCGAGCGCAACCCGGACATCGCCTGTCTGGTGCGCCTGGTGCGCGACGGCGCGCTGGCCGAGGAGGAGTGGCCGCCGATGTTCGACAAACGCCACATCCGCCAGGACGACCTGGACGTGAACCACCTGATCCAGGTGTGGGACGGCAGCCGCGAGGACGAGTATGGTGTCGGCGCCGTCGTCGGTACCGTGGCGGTCGCCCTCTACACCATGGGTCGCGCCCAGACCCGGGAAGAGGCCGAGGCCCAGGCCCTGACCCTGTGGCAGGGGCGCAACAAGACCCGTTTCCGCGCCGCTGCCTGATCCATGGCCCGCCTGCTCATCAGCGCCGCGCACAAGTCCTCGGGCAAGACCACCATCACCCTGGGCCTGTGCGCTGCCCTGCGTCGGCGCGGGCTGGCGGTGCAGCCGTTCAAGAAGGGGCCGGACTACATCGACCCCATGTGGCTGAGCCGCGCGGCAGGCCGCCCCTGCCACAATCTGGACTTCCAGACCCAGGGCGATGGTGAGATACGCGACACCTTCATCCGCTACCCGGCGGACCTGCGCATCATCGAAGGCAACATGGGGCTGTTCGACAGCATCGACGTCGAGGGCCGGCACAGCAACGCCGCCCTCGCCGCCCTGCTGCAGACACCGGTGATCCTGGTGGTCAACGTGCTGGGCATGACACGCAGCGTGGTGCCCATCATCCTCGGCTACCAGCGTTTCGACCCGTCGATCCGCATCGCCGGCGTGATCCTCAACAGTGTGGCCGGCAAACGCCACGAGGAGCGCCTGCGCGAGGTCTTCGCGCGCTATATCGACATCCCCCTGCTCGGCTGCATCCACCGCGACCCGCAGCTGGCCATCTCCGAGCGCCACCTCGGCCTGGTGCCCAGCAACGAGGCGGTGGAGGTGGACGACAAGCTGGATTACATCGCCGAGGCTATCGTCCGCCAGGTGGACCTGGAGCGATTGATGGACATCGCCCGCAGTGCGCCGCCCCTCCCAGAGCCGGAATCAGCACCTTCATCCCTCCGCCCTGAGGGCGGGGGGGGTAAAGTGGTGCGCATCGGCATCGCCCGCGACGCCGCCTTCGGTTTTTACTATCCCGGCGACCTCGAACGGCTGGAGGAGGCAGGCGCCGAACTGGTCCCCTTCGACGCCCTGCACGATACCCGGCTGCCCATCGTGGACGGCCTGTTCATCGGCGGCGGCTTTCCCGAGACCCATATGGATGCCCTGGCGGCCAACAGCGGCCTGCGCGAGGCCATCCGTGAGGCCATCGAGGGCGGCATGCCGGCTTATGCCGAGTGCGGCGGCCTGATGTATCTGGCGCGCTCCATCCGCTGGGGCGAGCGTTCCGCCGCCATGGTCGGTATCATCCCCGGCGACATCGTGATGTACGACAAACCGCAGGGGCGCGGCTACGTGCGCCTGCGCGAAACCGAGGCCAATCCCTGGCCGCGGGAAGACGCCCCGGCCGAATTCTATGCCCACGAATTTCACTATTCGATGTTGGAAAACCTGAGCAGCGGACTTACCTATGCCTATGATATGGTGCGCGGTACGGGCATCGACGGCCGCCACGACGGCATCGTGTACCGCAACCTGGTAGCCAACTACGTCCACCTGCGCGATGTCGACGGTTACCACTGGACGCGGCGCTTCGTGAAGTTCGTGCGCCAGTGCGCGGCCCGTCCCGGTAAAACGGGCACGGCTTAACCCCCTTGTGACACCCAAACCGAAAAGGTCTGCATATGATTACAGTGACTCCGGAAGCCGCCAAACAGATCCTGGCGGCCGCTGCCCAGGGCGGCATGGACAACATGGCCCTGCGCCTGGCCGCCCGTCCCGGTGCCCATGGTGGCCTGGAATACGGCATGGGCTTTGATGATGCCCAGGACGACGACCTGAGCTTCGATTGCGAGGGCGTGCATGTGGTACTGGAACCCCAGTACGGCCCGCTCCTGCAGGGCACCACCATCGACTACGTCGAGTTGGAGCCCGGCCAGTTCCACTTCATCTTCATGAACCCCAACGACACCGGCGGTGGCTGCGGCAGTGGCTCGGGCGGCGGTTGCAGCTCCGGCGGCTGCGGTTCCGGCGGCGGTTGCAGCTGATGCCTTCCGCGGGAGCCCGTCCTGCGGGTTCCCGCGCCACGTCTGACACAGGTTCAAGGCCGGCACCCTCTTGGTGTAATATGTCGCGTCTATGACACGATAAACCGGAGTCGGGGCTACACCACCCTATCCTATGCGCAAAGCCGAAGACCTCCAGGACGCCGAACGACTGCATGGAATTGCAACCTGGATGTTGCCACCCGCCCCGGACTGGCGCCGCAAGCTGGCTGCCTTTCGTCGCCATCATCTGCTCCCTGCCGTTGTCGGGCTGATTCTCAGCCTCGCCCTGCTCGCCCTGATCAGCTATCTCGCCTGGCAGCGGCAGTCCTATGTTGCCTGGCTGGTGGTGGTTCAGCTCATCGCCGTACTGGTCGCCGTCCTTTCCGGCGCCGTGCTGCTGCGCGGTGTGCAGCGCCAGCTGGTGGAGCCCTTCGCCCAGTTACGCGACTGGGCGACGCGCATGCGCAACGGCAACGTCGCTGCCCGCCTGCCACAGGATGGCAGCGGCGAATTTGCCGCACTGGCCGACGACCTCAACAACCTGGGCAGCTCGCTGCAATCCCTGACACAGAATCTGGAGGCCGAGGTACGCCGCCAGACCGAACACATCGCACAAAAGACCCACTCCCTGCAGGTGCTCTACGACGTCGCCGCCAGTCTCAACGCCTCACGCGACCTCAAGGATCTGCTCACCCGCTTCCTCTACACCATGCGCGATATCGTCAACGCCAAGGCCGGTACCGTGCGTCTGCTCATCGACGACGATCAGATGGAGCTGGTGGCCAGCATCGGCCTGGACGACGAGGTGGTATCCCATGAGCGCGTCGTGCCGGTAAAGCGCTGTCTGTGCGGCAATGCCGTGGACGAGGGTGAGGTGTTATTCCAGCAGGACCTGTTGCCGTGCCAGCAGTTCGTCGGCCGGCCGCTGCTCAACAACAACAGCCTGGGCATGATCGCCGTGCCGCTGCAATACCGCGGCAAGAGCCTGGGCGTCTACAACCTGTTCATCGACAAGTCAGAGTTCGAGGCGCGCGACGAAGTGAAGGCGCTGTTCACCAGTATCGGTCGCCACCTCGGCATGGCGATCGAGAAGGCTCGCCTCGACTCCGAATCCAAGCGGCTGTCCATCATGCAGGAGCGCAACACCCTGGCGCACGAGCTGCACGACTCCCTGGCACAGACCCTGGCCTCGCTGCGCTTCCAGGTGAGCATGCTGCCCTCCACCTTGAGCGATGAAGGCACCGCCGCCGCCAGCCGCGAGATCGAGCAGATCAAGAACGGCCTGGATGAGGCCTACACCGAGCTGCGCGAGCTGCTGGCCCACTTCCGCGCCCCCATCGACGCGCGCGGCCTGCTGCCCGCCATCGAGGACATGGTCAGCCAGTTCCGCAAGCAGACCGGCATCCATACCTTCCTGCAGAAGGAGTGGGACTCCACCCGCCTGCCGGCCAATCTGGAAATGCAGGTGCTGCGCATCGTGCAGGAGGCGCTGGCCAACATCCGCAAGCACAGCCAGGCGCAGAACGTGCGCATCATGCTGCGCTGCAATGCCGAGGGCCAATACCGCGTACTCATCGAAGACGACGGCGTCGGCATGCGCGAGCCGGCCTTCTCCGGTCATCCCGGCGAACATATCGGTCTGTCCATCATGCAGGAGCGTGCGCGCTACCTGGGTGGTGAATTGCGCATCGAAAGCGAGGAAGGCGAAGGAACCCGTGTACTGCTCACCTTCCGCTACCCCGATCCGAAACAGCACAAAGAACAACAGCGCTTTGCCCTGATATAACGACCATGCGCGTATTGCTCGTAGACGATCACACCCTGTTTCGCAGCGGTCTCGAAACCCTGCTGGAGCGCCACAATATCGAGGTAGTGGCCGCCACCGGCGATGGCCGCGACGGCATGCGCCTGGCGTTGGAGATTCAGCCGGATATCGTGCTGCTCGACATGCGTATGCCGGACATGAACGGCCTGGAGGTGCTGCGCGCTCTGCGCAATGCCGGCCTGAAGAGTCCCATCGTGATGCTCACCACCAGCAACGAGGAACGCGATCTGGTGGAATGCCTGCGTAACGGCGCCCAGGGCTATCTGCTCAAGGACATGGAGCCGGGCGAACTGGTCAACGCCCTGCGCGATATCCAGTCCGGCCGCACCGTGGTGGCGCCGGAACTGGCCGGTGTACTGGCGCGCGTGGTGCAGGGCGGCGAGGCCGTCGAGCCCGAGCGGCAGGACACCCCTTTCTCCGACCTCACGCCGCGCGAACTGGAAATCCTCTGCCTGCTCGCCGAGGGCCAGAGCAACAAGGTGATTGCGCGCAATCTCGGCATCTCCGACGGCACCGTGAAGCTGCATGTCAAGGCCGTGCTGCGCAAACTCAATGTCCATTCCCGCGTCGAGGCGGCGGTAATGGCGGTGGAACAGAATCTTTGTCAGAAGGAATTGGGATGAAACTGCATGGACTGTGTGCGGCACTGCTGTGTGCTGCGATCACCCTGCCTGTGGCGGCGGCAGAAACCTGGTACGAGGTCGAGATCATTGTCCTGGCACAGCGCCAGCCCGATGCCGGCAGCGAGGTCTGGCCCGTCAACGGACTGCCGCCGCTGGCGCAGGAAACAGTGCTGGCGATTCCGCAGGCGGATCAGCCCGGCATCAGCGGCAAGATCGCTCCGTTGCCGGCGGAAAACCTGCGCCTGCAGGCCGAGGCACAGCGCATCGCGGGGGATGCGCGCTACGAACTGCTGCTGCACACCGGCTGGCGCCAGCCTGGCCTGCCGAAGGAGCAGGCCCTGCCGGTGCGCATCCAGGCGGTCGAGGCGGAGGCCGGGCTGGACGAAGGGACGATGGCTCTGCCGCGTATCGATGGCACCCTGCGCCTGATCCTCGCGCGCTACCTGCACCTGGAGGCCGACCTGCGCTACCGCAGCGCTACTGCAGTCGCGGCAAACAGCGATACACTGTTCGCCTCATTCAATGACACCGCCGATGAGGAGCCGGTGTATCGACTCAACGAGACCCGGCGCATGCGCAGCCGCGAGATACATTATCTCGATCATCCGATGTTCGGCATCATTGCGGTGGTGACACCCTACGAACAACCTGCTGCAGCCCCGGTTCCCACCGCAAGCCCGGTTACCGCCAGACCGCCGGCACCGGTTACCGGCACCACGGGGACTATCCGGCGCAATTGATGCTCTGACATCATACCAGCGGTGCCACCCGCTCCAGCAGGCGGCGCACGCGCTCCATGCCCTCGTTGAGGTTCTGCTCGATTTCCTCCATGGTGATCGCGCCGTTACTGCGTCCCGCGCCCATGTTGGCGACCACCGCGCAACAGGCGTAGCAGATGTCCAGCTCGCGGGCCAGGGCCGCTTCCGGCATGCCGGTCATGCCCACCAGATCGCAGCCGTCCCGCTCCAGCTTGTCGATCTCCGCCGCCGTCTCCAGGCGCGGCCCCTGCGTCGTGGCATACACCCCCTCCTCCACCGCGTTCAGGCCAATGGCGCGTGCGCCGTCGATGAGCATCCGGCGCAGGCCAGGGCAGTAGGGCTCGGTGAAATCGATGTGGGTGACATGGGTCAACCCTTCCTCGAAATAGGTGTTGATGCGATTCCAGGTGTAATCGATGATCTGGTGCGGAATGACGATCCGGCCGGGCGTCATGTCGGCACGGATGCCGCCTACCGCGTTGACGGCGATGATGTGATCGGCGCCCGCTTCCTTCAGCGCCCAGATGTTGGCACGGTAGTTCACCTTGTGCGGCGGAATGGTATGACCATAACCGTGCCGTGCCAGGAACAGCACTTCCTTGCCGGCGATGGAACCGTGCGTCAGCGGTGCCGACGGTTCGCCGTAGGGCGTATGCACCACCTCGCGGTTGATGATCTCCAGATTCTTCAGCGAAGTCAGGCCGGTGCCGCCGATGATTGCCAGTTTTGCCATGTTTGTCTGCCCGATAGAAAAAACGTTGATCAAAGCCCGCGCACGGCGTAGATGCCGGGCGCGTTGCGCAGGTAGTCCTTGTAGTCCATGCCGTAGCCGAAGACATAGCGGTCCGGCACCGTGAGGCCGACGAAATCCGCCTGCAAACCGTTCTTGCGCGCGTGTTCCTTCTCCACCAGCACAGCGCTGTAGACGGCGCGCGCCCCCTGCGCCCGCAACTCCTCAAGGATCGCCTTCAGCGTAATGCCCTCATCCAGAATGTCGTCCACCACCAGCACTACGCGATCCCGTACCGGGTTGCGCGGCCGGGCCAGCCAACACAACTCGCCACCACAGGTGTCGCCGCGGTAGCGCGTGGCGTGGACATAATCAATCTGCAGCGGGAAATCCAGATGGGTAAGCAACTGTCCCATGGGAATCAAGGCGCCGGTCATCACGCACAACACCAGCGGATTGCTGTCGCGCAGCTGCGTGGTGATGGCGCCGGCCATAGCGGCGATGGCGGCGTCGACTTCGGCTCCCGAATACAGACAATCGGCCTCGCGATACACCTGCTCCGCCTGTTGCGGGGTAATGGACATGCTGGACCTCTAGGATTGCGCACTGGCGGACGGCGTCTGCAGATGGATGCCGTCGGGGATGTGCAGGGTGGATGTGGGAAAGGCGATCTCGGCACCATGGCGCGCGATGATCTCCACCACCTTGAGCAGCACATCCTGTTTTACCGCATGGTAGTGCACCCAGTTGGTGGTTTTGGTGAAGGTGTAGATGAAGAAATCCAGCGAAGACGGCGCAAAGGCGTTGAAGTTGACGATCAGCGTCTGTGTGGCGTCGATTTCGGGATGCCGCTCCAGCATGGCGCGCACGTCGGCCGTGATTGCCGCCATTTTGCCGGCATCGTCGTAACGAATGCCGATGGTTTCAAAGATGCGGCGATGACTCATGCGTGACGGATTTTCCACTGCGATGCTGGAGAAGGTGGAATTGGGTACGTACAAAGGCCGTTTGTCGAAGGTGCGGATCACCGTCAGGCGCCAGCCGATCTGTTCCACCGTCCCCTCGATATTGCGATCGGGCGAGCGTACCCAGTCGCCCACGGCAAAGGGACGGTCGAGATAGATCATCAAACCACCGAAAAAATTGGCCAGCAGGTCCTTGGCGGCGAAACCGACGGCGATGCCACCGATGCCGCCGAAGGCGAGGATGCCGGAGATGTTGAAGCCAAGCGTCTGCAGGGCCATCAGCGCGGCGGTGATGCCGACGGACACGCGCAGCAGTTTTCCTACCGCGTCCACCGTGGTGGCATCGACGTTCCGCCCTTCCGCCGCCGCGCTGGTGAGGATGTCCTGCTCCATGTTGCGGATGAAACGGAACAGGAACCAGGCCAGGGCGATGATCACGCCCAGGCTGCGCAGCGGCGCCGCCGCCTCGAACACCACGACATCGGCGCGACGACCGAGGATATCCGCGGCAAAGGTGATACCCACCACCCAGATGAGCAGGGTCAGCGGCTGGCGCAGGGACTCGACGAAGATGTGATCCCAGTGGTGACGGGTCAGCAGCAAGCGGGCATGGAGACGTTTCAGCAGGCGTTTCTGGACGAAGTCCAGCATCAGGGTGGCGAACACCACCAGAAATACCTGCGCCACGAGAAACCAGGTTCCATCGCGCCCACCCATGCTCTGCCAGATCGATTCGAGACTCACGCCACCTCCAGATTCAGAAATCGAATTCCATGGTCGGATCCTGTGCCAGGCGTTCCACGGCATGCACCGCCTGCTGCCAGTGCGGGTCGCGATGCAACGAGTCCCAACTCACCGGATGGCGGCCGTGCATGCGCGCCAGGCGCGTGTGCAGCACCGGATCATGCCGTGGCCTGAAGCCGTCGAGCACGGCCTCGACACCTGCCCGGTTGTTGCATACCAGCACCATATCACAGCCCGCCTCCACCGCCGCCGCGGCACGCCCAGCGTAATCGCCGCCACAGGCAGCGCCTTCCATGCTGAGATCGTCGGAGAAGATGACACCCTGAAAACCGAGACGACGGCGCAACACCTCGCCGAGCCAGAAGCGGGAAAAGCCTGCGGGTTGCGCATCGACCTTCGAGTACACCACATGGGCCGGCATGACTGCGGCCAGGCCGTAGCCGATCATGCGTTCGAACGGCACGATGTCCTCGGCATAGATGTCCTCATAACGCCGCTCGTCCACCGGCAGGGCCAGATGGGAATCCGCCTCCACCGCGCCATGGCCGGGAAAATGCTTGCCGGTGGCCGCCATGCCGGCCTTGCGCATGCCGACCATGTAGCTGTGCGCCAGTTCGGCCACCACATCCGGGCTATGATGAAAGGCGCGATCGCCGATCACCCGGCTGACGCCGCGATCCACATCCAGCACCGGGGCAAAACTGAAGTCCACACCGACCGCGCGCAGCTCGCTGGCCATCACCCATCCCGTCGCCTCGGCCAGGCGGCGTGCCCGGCGCGGGTCGCGGGCATGAATGTCGCCGAACACCCGCGCCGGCGGCAGCGGAGTGAAACCGGTGCGGAAGCGCTGCACGCGCCCGCCCTCATGATCCACCGCCACCAGCAGGCGCGGCTCGCGCAGTGCATGCACCTCGCGCAACAGCGCGCTCAACTGCTCGGGGGACTCATAGTTGCGCGTGAACAGAATCACGCCACCCACCAGCGGATGGCGCAAAAGCTCGCGCTCCTCCGGCAACAGCGTGGTGCCGTGCAGGTCCAGCATGACCGGGCCTAGCGACATGGGGCAAACTCCATCGATCGAACCTGGGAAGTGTGGCGGCACGCAGCCACCACACAGTCGATGATTTACAGCGGCAGATCCTTGACCACATCGACGATGACGCGGGTCTTGCCATTCATCAACACGACATCGGCACCGACCTCCACCCGCACATAGCCGGGCGGCACCGGCGACAGCTCACGCTCCAGTTCCGGCGGTAGGGAACGTGTTTGCAGGCCCGGCGGCAGGGTGCCGTTCTTCTCCACCTGTTTCTGCAGGCCCGGCGGCAACTGCTCGCGCTTGGCCAGTCCCGGAGGCAGGCCGTTCTTGTGCGGTTTGTTACCCGTATGCTGGCGCTGCCGGGCCTCGTAATACTCGCGAATGCGTCTGCGGTCCTGCTCGTTGAAGGCCACCTCGACGCGCGTGTTCTCGTCCTGCACCACCACACGGCCGGATGTACGCACCGGCTCCAGCACACAACCCGACAGCGTCAGCGCCGCCAGCGTGGCAGCCACCACCTCAATCCTGCTCATACCCTCTCTCCCTCGGTAATCAACACACGGGTGCCGGCAGGCACCTGCTCGAACAAAGCCATGATATCGGCATTGCGCATGCGGATACAGCCATGCGAAACCGGCACGCCCAGCATCTCCTCGTCGGGCGTACCGTGGATGTAGATGTAACGGCGCATGGTATCCACCTGGCCGAGACGGTTTCTGCCGCGCTCCAGGCCGGACAGCCATAGGATGCGCGTCAGAATCCAGTCGCGCTGCGGTTCCGCAGCACGCAGTTCCGGGGTGAGTATCTCGCCGGTCGGACGCCGGCCGACAAACACCGTATTGGCCGGGCTGTCCGCGCCGATGCGCGCCCGCACCACATGCCACCCGCGCGGCGTGCAGCCGCTGCCGCTCACCTCGCCGGCCCCGTTGGCCGCGGTGGATACCGGCGCCTCCAGCAAGAGCTCGTCGCCTTGGTACAGGCGCAGGCGCTGCTCGGCGAGGCTGATTTCAATCCAGCGTTCCGCGTTCATCCGCCGTCCAGTCCTTGTAGGGATGCTTGACCAGGCACACATTGTAATAACGCGGCTCGTGCGACACCTCGCGCCCGGCCCAGGGCGGCAACTGCAACGGCGCGTCCTCCGCCTCCAGCTCCACTTCGGCCACCACCAGCCCCGCATTGTCGCCGGCAAACACATCCACATCCCACACCCGGCCGCCGAAATGCACATGATGGCGCACCTTCTCGATGAGCGGCTTTTCGCACAGCGTATCGAGCATGGCAGCAGCATCGGCCAGCGGGATGGCGTATTCGTATTCCTGGCGCGTCACGCCCAGGGTGGCGCTCTTGATGTTGAGGCGTGCGTGATCACCTTCGATGCGCACACGCACCGAAGCCTGCTTCGACCCCACCAGATAGCCCTGGCGATAGCGCGTGCCGGCATCGGCCACCATCCGCCAGCCGTCGTCCTTCACCAGAAATTTGCGCTCGATTTCCATCGCCATGGTCATGTCCTTGCACAATGCCACCATGGTAGGCCATAGGGTCCGGTTTGTGTATTCTTGACGGGCACGCATTCCCTTGTTTTTCCGGAACGAAGAGCTTGACTACCCACACCATGCCGGCCGGCAGCTGCCACCCCGGCTTGATTATCCACCCCCGGCCCCATGACCGATGAAACCGATGCGCTCACACTACGCGGCCATAGCACCGTATCGAACCAGGGACGGTTCCGAGATCCGTGAATTGCTGCACCCGGCCGTGCACGGCAACCGCAATCAGAGCCTGGCCGAGGCCACGGTACAGCCTGGCCAGGCCACCGCCCTGCACCGCCATCGGCAGACCGAAGAGCTGTACCACATCAGCGCCGGCCACGGCGTGATGCAACTGGGTGGCGAGGAGTTTCCCATTGCCCCCGGCGACACCGTCTGCATCCCGCCCGGCACGCCGCACGCCGTACGCAACACCGGCGACGAACCGTTGCGTATCCTGTGCTGCTGCGCCCCGGCCTACAGCCACGACGACACCGAACTGCTCTGAGCACCATGCGCATCCTGCTCGCCCCCATGGAAGGCGTCATCGACGCCCCGATGCGCCGACTGCTCACCGGCATCGGTGGCTACGACGCCTGCGTCACCGAGTTCCTGCGTCTCAGCGACGGCGAACTGCCTGAACGCATCTACCACAAACACTTTCCCGAACTGGCCCAGGGCAGCCGCACTGCCAGCGGCACGCCGGTGATCCTGCAGCTGCTCGGCAGCGACCCGGAACTGCTGGCCGTCAGCGCCCGGCGCGCCGTACACCTCGGCGCCACGGCCATCGACCTCAACTTCGGCTGCCCCTCCCGCTTCGTCAACCGCAAGGGAGGCGGCGCGGCACTGCTGCGCGAACCCGAACGCATCCATGACATCGTCCGCGCGGTGCGCCGTGCCTTACCCGGGGAAATCCCGGTCTCGGCCAAGATGCGCCTCGGCTACGATGCGCCGGACAACGCGGTGGAGATTTCGCTTGGAATTCAGGAGGCCGGCGCCGACTTCCTCACCGTCCATGCCCGCACCCGGGAGGACGGCTACCGCGCCCCCGTCCGCTGGCAATGGTTGCGCTCCATCAATGACGCACTGAAGATTCCGGTGATAGCCAACGGCGACATCAACAGCGTCGATGACTGGCGCCGCTGCCACGAGGTCAGCGGCTGCCGACACGCCATGCTCGGCCGCGGCGCCCTGATGCAACCCGATCTCGCCCTGCAACTGCGCGCCTGGCAGGAAGGCCGGGAGATCGCCGCCATGCAGTGGCCCACGATACGTCTCCTGCTGCCGCGGCTGCTGGAACAGTATGCGCCGGGAACCCGTGGCCTCAGCGCCCGTCTCAAGCAGTGGCTGGGGATGTTGCGACTGCGGCATACAGGGGCGGACAAGGTGTTTGCTCAGATTCGCTCTTTGCGGGAATTGGGCCGTATCTTGGAAATCGTAGGAAGAGCGGACGTTCCTGCACATATTTCGGGCCGCCCTACTGGGGACGGACATGCCTGCCAGTGAAATAGTGAGTGGATTTTGTCCATGGACGGACTCATTCAGACATTCCTTAGGGAAGCTCTGAATAAGTTCAGAGCTTCCGCGGCACAGGGATGTGCCGCCATTTTTCAACGACGACAAGTCGTTGAAAAATGAAGCCAAGCGAAAATCACACTTTTCGCTTGGCGTGGTCTGAGAAGTCCAGGATGGACTTATTCAGACCTTCCTTAGCAAGTGCATCAGCACATACAAATACCAGGGTCTCGCCCCCCCTGCGAGCTTGAAAGATCGTATCGTCGGGACGCGCGATGGAGGGAGCCTCGAGAAGGCAGTGCCCTCTACTTCTTCCCCCTCACAAACAGCGCAATCGACTCCACATGCGCCGTGTGCGGGAACATGTCCATCACCCCGGCCTGCACCAGCCGGTAGCCATACTCGTTGACCAGTATTCCGGCATCACGGGCCAACGTGGCCGGATTGCAGGAAACATAAACGATACGTCCCACCTTCATCCTGGCGATATGTGCCAGCGTCTCCTGTGCGCCGAGGCGCGGCGGGTCGAGCAACACCTTGTCGAAGCCCTGCTTCCACCACGGCGAGTGTTCCAGATCACCGGCGAGGTCGGCGGCATGGAATTGAACGTTGCCCAGTTGATTCTCCGTCGCATTGACCCGGGCACGTTCCACCAGCTTGGTCTCGCCCTCCACTCCCACCACCTCGCGGCAGCGGCGCGCCAGTGGCAGGGTGAAATTACCGAGGCCACAGAACAGATCGAGCACGCGGTCTTCCGGCGTGAGCTCCAGCATTGCGATGGCCCGGTCGATCATCTGGCGGTTGATGTCGGTGTTCACCTGGGTGAAGTCGCCGGGCTTGAAGCCGAAGCTGACATCGTAGTTGTCCAGCACATAACGCAGCTGGATCTGCTCCGGCCACAGCGGTTGCAGCGAATCGGCGCCGCCCGGCTGCAGGTAAATATGGATGTTGTGCTCGATGGCGAAGGCCTTGAACCTGGCCTTGTCTTCGTCGCTCAGTTCGACCAGATTGCGCAGAGCCAGCGCCGTCTGCGTGTCGTCCACCGCCACTTCGATCTGTGCGATCTTGTCGCGCACCGACAGTGTGCCGATCATTGCGCCCAGCGCCTCGATGCGCTCGCCCACACTCGGGTGCAGCACCTCGCAGCGGGTCAGTTCTGCGAGGAACGGGCTACTGCGCTCGCGGAACCCCACCAGCACCTTGCCCTTCTTCGGCACGTACTTGACGCCCAGGCGCGCCTTGCGTCGGTAGCCCCAGTGCGGGCCGCGCAGCGGCGGCAGGACCTCCTGCGGCTGTACCTTGCCGATGTGCCTGAAATCATCCAGCAGCACCTTCTGCTTGTAGGCAATCTGCGCATCCGGGGCGAGATGCTGCATGGCACATCCGCCGCAGACACTGAAGTGCGGGCAGCGCGGCGCCACGCGCTCGGGCGAGGCGGTGATGATGTTCACCGCATCGCCCTCGTCGAAGTTGCGGTGGATGGCGCTGTAGGTGAACTCCACTTCCTCGCCCGGCAACGCACCGGCGACGAACACGGTCTTGCCATCGACCCGGCCGACGCCGCGGCCTTCATGGTTGAGGCTTTCGATGGTGACACGCACCGGCGTCGTGGGCAGAGGTTTCTTTTTGCGTCGGGACATAGCAGGTTTCGGTACTTTCAGTTCGCAGCCACGGCAGAAGAAAACGGAAAAAACCAATCTGGCGCGGAGCCACAGAATATTCGAATCGATATCTCTGCGTCTCTGCGGCAGGGGGTGGAAGTTCTTATGTCAGCCTTTCCAGTTGGCGAGGAATTCGCTGAAGTGCGGCTTGTTCTCCTTGGCCAGATACTCGCGCACGCGCTGGCATTCGGCCTCATATTCGCCCGCCGTGAGGCGGCCGCGCATCAGCTCGAAGCGCAGGTAGACCAGGAAGGTGTTGAGCACATCGGTTTCGCAGTAGTTGCGGATGCCGGCGAGGTCGCCGGCCTGGAACGCATCCCACACCTTGTCGCCGCTCATGCCCATCTTGCCGGGAAAACCGAGCATGGTGGCGACTTCGTCCAGCGGCGCGTTGGCGCGCGCCTGGTAGCCGGCCAGCACGTCCATCACGTCGGTATGGCGATAGTGGTAGCGGTTGATGTAGTTGTTCCAGCGGAAACTCTGGTCCTCGTCACCGGTTTCCCAGTAGCGCGGCGCTTGAATCCCGTGCAGCAGGGCACGGTAATGCAGCACCGGCAGGTCGAAGCCGCTGCCATTCCACGATACCAGGGTCGGCGTGAAGCGATCGATGCCGTCGAAGAATCGCTGCACGATCTCCTTTTCATCGGCCACCTCCTCGCCCAGTGACCACACCTTGAGGTCGTCGCGCGCGCGCAGCACCACCGAAATGGCGACGATGCGTTGCAGGTGCAGACGCAGAAAATCGCTGCCGGTTTCCTGGCGGCGCTTGTGGAACATCACGTTGGCCACATCGTGATCATCCAGCCCGTCCAGGCCGTACAGACGCCGGCCGCTGGCCACATCGGGTACCGTCTCGATATCGAACACCAGTACGTTCATAACACCTCAGAATCAAAAGCTTTCAACGCAAAGACGCAAAGATCGCCAAGACCGCAACGATATGCATGGCATTCGTTCACTATCAACTCTTTTGCGCCCTTTGCGTTTAACGCCTTTTTTCACGCCGGGAACACGCCGGTGGACAGGTAGCGGTCGCCGCGGTCGCAGATGATGCCGACGATGACGGCATTCTCCACTTCCTGCGACAACTGCAACATGGCGGCGACGGCACCGCCGGAAGAGACGCCGGCAAAGATGCCTTCTCGCGCCGCGAGGGCGCGGGTGGTCTCCTCCGCCTCCTGCTGACCGATGTCGATGGTGCGATCGACGCGGGAGGCCTCGAAGATGGTGGGCAGGTATTCCGGTGTCCAGCGCCGGATGCCCGGGATGCTGGCGCCTTCCGCCGGCTGCACGCCGACGATCTGAATGGCGGGGTTCTGCTCCTTCAGATAACGCGAGGTGCCCATGATGGTGCCGGTGGTGCCCATGGCGCTGACGAAATGGGTCACCTTGCCGTGGGTGTCGCGCCAGATCTCCGGGCCGGTGCCTTCATAGTGGGCCTGCGGATTGTCCGGGTTAGCGAACTGGTTCAGCACGATGCCCTTGCCTTCGCGTTCCATCTGGTCGGCCAGATCGCGGGCACCCTCCATGCTCGCCTCCTTGGACACCAGCACCAGTTCGGCGCCGTAGGCGGCCATGGCGGCACGCCGTTCCAGGCTCATGTTCTCCGGCATGATCAGTACCATGCGGTAGCCCTTGATGGCAGCGGCCATGGCCAGGGCGATGCCGGTGTTGCCACTGGTGGCCTCGATGATGGTATCGCCGGGCTTGATCCGGCCGCGCGCCTCGGCGCGCTGGATCATGGACAGGGCCGGCCGGTCTTTCACCGAGCCGGCCGGATTGTTGCCCTCCAGCTTCACCAGCAGGGTGTTGGAGGTGTTGCCGGGCAGGCGTTGCAGGCGCACCAGCGGGGTGTTGCCGACGAAGGATTCGAGGGTCGGAAAGTCCATATTTTGACTAATCCTGTGCCAGGGGATTGATTTACCGCGGATTATAAATCAATCCTTGCCAGCACCGGTGATTTCATTACACTTGAACTAAGGAAGGTCTGAATAAGTCCATCCTGGACTTTTCAGACCACGCCAATCGAAAAGCGTGATTTTCGATTGGCTTCATTTTCCAACGACTTATCGTCGTTGGAAAATGGCGGCACATCCCTGTGCCGCGGAAGCTCTGAACTTATTCAGAGCTTCCCTAAAGGATCATCCTAGGGAAAGGAGGAAAGGCATGAACGCCATAATGAAGGTAATCGACCAGGACCTGGCCCTGCAACGCGCCGGCGGCAACGCCCAACTGGCGGCCGAACTCTTCGGCATGTTGTTGCAGGAACTCCCCCAGCAGCGCAGCGCCATCCAGGCGGCCCTGGCCGCGGGTGATTACCCGGCGCTGCAGCATCTCGTCCACAAGCTCAACGGCTCGGCCACCTATTGCGGTGTCCCCGCCCTCAAGGCGGCCGCCGACAGCCTGGAGTCCCGCCTCAAGCGCGGCGAAACCGCGCAGGCCGCCGCAGGCGTCGCCTGCATCGTGGAAGAAATCGATCGGGTGATGCGCCAGGGCGCCTGATCAGGCACGTCCCCTACCGTCGACTTCACGAGAGCCCGGCGAGCCGGGCTCTCGCGTTTCGGGCCCAGAATGCTCAGGCAATATCGATTTCCTTCGCCAGATAAACGTCCTGAATGGCGTTGAGCAACGCCACTCCCTCCTGCATCGGTTTCTGGAAGGCCTTGCGGCCGGAGATCAGGCCCATGCCGCCGGCGCGCTTGTTGATCACTGCCGTGCGAATCGCCTGATGCAGATCGTCCTTGCCCGAGGGGCCGCCGGAATTGATCATCCCCACCCGCCCCATATAGCAGTTGGCCACCTGATAGCGCACCAGGTCGATGGGGTGATCGGTGGTCAGCGTGTCGTAGACGCGGGGATGGGTCTTGCCGAACTTGAGGGCGTTGTAACCGCCGTTGTTCACCGCCTGCTTCTGCTTGACGATGTCGGCGTTGATGGTCACCGCCAGATGGTTGCCCTGGCCGGTGAGGTCGGCGCTTTCGTGATAGTCGGTATCGCCCACCTTGAAGGCGCTGTTGCGCAGATAGGCCCACAGCACCGTCACCATCCCTAGTTCATGGGCCAGGGCAAAGGCCTCGCTGATCTCCATTACCTGGCGACGCGACTCGGGCGAACCGAAATAGATGGTCGCCCCCACCGCCACCGCGCCCAGATCGAAGGCCTGCTGCACCGAGGCGAACAGCGTCTGGTCGTGCATGGCGGGATAGGTCAGCATTTCGTTGTGATTGATCTTCACCAGAAACGGAATCTTGTGGGCATATTTGCGCGCCACGGAACCCAGCACACCCAGAGTGGAGGCCACCGCATTGCAGCCTCCCTCGATGGCGAGGCGCGGGATGTTGTCGGGGTCGAAAAACATGGGGTTCGGCGCGAAAGAGGCGCCGGCCGAGTGCTCCACACCCTGGTCCACCGGCAGGATGGACAGATAGCCGGTGCCGCCCAGGCGGCCGGTATTGAACAGCAGTTGCATGTTGCGCAGTACCGCCGGCGGCCGGTCCTTCAGCGCCATCACGCGATCCACATAATCCGGCCCCGGCAGCTGCAACATTTCCTTTCTGATGCCTTGGCATTGGTGCCCCAGCAGATAGTCGGCCTCGCTGCCCAATTGCGCGATTACATCGGTCATTGCTTCATCTCCTTGCGCGGTTGAATGGCAATCTGCATAAGCATAGGTGCCGCCGTCGAGTTTGCCTGTGGCTTGACCTCGATCCCCGGTTCGTTAAACTGTCGAACGAATCAGAAAATGCAATAAAGCATGTCAGATATCCGAACCCTACTCATCACGCTGCTGCTCGTTACCGCCCTGCCCGCCCATGCCGGCCAGAGCGCGGCGGCCGAACCCGCCGCCGCCAAGACCTGGCGCCTGGCCACCATCTCCGCCATCCGCGACACCCCCGATGGCCGTATCAACGGCATCTGGAATGCCGGCACCCTATTCACCGCCCGCCAGGAGGGCGAGGACTGGCTGCGCATCAGCGGCCACTTCCCCGACAACACCTGGGCTCCTCTCGACCAACCGCTGTGGGTCTCGCGCCACTACGCCAACGAGGTCGTACCGCGAACCGAACCACCCCGGCGCAGCGCTCCGGAGCGCTATATCGTGGTGAACAAGAACAGTTTCCTGCTACAGATATTCGAGCGGAAAAGCACAGGTGACGAGGTGATCTACCAAACCAAGGTGGCCCTCGGCATGGACCGCTGCATGCCCAGGGAACAGGGCGGCCGTTGCTATTACACCGAGCCGGGCGAATATGCCGTGCGCTGGAAGGTGCATGACCCGGAGGGCATCGAGTGGTGCATACCCAAGTACATGGAAGGGGAATACGCCGAGGACATTGCCAACGGCCAACGTTGCTTCCGCGGCGCCATCGGCACCCATGCCCTCAACATCGGCAAGAGCTACGCCATCCATGGCACCAGCCGGCCCGATCTCATCGGGCGCCGTGTCTCCCGCGGCTGCGTGCGTGCGGCCAATGCCGACATGCGCAAGATATACAACCTGATGCAGGTGGGCGACAAGGTGATCATTACCCAATAGCCCTTGCTCCACTCCGCCGGAGGCGGCACCATTTAGCCATCGTGCCCCAGAGAATTCCTTACAGGTCATATGACCGACGCCATTAAGAAGGTTGCTGTCCGGCAACTGCGCCCCGGCATGTACATCCACGACCTCAATTGCGGCTGGATGGAGCATCCCTTTCTAACCAACAGTTTCAAGATCAAGGATCTCGAGACCATCCAGCGCATCAGCGCGATGGGCATTCAGGAGGTCTACATCGATACCGGCAAGGGCGATGATGTCAGTGCGGCCATGACGCGGGAAGAGGTGCTGGCCGATCTGCAACGGCGCCTGCAGCGCGTCAGTGCCGAACCTTCCACTGGCGAGGCACCGCAGACCTCCGTGCGCGAGGAGCGTATCAATGCGGAGCGGGTCGAGCGCGAGGCCTCACGCCTGGTCACCAGCATCATGCAGGACGTGCGCCTCGGCAAACAGATCGAAGTGGAACGGGTGACGCATGTGGTTGACGGCATGGTCTCCTCCATCTTCCGCAACCCCCACGCCCTGATGAGCCTGGGGCGCATCCGCCAGATGGACAAGTACACCTTCGAACATTCGGTGAGCGTCGGGGTACTGATGTTGGCTTTCGCCAAGGAACTGGGGCTGGATCGGGACGTGATCCATGAGATTGGTATCGGCGCCCTGCTGCATGACATCGGCAAGATCAAGACACCGGACCACATCCTCAACAAGCCGGGCAAATTGACCGCAGAGGAGTTCACCATCATGCGCCAGCATGTGGTGTTCAGCCGCGAGGTGCTGGAACAGACCGCCGGCATCAGTCCCACATCCCTTGCCGTCGCCGCCCAGCATCACGAACGCTACGACGGCACTGGTTATCCGCTCAAGCTGAAGGGTGACGAAATCAGCCCCTACGGCCAGATGGCGGCCATCGTCGATGTCTACGACGCCATTTCGGCCGACCGCTGCTACCGCAAGGGCGAGGAACCCACCATCGTGCTGCGCAAACTGCTGGAGTGGAGCAAGTTCCATTTCAACGAACGTCTGGTCCACCAGTTCATCCGCTGCGTCGGCATCTATCCGGTGGGCACCCTGGTACGGCTGGAGAGCGGTCGACTGGCCATCGTGCTGGAACCGGGCGAGAAGGGACCGCTTTATCCCACCGTCCGCGTGGTCTACGACACCAACAAGCGCCAGTTCATCACCCCGCGCGACATCGACCTGTCCAACCCCACCCCCCGCAGCGGCGACGATCGCATCGTCAATTGTGAATCGGCGGAGAAGTACGGCATCAAGATACCGGTTTTCATGGACTCGCATTGAATCGGCATCATCCGTAGGCGAAGCGTATTCGCGCGCTGCGCCTGACGAAACCGGTCGTGAATACGACATGCCTACATCCGGGATTGAATATGCGCGCCCCTAACCCGCCAGCGCCTTGATTACATACACATCGAAACGGTGATTCTTGGTGCTGATGCTCATGGTCGGTGCGCGCCCCGCCATCGGTTCGGCATAATCCGGCCGCTTCACCACCACGCGCTGGCGCGCGCAGGCCAGGGCCGCCGGCAGCAAGGCATCGGCATCCGCATCCTCTCCCACCACCGCGCGGAACAGGCGCATCTCCTTTTTCACCAACGCCGATTTGCGCCGGTGCGGATACATCGGATCGAGATACACCACATCGGGGCGTGCCGTTTCGTCCAGCAGTTGCATGAGCTGTACCGCATTGCCGCACAACAACTGCATACGCGAGGCGATCGGCGCGACCTCGGCATCCCGTAGCGCACGCGCCAGCCCGTCCTCCAGCAGGGCCGCCACCACCGGCGCACGTTCGATGAGCGTCACCGTGCAGCCCAGGCTGGCCAATACAAAGGCATCACGCCCCAGGCCGGCCGTGGCATCCAGCACGCTCGGCGTTGCCCCCTTCTTCAGTCCCACCGCCCTGGCAATCTCCTGACCGCGGCCGCCGCCGAAACGGCGCCGGTGACCCACGGCACCGCCGACGAAATCCACGTACACCGGGCCTTCACTGGGCAGGGCGCGCAGCTCCAGGTGTTCGGTGGTCAGCACCAGCCGCGGCGTCTCGCCCGGCTCCCCTGCGCCGAGGGGAACCCCCCAGCGCGCGGCCAGTTCGGCGGCGCGCGGCCGCAGCGTGGCATCGGCGCAGTACAGAGCCAGCATCGGGCAGGCGACTAGAGGATATCCGCGGGCATCGACGGGCGATTGGGATCCGGCGGTTCGTCGCCCATCACACCGTGCTCGGTGCCGTCGCTGACGAAGACCTGAGCCAGGATGTCGATGAAGCGCTTCGCCTGAGGCGACAGGAAGCGTCCCTTGCGCTGCACGATGCCGTAGGTGCGGCGCGGGAAATATTGATTGAGCGGGATCTGCGCCAGGCGTTCCTCGCCGGTGAGGCAGACATCGGTGACGATGGAAATACCCAATCCCAGCTCGACATATTTCTTGATCACCTCCCAGCCACCGGCCTCCAGCGCCACGTTGTAGGTCAGATTGTGCTGTTGGAACACCAGGTCGACGATGCGCCAGGTGGAGAGGTGGCGCGGCGGCAGGATCAGGCCGTAGGGACTGATGTCGGCCAGGCGCAGGTTTTCCTTCTTTGCCAGCGGATGGTCGAGGGCGGTGATCAGCGTCGGGTTGTAGGTCACCACCGGACGGTAGCTGATGTCATCCGGCACCTCCAACATGGAACCGACGGCGAAGTCCGCCTCATCGGCGCGCAGCATGGCCAGGCCGTCGCGGCCGGTGACGTTGTGCAGCTTGAGGCGGATGTGCGGATAGGCCTCGGCGAACAACTTCATCGGCTCCGGCAGGATGTAGAGGATGGTCGATTCCCCGGCGGCGATGTTCAGCTCGCCCGACTCCAGCACCCCGAACTGCTCGGCGAAGGTCTCGTGCAGCTTGTCGATACCCTCCACCAGCGGCTCCGCCAGCTTGTACAGCGTCTCCCCCTCGGGCGTCAGCTTGATCTGCGGCCCGCGCCGCTCGAACAGGGTGATGCCGAACTCCCGTTCCAGCGCCTGGATCTGCAGCGACACCGAGGGCTGGCTCAGGAACAGCGACTCCGCCGCCAGGGTGATGCTGCCGGTGCGGGCGGTGTGGCAGAAGGCGCGCAACTGCTTGAGGCGGTTCTGTTTGTAATAGAGATTGGGCAGCGACGTCATGGCCGGACCTCATCATTAACTATTTCAATATTGAGCATTGAAATAATTGCCGCGTCAAATACATGAAACAATTTTAGACTTTGTACGCATAAAGGTAATACGGTTATTACTTGACAGCTTTTCTAAGGATTTCGTCGCAGTATTGACTGGCTTAGGGGCTAAGTGCGTTGAACCCAATTTTACACATCGCAGCAGCCGGTGGCTTCATGGCGGCACTGGGGGTAGCCCTGGCCGTCCTGCTCGCCATCGCCAGCCGCCGCCTCTATGTGTATGAGGACCCGCGCATCGACGAGGTCGAGGAGATGCTGCCCCACTCCAACTGTGGCGCCTGTGGTACCCCCGGCTGCCGTCCCTTCGCCGAGTTGCTGATCAAGGGCGAGGTGGAACCCGGCCAGTGCACCGTGAATTCCGCCGAGGCCAACCAGGAGATCGCCGACTACCTGGGCGTAGACGTGGGCAACATCGAAAAACAGGTGGCGCGCCTGGCCTGTGCCGGCGGCGTCCACGTCGCCCGCACCCGCGCCCGCTATGCAGGCATGAAGTCCTGCCGGGCCGCCAGCCTGGTGTCCGGCGGCGGCAAGGGCTGCACCTGGGGCTGCCTGGGATTGGGCGACTGCGAGGTGGTGTGCGACTTCGACGCCATCAGCATGAACCGCTACAGCCTGCCGGTGGTGGACGCCGCCAAGTGCACCGCCTGCGGTGACTGCGTCGATGTCTGCCCCAAGGACCTGTTCTCCCTGCAGCCGGTGAGCCGCCGCCTGTGGGTGGCCTGTCAGAACAGGCAACCGGGCGACGAGGCCGAACTGGAGTGCGAGGTGGCCTGCACCGCCTGCGCCCGCTGCGCCGCCGACGCGCCGGAAGGTCTGATCACCATACAGAACGAGCTGGCCGTCATCGATTACAGCAAGAACGCCCTCGCCTCGCGCATCGCCATCGAGCGCTGTCCGACCGGGGCCATCGTCTGGCTGGACGACAAGACCGGACCGCAGCGCGGCCGGGACGCAAAGAAAGTGGTGCGCCAGGAAGCGCTGCCGATCGGATAAGGCAAAGAATGCAAGGCTATCCGCAAATGAACGCGAAACACGCAAATGAATCTTTTGCAAAACACTATGCGCATTCTTTTGCGGACTGATTACAGATTCAGTGAGGGTGACTGAGATGTTCGGAAAGAAAGAGACCAAGACCTTCAAGTATCCGGGTGTACGCATGGCCATGGACGGCAACACCGCCGTCATCATGTGCGAGCGCGAATCCTCGGATGCAGCCGGTGCCTATCCGATCACCCCGTCCACCCAGATGGGCGAGTACTGGGCCGAGGAAGTGGCCAACGGCCATATCAACGTCTCCGACCGCACGCTGATTTTCATCGAGCCCGAATCCGAACACGCCGCGGCGGCCGTCACCGCCGGCATGGCCATGACCGGCCTGCGCGCCACCAACTTCTCCTCGGCGCAGGGCGTGGCCTTCATGCACGAATCCCTCTACGCCGCCGCCGGCAAACGCCTGCCCTACGTGCTGAACGTCGGCTGCCGTGCCATCACCAAGGCCTCGCTCAACGTCCACTGCGGCCACGACGACTATCACTGCATCGACGACACCGGTTTCTTCCAAATCTTCGCCAAGAACGCCCAGGGCGCCGCCGACCTGAACCTGATTGGCCGCAAGATCGCCGAACTGGCACTGACACCGGCCGTGGTGGCGCAGGACGGCTTCCTCACCACCCACCTCATCGAGCCGCTCAACGTGCCCGAGCGCGAGTTGATCGAGGAGTTCCTCGGCCGCCCCGATGACATGATCGAGTGTCCCACGCCGGCGCAGAAGATGATCTACGGCGAGAAACGCCGCCGCGTACCGATGATCTGGGACGTGGACGCGCCGCTGGTCTCCGGTACCGTGCAGAACCAGGACGCCTACATGCAGACCGTGGCGGCGCAGCGACCCTACTTCTACGCCCACATCCCGCAGATCGCCGATCAGGTGATGGACGAGTATTACGAACTGACCGGCCGCCGCTACCACCGCATCGGCACCTATAAAGCCGAAGATGCCGACTATGTCATCATCGGCATGGGCTCGATGATCGTGCAGGCCGAGGCCGTGGCCGACTATCTGCGCGAGACACGCAAGCTGAAGGTCGGTGTCATCGACGCCACCATGTTCCGCCCCTTCCCCGGCGACCTGATGGGCAAGGCCCTCAAGGGCAAGAAGGGCGTGGTGGTGCTGGAGCGCACCGACCAGCCGCTGGCCGAGGACCTGCCGCTGATGCGCGAAGTGCGTGCTTCCATCAACAAGTGCCTGGAAAACGGCATGGTGGCCAAAGGCGAGGCACTGCCCTACCCCAGTTATGACAGCTACCAGCAGGGCGACGCCCCGCGCCTGTACTCCGGCGCCTATGGCCTCGGCTCGCGCGACCTGCAGCCCGAGGGCCTCATCGGCGCCATCGAGAACATGCTGCCGAACGGCAAGAAGCAGAAGTTCTTCTACCTCGGCATCGATTTCGTGCGCGACGAGGCGGCCACGCCCAAGCAGGAAATCCACATGCAGCAGCTGCTGGAGTCCTATCCGCAGGTGAGGGACCTGGCCGTGCACGGTTCGGAGAATCCGAATCTGATGCCGGAAGGATCCATCACCGTGCGCATGCACTCCGTCGGCGGCTGGGGCGCCATCACCACCGGCAAGAACCTGGCGATGACCCTGTACGAACTGCTGGGCTACGAGATCAAGTCCAATCCCAAGTACGGTTCCGAGAAGAAGGGCCAGCCCACCACCTATTACCTGGCGGCCGCCCCCACCCCGATTCGCATCAACTGCGAATTCAACTTCGTCGACGTGGTGCTGTCGCCGGACCCCAACGTGTTCGGCCACTCCAATCCGTTGTTCGGTCTGAAGAAGGGCGGCGTGCTGATCATCCAGTCCTCCTTCGAGGACCCGGATCAGCTGTGGGCCACCATTCCGCGCCGCCACCAGCAGTTCATCGTCGACAACGACATCCGCGTGTTCTACGTCGACGGCTTCAAGATCGCCCGTGAAGAGGCCACCAACCCCGAGCTGCAGCTGCGCATGCAGGGCAACGCCTTCCAGGGCGCCTTCTTCGCCGCCTCGCCGCTGATGGAAATGGCCGGCCTGGACGAGGCCAGGTTGTTCAAGACCATCGAGGATCAGCTGATGGCCAAGTTCGGTGCCAAGGGCAAGCGCGTGGTGGAAGACAACATCCGCGTGGTGCGCCGCGGCTTCGACGAGGTGCACGAGATCAAGAACAAGAAAGTCGGCGTCACCTTGCAGGAACTGCGCACGGCCGAGTCCGCCCTGCCGATCATGCTCAAGCACATGCCTGAGGGTAAGGGCGAGCTGCACGACATCCACCGCTTCTGGGAGCAGACCGGTTACTTCTACGCCACCGGCCGCGGCGCCGACAATCTGGCCGATCCCTACATGGGTGTATCGCTGATGCCCGCCGCCAGCGGTGTGTTCCGCGACATGACCAACATCCGCTTCGAGTATCCGAAGTGGGTGCCGGAAAACTGCACCGCCTGCGGCAACTGCTATACCGTCTGCCCGGACTCCTCCATCCCGGGACTGGTGAATTCCATCAGCGAGGTATTCGCCACCGCCATTCACCGCATCGAGAGCAAGGGTGTGCTGACGGTGCACCTGCGTCGTGAGACACGCAAGGTGGAGAAGAAGCTGCGCGACCTGCTCAACGCCACCGGTGAGACCGCCAAGGTGCGTAACCTGCTGGATCAGGCGATCCTGGAAACCGTGGCCGAGTCGGAGCTGGAAGGTGATGCGCGCGCCAAGCTGGAACAGGAATTTGCCCAGCTGATGGATGCCATGGGCAGTTTCGACTTCGCCGTCACCAAGCCCTACTGGATCAACCGCGAGAAGAAGGAGAAAGGCAGCGGCGGCCTGTTCTCCATCACCATCAATCCGGACACCTGCAAGGGCTGCATGGAATGCGTCGAGGTGTGCGAGGACGCGGCCCTGGTCAGAACCAAGCAGACCGACGAGGCGGTGAAGCGCCTGCGCAGCGACTGGGCCTTCTGGCTCGACCTGCCCACCACCAACCCGGACTACATCCGCATCGATGATCTGAATGAAAAGATCGGCGCGCTGGATACCCTGCTGCTCGACAAGCGCAACTACGGCGCCATGGTGTGCGGCGACGGTTCCTGCCTGGGTTGCGGTGAAAAGACCGCCATTCATCTATTCACCGCCACCGTCACCGCACTGATGCAGCCGCGCGTGAAGAAGCAGATCGCCAGGCTGGACGATCTGATCCAGAAACTGGAGCAGCATATCCGCCTGAAGCTGGCCGCCGGCGTGGACCTGTCCGACAGCGGCACCATCAAGCAGGTGGTGGATCGCGTCAACGGCACCGACCTGACCCTGTCCAACCTGTCGGCCAATCTCGATGCCGGCCACGAGAAGACGGTCATCGACAAGCAGTGGCTGAAGTGGGCCACCAACCTGCTCGATCGCCTGCGTGACCTGAAGTGGCGCTACGAAGCCGGCCCCACCGGCCGCGGCCGCGCCGAAATGGGCATCGTCAACTCCACCGGCTGTACTTCGGTATGGGGTTCCACCTTCCCGTTCAATCCCTATCCGTTCCCCTGGACCTCCAATCTGTTCCAGGACAGCCCGTCCATGGCCATGGGCCTGTTCGAGGGTCATATGGTCAAGATGGCCGATGGTTTCAAGGCTATCCGCATGGCCGAGCTGGAACTGGAGGGCAAGTACAATCCGGAGGTGCACCAGCCCTTCTTCCGCCAGTTCAACTGGAAGGACTTCAGTGAGGAAGAATGGCTGCTGTGTCCGCCGGTGGTCGCCGTCGGCGGCGACGGCGCCATGTACGACATCGGCTTCCAGAACCTGTCGCGCGCCCTGGCCTCCGAGCTGCCGATCAAGGTGATGGTGGTGGACACCCAGGTGTACTCCAACACCGGTGGCCAGGCCTGCACCTCCGGCTTCGTCAGCCAGGTGGCCGACATGTCGCCCTATGGCAAGAACTGGAAGGGCAAGAACGAAATCCGCAAGGAGGTCGGCCTGATCGGCGTGGCTCACCGCGGTGCGTATATCCTGCAGGGCTCCACCAGCAACGTGACCCATCTGCTGGAAGGCTATATCGACGGACTCAACAGCCGCCGCCCGGCCATGTTCAACATCTACACCACTTGCCAGCCGGAACATGGTGTGGGTGACGATGCCTCCGATCGCCAGGGCAAGCTGGCAGTGGAATCGCGCGCCTATCCGCTCTTCCGCTACGACCCCGATCGGGGCACCACCTTCCCCGAGTGCTTCGACCTGGAGGGCAATCCCGCGCTGGACAGCGACTGGCCGATGTACACCCTCGACTACGTGGATGAAAACGGCAGGAAGGACACGCTGGAAGTGCCGATGACCTTCGCCGACTTCGCCGTGACCGAAGGACGTTTCCGCAAGCACTTCAAGAAGGCCCCGCGCGAGACCTGGAGCGACGACATGGTGCCGTTCCACGAATTCCTCGAACTGAACGAGGCCGATCGTGAAGGCAAGTTTCCGTTCATCTGGGCGGTGGACGCCAAGAACCGTCTCACCCGCGTACTCTGCTCGCAGGAGATCGTACTGGCCGCCGAGGAACGCCGCGACTTCTGGCGTCAGCTGAAGTCCATCGCCGGACTCGACCGTCAGGTGGACGTGGACGCTATCGTGCAGCAGACCAAGGCAGAGATGGCACAGAAGCTGTCTTCCACCCTGCTTTCGCTAGCCGCTTCCGGCGACATGGCCGCGTTCGCCGGCGGGGGCACGGTTTCCGCCAACGGCAATGGCAATGGTGCCGGCCATGCTGCGGCTCCCGGCGACTACGAGCCGGTGTGGATCGAAACGCCGGAATGTACGGCCTGCGACGAGTGCATAAATATCAACCCGAAGATCTTTGCCTACAACGATGATAAGAAGGCCATCATCGTCGATGCCAAGGCCGGGCCGTTCAAGGACATCGTCAAGGCAGCGGAGAAGTGCACGGCGGGATGCATACACCCGGGTACACCGTTCAATCCCAACGAGCCGGGCCTGGACAAGTTGATCCAGCGCGCCGCCAAGTACCAATGATGTCGTAGGCGCCGGGGCATCTCGGCGAACAGGCGGCCCAGCCGCAAATCGAGGAGTATTGCAGCAACGGGTGTGCGAAACGCATCCGGCGGAAAAACCGCAAACAACAGTTTCTTTCGGTGCTCCCTCCGAGAAGTTGCCTCTCCCCGTTTTGGGGAGAGGATTTTTTTCGGACCGGGCCGGGGAACAGTAAAGATTTCGACACCGAGGTACAGATGACACTGCTACGCTGGTTCGGACGGAAGACCTTCTCCCATGGGGTCCATCCGCAGGCCCACAAGGAGGACACGGCGGACAAGCCGATCCGCCGCCTGCCGTTCGCGCCGCGCATGATCGTCCCGCTGGCCCAGCATTTGGGCAAACCTTCGCGCGCCACCGTCAAGGTCGGACAGGAGGTGGTGCGCGGCCAGCCCATCGCCGAGGCTGACGGCTTCATGTCGGTACCACAGCATGCACCCGCCACCGGCGTGGTGGAAGCCATCAGACTGATGCCGAGCGCCCAGGGCCCCCGCGTCCCCGCCATCGTCATCCGCGTCTACGAGGCCTCCAATCAGGAGGTGCTGTGGCGCACACCACGCGACATGAATGCACTGACGCCAGAACAGATTATCCAGGCGGTACAGGATACCGGCCTGGTCGGTCTGGGCGGTGCCGCCTTCCCTTCCCACGTCAAGCTCAAGGTACCGTCAGGCGCCGTCATCGACACCCTGATCGTCAATGGCTGCGAATGCGAGCCCTACCTCACCACCGATCACCGTGTGATGCTGGAACAGGGCCCGGACCTGATCCGCGGCACGCAATACGCCATGCGCGTGGTCGGCGCCAGACAGGCGATCATCGGCGTGGAAGACAACAAACCCGATGCCATCGCCGCGATCCGCCGGCACCTGCCTGCCGACGGCAGCATCCGTGTGGAAGCGGTGGAAACCAAATACCCGCAGGGTGCGGAGAAGATGCTCATCACCTCCCTGCTCGGCCGCGAGGTGCCCTCCGGCGGCCTGCCGGCGCAGATCGGTGTGGTGGTCAACAACGTCGGCACCCTCACTGCCCTGGGCCGGTTGTTGCCGCGCGGCGAAGGACTCATCGAACGCGTCATCACCGTCGCCGGTCCCGGTGTGAAAAAGCCCGGCAACTATCTGGTGCCCATCGGTACACCGCTGCGCTTCGTGCTCAACCATGTCGGCTTCAGCGGCAGCGAACAGGAGGTGATCCTGGGTGGGCCGATGATGGGCAATGCGGTCGCCTCGCTGGACGTGCCGATCACCAAGGGTTCCTCCGGCGTGCTCGTGTTGTCCAACAGCGAGATTCAGGCCGAGACGCGCCGTATCCACCCCTGCATCAAGTGCGGCAAGTGCGTGGCGGCCTGCCCCATGCACCTCAACCCCACCCAGCTGGGCCTGCTCGCCGCCAAGCGCGAATATGACGTGATGGCGGAGCGCTTCCATCTCAAGGACTGCATCGAGTGCGGCTGCTGCAGCTTCGTCTGCCCCTCGTCCATTCCGCTGGTGCAATACTTCCGTATCGCCAAGTCCATCCTGCGTGAGCGTGCTGCCTGATGAACAAGCCGCAACAACCGCATATCGAACTCCGCACCTCGCCGCACGTCAAGGCGGCACCGACGGTGGAGCAGATCATGCGCAACGTGGTCTATGCGCTGCTGCCCATCGCCGCCTTCGCGGTGTGGCAGTTCGGCATCAGCGCCCTGGCCCTGATCCTCGTCGTCACCGGCAGTTGCCTCGCCACCGAATATGCCTTCTCGCGCAGCGCCGGCCGCGGCAATACCCTGAGCGACTGGAGCGCCGCCATCACCGGCCTGCTGCTGGCCCTCACCCTGCCGCCGGGCTTTCCGCTGTGGATGGGCGCGGTTGCCGGCTTCATCGCCATTGCCCTGGGCAAGACCCTGTTCGGCGGCCTCGGCTACAACGTGTTCAATCCCGCCCTGGTGGGCCGCGCCTTCGTGCAGGCGGCCTTCCCGGTCGCCATCACCACCTGGACGCCGGCCGGCCTGCCCGGCCGCTTCGTGGAGTTCATCCCCACCACCCTGGCCCTGCCCTTCATGACGCCGCCGGCGGTGGGCGAATGGAGCAAACAGCAGGTGGACAGTTTCAGCGGCGCCACGCCGCTGGCGCAGTGGAAATTCGAGGGCGTCATTACCAGCACCAGCGACCTGTTCACCGGCATGGTGGCCGGTTCCGCGGGCGAGACCTCGGCCCTGCTGATCCTGCTGTGCGGTATCTATCTGGCGGCGCGGCGCATGATGGACTGGCGTATCCCCAGCGCGGTCCTGCTTGGCGCCTTCGTCACCGCGCTGGTGTTCCATCTGCTCAATGACCAGCACTACCCGACGCCGCTGTTCGTGCTGTTCTCCGGCGGCCTGATGTTGGGCGCGCTGTTCATGGCCAGCGACATGGTCGCCTCGCCGGTGACGCCGTGGGGCGTGTGGATCTACGGTCTGTTCATCGGCGTGCTCACCGTCATCATCCGCTACTTCGGCGGCCTGTCCGAGGGCGTGATGTATGCCATCCTACTCGGCAACGCCCTGTCGCCGCTGATCGAACACATCACCCAGCCGCGCATCTACGGTGCGCGCAAGAGTGGAGCCAAATCATGAGCAGCACGGCACCGCTCCCCGCCGCGCCCGCTTCCAGCAGCCGCATGATCCAGGTGCTGGGCGGCATCGCCATGCTGTCCGGCTTTCTGGTGGTGCTGACCTACCAGCTCACCCTGCCGCGCATCGAGGAAAACCGTCAGCGTGCCATCGAGCGCGCCGTATTCCAGGTGTTGCCCGGCGCCACCACGCGACGCGACTTTCTGGTCGACGACAACGGTGTGCGCCCGGCCAGCGAGGGCGGCAGCGGCACCAGGGTGTACGCCGCCTATGACGCCGACGGCCGGCTCAAGGGCATCGCCGCCGAGGCCGGTGCGCGCGGCTACCAGGACATCGTGCGCATCCTCTACGGCTACGACCCGGCCTGTGAGTGCATCACCGGCTTTGCCGTGCTGCAGTCGACGGAAACCCCTGGTTTGGGCGACAAGATCGTCAAGGACGCCAAGTTCCTCGCCAATTTCCCGCTGGACGCGCGCCTCGCCGCCGACGGCAAACAACTGGCCAACGCCATCGTCACCGTCAAGCACGGCACCAAGACGGGGCCGTGGCAGATCGATGCCATCTCCGGCGCCACCATCACCTCCACGGCGGTGGGCAAGGGCCTGAACAACAGCGCGCAGATGCTGCTGCCGCGCCTGCATCCGCATGTCGACCAACTGAAGGTACAACCCTGATGGCCGGGCGCAAGAGAGACGACAGAATCACCGCCGATACCTTCCTCGAAGGCATCTGGCGCGAGAATCCGGTCTTCGTGATGCTGCTCGGCATGTGTCCGGTGCTGGCCGTCACCAACTCGGTGATGAACGCCATCGCCATGGGCGTGGCCACCACCTTCGTGCTGATCGGCTCCAGCACCCTGGTGTCGCTGCTGCGCAACGTGATCCCCAAGCAGGTGCGCATCGCCACCTACATCGTGATCATCGCCACCTTCGTCACCATCGTCGACTACATCATCCAGGCCATCAGCCTGGACCTGTACAACGCGCTGGGCGCCTTCATCCAGCTCATCGTGGTGAACTGCATCATTCTCGGCCGCGCCGAGGCCTTCGCCTCCAAGAACCGTCCGCTCAAATCCATCGTCAGCGGCCTCGGCATGGGCAGCGGCTTCACCATCGCCCTGCTCTGCCTGGGCAGCGTGCGCGAACTGCTGGGCAGCGGCACCCTGCTCGGCTTCAACGTGTTCGGGTCCCAGTTCGAGCCCTGGGTGGTGATGATCCTGCCGCCGGGCGGCTTCTTCGTGCTGGGTGCCTGGCTGCTGCTGTTCAACTGGCTGCGTGAACGCAAGGCCCGTCTGGAGCTGAAGGAGGAGACCGTCCATGCACGCTGATTCCCTCACCTTCATCTTCCTCAACGCCGCCATCGTCAACAATTTCGTGCTGGCGCTGTTCCTCGGCATCTGCCCGTTCCTCGGCGTCTCCGCCAAGCTGAAGACGGCGGTATCCATGGGCTTCGCCACCACCCTGGTGATGCTGATCAGCTCCATCTGCGCCTATGCCATCAACAACCTGCTAGTGGCCTATGACCTGGAGTTCCTGCGCCTCATCAGCTACATCGCGGTGATCGCCTCCGCCGTGCAGCTGGTCGAGATGAGCATGAAGAAGTTCAGCCCGGCGCTGTTCCGCGCCCTCGGCATCTTCCTGCCGCTGATCACCACCAACTGCGCCATCCTCGGCCTGGCCCTGTTCCAGACCGCCAAGGAATACAACTTCGTGCAGTCGGTGAGCTACGCCCTGGGTGCCGGCGCCGGCTTCATCCTGGCCCTGGTGCTGATGGCCGGGCTGCGCGAGAAGCTGGAGCTGGCCGAAGTGCCGAGCATCAGCCAGGGCGCGGCGCTCAGCCTGATGCTGGCCGGCATCCTGTCGCTGGCCTTCATGGGCTTTGCCGGCCTGGGGGCGCACTGATGCTGAAGCAATTTCTCATGGCCGGCGGTGCTATCCTGATGTTGTTGCTGGGATGGATCGCCGTACAGAAGATGGCGCGGGCCTTTGCCCGCCGTCATCCCGAGTTCGGTGCCTACCGTGAGGCCGGCACCGGATGTGGAACCGGCAAATGCGCCTGTGCCAGTATTGACCACTGCCGCAAGCGCGATGCCGATCTTCAATAACGACAGGGGTTCCGGACAACGGACCGGCCTAGGGGAATGGTGATGACCTCCATGATCCAACCACCAATCGAGCAAAGGGGTGTAACAGTGGACGAACGCGTAATCTGGTTCGAGTCTCTCGGCATGGATGATGTGGCGCGGGTGGGCGGCAAGAATGCCTCCCTGGGCGAAATGATCCGGGGGCTAACCGCCGCCGGCGTGCGCGTGCCGGAAGGCTTTGCCACCACCTCTGCCGCCTTCCGCGAATTCCTGCGTCATGGCCACCTGGCCGAGCGCATCAATGCCCGCGTCAGCAAGCTCGACGTCGACGACGTCGAGGAACTGGCCCGCGCCGGCGCCGAGATCCGCCAGTGGATCATCGACACCCCCTTCCCCGACTCGCTCAACGCCGCCATTACCGCCGCCTGGCGCAAGATGGAGGAGAAGGCCGGCGGCGAACTCGCCGTCGCCGTGCGCTCCTCCGCCACCGCCGAGGACCTGCCCGACGCCTCCTTCGCCGGTCAGCAGGAGACCTACCTCAACGTGCGCGGCCTGGACAATGTACTGACGGCGATCCACCACGTATTCGCCTCGCTTTACAACGACCGTGCCATTGCCTACCGTGTACACCACAATTTCGAGCACCATGAAGTCGCGCTGTCCGCCGGCATCCAGCGCATGGTCCGCTCCGATATCGGTGCCGCCGGCGTGATGTTCACTCTCGATACCGAGTCCGGCTTCCGCGATGCGGTGTTCATCACCGGCGCCTACGGTCTGGGTGAAACCGTGGTACAGGGCGCGGTGAATCCGGACGAGTTCTACGTCTACAAGCCCGCCCTCGCCGCCGGCAGGCACGCCATCCTCAGCCGCAAACTGGGCAGCAAGGCGATCAAGATGATCTATAGTGACAGCTCCGCCCACGGCAAGACCACCAAGACGGTGGACGTGGCGGAGTCCGAGCGCCAGCGCTTCTGCCTCAGCGACGAGCAGTTGCTCGACCTGGCGCGTCAGGCGGTGATCATCGAAAAGCACTATGGCCGCCCGATGGACATCGAGTGGGCGCTGGACGGCACCGACAACAAGGTCTACATCGTGCAGGCCCGTCCCGAGACGGTGAAGAGCCGCAGCAACGGCCAGATGATCGAGCGCTACCGCCTGAAGGAAAAGGGTGAGGTGCTGTCCCAGGGCCGCGCCATCGGCCAGCGCATCGGCGCCGGTCCGGCGCGCATCATCATGGACATCTCGCAGATGAGCGCGGTGAAGCCCGGCGACGTGCTGGTCACCGACATGACCGACCCGGACTGGGAACCGATCATGAAACGCGCCTCCGCCATCGTCACCAACCGTGGCGGCCGCACCTGCCACGCGGCGATCATCGCCCGTGAACTGGGCATCCCGGCGGTGGTCGGCTGCGGCGACGCCACCAAGCACATCAAAGACGGCCTCGATGTCACCGTCTCCTGCGCCGAAGGCGACACTGGCCACATCTACAAGGGCAAGCTGGACTTCGAGGTACAGCGCGCCGATGCCGGCAAGATGCCGGACCTGCCGGTGAAGATCATGATGAACATCGGCAACCCGGGCCATGCCTTCGAGTTCGCCAACATCCCCAACGCGGGCGTCGGTCTCGCCCGTCTGGAATTCATCATCAACTCCACCATCGGCGTGCACCCGAAGGCGCTGCTGGATTTCGACAACCAGAGCGACGACATCAAGCAGGCCATCCACAAGCGCATGGCCGGCTACCGCGATCCGGTCAGCTTCTATGTCGAGAAGCTCACCGAGGGCATCGCCACTCTCGCTGCCGCCTTCAACCCCAAGCCGGTGATCGTGCGCATGTCGGACTTCAAGTCCAACGAATACGCCAACCTGCTGGCCGGTGAAGGCTACGAGCCGCACGAGGAAAATCCGATGATCGGTTTCCGCGGCACCTCGCGCTACCTGTCGCCGGATTTCCGCCCCTGCTTCGAACTGGAATGCCGCGCCATCCGCAAGGTGCGCGACGAGATGGGCCTGACCAACGTCGAGGTGATGATCCCCTTCTGCCGTACCCTGGAAGAGGCGGATCAGGTGGTCAAGCTGCTGGCGGAGAATGGCCTGAAGCGCGGCGAGAACGGCCTGCGCGTGATCATGATGTGCGAGATCCCGTCCAACGCGGTGCTGGCCGACGAGTTCCTCGAATACTTCGACGGCTTCTCCATCGGCTCCAACGACATGACCCAGCTCAGCCTCGGTCTGGACCGCGACTCCGCCCTCATTGCCCATCTGTTCGACGAGCGCAACCCGGCGGTGAAGAAGCTGCTCAGCATGGCGATCAAGGCAGCTCGTGCCAAGGGCAAGTACGTCGGCATCTGCGGCCAGGGCCCGTCCGACTATCCCGACCTGGCAGACTGGCTGGTGAAGGAAGGCATCAGCAGCGTGTCGCTCAACCCGGACACCGTGGTCGATACCTGGCTGTACATCGCCAGCCAACAGGGTAAATAAAAAACCAGATACAAGAGCAAAGAGGCAAGATACAAGGGATGGAGTACGCTGCGCGCACGGTTGTTTGGATCCACAATCAACACGAGCGCAGCGAGTTCATTCCCTTGTATCTTGTCACTTGTATCTTTTATGTCTGTTTCTGGTGATTCGATTTGCTAACCTGTCGCTGATAAGCAGTTCGTAGGATGGGCAAAGCGAAGCGTGCCCATAGGGCCACCGTAACCGAAAACCGATGGGCACGCTTCGCTTTGCCCATCCTACAGGCACCTCTCATGCCAGAAGCAAACCTGCAGCACCGCCCCGTCTTCTTCGTCTCCGACCGTACCGGCATCACCGCCGAGACCCTCGGCCACAGCATGATGACGCAGTTCGACGGCGTGGAGTTCAGCTACACCCGCCTGCCCTTTCTCGACACCGCCGAGAAGATGGCCGAGGCGGTGCAACGCATCAACGGGGTGATGGAGCAGGATGGCGTGCGTCCCATCGTGTTCAGTACCCTGGTGGACACCGCTTTGCTGGAACAGATGCGGCGTGACTGCCGCGCCCTGGTGCTCGACTTCTTCGACGCCTTCAATGCGCCGCTGGAGGCCGAATTGGGCATCAAGGCCGCCCACGTCATGGGCCGCTCCCACGGCATGGGCAATTTCGCCAACTACACCGCGCGCATCGAGGCGCTCAACTTCGCCCTCGCCAACGACGACGGCGTCAGCACCCGCAACTACGGCTCCGCCGACATCGTCCTCATCGGCGTGTCGCGTTCCGGCAAGACGCCGACCTCGCTGTTCCTCGCCCTGCAATACGGCGTCTATGCCGCCAACTATCCGCTCACCGAGGAAGACCTGCAGCTACGCGCCCTGCCCGAAGCCCTGCGCCCGCACCGCGACAAGCTGTTCGGTCTCACCATCGATCCCGATCGCCTGCAACAGATCCGCAGCGAACGCCGCCCCAACAGCCGCTACGCCCAGTCCACCCAGTGCCAGTTGGAGGTGGATGCGGTGGAGAGCCTGTACCGCAAGGAAGGTATCCGCTTCCTCAACACCACCCACATGTCCATCGAAGAGATTTCCACCACCATCCTGCAGACCGCAGGCCTGAAGCGCCGGCTTTCCGGCTGAGGCGGCAAGGACAAGGAGAAGCGGATCAGCCATGCCGCGCTGGATTGCACTGCATCACTGAAGCAGACCGGGGATAGCGAAGGAAGGGGATGGTGCCCGGGACCGGAATCGAACCGGTACGGTGTTGCCACCGAGGGATTTTAAGTCCCTTGCGTCTACCAATTTCGCCACCCGGGCAGGGGTGTGACGTGCGCAATTCTACCGGGACTGCCGCTACTTCAAGAAAGAGAAATTAAGTGGAGGCTGGACCCGGAATCGAACCGAGGTACACGGCTTTGCAGGCCGCTGCATAACCACTCTGCCATCCAGCCGAAACTGCTGTGGCGCCGCCGGCGCCGAAATGAAAAACCCCGGGCAGCTACTTGTCCGGGGTTTCGGAATTGGAGCGGGAAACGAGACTCGAACTCGCGACCCCAACCTTGGCAAGGTTGTGCTCTACCAACTGAGCTATTCCCGCGCTGCCAAATGAGCCGCCTATTTTAGTGATGGCGCGCCTGCTGTCAAGCGCCTTTTTGCTCATCTGCCGCTGTTTTTTTGCCATCCAGCAACACCGGCCAGGCGGCCATCAGATACACCGTCATCGACCACAGGGTCAGCACCGCCGCCACATACAACAGCCAGAAACCCAGTTCCGCTGCATCGATACCGTATAGCGGCTTGCGATACAGCAACAGCAGCAGGGCCACCATCTGCGCCGTGGTCTTCACTTTGCCGATGTAGTTCACCGCCACCTTGCGCGTGGCCCCCACTTCCGCCATCCACTCACGCAGGGCGGAGATGGTGATCTCGCGGCCGACGATGATGGCCGCCGGCAGTGCCATGAGGATGCCGTGATAGTCGGTCGGATTGCGATCCACCAGCAGCACCAGCGCGGTGGCCACCATCAGCTTGTCGGCCACCGGGTCGAGGAAGGCGCCGAAGGCGGAGGTGGCGCCGAGGCGCCGCGCCAGATAGCCGTCCAGCCAGTCGGTAGCGGCGGCCAGGGCGAAGATGGCGGTGGTGATCAGATGCGACCAGCCGACAGGCAGATAGAAGAACAGTACGAATACCGGGATCAGGGCGATGCGCAGCAGGGTCAGGCTGTTGGGGATGTTGAGCATCGGACCTTATTCCGGGTGCAGGGCGTCGTAAATGCGTTGCGCGAGCTGGCGGCTGATGCCATGGACCTTGGCCAGGTCTTCTACACCGGCGCGCGCTACCTCCTGTAGTCCCCCGAACTGGCGCAGCAGCTGCTGGCGGCGTTTGGGGCCGAGTCCGGGGATGTCTTCCAGGCTCGATGTACGCCGCGCCTTGGCCCGGCGCTGGCGGTGTCCGGTGATGGCGAAGCGATGGGCCTCGTCACGTACCTGCTGGATCAGGTGCAGGGCCGGCGATTCAGGCGGCAGTATAGTGGGCGCCTCCCCCCCGGACAAGACAAGCTGCTCCAGCCCCGCCTTGCGCGTCGGTCCTTTGGCCACACCCACTACCAGGATGCCCGCCACCGCCAGTTCCTCCAGCACCTCGTGGGCCTGCTGCACCTGGCCGAGGCCGCCGTCGATAAGCAGGATGTCCGGCGCCCTGCCCTCGCCCTCCTGCAGACGACGGAAACGGCGCGTCAGTGCCTGGTGCATGGCGGCATAATCATCGCCCGGGGTGATGTCCTCGATGTTGTAGCGGCGGTAGTCGGACTTCACCGGACCCTCCGAGTCGAACACCACACAGGAGGCCACGGTGCGCTCGCCCATGGTATGGCTGATGTCGAAGCACTCGATGCGCTGCGGCATGGCCTCCAGATGCAGCGCCTCCTGCAAGGCCTCGAAACGTCCCATCAGATTGGCCTTGGAGGCCAGATGAGCCGCCAGCGCATGCTCCGCATTGTTGCGCGCCATCTCCACCCAGCGCGCCCGCTCGCCGCGCAGGCGGCTGCTGAGGAGCACGCGGCGTCCGGCCTGCTGGCTCAATACCTCGGCCAGAGCATCCTCCTCCTCCAGGGACTGGCCCAGCAGGATCTCCGGCGGGATCGGCCGCTCGCCCGGGGTATCCGCCAGATAATGCTGCGACAGAAAGGCGCCGAGCAGTTCGGCCGGATCGGCCCCGGCGGCGTTGCGCGGATAGAAGGTCTTGTTGCCGAGATTGTGGCCGCCGCGGATGAAGAACACCTGCACGCAGGCGGCACCCGCCGCGGTGGCCACGGCGATGACGTCACAGTCGGCACCGGCATTGCCGCTGACATACTGCCGCTCCTGTACCCGGCGCAGGTTGGCGATCTGGTCGCGGTATACAGCCGCGGTCTCGAAATCGAGCTCCGCCGCCGCGGCCTCCATGCGCCGCACCAGTTCGTCGATCACCTCGCTGTTCTTGCCCTCCAGGAACATCACCGCATGGCGCACGTGTTCCTGATAGCGCTCGGCCGTCACCAGGCCGACACAGGGACCGCTGCAGCGCTTGATCTGGTATTGCAGGCAGGCGCGGCTGCGGTTGCTGTAGAAGGTGTTGTCGCACTGACGTACCGGGAACAGCTTTTGCATCAGGTTGAGGCTTTCGCGCACCGCATTGGAGCTGGGATAGGGGCCGAAGTAGCGGCCGCGGCCACCGCGCTTGCCGCGGTAAAAGCTGAGGCGCGGAAACTCATCGTCGGACAGATGGATGTAGGGATACCCCTTGTCGTCACGCAGCAGGATGTTGTAACGCGGCTGCAGCGCCTTGATCAGGTTGTTTTCCAGCAGCAGTGCCTCACCCTCGGTGTGGGTTACCGTCACTTCGATATGCTGGATCTGCGCCACCAGTGCCTGGGTCTTGACGCTGTGGTCGCCCCGGGCGAAGTAACTGGAGACGCGTTTCTTGAGGTTGCGCGCCTTGCCGACGTAAAGAATTTCACCGGCAGCGTCGTACATGCGGTACACGCCGGGCCGCGCGGTAAGCGACTTGAGAAAGGCCTTGCTATCGAAGGGAGAAAGCGGTGCGGACATGCACAGACTTTAACAGAAGGAACCCGCGACGGAGTCCGGCGGCAGCCGTCAGCTGATGTTGTCCAGCATGCCGTGGCGCATGGCCAGGCGTGTCAACTCGGCATCGGTGCGCACGCCGAGTTTTTCATACAGCCGGTAGCGATAGGTGCTGATGGTCTTCGGGCTTAGGCAAAGCTGGGCGGAAATATCGGCCATCTTGTTGCCCTGCATCAGCATCATCATCACCTGCAGCTCACGGCGCGACAAGCGCTGGAAGGGTGATTCGGTACCGGGCAGCAGGGACAGGGCCAGGGACTGGGCAATGGTCGGACTGATATAGCGCTTGCCATTGGCCACCTGCTGGATGGCCTGGACCATCTCATCCACATTGCAGCCCTTGCTCAGATAACCGACAGCGCCGGCCTTGAGGAGTTGGCTGGGGAAGGGATCGTCGGTGTGAACGGTGAGTACGATGACCTTGATGTCGGGATAGGCATGCACCAGGCGACGGGTGGCCTCCAGACCGCCGATGCCGGGCATGCTGACATCCATCAGCACCACATCGGGCTGGAACTTGCGTACCGAGTCGATGGCGGCCTCGCCGCTATCGACCTCGGCATAGACCTTGATGCCCTTGACGTCACCGAGCAGGCGCCGGATCCCGGTGCGCACCAGTTCGTGGTCGTCAACCAGCAGGACATTGATCATGGAGGATTCTTGGGTGTCCGGACAATCAACCGCAGAACATACAGGATTTGCCGCAATAATCAAGACTGCCCCGGCGGGCATTAGATAAGGGCACCAGAAGACCTGCAGGACTGTGATGGAGATCACATGGCGGCAAGATGGCGGAGAGGGTGGGATTCGAACCCACGGTAGACTCGCATCTACAACGGTTTTCAAGACCGCCGCTTTCAACCGCTCAGCCACCTCTCCGGAGGAGGCGGAAGGATACCTTATCCGCCCCGCCCTCTGCCAGCGGGTTGACCTTCCCGTCCGGCCCGCTATCCTGTCGGCAGCTAGTCGGGAACCTGAGCCCCATCGCTACGGTCACAGATTCCAGTTGCAACCAATAACAAACCGAGGAGTAGCCATGCGTTCCAACGAGTTTGCCGTTGCCCGCCCGACCACGGCGGCGCAGGAAAGCAACAAGCTGATCCGCAATACCTACACCCTGCTGTCGATGACGCTGTTGTTCAGCGCCTTCACCGCCGGCCTGTCCATGGCCCTGAACCTGCCCCACCCGGGCCTTCTCATCACCCTGGCAGGTTATTTCGGCCTGCTCTTCCTCACCACCAAGCTGCGCAACAGCGTCTGGGGCCTGGCCGCCGTTTTCGCCCTCACCGGCTTCATGGGCCTGACCCTCGGCCCCCTGCTCAACGCCTACCTGCAACTGCCCAACGGCACCGAACTGGTGATGACCGCCATGGGGATGACCGGGGTCATCTTTCTCGGCCTATCCGCCTACGCCATCAGCACCCGCAAGGACTTCAGCTTCATGGGTGGATTCCTGATGGCCGGCATCCTGGTGGCCTTCCTGGCCGGCCTGGCGGCCTTCTTCTTCAGCCTGCCGGGGCTGGCGCTGGGCGTTTCCGCCATGTTCGTGCTGCTGATGTGCGGCCTGATCCTGTACGAAACCAGCAACATCGTGCACGGCGGCGAGACCAACTACATCATGGCCACGGTGACCCTGTACGTCAGCATCTACAACCTGTTCACCAGTCTGCTGCATCTGCTCGGCGCCTTCAGCGGCGACGACTGAGTCCAGCCCCGACCGGAAAAAACCCGCCTCGGCGGGTTTTTTCATTTATTGGCCCAGCCATGACCATTCAAGTGGTGCGAGAACTCTCGGCTATCCCCGCCGACGCCTGGAATGCCCTGGAAGGGGGCATCAGCAACCCCTTCCTGCGCCACGAGTTCCTGTCCGGCCTGGAGCAGCACCGCTGCGTCGGCGACCACTGGGGCTGGCGACCACGCCATCTCGTCCTGCGCGGCGACGACGGCACCCTGCTCGGTGCCGCGCCCCTGTACCTGAAGGACAACTCCTACGGCGAGCTGGTGTTCGACTGGGCCTGGGCCGAGGCCTACCAGCGCAGCGGCCTGCGCTACTACCCCAAGCTGGTTTCCGCCATCCCCTACTCCCCCATCCCCGGCCCGCGCCTGCTGGTGATGCCTGGCGTGGAGCGCGACAATGCCGAACAGCAACTCATCGCGGGAGCGCACGAGCTCCTGCGCGAGGAGTCCGCCTCCTCGCTGCACTGGCTGTTTCCCGACGATGCGCAGATGGACAGCCTGGAGCGACACGGCTTCCTGCGCCGCACCGGCTGCCAGTATCACTGGTTCAACCACGGCTATGAGTCGTTCGAACACTATCTGGAGCGATTCACCCGCGACCGGCGCAAGAAGGTGAAACAGGAGCGCCGCCGGGTGCGCGATGCCGGCATCGAAATCGAGGTACTGCACGGCGACGAGATCAGCGCCGCGCAATGGGCGGTGTTTCACCGCTTCTATGCGAGTACCTACGACAAGCGCGGCGGCTATCCGACGTTGACGCTGGAATTCATGCAGGCCATCGGCCGCGAGCTGCCGGACAACATCGTGCTGGTACTGGCGAAGCATCGCGGCGAATATGTGGCCGGAGCACTCAATCTGCGCTCACACGATACCCTGTACGGCCGCCACTGGGGCTGCCGGGAGGAGTTCAACAGCCTGCACTTCGAGGCCTGTTACTATACCGGCATCGATTACTGCATCAGCCACGGCCTGCAACGCTTCGAGCCGGGCGCCCAGGGTGAACACAAGGTCTGGCGCGGCTTCGAGCCGACGCCGGTGTGGTCGGCCCACCATCTGGTCCATCCGGGGTTTGCCGAGGCGATCAGCCGTTATCTGCAACAGGAACACCAGGCGATGTCCGAACAGATGCGCGAACTGCGCAGCCATCTGCCGTTCAAGGAATCCGACACGACACCATGACCGGCCGCGGCCCCTACTGGCTCGACCCCGCAGACCGCAGCCATGCCTTCCCCCCGGTGGAGCATGCCCTGCACGAACCCGACGGCCTCCTCGCCGTCGGCGGCGACCTGGCGCCGCAGCGCATCCTGAATGCCTATCGTCACGGCATCTTTCCCTGGTTCAGCCCCGGCCAGCCCATTCTGTGGTGGTCACCGGACCCGCGCGCGGTGCTGTTTCCCGACAAGCTCAAGGTGGCGCGCAGCCTGCGCAAGACCATCAACAAGGGCAGCTATCAGGTTCGTTTCGATACGGCCTTTGCCCGCGTGATCCGCGCCTGCGCTGAGACACCGCGTCGCGGCCAGAACGGCACCTGGATCACCGAAGAGATGCAGCAGGCCTACATCCGTTTGCATGAGATGGGTTACGCCCACTCGGCGGAGAGCTGGCAGGGCGAGGAACTGGTGGGTGGGCTGTACGGCATCCGCCTCGGCCGCGTGTTCTACGGTGAATCCATGTTCAGCCACAAGACCGACGCCTCGAAGGTGGCCTTCGTACATCTGGTGCGGAAACTACAGGCAGAAGGCGTGGTACTCATCGACTGCCAGGTCACCACCGACCACCTGCTCAGCCTCGGCGCGGAAGAGATCCCGCGCCGGCGATTTATCGAGCTACTCCGCCAATACGCCGTTTAGTCTCTGGTGAGTTGCCGCACACGTTCGAACAGGCACACCGCCACTGCGGCGGCGACGTTGAGCGACTCGACCTTGCCGGGCATCGGGATCTTGACCTGCCGGGTGGCGCAGGCTGACAGTTCGGGTGACAGTCCGGCGCCTTCGTTGCCGAACAGAAAGGCTACCGTGCCGCGCAGATCGATATCGTAGAGGGAATGCGTGGCATCCAGCCGGGTAGCGAGTACCAGTGAAAAATTCCGCACCACCTCGACCATATCCTGCTGTTCGAAAATGGCGACAGAGAAATGCGCGCCCATACCGGCACGCAGGGCCTTGGGCGACCAGGCCTCGGCACAGCCCCGGGAGAGAAACACCGCATCGCAGCCGGCGGCCGCCGCCGTGCGGATGATGCTGCCGAGATTGCCCGGATCCTGGATGTTCTCCAGCAACACCGCGCAACGATGATCACCGTGAGACGGCGCAACAATGTTCAGCAACGCCAGTACACCGGTCGGTGTCTCCACCGGCGCGATGGCGTCGAACAGCGCCGGTGTCAGCAGCAACTGCGCAACCTGTGGAAAGCGCGCCAGACAGGCGCCGTTCTCCGCCGCCTCCTGCGCCCCCTCGCGCACCACCAGCAGTTCGGGGCTGCCGCCGGCATCGGCCAGTGCATGCAGCAGGTGCACGCCGTCGAGCAGCGTCTGCCCGGCCTTGCGCCGCGCGCGCGCGCTCGTCGCCAGTTTCTTCAGTTGCTTGAACTGCGGATTGTCGGCCGAAGTGATGTGCTTGAAGGCACTCATCGCGCCGCCTGCGCCACCATGTCCAGGGCCAGCGCCTCCGCCACCTTGATGCCGTCCACCGCAGCCGACAGGATGCCGCCGGCATAACCGGCACCCTCGCCGGCCGGATACAGCCCACGCACATTGAGACTCTGCAAGGTGACATCGTCGCGCCGGATACGGATCGGTGAGGAGGTGCGCGTCTCCACGCCGGTGAGCACGGCATCGGCGCGGGCAAAACCGCGGATCTGTTTCTCGAAGGCCAGGAGCGCCTCGCGCAGTGCCGCGATGGCGTAGTCCGGCAGGGCGCTGCTCAGGTCGGTAAGATGCACGCCCGGCGTGTAGGACGGCTGCACCTCGCCGAAGGCGGTCGACGGCCGCCCGGCGAGGAAATCGCCCACCAGTTGCCCCGGCGCCTGATAGTTGCGCCCGCCCAGCTCGAAGGCGCGCGCCTCCAGCTGTTCCTGCAGGGCGATACCGGCCAGCGGATCGCCGGGGTAGTCCCGCTCCGGCGTGATACCGACCACGACGGCGCTGTTGGCGTTGCGCTCGGCGCGCGAATACTGGCTCATGCCATTGGTCACCACATGCCCTTCTTCCGAGGTGGCGGCCACCACCTGGCCGCCGGGGCACATGCAGAAGCTGTATACCGTGCGACCATTCTTGCAATGATGTACCAGCTTGTAATCGGCGGCCCCCAGCGCCGGATGGCCGGCCTGCGGACCGAAACGGCAACGGTCGATCATCGACTGCGGGTGCTCGATGCGAAAGCCGATGGAGAACGGTTTGGCCTCGATATACACGCCACGGCGATGCAGCATACGGAAGGTATCGCGCGCACTGTGGCCGATGGCGAGGATCACATGGTCGGCAGCAACGCGCTCGCCGGTGGACAATAGCAGCCCCTTGATCGCGCCATCGGTGATTTCCACGTCGTCGACGCGGCTGTTGAAACGGAACTCGCCACCCAGCGCCTCGATGCTGGCACGGATCTTTTCCACCATGCTCACCAGGCGGAAGGTGCCGATGTGCGGCTTGCTGATATAGAGGATTTCCTCCGGCGCACCGGCCGCAACGAACTCGGTGAGCACCTTGCGCCCCAGATGGCGCGGATCCTTGATGCCGCTGTGCAGCTTGCCGTCGGAGAAGGTGCCCGCCCCGCCCTCGCCGAACTGCACGTTGGACTCGGGGTTGAGCTTCCCTTCGCGCCACAGCGCCCAGGTGTCCTTGGTGCGCTCGCGTACCGGTTTGCCGCGCTCGAGGATGATGGGGCGAAACCCCATCTGCGCCAGAAGCAGGCCGGCCATGAAGCCGCACGGCCCGGTACCGACCACCACCGGGCGGGTGGCAAGGCGTGGCGGAGCCTGCGTGACGAACTGATAGGTGGTGTCAGGTGCTGGATTGACGTGGGGGTCGGCATGAAATTTCTGCAACAACGCCGCCTCATCGTCGACCGCCACATCCAGTGTGTAGATGAATACGATGTGGCCACGCTTGCGCGCATCGTAGCCGCGGCGGGCGACATGTACGCCATGCAGCGCCTGCGACGCGATGCCAAGTCGCTGCAGGACGGCGTCGCGGAGATCATCCTCGGCGTGTTCGAGCGGGAGCCGGATTTCGGTGAGTCGTAACATGCCCTGTGTTGCCTGACCAAAAAATAGTGCTACATGTTAGCCTGTTTCCTCCGGCAAACCCACACAACGCGCGTGGAGGCGGCGCGTGATTCCTGTGTTATGTTTTCTCCATGACCAGTCCCCACGCCTTTTCCGCTCTGCCGGCCGATCTGGTGTTCTACGCCAGCCCGCCGCACGAATGCAGCTACCTGCCCGAACGCGAGGCCGTGACCCTGTTCGCCGATCCGCATTCACCGATGAGCCCGTCGCTGTACAGCGTGCTGGCCGAGCTGGGTTTTCGCCGCAGCGGCAACTATGTCTACCGGCCGCGTTGTCCCACCTGCGACGCCTGCCGCCCGGCGCGCATCCCCGCCGCGGAATTCACTCCGGACCGCAGCCAGCGCCGTACCTGGCAGCGCAACCGTGACCTCGCCGTTTCGGTCCTGCCCGCGGAATACCATGAAGAGCACTATCAGCTCTACCGCAAGTACATCCACAGCCGCCATGCCGACGGCGGTATGGACGTCGACGACCCGGCACGTTACCTGGATTTTCTCGGCAGCCGCTGGATGGACACCCGCTTCGTGGAGTTCCGCCTCCAGGGGCGTCTGCTGATGGTGGCAGTCATCGACCTGATGCGTGACGGCCTCTCCGCCGTCTATACCTTTTTCGACCCGGACGCGGCCAGCCGCAGCCTGGGCACCCATGCGGTGCTGTGGCAGGTGGAAGAGGCGCGCTGGCGCAACCTGCCCTATGTCTATCTGGGCTACTGGATCAATGAGTCGCCGCGCATGGCCTACAAGAAACGTTTCCGCCCTCTGGAGATATACAGAAGTGGCGGCTGGCAAAAGCTCGCATTGGAACGCTGACCGCCTACACTTACAGGCAGCATGGTCACTCAACACCATGCAGAGGAGGCAGCATGCTTAGCTTCGTCTATCGGCTGGCCCATACCTTCGAGCGGGAACATGGCTACCGTCCCAACCTGCTCTACCTCAACCACCGTCACTACCGGGCCCTGGAGGCCGATCTCCCTGCCGATGCCGCCCGTGGCACCCTGCGGGAACGCCTGGGCATGGAGATCGTGCTGACCGAAGAGGTCGTGCATCCCCATGTGGCCTGGACACGGCTGATCTGGCAGCGGGCCGCCGGCTGAGCGCCATGGCGGTTACGGCGGCCGGCCCCATGGCCGGTAGGTTACCCCTTTCCCCTCGAACGGGATAAATCTTTGCCTTGTAACGCAAAATAAGGCACACTAGCGGGCTAATTAGTGGCCTGTGGTCCCCAAGTCCACCACACGCCCGGCATCCCCTTTCGAGCGAGGCGCAAGCAACACCGTATGGCGAAGGAAGAAGGCATTGAAATGGAAGGCACGGTCATCGAGACCCTGCCCAACACCATGTTCCGCGTGGAGCTGGAGAACGGTCACATCATCACCGCCCACATCTCCGGCAAGATGCGCAAGCACTACATCCGCATCCTCACCGGCGACAAGGTCACCGTACAGGTCACCCCCTATGACCTGACCAAGGGCCGCATCACCTTCCGCGCACGCTAGGAATACAGGTACGGGTTGCGAAGGGCGAGGCACGAACGCCCGCACCGCGCATCGAACGGATATTCGGCTGGCGTCACAGCAAACAAAAACGCCCGGTGGTCCTCCAGCGGGCGTTTTTGCTTATCGGGTCAACGGGCGCCTCAATCGATCAGAGCGGCCTCTTTCTTGCTCTCGAACTCGAAGGTCAGCTCGTCGCCCTCTTCGCTCACCAGGACGTGGCCGCCACCCTCCAGTTTGCCGAACAGCAGTTCTTCCGCCATCGGCTTCTTCAGCTTCTCCTTGATCACGCGGGCCATGGGACGGGCGCCCATCTGCGGATCGTAGCCGTGCCTGGCCAGCCAGCGCCGGGCGGCGGCATCCACCTCCAGAGTGACGCCCTTCTGTTCCAGCTGGGTCTCCAGCTCCATGATGAACTTGTCCACCACGTGCTTGATGTTTTCCTCATCCAGCGGCTTGAACTGAATCACCGCGTCGAGACGATTGCGGAATTCGGGGGTGAACATCTTCTTGATCACCTCCATGCCGTCGGTGCTGTGATCCTGCTCGGCAAAGCCGATGGAGCGACGGCTGGTCTGCTCCGCGCCGGCATTGGTGGTCATCACCAGGATGACGTTGCGGAAGTCGGCCTTGCGGCCGTTGTTGTCGGTCAGCGTGCCGTGGTCCATCACCTGCAGCAACAGATTGAACACATCCGGATGGGCCTTTTCGATTTCGTCCAGCAGCAGCACCGCGTGCGGATGCTTGGTGATGGCTTCGGTGAGCAGGCCGCCCTGGTCGAAGCCGACGTAGCCCGGCGGCGCGCCGATGAGGCGTGATACCGTATGGCGTTCCATATATTCGGACATGTCGAAACGAATCAGCTCGATGCCGAGTATGCTGGCCAACTGACGCGTCACCTCGGTCTTGCCCACGCCCGTGGGGCCGGCGAACAGGAAGGAACCGATGGGCTTCTGTTCGGTGCCAAGGCCGGAGCGGGCCATCTTGATGGCCGAGGCCAGGGTGGTGATGGCCTCGTCCTGACCGAAGATCATCAGTTTGAGGTCGCGCTCCAGGTTCTTCAGACTCTCGCGGTCCGAGGCCGACACGCTCTTGGGCGGAATGCGCGCAATCTTCGCCACCACCGCCTCGATGTCCTTCACACCCAGGGTTTTCTTGCGTTTGGATACCGGCAGCATGCGCTGATTGGCGCCGGCCTCGTCGATGACGTCGATGGCCTTGTCCGGCAGGTGGCGATCATTGATGTAGCGTGCCGCCAGTTCCGCCGCGGCGCGCAATGCCGCCTTGGTGTACTTGACGTCGTGGTGCTCCTCGAAACGGCTCTTCAGGCCCTCGAGGATCTGCACCGTCTCCTCCACCGTCGGCTCGGGCACGTCGATCTTCTGGAAGCGGCGCGCCAGGGCACGGTCCTTCTCGAAGATGCCGCGGTATTCCTGATAGGTGGTGGAGCCGATGCACTTGAGGTCGCCGTTGGCCAGCACCGGCTTGATCAGATTGGAGGCATCCATGGCACCGCCCGAGGCGGCACCGGCACCGATGATGGTGTGGATCTCGTCGATGAACAGAATGGCGCCGTGCTCTTTCTTGAGCTGGGCGAGCACCGCCTTGAGACGCTTCTCGAAATCGCCGCGATACTTGGTGCCGGCCAGGAGGGCGCCGAGGTCTAGGGAGTACACCGTGCTGTGCGCCAGCACCTCGGGCACCTCGCCGTCGACGATCTTCTTGGCCAAGCCCTCGGCCAGTGCGGTCTTGCCCACGCCGGCCTCGCCGACGAACAGGGGGTTGTTCTTGCGGCGACGGCACAACACCTGGATGGTGCGCTCGATCTCGTGGGCGCGGCCGATGAGCGGGTCGATCCTGCCCTGGCGTGCCAGGGCGTTGAGGTTGGAGGCATAGGCCTCCAGCGGCTTCTGCGCCGTGTCGGCACCGCCCTCCTCCTCGCTGGGACGCGCCGCCTCTTCCTCACCCTCGCCGCTCAGCTTGGAGATGCCGTGGGAGATGTAATTGACGATGTCGAGACGGGTGATGTTCTGCTGGTTGAGGAAGTAGACCGCCTGTGATTCCTGTTCGCTGAACATCGCCACCAGCACGTTGGCGCCGTTGGCCTCCTTGCGCTCCGAGGCCTGCACGTGAAACACCGCGCGCTGCAGCACACGCTGGAAACCGAGGGTAGGCTGAATCTCACGTTCACTGTCAGGGGCCAGCAGGGGCACGGTATCATCGATGAAGCCGACCAGGTCGTTGTGCAACTGCTCCATATTGGCACCGCAGGCCTTGAGTGCCGCCGCGGCAGTAGGCTCGTCGAGCAGCGCCAGCAGCAAGTGCTCCACCGTCATGAACTCATGACGCTGCTCACGGGCCGCCTTGAAGGCCTGATTGAGGGTATACTCCAGTTCTTTGGTCAGCATGGTAGCCTCTCTTTAAGACCTATTCGGCCTCCATGGCACACATCAAAGGATGCTGGTGCTTGCGGGAGTAGCTGTTGACCTGTTGCACCTTGGTCTCGGCCACGTCTCGGCTATAGACACCGGCAACGCCCTTCCCCTCAGTATGGACCGCCAACATGATTCGTGTCGCGGTCGGGCGATCTTTGTTGAAAAAAAATTCCAGTATGTGTACGACGAACTCCATCGGCGTGTAGTCGTCGTTCAGCAGCACCACCTTGTACATGGGCGGGTGCTTGAGTTGCGGGCGATCTTCTTCTACCGCCAGATCGCGGTGGTCACCGTACTGATGATCGCTCTCTGCCATGATTCCTTACCTGTCGCTCACGATTACTAACATAAAGACTTGAAACGGTGTTTCCAAGTGGCGACATTGTAGCAATGTCAGGCCCGGCCCACGGTTAGAACACGTCGAAAAGCAATAATTCCACGTCCGGCACAGGGACAAGGAGCGGAAAATGGAAAAGGGAAAGCGATAAATCCGCCCCACGGCTGCCGTGTGACGTTACCTCGTGATGGGCTTCCTCAAATGGTGTCCGAGGAAAAACCCTGTGCTTCCATGATCTTGCGCAAACGTTTCAGGGCCTCGATCTGAATCTGGCGCACCCGCTCACGGGTGACGCCGATCTGCTGGCCGACATCTTCCAGCGTGGTGACATCGTGGCCATTGAGGCCGAAGCGTCGCTCCACCACCTCACGCTGCTTGTCGGTCAGCTCATCCAGCCACTGCTCGATCTTGGCGCGCATGTCGTCATCCTGCAGCAGTTCCACCGGATCGAGATTGTTCTCATCCGGAATGGAATCGAGCAGGGAACGATCGGCATCCCGCCCCACCGGCACATCCACCGAGGTCACGCGCTCGTTCAGTCCGAGCATGCGCTTTACCTCCTCCACCGGCTTGTCCAGCATTTCGGCGATCTCTTCCGGGCTGGGCTCATGGTCGAGAGTCTGGGTCAGGTGTCGTGCCGCACGCAGATAGACGTTGATTTCCTTGACCACATGGATGGGCAGGCGGATGGTACGGGTCTGATTCATGATGGCCCGCTCGATGGTCTGACGAATCCACCAGGTGGCGTAGGTCGAGAAACGGAAACCACGCTCCGGGTCGAACTTCTCCACTGCGCGGATCAGACCGAGGTTGCCCTCTTCGATGAGATCGAGCAAAGGCAGGCCCCGGTGCAGATAGCGGCGCGCGATCTTCACCACCAGACGCAGATTGCTTTCAATCATGCGCTTACGACCAGCCTCGACACCTTTCTGCGCGAGCCGGGCGTAATACACCTCTTCCTCAGCAGTCAGTAGCGGTGAAAAACCGATCTCGCCCAGATAGAGTCGGGTGGCATCCAGCTCCAACTCCGGTACCGCCATGGGGGTGTAGTCATCGAGGGGATTGTCCTCCTCCACGCCATCGTCCACCGCAGCGTCAACCGTTCCGCTTTCTTCGGTTTCCAGCAGATATTCAGTCTCCTGCTCGAAACCGAATTCTTCCTCGCTGTCTGTGTTGGTGTTGTGCTTGCCCATACCCTCGTCCTTCATCTGTTCTGTTTCGGCAGATACCGCAAGGGGTCCACCGGTTTGCCTTCCTGGCGAATTTCGAAGTGCAGCAGCGCACCATCCTTGGCGGTCTCCCCCATCTCTGCAATCATTTGCCCGGGTTTGACCTTTTGTCCTTCCTTTACCAGCAACCTGCGGTTATGGCCGTAGGCGCTCAGAAACGTATCATCATGCTTGATGATGAGCAGATTGCCATAACCTACCAAACCGCTTCCACTGTATACCACATCACCGCCGGAGGCGGCATAGACCGGTTGGCCGAGCCGACCGGCGATGGTAATCCCCTTTTTACTGGCAGAATTATTGAAGCCCCGCTTGACGCTGCCGGCGGTGGGCCACTGCCAGCGGATAGGAGACTGATGCGGGCGTGACACCGGCTTTTCAACGGTCCTGTCAGGTGTGGTTTTTGCCGTTGCAGGAGGGGGGCGTGATGCAGACGGGGATGGCGCTGCAGAACGAGCGGCGGCGGAACGCTCCTCCACCACCGCGCCACGGGGCGTCGGAACCACCAGCAACCGTTGGCCGGGATAGATGCGGTAGGGCCAACCGATACGATTCCAGGAGGCCACCTCGCGGTAGTCGTAACCATAACCCCAGGCGATGGAATACAGCGTTTCGCCGGGGCGTACCGTGTGGTAGACGGCATAGTTTTTCCGTGGTGGAGGCCCCAGTTCGCCACAACCGGCCAGTGCCAGCAGAAGCGCCAGCAATAAAACGGCTGTATGGCGGATGGGCACGGTTTCAACCATTGCTGACGATGATATACCCGGCCACGGCGGCCAGGATGACCACCCAGCCGATGCGATCGATATACAGGCGCAGACTGCGCTCCATGGGTTCGCCGCCCCATACCATCAGCCCTGCCACCAGGAAAAAGCGGGCCCCGCGGCCGATGAGCGAGGCCAGCATGAACAACGGGACATTCATGGCGATCACCCCGGCGGAGATAGTGAACAGCTTGTAGGGAATGGGGGAAAATCCGGCCAGAAACACCGCCCAGAAACCCCACGCATCGAACCACTCCCGGGCAAGTTCGTAGCGCTCCCAGTAGCCTGCCTCACGAATCAGCGGCTCGACCAGCTCGAAGGCGAAATAACCGATGAGGTAGCCCGCGGCCCCACCCACCACCGAGGCCAGGGTGGTCAGCAGGGCGTAGTACCAGGCGCGGTCACGCCTTGCCAGCGCCATGGGTGCCAGCATCACGTCGGGGGGGATGGGAAAGAACGAGGACTCGGCAAAACTGAGCGTAGCCAGATAGCGCGGGGCATGGGGGTGCGCAGCCCAGCGCATCACCCGGGCATACAGGGCGGAAAACAGCTTCATCGCAACCTCATTGACTGGCTCCCGGTACCATCGGCACGAATGAGACCATTTCCAGAACTTCCTGTTTCAACTCGCCGTTGCTGCGGCTGACCAGCAGCAACTGCTGGCTACCGCGATTGCCCACCGGCACGATCAGGCGCCCCCCATCGGCCAGCTGTTCCAGCAGCGCCGCCGGCACCTGGGTCGGCGCCGCCGCGACCAGAATGCCGTCATAGGGGCCGTGCTCAGCCCAGCCGGCATAGCCGTCGCCATGACGCAGGCGCACGTTGCGGATCTGCAGGCGCTGCAACCGTTCGCGCGTGCGGCGCACCAGGTCGCCGATGCGCTCCACGCTGAACACCTCGTCCACCAGCGCCGCCAGCACCGCGCTCTGGTAACCGCATCCGGTTCCCACCTCCAGCACCTTGCGCGGCCGCCCGCCATTGAGCAGGGCCTCGGTCATGCGCGCCACGGCATAGGGCTGGGAGATGGTCTGGCCGCTGCCGATGGGCAGGGCGGTATCCTCGTAGGCGCGGGTGGCCAGGGCTTCGTCCACGAACAGATGGCGCGGCAGGGTGCGCATCACCTCCAGCACGCGCAGGTCGCGTATGCCCTGCTCCATCAGCCGGGTCACCATGCGTTCGCGGGTGCGCTGCGAGGTCATGCCGATACCGGCGCTCTCGCGCATCACAGCGGGCAACTCCGCAGCCAGTCGGCCACCTTGCCGATGGCGTTGTGGCGGGTCAGGTCCACCTGGATGGGTGTGACCGATACCCGGTTGTGGCGCACGGCGTGGAAATCGGTACCGGGTCCAGCATCCTGCTCGGCACCGGCGGGACCGACCCAGTAGATGGGGCGGCCGCGCGGATCCTGGGCGCGGATCACCGGTTCGGACTTGTGGCGCTGGCCCAGGCGCGTTGCCTCCAGGCCCTGTAACTCATCCCAGGGCACATCGGGGACATTGACGTTGAGGATGGTGTCCTTGGGCAGCGGGTTGGCCAGCAACTGACGTACCAGGCAGACGGCGACACGGCCGGCGGTGGCGAAGTGCTGCGGCTTGTGGCTGACCATGGAGATGGCGATGGCCGGCAGGCCGAGGAAACGCCCCTCCATGGCTGCCGCCACGGTCCCGGAATAGATGACGTCATCCCCCATGTTGGAACCGGCGTTGATACCCGAAACCACCATGTCCGGCTCGGCATCGAGCAGGCCGGTGATGGCCAGATGCACGCAGTCGGTGGGGGTGCCGTCGACACGGATCACGCCGTCGTCCATGACCACGGCGCGGATGGGGTTTTCCAGGGTGAGGGAATTGCTCGCCCCGCTGCGGTCGCGTTCCGGCGCCACCACGGTGATGTCGGCGATGGTACGCAGGTGTTCGGCCAGACAACGGATACCGGGGGCCTGGTAACCGTCGTCGTTGCTGATGAGTATCTTCATTGTTTTGGAATGGGGGGCGGTCGAGTCGGGCCTGCCTACTATACCCCAAGCCGCTGCCGGGACGGCAGGCCCGTCTGGTAGACTGGACGGTATCATGCGCAAGAAACCCGCACCGCTCAGCGACGAGGAAAGCGAGCTGTTCCGCTCCGCCGTGGCCGACGTGCGCCCGCTGGACTCCGATCGCCTGCCGGTCATGGCCCCGCCGCCACCCCCGCAGCCGCAGAAACGGCAGGAGGACGAGCGCCGGGTGTTGCAGGACATGCTGTCCGATCCGGAATACCCGGAGCTGCTGGAAACCGGGGAGGAACTGCTGTTCGCCCGCAGCGGCCTGCAACACAACGTGCTGCGCAAGCTGCGCCGCGGCCAGTACGCCATCGGCGCCGAACTGGACCTGCACGGCCTTACCGCCGCCGAGGCACGCGAACAGCTGGCGGCCTTCCTCGTCGCCGCACGCCGGCGTGACGTTCGCTGCGTGCGCATCATCCACGGCAAGGGCAACGGCTCGCTGCAGCGCCGTCCGGTGCTCAAGGGCAAGGTCAACCACTGGCTGCAGCAGCGCGACGAGGTGCTGGCCTTCTGCTCGGCCCGGCCGATGGACGGCGGCACCGGTGCGGTGTACGTGTTGCTGAAGCGCGCCCAGATGTAGGAGCCGAGTCCTCTCGGCGAAAGGGTGCCAGATTCAGCGTCAGGTTCGCCCACGGAGTGGGCTCCTACGCTTCGGTGTTCGCCACCACCTCGCGCAACACCGTGGTGGCGTAGGCCCCGGCCGGCAGATGGAAGGTCAGTGTCAACCTCCCATGCATCTCATCCAGCGCCCACTCCAGCGCCTGCGGCCGCAGGCACAGGCCGCGGCGCTCCTGCTGCAATCCCGCCGCCTCCAGGCCACGGCACCAGAGCGCATATTCGGCCAGCGCCGCCTGCTCCAGCTCCCGCACCGCACCTGCGCTGAGACTCTGGCCGCGGCCCCACAGCGGGCCGGTGAGTTGCAACTCGCCGCGCGCGATACGCGCGACGATCGCCGGCGTGGGCGCATCACAGGTGACCAGGCTTTGTGTCTCCCCCACCTGCACCACCTCGCCCGCCAGCGGCGTCTGCCAGTTGCCCGCCGCCACCCGCGCCGACAGCACGGTATTGAACAGCAGCGAACGCGCCGCCGAGAGATACAGCCCACGCCGGTGCCGATCCGGCTCCCGACGCTCGCCGGCGAACATCGCCGCGGCCGCCGCCAGATTGCCACCGCCGATACCGAAGCGCTGCTCGCCAAAATAATTGGGGACACCCTGCGCCTGCACCCGTTGCAACCGCGCCGCGAGTCCCGCGACATCGCCATCCAGTTGCCGCACCACCAGACGGAAACGATTGCCGCGCAGCTCGCCGCGGCGCAGCTTGCGGCGGTGGCGCTGCACATCCAGTATTTCCACGCCTGCACAGTCGAACCGGCCCCAGTCCGGCTCCGTGCCGGGCAGGTGCAGGCTGAACCACTGCGTGGTCACCGCATGACGATCCTTCAGGCCGGCAAATCCCACATCCGCCACCCCGATGCCGGCGAATGCCGCCAGCTCGCGCGCCAGCCACTCGGTGTTGGTGTCCCGTTTGCGCACGTGTAGCAGGATGTGATCGCCACGCCCGTCCGGCGCCTGGCCGAGGTCCTCGTCGACGACGAAATCATCCACTGTGCTGCGCAGCACGCCGCGCACCGTCGGCGTGCCATGGGCGCAGGCCCAGTGCGGCAGACCGGGGCCGTGTTCGGGGCGGGGGAAGGTCATAAACGTTGGTTACGCAGCAACGTCGTGCGCCGGCTCCGATCTACAGCGCTTCCAGCAGCACCACCGCATGGGCGGCGATGCCCTCCTCGCGCCCGGCAAAGCCGAGGTGTTCCGTGGTGGTGGCCTTGACGTTGACCTGGCCAGGGGGAATCTCGAGGTCCTGTGCCAGATTGGCGCGCATCGCTTCGATGTGCGGCGCCATCTTCGGGGCCTGGGCGATGATGGTGCCGTCGACATTGCCGACACGCCAGCCGTGCTCCCTCAGCAGTATCACCACGTGCCGCAGCAGCTTGCGGCTGTCGACACCCTGGAACTGCACGTCACTGTCGGGGAAATGACGGCCGATGTCGCCCAGCGCCGCGGCGCCGAGCAGCGCATCGCACAGCGCGTGGATCAGCACATCGCCATCGGAATGGGCCTTGAAGGCCTGGCGGTGGGGAATACGGACGCCGCCGAGCACGAGGTGATCGCCGGCGGTGAAGGCATGTACGTCATAGCCGTGGCCGATGCGCAGGGTCATGGTGGGAACTCATGTGGCACAGGGAAGGGCATTGTAGCGCGCCCGGCCCGGCACCGAAAATTTACCGGCACCGCCGGCCATGTTCTGTTAGACTGCGCGCCTGCGGTGCTTTTCCCAGTCTGCACACCGCGGCCTTCCCGGCTTTCCCTAATCCGTCCGCCTATGACTGGCGCCCCTGCCCGGTGGCGACAGGCCGATGTTTACCCTTTGGAGTTGTTATGTCCTTTTCCACCCTCGGTCTGTCCGAAGCGATCGTCCGCGCCGTCACCGAGCGCGGCTATAGCGAGCCCACCCCGATCCAGAAGCAGGCGATCCCCGCCGTGCTGTCCGGCGGCGACCTGCTGGCCGGCGCCCAGACCGGCACCGGCAAGACCGCCGGCTTCGTGCTGCCGATCCTGCAGCGCCTCACGGACAGCCCACCCAAGAGCCAGCCGCGCGGCTTCCCGCCGGTGCGCGCCCTGATCCTCACCCCCACCCGCGAACTGGCGGCCCAGGTGGAGGAAAGCGTGCGCCACTACGGCAAGTACCAGAAGCTCACCTCGATGGTGATGTTCGGCGGCGTCGGCATCAATCCGCAGATCGACAAGCTGAAGAAACGCGTCGACATTCTGGTCGCCACCCCGGGCCGCCTGCTCGACCACGTGCAGCAGCGCACCGTCGACCTGTCGCACATCGAGATCCTGGTGCTGGACGAGGCCGACCGCATGCTCGACATGGGCTTCATCCGCGACATCAGGAAGATCCTCGCCCTGCTGCCCAAGCAGCGCCAGAACCTGCTGTTCTCCGCCACCTTCTCCGACGAGATCAAGTCCCTGGCCGACGGCCTGCTGGACAAGCCCGCCCTGATCGAAGTGGCGCGCCGCAACGCCACCGCCGACACCGTCGCGCAGAAGGTTTATCTGGTGGATCGCGAGAAGAAGCGCGAGCTGCTGGCACACCTGATCAGCGAACACAACTGGCACCAGGTGCTGGTGTTCACCCGCACCAAGCACGGCGCCAACCGCCTGTCCGAACAGCTGAGCAAGGGCGGCATCCCGGCCCTCGCCATCCACGGCAACAAGAGCCAGTCGGCACGCACCCATGCCCTGGCCGAATTCAAGAAAGGCAGCCTGCAGGTGCTGGTCGCCACCGATATCGCCGCCCGCGGCATCGACATCAGCGAACTGCCCCACGTGGTCAACTTCGAACTGCCCAACGTGGCGGAAGACTACGTGCACCGCATCGGCCGCACCGGCCGCGCCGGCGCCGAGGGCGAGGCGGTGTCGCTGGTATGCGTGGACGAGCATCAGCTGCTCAGGGGTATCGAACGCCTGATCAAGCGCGAACTGCCCAAGGAGATCGTGCCCGGCTTCGAGCCTGATCTGAACGCCAAGCCGGAACCGATCCAGAATGGCCGCGGTTCGCGTCCCGGCGGCGGCGGTCGCGGTGGTCAGCGTCCGGGCGGCAACCGTCCGGCGCAGAAGCCGGCGGGCCGCAGTGGTGGTCAGGGCGGCAACAAGCAGCCGCCGCACCGTTCGAGTGGGCGGCATCAGTAAGTGACATTCGATATTTCCGCTCCCGCCTACCTTGTGTAGCGGAAGCTCCGCCATCAGCGGCCAAGAAAAAACTCCGCCAGGGCCAGATCCTCCGGCCGCGTCACCTTGATGTTGTCGGCGCGCCCTTCTACCAGCTTCGGCCGCAACCCGGCATGTTCCACTGCCGAGGCCTCGTCGGTGACGACGAAGCCGTCGGCCAGGGCCTGTTCCAGTGCCTGCGTCAGCAGGCCGAGGCGAAACATCTGCGGCGTCAGGGCATGCCACAGCGTGGTGCGATCTTCGGTGGCGCTGATGCGCCCTTCCCCGTCGGCGCGTTTCATGGTGTCGCGCACCGGCACGGCAAGAATGCCGCCGACCTCGTCGTGTTCCAGTTCGGCACAGAGCTGGTCGATATCGCTACGGGCGAGACAGGGCCGCGCGGCATCGTGCACCAGCACCCAGTCGTTGGCATCGGCGTGCTGCGCCAGCAGACGCAGTGCATTGAGCACCGAGTGGCAGCGCTCCTGGCCACCGGCGGCAACGTGCAGCGGTATGGCGGAATCGATGTGCAGTTCAGGCCAGTAGGGATCGCCCGGCGACAGTGCGACGACGATGCCGCTGATGGCGGGGTGATGAGTGAAGCAGGCCAGGGTGTGTTCGATGACGGTCCTGCCGCGCAGCGGCAGGTATTGCTTGGGGCGATCGGCCTTCATGCGCGCGCCGACGCCGGCGGCGGGGATCACGACCCAGTGGCGCGGCGGCTTCATTGACCGGCCTCGGCAGTCTTCGGTTCGTCGATGATCTGAAAGAAGGTTTCGTCCTTCTTCACCATGCCCAGCTCGGTGCGGGCGCGTTCCTCGATGGCCTGCAGGCCCTGCTTCAGATCGATGACTTCCGCTTCCAGGGCGCGGTTGCGCTCCAGCAGACGGGCGTTTTCCTGTTTCTGCACCTCCAGCGCCTCGGACAGCTGCCACATCTTGACCAGGCCGCCGTCACTGAACCAGAGACGGTACTGCAATACCAGCAGGAGGATGACGAGGATGGCGACAAGGAGCCGCTTCATGATGGGGACCGGACTGTCCCGGCCGTCAGGCCGGGACAGTGACGGTGGATGTTACCGCTTGAACGCGTCGCGCCCGGCATAACGCGCCTTGCTGCCCAGGGATTCGGCAATGCGCAGCAGACGGTTGTATTTGGCGATGCGGTCGGAGCGGGACAGGGAGCCGGTCTTGATCTGGCCGGCGCTGGTGGCCACGGCCAGATCGGCAATGGTGGTGTCCTCGGTCTCGCCGGAACGGTGGGAGATGACGGCGGTATAGCCGTTGATCTGTGCCATCTTGATGGCCGCCAGGGTCTCGGTCAGGGTGCCGATCTGGTTGACCTTGATGAGGATCGAATTGCAGATGCCCTTGTCGATACCTTCCTGGAAGATGGCGGTGTTGGTGACGAACAGGTCGTCGCCCACCAGTTGCACCCGCTTGCCCAGCTTGTCGGTATGCAGCTTCCAGCCTTCCCAATCCTGTTCGGCCATACCGTCTTCGATGGAGATGATGGGGTACTTGTCCACCCAGGCGGACAGGTAGTCGGTGAACTCGGCGGAGGTCAGGCTCTTGCCCTCGGAGGCCAGCACGTACTTGCCGTCCTTGTAGAACTCGGAGGCGGCCGCATCGATGGCGATCATGATGTCCTCGCCCGCCTTGTAACCGGCCTTGTCGATAGCCTCAAGAATCACTTCAATGGCCGCCTCGTTGGATGGCAGGTCGGGGGCGAAACCGCCCTCGTCGCCCACGGCGGTATTGAGACCCTTGTCGTGCAGCACCTTCTTCAGCGCATGGAACACCTCCGCGCCATAGCGGATGGCGTCGGCCATGGTGGGCGCGCCCACCGGGACGATCATGAATTCCTGCATGTCGACGCTGTTGTCGGCGTGGGCACCGCCGTTGATGATGTTCATCATCGGCGTGGGCAGCAGCAGGTCCTTGTTCTCCAGTGCGGTGGCGAGATTGCGGTACAGCGGCAGTTCCAGCGCATTGGCCACGGCCTTGGCGGCGGCCATGGACACGGCGAGGATGGCGTTGGCGCCGAGGCGCGCCTTGTTCGGCGTGCCGTCCAGGTCGATCATCGCCTGGTCGATCGCGGCCTGCTCCATCGCGTCCATGCCCACCAACTTCTGGCGGATCTCGCCGTGGATGTTGGCCACGGCCTTCAGCACGCCCTTGCCGCCGTAACGCTTCTTGTCGCCGTCACGCAGCTCGATGGCCTCGCGCGAACCGGTGGAGGCGCCGGACGGCACCGCGGCACGACCGATGTGGCCGGAGGCGAGGATCACGTCGGCCTCGACGGTGGGGTTGCCGCGCGAATCGAGGATCTCGCGCGCACGGATATCTTGGATTTGGGTCTTGAATTCAGCCATGGTACTCCACTCGTTAAATGTCGCTATTTGAATTCTTGCCTGCGGCACACCGGGCGCCATACTGCCCCGATGCAACGTGGTGTCCTGTTGTTATTGCTGTTCCAGCCAGCGTCGCTGCTTGACCTGTGTGTCGATGGCCTGCAGTCCTTCGAGCAATTCCTCCATCAGGTGCAGCGGCCACATATTGGGGCCATCGGAGAGTCCTTTGTCCGGGTCGGGATGGGTCTCCATGAACAGGCCGGCGATGCCGCTGGCCACTGCGGCGCGGGCCAGCACCGGCACGAACTGGCGCTGGCCGCCGGAGGCGCCGCCGAGGCCGCCCGGCTGTTGTACCGAATGGGTGGCATCGAACACCACCGGGCAGCCGGTGTCGCGCATGATGGCCAGGCCGCGCATATCGGAAATCAAGGTATTGTAGCCGAAGGACACGCCGCGCTCGCAGGCCATGATCTGCTCGTTGCCCACAGCGCGTGCCTTGTCCACCACGTTCTTCATGTCCCAGGGGGCGAGGAACTGGCCCTTCTTGATGTTCACCGGCCGGCCCTGGCGCGCCACGTTCTGGATGAAGTTGGTCTGGCGGCACAGGAAGGCCGGGGTTTGCAGGACATCCACCACCGCGGCCACCTCGGCGAGCGGCGTATCTTCATGCACGTCGGTGAGCACCGGCAGGCCATATTGCTTCTTCACCCGCTCGAGGATGCGCAGGCCCTGCTCCAGGCCGGGGCCGCGAAACGAACCGCCGGAGGTGCGGTTGGCCTTGTCGAAAGAGGCCTTGAAGATGTACGGCATGCCGAGCCTGTTGCAGATATCCTGCATGCGACCGGCGATATCCAGCACCAGCTGCTCACTCTCGATGACGCAGGGACCGGCGATGAGGAACAGCGGGTGCTCCAGGCCGGCATCGAAACCACAGAGCTTCATCGGGACGCCGTCCTCGCACGCTGCTCCACCGCCGCGTGGACAAAGCCGCTGAACAGCGGATGGCCATCGCGCGGCGTCGAGGTGAATTCGGGATGGAACTGGCAGGCGATGAACCAGGGATGATCCGCCAGTTCAATCACCTCCACCAGGCTGCCATCCATGGAGGTGCCGGTGAATTGCAGGCCGGCCTTTGCCAACTGTTCACGGTAGCCGTTGTTGAACTCGTAGCGATGGCGGTGACGCTCGACGATCACATCCTTGCCGTACAGGCCACGCACGCGGCTGCCCTCGGCCAGGCGGCACTGCTGGCCGCCGAGGCGCATGGTGCCGCCCAGGTCGGAATCGGCACTGCGCCTCTCCACATTGCCCGCCGCATCGGTCCATTCGGTGATCAGGGCGATTACCGGATGCGGCGTGTTGGGACGGAACTCGGTGCTGTGGGCGTCCTTGAGTCCGGCGACGTCACGGGCGTATTCGATCACCGCCACCTGCATGCCGAGACATATTCCGAGGTACGGCACCTTGTGCTCGCGCGCGTAGCGCACCGCCTGGATCTTGCCTTCCACGCCGCGCTCACCGAAGCCGCCCGGTACCAGGATCGCGTCCATGCCCTTGAGGCTGTCGGTGCCCTTCTTCTCGATCTGCTCGGAGTCGACATAGACGATGCGCACCTTGGTGCGGTTCTTGATGCCGGCGTGGATCAGCGCCTCGGTGAGTGATTTGTAGGATTCGGTCAGGTCGACATACTTGCCCACCATGGCGATGGTAACCTCGCCGTTGGGATGGGTCATGGCATCGACCACGGCATCCCACTCGGCAAGATTGGCCGGCGGAACGTCCATGCGCAATTTGTCGACCACGATCTGATCCAGGCCCTGCGCGTGCAGCAGGCCGGGGATCTTGTAGATGGTGTCCACGTCGAGGCAGGCGATGACGGCGCGTTCCTCGACGTTGGTGAACAGGGCAATCTTGCGCTTCTCGTCTTCCGGGATCGGACGATCGGCGCGGCAGATCAGCACATCGGGCTGGATGCCGATCGAGCGCAGTTCCTTCACCGAGTGCTGGGTCGGCTTGGTCTTCAGCTCGCCGGCGGTGGGGATATAGGGCAGCAGGGTAAGGTGAATGTAGAGCACATTGTCATGGCCCAGTTCCACGCCCATCTGGCGGATGGCCTCCAGAAACGGCAGCGACTCGATGTCGCCCACCGTGCCGCCGATCTCCACCATCGCCACATCGTAACCCTCGGCACCGGCCTTGACGCTGCGCTTGATCTCGTCGGTGATATGGGGAATCACCTGCACGGTGCCGCCCAGATACTCACCACGGCGCTCCTTGCGGATGACGTTTTCGTAGATGCGGCCGGTGGTGAAGTTGTTGCGCTTGGTCATGGTGGTGCGGACGAAGCGCTCGTAGTGCCCCAGGTCGAGGTCGGTCTCGGCGCCGTCCTCGGTGACGAACACCTCGCCGTGCTGGAACGGGCTCATGGTGCCCGGATCGACGTTGATGTACGGATCCAGCTTGAGCAGGGTGACCTTGAGACCGCGGGCTTCGAGGATGGCGGCAAGCGAGGCGGAGGCGATGCCTTTGCCCAGGGAGGACACGACACCGCCTGTAATGAAAATGTACTTAGTCATCAATGAGTTTCGATGGTAAGGGAGGGAACGGATGTTCAGGCGCGCGGGCCGGGGCAATTGTCGTTGTTTTCGGCCCGGCTTGCAATGTCCGCGGCGGCAAGCGATACCGTCAGCGCCGCTTCACCGTCCCGGGCGTTGAATGCTTCACAAGTCCAGTACCCCACCACCTGGGCCAGCACGCCATCCACGTACAGCAGCGGCACCCGCTCGCGCTCCCACGGCGGTACGCCGGCTTCCTGGAACAGCTTTTTCAGTTCGTGGCTATGACCGCGCCCAAGCGGGGCGCAACGCTCGCCGCCGGTGCGAAAACGCACCGTGACACGCGCCGCGGCCAGACGTTTCACGCTGACTCCCCCGCCTACGGCCGGAGCGGCCACAAGACAGCGCCCGTCGGGCAGGGGCAGGGGCTGCGCCAGGTCCCAGGACAATTCGGTAGCCGACACAGGCACCAGTGGCGCCATGGCATACAGGTCGTCGCGGTAGCGCCGCACCTCGGCCCCGGGCCAGTCCACCCGCGGCCCGGCGTCGGGGCGGGCCGGCAGCACCTCCCGCTCGATGCGATGCAGATGCGCGGTATCGGGCAGCGGCAGGCCCAGGCCGCGCAGCCAGTGGCGCAGCAGATTGCGCCGGCGCGGTACGGCCAGACTGTTGAGGGCGGCAACGGACAGGGTGCCGGCACGGCTGCCGTATGCGGCGGCCAAATCGGCCGCGGCCAGCCCGGCCAGCAATTCCTCCGCCTCCGCCAGGTGGGCGGCGGTACGGGCCAGGGTCCGCTCCAGCGCCGGCCAGCGCCGGCGCAATACGGGCAGCACCTCATGGCGCAGATAGTTGCGGTCCAGGCCGGTATCGAAATTGCTCTCGTCGTCGACCCAGGACAGGGCATGGGTCACGGCATAGTCATGCAACACCGCACGCGGCAACCCCAATAGCGGCCGCCCCAGCAGGCCTGGGCCGAAGGGACGCACGTCCGGCATGGCGGCCAGCCCGGCGATACCGGCACCACGCATGAGCATCAGCAGCAGGGTCTCGGCCTGATCATCCCGATGATGGGCGGTGAGCAGCATTTCGCCTGCCCGCAACACCTGTGCCAGGGCGGCGTACCGGGCGTCACGTGCCGCCGCCTCCACGCCGCTGCCGCCATGGCACACCTGCACGCGCACCACCGTGCAGGGCACCTGCAACGTGTCGCACTGGATCTGGCAATGTTCCGCCCACAGGTCGGCATTGCAACTGAGGCCGTGATGGACATGCACTGCGGCCAGCGTCACGCCGAGCCGGCTCAGCGCATGCAGGAGCACGTGGGAGTCGAGACCGCCGCTGTAGGCGACGACATAGCGCCTGGCGGGTGGCTGGGACTGGAGAAAACGGCGCAGGTGGTCGGTGATGTCCACGTCGGTCAGGCGGGCAGACAGGTACGAGGGACAAGGTACGGGAGATGAGGGAAGTGGGCGCGGCGCGCGCGGGTGTTTTGATCCAGACAGCACGAGCGCGGCGCGTTCATCCCCTCGTACCTTGTCCCTCGTATCGCGTACCCATTGCCTGATGGATGCGCCGCATCAATCCACCCTGCAAACTACCGTCGAACGGTGGTTCAGCCTTCCATGAAGTTGCCGAACCCCATCAGGCGCTCGTAGCGCTGGTCCAGCAACTTGGGCAGAGAAATCTTGCACAGTCCACCCAGGCTCTCCAGCAGGGCAGCCTTGATGTTGGCGGCGGCGGCATCGATATCACGGTGGGCGCCGCCCAGCGGCTCGTCGATGATCTTGTCGATGAGGCCCAGCTCCTTCAGGCGGCTGGAGGTGATGCCGAGGGCCTCGGCGGCCTCCGGGGCCTTCTCGGCGCTCTTCCACAGAATGGAGGCGCAGCCCTCGGGGGAAATGACGGAATAGGTGCTGTACTGCAGCATCATAACGCGGTCACCGACACCGATGGCCAGTGCGCCGCCGGAGCCGCCCTCACCGATGACAGTGCAGACGATCGGGGTCTTGAGACGTGCCATCACATACAGGTTGCGGGCAATGGCCTCGCTCTGGCCGCGTTCCTCGGCACCGACGCCGGGATAGGCGCCGGGGGTGTCGATGAAGGTGAGCACCGGCAACTTGAACTTCTCCGCCATCTCCATCAGGCGCAGCGCCTTGCGATAACCTTCCGGACGCGGCATGCCGAAATTGCGGCGCACCTTCTCCTTGGTGTCATGGCCCTTCTGATGGCCGATGACCATTACCGGCTTGCCGTCGAGGCGCGCCACGCCACCGACGATGGCCGGGTCGTCGGCATAGGCCCGGTCGCCGTGCAGTTCCTCGAACTCGGTGAAGATACGCTCGATGTAATCCAGGGTGTAGGGGCGCTGCGGATGGCGCGCCAGCTGGGAGATCTGCCAGGGAGTGAGATTGGAGAAGATGGACTTGGTGAGGGACTTGCTCTTGCTCTGCAGACGGGCGATTTCGTCGCTGATGTTGATCTCGTTGTCGTCACCGACGAAACGCAGCTCCTCGATCTTGGCCTCGAGTTCGGCGATGGGCTGTTCGAAATCCAGGAAGTTCAGGTTCATGGGAAATTCGGTGCGGAATTGTCGTTATCTGAATTGGTCGCGCTAGTTTAGCCGTTTCCGTCCGGGGCGTATACGGACCTCCTTGGCAGGTCGGACGTCAGTCCGACCACAACTCAATACTCCAGCCGTACCGCCTCGGGGCCGGCCAGTTGCACCAGCCGGTGCAAAAGTTCCTCGCTGGGGCGCACGCGCCACTGCTCCCCCAGGGTCATGCGGGCGCGGGCCCGGCCATTGACATAGTCCAGCTGCACCGGGCAGCGTCCCTCGCAGTAGGGTCCGAGCACCCGTTCCAGGGCATCGGTAAAGCCGTTGCCGGCCTTGTCGGCGTCAACACTGACCACCAGGCGCTTGGCGTAGTGGTTGCGCGCCAGTTCCAGGTCGAACACCTCCTCGGCACGCAGCACCAGACCGCCGGAATAATCGTCGTGGCGCACCTCGCCCTGCACCACGATCACCTTGTCCTGGCTGATGAGGTGCTGGAAACGGGCGTAGCTGTCGCCGAACAGGGTCACTTCCAGGCGGCCGCTGCGGTCGTCCAGGGTGACGAACCCCATACGGTCGCCGCGCTTGGTGGGGCGGGTGCGCAGGGCCACCACCAGCCCGGCCACGGTAACCGCGCGTGGCCGGTCGGCGGAAAGCTCGGCCAAGCGGCAACTGGTGAAACGGGCCAGCTCGGGCAGGAAACGGTCGATGGGATGGCCGGTCAGGTACAGGCCCAGGGTTTCCTTCTCGCCGTTCAAGCGGATTTCGTCGTTCCACTCCGGCACCTCCTCGTACACGGCGGGACCAGAATCGGCCTCCCCCGCCGGGGCGAAGCCGAACAGGTCGTCCACACCGGCCTGGTGGTTCTGCAGGTGCTGCTCGGCCACCTGCAGGGCCTGCGGCAGCGCCGCCATCAGGGTGGCACGGTTCGGGCCGAGACCATCCAGGGCGCCGGCACGGATCAGGGCCTCCAGCACACGGCGGTTGGCCTTTTTCAGGTCGATGCGCTTGCAGAAGTCGAACAGGTCGGCATAGGGGCCATGGGCCTCGCGTTCGCTGACGATGCCCTCGATGGCGCCCTCGCCCACCCCCTTGATGGCGCCGAGGCCGTAGACCACGGCATTGTCGGCGCGCACGGTGAACTTGTACTGGCTGGTGTTCACCGCCGGCGGCACCACCTTGAGCCCCATGTTGCGGCACTCGTCGATGAGGGTCACCACCTTGTCGGTGTTGTCCATATCCGCCGACAATACCGCCGCCATGAAGGCCGCCGGATAGTGCGCCTTGAGCCACATGGTCTGGTAAGACACCAGGGCGTAGGCGGCAGAGTGCGATTTATTGAAGCCGTAACCGGCGAACTTCTCCATCAAATCAAAGAGATCGCCAGCCTTCTTCAAGTCGAATCCGAGCTTCGCGGCACCGGCCAGGAATATCTCGCGCTGCTTGGCCATCTCCTCCGGCTTCTTCTTGCCCATGGCGCGGCGCAGCAGGTCGGCGCCGCCCAGGGTGTAGCCGCCGATCACCTGGGAGATTTGCATCACCTGTTCCTGGTAGACGATGACGCCGTAGGTCGGCTTGAGGATCGGCTCGGTCTCCGGGAACGGGTATTCGACCTTGGCACGGCCATGCTTGCGGTTGATGAAGTCGTCCACCATGCCCGACTCCAGCGGGCCGGGGCGGAACAGGGCCACCAGGGCGATGATGTCCTCGAAGGTATCCGGCTGCAGGCGCTTGATCAGGTCCTTCATGCCGCGCGATTCGAGCTGGAATACGGCGGTGGTCTGGCAGGCCTTGAGCAGATCGAAGGACGGCTTGTCATTGAGCGGGATGGCGGTGATGTCGATGGTCTCGCCGGTCTGCTGCCGGATGTTGCCCAGAGCCCAGTCGATGATGGTCAGGGTGCGCAGACCGAGGAAGTCGAACTTCACTAGCCCCACCGCCTCCACGTCGTCCTTGTCGAACTGGGTCACCACGCCCTGGGCGCCCTGTTCGCAGTACAGCGGGGCAAAGTCGGTCAGCGCGGTCGGGGCGATGACCACACCGCCGGCGTGCTTGCCAGCGTTGCGGGTGATGCCCTCCAACTGGCGCGCCATGTCGATGAGATTGCGCACCTCCTCATCGCGCTCGTAGCGATCCTTGAGGGCCGGCTCCTTCTCCAGGGCGTCATCCAGGGTAATGCCCAGCTCGAAGGGGATCAGCTTGGCGATCTGGTCCACGAACCCATAGGGATGGCCCATGACCCGGCCTACGTCGCGCACCACCGCCTTGGCCGCCATGGAGCCGTAGGTGATGATCTGGGAGACCTTCTCGCGGCCGTAATGCTCGGCGACGTACTCGATGACGCGGTCGCGGCCCTCCATGCAGAAATCGACGTCGAAGTCGGGCATGGAGACGCGTTCCGGGTTGAGAAAACGCTCGAAGAGAAGGTCGTAAGCCAATGGATCCAAATCAGTTATTGTCAGCGCATAGGCCACCAGCGAGCCGGCGCCCGAGCCGCGTCCCGGTCCCACAGGAATACCGTTGCGCTTGGCCCACTGAATGAAGTCGGCCACGATGAGGAAGTAGCCGGGAAAACCCATCTTGATGATGACGTCCAGTTCGATCTCCAGCCGCTCGCGGTAGGGTCGGCACTTTTCCTCATAATCAGGGGACTGCGGGTCGAACAGCCGGAGCAGGCGCAACTCCAGCCCCTTACGCGACTCGTCGCGGAAAAATTCATCCATGGTCATGCCCGCCGGGACCGGGAAGTCCGGCAGGAAATACTTGCCCAGGGTCAGGGTCAGGTTGCAGCGGCGGGCGATTTCCACCGAGTTTTCCAGCGCCTCGGGGATGTCGGCAAACAGCTCGGCCATCTCCTCCGGGGTCTTCAAGTACTGCTGCTCGGAGTAGCGCTTGGGCCGGCGCGGGTCGTCCAGGGTGCGGCTGTCGTGGATACAGACGCGGGCCTCGTGGGCCTCGAAATCGGTGGGCTTGAGGAAACGCACGTCGTTGGTCGCCACCACCGGAACGTTCATCATCCCGGCCAAGGCCACGGCGGCATGCAGATAGCCCTCCTCACCCTCGCGGCCGGTGCGGGTCAACTCCAGGTAGTAGTTGTCGCCGAACAGGCGCAGCCAGTCGGTGATGAGTTGGGCGGCAAGGTCGCGGTTATCGCCCAGCAAGGCCTGCCCCACATCGCCCTCGCGCCCGCCGGACAGGGCGATCAGCCCCTTGAGGTGGCCGGACAGCCAGCCGCGCTCGATGACCGGCACGCCGCGGTGCTGGCCCTCGATGTAGCTGCGGGAAATGAGTTCGGACAGGTTGCGGTAACCCTCCGCGTCCTTGCACAGCAGGGTCAGACGCGTCGGCGGGGCGCCGTCCTGCGCACCGGCGATCCACAGGTCGGCGCCGACGATGGGCTTCACGCCCTCCCCCTGAGCCGCCTTGTAGAACTTCACCATGGCGAACAGGTTGCTCTGGTCGGTCACCGCCACCGCCGGCATGCCGGCGGCGGCCACCGCCTTCACCAGCGGCTTGACCCGCACCAGACCGTCCACCAGGGAGTATTCGGTGTGGACGCGGAGGTGGATAAAGGACGGTTGCATGGGCGGCAAGTGTCGGGAGTTGGGCCGGGAGATGCAAGTCTTGACAGGTGAGTGTCGAACGGCAGGGGCCGTTTTCGGCCGGCAAAACGCTGGCGGTACCGAGGCGCCAGCGGGTTGAAACCCGCCCTACAGCAGCTTTTTCACCGGCCCGAAGGAACGGCGGTGGATGGGAGTCGGCCCCAGACGCTCCAGCGCCTCGATATGGGCCTTGCAGGGGTAGCCCTTATGACCGGCGAGACCGTAACCCGGGTAGAGCGCGTCCATCTCGACCATTTCGCGGTCGCGCGTCACCTTGGCCAGGATCGAGGCGGCGCTGATGACCGGCACCTTGCCGTCGCCCTGGATGATGGCCTCGGCCGTGCACGGCAGTTTGGGACAGCGGTTGCCGTCGATGAGGGCGTGCTGCGGCGCCGGATCCAGGGACGCCACCGCCCGCTGCATCGCCAGCAGGGTGGCCTGCAGGATGTTGAGACGGTCGATTTCCTCCACCTCGGCACGGCCGATGGCCCAGGCCAGCGCCCGTTCCTTGATCAGCTCGGCCAGCGCCTCGCGCCTCTTCTCGCTCAACTTCTTGGAGTCGGCCAGCCCGTCGATGGGCCGCGCCGGATCGAGGATCACCGCTGCCGTCACCACCGGGCCGGCCAGGGGGCCGCGGCCCACCTCGTCCACCCCCGCCACCAGCAGCGCCGTGCTGCCGAACTCCAGACCGTATTGCTGTTCCATAACCACCTGCAGAATCTGTGAAGCGGCTAGCATACCGGGCGCCTGGCATGCCGTCATGTCGCAGCGCCGTTCATTGCTTTGGCGGGCGGTAAATGCGACCATTTGCCGCTTCATTTCAGGGGCTCTTTCGCCCGGACGGAAACGCAATGGACAAGATCAAGACCGCCGTGGTCGGCGTCGGTTACCTGGGCCGCTTCCACGCCCAGAAATACGCCGCACTCCCCAATTCCGAACTGCTGGCCGTGGTGGACGCCAACGCCGAAACCGCCGCCCGTGTCGCCGGCGAATGCAAGACCACCGCCCTCACCGATTACCGGGAACTGGCCGGCAAGGTGCAGGCGGTGAGCATCGTGGTGCCGACCCAGCGTCACTACGAAGTGGCGAAGTTCTTCCTCGAAAGCGGGATCCACGTGTTGCTGGAAAAGCCGATGACCGTCACCGTCGCCGAGGCCGACGAGCTCATCGCCATCGCCGCGCGCAACAAGCTGGTATTGCAGGTCGGCCACCTGGAGCGCTTCAACTCCGCAGTGCTCGCCCTCGACGGCGTGCTTTCCGAACCGCGCTTCATCGAGTCGCACCGCCTGGCGCCGTTCAACCCGCGTGGTGCCGACGTCAACGTGGTGCTCGACCTGATGATCCACGACATCGACATCATCCAGAGCCTGGTACGTTCGCCGATCAAACACATCGACGCCGACGGCGTGTCGGTGTTGACCAAGGAGGTCGATATCGCCAACGCCCGCATCAAGTTCGAGAACGGCTGCGTGGCCAACGTCACCGCCAGCCGCGTGAGCATGAAGCCGCAGCGCAAGATGCGCATCTTCCAGAGCGACGCCTATATCTCGGTGGACTTCCAGGACAAGATCCTCAGCGTGCACCGCAAGGGCGAAAAGGAAATGTTCCCCGGCATCCCGGAGATCAAGTCCGAAGAAAGCATCTTCGAGAACTCCGATGCCATCAAGGCCGAGATCATCGCCTTCCTCGAAGCCATCAGCAGCGGCGGCAAGCCCCCGGTCACCGGCGAGGACGGCCGCGCCGCCCTTGCCACGGCGATCCACATCAGCGAATTGTTCCAGCAACAGACCGGCGCCTGAGGCCCGGCGGAGAAATTACGAATGATCCCAATGGTTGATCTGAAGGGCCAGTACCAGACCCTCAAGGCGGAAATCGACAGCGGCATCCGGCAGGCACTGGAAGCCACCCAGTTCATCCTCGGCCCCAACGTGCAGGCCTTCGAAAAAGAGGCCGCCGAATATCTGGGGGTCGAGCACGCCATCAGCTGCGCCAACGGCACCGATGCGCTGCACCTCGCCGTACGTGCGGCAGGCATCGAGGAAGGCGACGAGGTGATCACCACCCCGTTTACCTTCATCGCCACCGCCGAGGCGATCCGTTATGTCGGCGCCATCCCGGTTTTTGTCGACATCGACCCACACACCTTCAACATCGACGTCAGCAAGATCGAGGCGGCCATCACCCCGCGCACCAAGGCGATCATCCCAGTGCACCTGTTCGGCCAACCCGCCGACATGAACGCCATCATGGCCATCGCCGAGCAGCACAAGCTGCAGGTGATCGAGGACTGCGCCCAGTCCTTCGGCGCCGCCTATGGCGACAAGATGACCGGCAGTATCGGCCTGGCCGGCTGCCACAGCTTCTTCCCCAGCAAGAACCTGGGCTGCTACGGCGACGGCGGCATGGTCACGACCAACGACGCTGCGATGGCCGAGACCCTGCGCATGCTGCGCAACCACGGCAGCAAGGTGCGCTATCACCACGACATCATCGGCTACAACAGCCGCCTGGATGAATTGCAGGCGGTGATCCTGCGCGTGAAACTGAAGCGCATCGAGCAGTTCAACGCAGGCCGCCGTCGCGCCGCCCATCGCTACAGCGCTGCCCTGGCGCAGATGCCCGACGTGATCCCGCCGTTCGAGGACGGCAAGGGCCGTCACGTGTACCATCAGTACACCCTGCTGTCGCCCAAGCGCGATACCATCCAGAAGGCGCTCAACGAGGCGCAAATCGCCAACGCCATCTACTATCCGATCCCGCTGCACCAGCAGCAGGCCTTCGCCGACACCTGCCGCGGCATCAAGCTGCCGGTGAGTGAGCAGGTGGCAGCGCAGTGCCTGTCGCTGCCGATCTTCCCGGAGCTGACCGACGCCCAGGTGGACCAGGTGCTCGACGTCATCCGCGGCGTGGTGAGTTAACGCTGGAAAAGGCAAAAGCATTCAACGCAAGACGCAAAGGACGCAGAGGGCCGCAAAGAAATGCTGAGACTGCGCTTTTCGCTACCCTTACCTAATCCATTGCATCCTTTGCGTTCTTTGCGCCCTTCGCGTCTTTGCGTTTGACGGCCTTTATGCACAGAAAAGTCATGATCATCGCCGGGGAGGCGTCGGGCGATGCCCGTGCCGCCGGTCTGGTACGGGCGGTGAAGCGACAGCGGCCGGACATTCGCTTCTTCGGCATCGGCGGCGATCAACTGCGCGCCGAGGGCGTGGATACGCTGGTGGATTCACGCGTCATGGCGGTGGTCGGCCTGTTCGAGGTGCTGGCCCACTTCCCCACCATCTACGGTGCATTGCAATTGATGCGGCGCAAACTGCGCGAGGAACGTCCCGACCTGCTGATCCTGGTAGACTATCCCGACTTCAACCTGCGCCTGGCCAAGACGGCGAAAGAGCTGGGCATCAAAGTGCTGTATTACATCAGTCCGCAGATCTGGGCCTGGCGTCAGGAACGCGTGCACCGCATCCGCGAGCTGGTGGACCACATGGCGGTGGTGTTTCCCTTCGAGGAGCCGTTCTATCGCAATGCCGGCGTACCGGTGACCTTCGTCGGCCATCCGCTGGTGGAGGAGGTGCACAGCAGCTTCGACCATATTGGTGCCTGCCGCGCATTCGGCCTCGACCCCGCGCGCAAGGTGCTCGGCCTGTTTCCCGGCAGCCGCCGCAGCGAAATCAAGCGCCTGCTGCCGGTCCTGCTCGATGCCGCGGCGCAATTGCACACAAAGCACCCGGACCTGCAATTCATACTGCCGCGCGCCTCGACGCTGAGCGAGGCCGATCTCGCACCCCACTTCGCCGGGCGCAACGTGCCGGTCACCGTAGTCCCCGGACGTGCCTACGACGTGATGGCCGCCTGCGACGCCATCGTCAGCGCCTCCGGCACCGCCACCCTGGAGATTGCTCTGATGCGCACTCCGCTGGTGGTAATCTATAAAATCGCTCCACTCAGCTACCGCATCATGAGCCGCATGGTAAAAGTGAATCACATCGCCCTATGCAATATCGTCGCCGGTGCACGCATTGCACCGGAACTGATCCAGCATGACGCCAAGGCAGACAGGATAGCGGACGAGGCAGAGAGCCTCCTGTACGACACGATGCGCAACGCACAAATGCGCGAAAGACTGAGTCTGGTGCGGGAAAAGCTGGGGGCGGCCGGCGCTTCGGACAACGTAGCACGCGTAGTACTACAGATGCTTGATATACCCACGCCCCGATAACACGAACGCCCAGGCAACAGCACCCAAGGTAAGGGAAGCTCTGAATAAGTTCAGAGCTTCCGCGGCACAGGAATGTGCCGCCATTTTTCAACGACGATAAGTCGTTGAAAAATGAAGCCAAGCGAAAATCACACTTTTCGCTTGGCGTGGTCTGAGAACTCCAGGATGGACTTATTCAGACCTTCCTAAGGTAAGCTCCGAACAGGTTCAGAGCTTCCGCTGCTCAGGGATGCGCCGCGATCTGCGCAGTCCGGGATGGACTCATGCAGACCTGAAAGCCATAAGCGCCAGGGGTCACTGCTCGCCCGTCTGGACTTCAAACTCCGGCCGGTTCAACTCAAAAGCAATGGAGTCCGCGAATGAACGCAAATACTCCGCTTGTTACAACGGTGGCTGGCCCACCCGGCGGCTGAAGGGGGCTGCCACAGGCGTCGATCCTGAAATCTTATTTGCGTCCATTCACGTTTATTGGCGGACTGATTGAGCTTTTCAGGTTCAACAGGGCGAGCAGCTATCGCCAGGGACTGAAATAATCTTGGCGCGTTTTTATCCAGGCATCCCGCTATTAACGGATGATGCTGCGCTTGGAGTTGGCGATGAAGTCGACGAAGATCTTCAGTTCCGGACAGGTCTGCGCCATTTCCTTCAGGCGCGCCGTCGCCTCATCCAGCGACAGGCCGGTGCGATACAGCACTTTGTAGGCCTGACGCAGGGTCTGGATCGACTGCGGACTGAAGCCACGACGCTTGAGTCCTTCCTTGTTGATGCCGTGCGGTTCCGCCGGATTGCCCGCCACCATCAGATAGGGCGGCACGTCCTTGGAGATGGCGCTGCCCATGCCGGTAAAGGCATGATCACCGATGGAACAGAATTGATGCACCAGCGTAAAGCCGGACAGTATTACCTGGTTGCCCACATGCACGTGGCCAGCCAGGGAGGCATTGTTGGAGAAGATGACCTTGTCGCCGATATGGCAGTCGTGGGCAACATGGATATAGGCCATGAACAGGCCGTCGCTGCCGATACGCGTGACACCGCCGCCCCCCGGAGTACCGCGGTTCATAGTGACACACTCGCGGATGACGTTGCGATCACCGATCTCCAGACGGGTCGGTTCGCCGTTGTATTTCTTGTCCTGCGGCGCCTCACCAAGGGACGCGAACTGGTAGATCCTGTTGTCACGGCCGATGCGAGTCGGGCCGTTGATCACCACATGCGGACCAATCCAGGTATTGTCACCGATCTCGACATCGGCACCGATGATGGAATAGGCACCAATGCTCACCCCGGTGCCGATCTTTGCCTGCGGATCGACGATGGCGGTGTGATGAATGCTCATGCCATCACCTGCTCCGCGCACATCAACTCGGCACTGGCCACAACCTTGCCGTCAACCTTGGCTTCAGCACTGAACTTCCAGATATTGCGCTTGGTAGTAAGAAGTTTGACTTCGAGAAACATCTGATCGCCCGGCTGCACCGGCTGTTTGAAGCGACAGTTGTCGATGGCAGCGAAATAATACAGCGAGCTTCCATCCGGCTTTTTATCCTGGGACTTGAACGCCAGCAGACCGGTCGCCTGCGCCAGCGCCTCCATGATCAGCACGCCGGGGAACACTGGGCGCTGCGGAAAATGCCCCGGGAAGAACGGTTCGTTTACCGATACGTTCTTGACGCCGATGAGATACTCACCCGGCTTGTAGTCGACAACCTTGTCCACCAGCAGGAACGGATAGCGATGCGGCAGGTATTCGAGAATTTCGTGTATATCCATCGTATTCAAGGCACTACCCTTTCTTCAGTTCTTGCAGTTCTTTTTCCAGATGTTTCAAACGCCGAGCCATATCATCCAGTTGTCTGAACCGCACAGCGTTCTTGTGCCATAGTTCACTGCTTTCCAGTGGCGTACCGGACGAATAGACCCCCGGCTCCTTGAGTGACTTGGTTACCATGGACATCCCGGTCACTGTCACGCCATCCGCTATCTCTAAATGGCCAACGACACCGACACCACCTGCAAAGGTGCAATTTTTGCCTATTACTGTACTGCCAGCCACTCCCACACAAGCAGCCATGATGGTATTCGCACCAATGCGCACATTGTGCGCCACCTGGATCTGGTTATCCAGCTTGACACCATGTTCGAGTACCGTATTCTCGATTGCACCACGATCGATTGTGGTATTCGCGCCGATTTCCACATCGTCACCGATTTCCACGGCGCCCAACTGCGGAACCTTCACCCAGCTACCGCGATCATTGGCAAAGCCAAAGCCGTCCGAACCGATGACTGCACCAGCATGAATCAGACAACGGTCGCCGATACGGCAACCGTAGTAGACGGTGACATTGGCAACAAGACGGGTTCCGGCGCCGATGCTGACACCATGCTCCAACACACAACCTGGCCCGATAACGGCACCGGATCCAATGGTGCAATCGGCGCCGACGACGCAGTGCGGCCCGATGCTGGCACTGGCGTCGATACGGGCCGAGCCGGCAACGACCGCCGTAGGATGAATGCCGGGTATGGCATCCAAAGCGGGAACGAAAAGTGCGGCAGTTCGCGCATAGGCCACATGCGGATTGGCAACCACGAGTGCATTCGTCGGACAAAACTCGAGGTCGTCTTCTCTAAGAATGACAGCAGTGGCCTGTGTCGCCTGGAGATGTTTGCGATAGCGGGGGTTGGTAAGAAATGTAACAGTACCGGCAGTAGCGCCAACCAAGGTGGCTACGCCATCGATGATGCGCTGCCCGTCTCCGACCAGCCGCGCCCCCAGGCGCTGGGCGAGTTCCGCGAGAGTGATGCTCACTTGGTGTTTTTCTTGTTCTGGGCTTCAAACTGCTGACGCAACAGGCCCAGCACCCGCTCGGTCAGATCGACACGCTCACTGGCGTAGACCACACCGGTTTCGAAAATCAGGTCATACCCATCCTGCTTGGCGATGGCAACGATAGCATCTCCCACCTCCCTCTGCAGACGTGCAAATTCCTCATTGCGGCGTAAGTTGAGATCCTCAGTAAACGCCTCGCGGGAACGTTTCAGATCACGTTCCTGCATACGGACGTCGATTTCGAGCTTGCGGCGCTCCTCAAGGGTCATGAGGGCACCATCACGCGCCAGCTTTTCTTCCTGCGCCTTGAGGTTCTTCTGAGCGGTAGCCAGTTCGCTGTCGCGGGGAGCGAATTCCTGCTCCAGGCGCTCGCGCGCAAGTTTGGCCTGTGGAGCCAACTCAAGAATACGGGGGGTATTGACGAATCCAACCCGTGCTTCGGCGGCCAGAACAGAAGCGGTTCCCAGCAGCAGAAATATACCTAGCGCAGTCTGGAAGAATCTGTTCAACGTATCGCTCCTTAATAGAGGGTGCCCAGATTGAACTGGAAGCTTTCGGTCTGATCTTCCGGCTTGGCATTAAGGGCCTTGGCCACCGTAAAGGTCATGGCCCCCACCGGGGTCATCCAGTAAAGAGTCAGACCGGAAGCATAGCGCAGCTCGCCCAAATCCACACTTTCCTTGCCGGTATCGTACACATTGCCGGCATCCAGGAACACACCCACCCGGGTCGCGTTGCTATTCTCCCCAAAGGGTCCGGGCAAAATCAACTCCAGATTGCCCAGCACCCGGGCATTGCCGCCGACAGGATCGCCGTAGCTGTCCTTGGTGGCCGCCGAACCCAGGCTGCTGGACTTGTAGCCGCGCACGGTACGTGCACCACCGGCGTAGTAACGCTCGAAGGGCGGCAGAGTACCTACCGTATCACCATAGCTGTTGCCATAGGCCAATTCTCCACCGGCCGAGAAGGTCACCGACTGGCTCAGCGGCACATACAGCTTGTGGCGATAGCTCAGCTTGTAGAAATTGAGACTGCCCGCCGGCAGGGCCAGCTCCGTGCCCAGACTGATCTGCTGCCCGGACGAGGGGAAGAGATAACGATTGCGGGTATCGCGCGTCCAGCCCAGTTCGAGTTTGTACGCTTCATGGGTATCGCCATTATCGGCCACGAAGTCCTGAATACGCTGCGAGGACTGCGCCACATTCTTGAGATAGGTGTGCTCATAAGCACCCCCCACACGCACCGTGGTGAACTCGGCCACGGGGATACCAAACGCAACACCGGCACCATAGGTATCGGTCCAGTAATCGGCCACACTCGCTTCGCCGGCATCAGTTGTGCGGTAGAAGAAGTTCAGGCTGCGGCTGATACCGTCCATGGTGTAATACGGGTCCACCACATTCAGGGCATAGACCGTGGATGCCTTGCTATTATTGATGTCAACGGAAAAGCGCTGTCCTGTGCCGAGGAAATTATCCTGTGACACGCTGGCGTTGAACAACACCCCCTGGGCATCACCGTAGCCGACGCCAAAGCTCAGACTACCGAAGGCATCGCGTTCGTGGATAGTGTAGTTAACGTCCACCTGATCGGCCGTTCCAGGGACTGCCGGGGTTTCCACGCTGACCCCCTCGATATAACTGAGTCGTTCCAGGCGCATACGTGAGCGTTTGACACGTTCGGTAGATATCCAACCACTCTCCATCTGGCGCAACTCGCGCCGTATAACCTCATCTCGTGTTTTGGCATTACCCAGGACATTGACTCTGCGAACATAGACGCGCTTACCGGGATCGACAAAAAACGTCAGCGAGACCTCTTTCTTCTCCTCGTCCAACTCGGGCATGGCATTGATATTGGCAAAGGCATAACCTTCATTACCCAGGCGCTCACTGATGCGTGTTGTGCTTTCCGTGATCTGCTTACGTGAAAAGGTATCACCCGGCTGGATGCTGATCAGTTCGCGCAGAACCTCGTGCGGTACAATGCTCTCGCCCGCCATTTTTACTTCGCGCACAGTGTAGCGCTCGCCCTCGCTGACATTGACGGTGACGTAGATATGTTCATAGTCGGGTGTGATGGAAACCTGGGTAGAGTCGATCTTGAAGTTGATGTAGCCACGGTCCAGGTACCAGGAGCGCAGGGTTTCCAGATCGCCAGCCAATTTCTGCTTGGAATATTTATCTTTGTCGCTGAACAGTGAAAATGGCGGGCGCGAACCGAGCTGAAACTGGCGCAACAATTCTTCGCTGGAGAAGGCCTTGTTACCGACAATATTGATACGATAAATTGTGGCAACATCACCTTCCGCGACAGCGATATGTATAGCGACACGATTGCGCTCTTCGGGCGTAATGGTGGACTTCAACCCCATGCCGTATTTACCCATGGCCAGGTACTGGCGTTTCAATTCCTGCTCCACCTTATCCAGCATGGAACGATCGAATACGCGCCCCTCGGCAAAACCGATGCGTTTGAGACTTTCCAGCAACTGCTCGGTGGGAATGCTCTTGTTACCTTCGATGCTGATGCTGGAAATGGCGGGACGTTCGGCGACAAATATCACCAGGGTGTCGCCCTCCCGCTCCAGCACTACATCCTTGAAGAAACCCGTGCGATACAGCGCCTGAATCGCCTCCACGCTTACCTTGTCATCGAACTGGTCGCCACGCTTGAGCGGCAGATAATTGAATACGGTGCCGATGGAAATACGTTGCAGACCCTCAACGCGAATATCATCGATGACAAAGGGATCCAAGGCCCAGGCAGGCAGTGGCAAGGTAGCACAAGCCAGCGCTATCACGCGCGCCAGGTGCGGGCTTCTATTCTTCATTCTCCCCCCATCAGGCGTGCCAGATCGTTATACATGGCCAGGGTCATCAGCATCACAATAAGGGCAATACCTATGCGGGCAGCCATTGCCTCGGTCTGTTCCGATACCGGGCTGCCCTTGATCCCCTCAATCAGATAAAACAGCAGGTGACCACCATCAAGAATCGGTACTGGCAACAGGTTCAATACCCCCAGGCTGATGCTGACCACCGCCAGGAAAGCAAGGAATTGTGCGAAGCCGGCCAAGGCCGAACTCCTGGCATAAACTGCGATGGTGATCGGTCCGCTGATATTTTCCGTCGACACCCGTCCGACGACCATTTCGCCCAGCATACGCACGGTCAGGGCGGACATGTCCCAGGTTTTGTGTAGTGCGGCACCGATAGCGGCCACAGGTCCGAGACGCCACTCGCTGCGTAGATGCTCGGCCAGTTGTGGATTGATGCGCACGCCCGCACCGATACGTCCTACCATACCAGCCGCTGTCTCATGTGCAACCGGCCGCACCTGCACCTCGAATTCCTCACTGCCACGCCGCACCCGGAACTGCAAGTCGGTCTCTGGATTTTCACGCACCTTGAGGACCATGTCCTCCCAATCGGCAATAGCGATACCGTCGATGGCAACGATTTCATCGCCCGCCTGCAACCCTGCCCGGGCCGCCGCAGAATCGGGCGTTATCTCATCGAGCACCGGAGCAATATGTGGTCGATAGGGCTGCAGGCCAATCACCTTGCTGAAGGTATTGGCATCTACTTCTCCCTGCAATTGATCGAGAGGCAGCTGATAGCGGTATTCGACGCCGCCGTCATTCACCGTGACGGTTACTGCTTCCTTGCGCAAGGCATAAGGCAGCAGCGACTCCAGCACTGCACCCCAGGTCGGCGTGGCGCGGCCGTCCACTGCCAGCACCTCCTGTTCGCTGCGCAAGCCGGCCTGATATGCCAGACTCGTCGGCGCCATATCCCCCAGCAAAGGACGCATGCCTGGAGTGCCGGTGACATACATCAACCAGTAGGCCAGTACGGCAAACAGCAGATTGAACAACGGCCCGGCAGCCACAATGGCAGTACGCTTGCGCAAGGGTTGCCGGTTGAAGGCCCGGTCCAGTTCATGTGCGGCCACATCGCCTTCGCGTTCATCCAGCATCTTGACATAGCCACCGAGCGGAATGGCTGCGATGACATATTCGGTTTGATCAGGTCCACTGCGACGCAGCCACAATGGTTTACCAAAACCGATGGAGTAACGTAATACTTTGACCCCCATGCGCCGTGCTACCCAATAGTGGCCGAATTCATGTACTGCAATCAGCACACTGATGGCGAAAACGAACAGCAGTGGTGTCAGGAGAAAATCAAGCATCAGTGCCTCAGACCCCGCATCGCCACCTGACGTTCCGCTGCCATGCGCGCAGCGGCGTCATCGGCAAGAATTTGCTCCATGCTGTCGGCGTCATGGGCAGTGACTTCCATCAGCACCGCCTCGATCACCTGCGGGATGGCGGTATAGGCGATACGGCGCTGCAGGAAAGACTCTACCGCTATCTCGTTGGCGGCATTGAGGATGGCCGAGCTGGTTCCACCGGACTCCATCGCCTCCACGGCGAGGCGCAGGCAGGGAAAACGGTTCAGATCGGGGGCACTGAAATCCAGCCGCGCCACACTGAAGATATCCAGGCTACCGACACCGGACTCCATGCGCTCCGGCCAGGCCAGGGCGTGTGCAATGGGTGTACGCATGTCCGGATTACCGAGTTGCGCCAATACCGAACCATCGACATATTCGACCATCGAGTGGATTACGCTCTGCGGATGCAACACCACCTGCACCTGTGCCGGTGTGGTGTTGAACAACCAGCAGGCCTCGATCACCTCCAGACCCTTGTTCATCATGGTGGCGGAATCCACCGATATCTTGCGCCCCATGCTCCAGTTGGGATGAGCCACCGCCTGCTCCGGAGTAACGGCAGCCAACTGCTCGAGCGGTGTGGTGCGGAAGGGACCACCTGAAGCGGTGAGCAGGATGCGGCGCACACCGACATGCTCGAAGCCAGTGGAAAAACCCGAGGGCATGCACTGGAAGATGGCGTTGTGCTCACTGTCGATGGGCAGCAGCACGGCATTGTTCTGCTGTATCGCCTCCATGAACAGGCGGCCCGACATCACCAGTGCCTCTTTGTTGGCAAGCAGCACATGCTTGCCGGCGCGCGCCGCGGCGAGTGTCGGCAGCAGGCCGGCCGCGCCTACAATAGCCGCCATGACATACTCGACTTCTGGCAGTGCAGCGACCTGCTCCAAACCGGAAGTTCCCGCCAACACAATAATGTCCGGCGCGCTGTCACGCAGGCGGGCCGCCAGACGCTCGGCAGCCGTGGCATCACCCATCACGGCATAGGCAGGACGAAACTCCAGACACTGTTCATACAGCTTGTCCACCTGACTGTTGGCGGTGAGGGCTACCACACGATAACGGTCACGGTGCCGCCCCAACACATCCAGCGTGCTGCGCCCAATCGAACCGGTCGCGCCGAGTACGGTCACACCGATCATGACAACGCGTGCCAGAGGAAGAAACCAAACACGAACACCGGCGCCGCCGCGGTAAGGCTGTCGATACGGTCGAGCACACCGCCATGTCCGGGCAACAGACCACCGCTATCCTTCACCGCAGCGAGCCGCTTGAACATGCTCTCGGTCAGATCACCGACAATCGATGCAGCCACTACAAGCAGGGTTAGGGGCAACATCCAGGAAAGCGCCGTCAGTGGTAAACCAAGCAGCGGCGTGCCAAGCAGAGTGATGAGCAGGGTCGCGGCCATCGCACCGCCGACACCAGCCCAGGTCTTGCCGGGACTGACCTGCGGCGCCAGCTTGCGCCGACCGTAGGCATGGCCGGCGAAATAGGCGCCGATATCCGCGCCCCAGACGAGCAGTATGACAAACAAGGCATGGCGCGGCCCGGTGTGCCACTGCAGGCCGGCCAGACTGACCCAGCCAGGCAACAGGGTCAGCATGCCGGCGAAGCTCACCAGGCTGGGATACCGCTTCCACAGTGCGCCGCCGTGCGGAAAACGCAGCACGAAAACCAGCGCTACACACCACCACAGCACGCCGGCGGCGGCAACGAAAAACAGCAGATAGCCGATCGTGTCGCGATTGAGCAGTGCAATCATGACACCGACGAAGATCGCGACATAAAAGTGGCGCAGGACCACGTGTTGCAGGCCCGCCAGGCGTGACCACTCCCAAGCGCCCAAAACGAAAATGACGCCGAGTATGGCCGCAAACCAAGGTCCAGGCAGCGCCAGCGTAGCCCAAATGGCCAGAGGAGCCAGAATCAGCGCCGTGATTACACGTAGCTTAAGCATCGAGCAATTGCTCCACCTGCTCGCCGGTGCGACCAAAGCGCCGCTGCCGACTGGCGAAGGATTCCAGTGCTGCAGCGAAGGCCTGCTCGTCGAATTCAGGCCACAGCAGCGGGGTGAAATAGAGTTCGGTATAGGCCAATTGCCAGAGCAGAAAATTACTGATGCGCTGCTCGCCGCCGGTACGGATGAACAGATCCGGCTCCGGCAATCCCGCCAAGGAGAGGTGCGTTTCGATGACTGCCGGAGTGATGGCATCGGCCGCCAGCTCACCGCGCGCTACTTGTTCAGCCACGAAGCGACAGGCTTGGGTGATATCCCAGCGCCCACCGTAATTGGCGGCGATAATCAGATTAAGAGCCGTATTGCCGGACGTGAGTTCCTCGGCAGCAGCGATGCGCTTTTGCAGCTCAGGGGCAAAGGCACTGCAATCGCCGATGATGCGCAGCCGCACACCGTGCTTGTGCAGCTTTTTGACCTCCATGTCGAGGGCGGTCATGAACAGATTCATCAGCAGCCCTACTTCTTCCGCCGGACGGCGCCAGTTTTCGCTGCTGAAGGCAAACAGGGTCAGATATTCGATACCCCGTTCAAGGCATCCCTTGACCATGGCCCGCACGCTGTCCATGCCGGCCTTGTGACCGGCAAAGCGCGGCAGTCCGCGCTTGCGTGCCCAGCGCCCGTTGCCATCCATGATGATGGCCACATGGCGCGGGAGTTTGCGGGCATACAGTTCGGAGTCGGACATGGAACGCTAGTTACAAGTTTCAAGTTGCAAGTTGCAAAAAGAAAATCCCCGTTAGTTAAACACCCGCCAGTGACTTTCCCTCTCGTCACTTGCCACTTGTAACTTGGAACTCAAATTTCCATCAGGTCCTTTTCCTTCGTTTCCAGGACCTTGTCGACTTCGACAATGTAACGGTCCGTGAGTTTCTGGATTTCATCCTGGCCACGGCGCTCGTCGTCCTCGCTGATCTCCTTGGCCTTGAGCAGCTCTTTCAGATCATTGTTGGCATCGCGGCGGATGTTGCGGATGGCCACCTTGGCACCTTCTCCTTCGTGACGCACCACCTTGATCAACTCGCGGCGGCGTTCCTCGGTGAGCGGCGGCATGGGGATACGTATCACGGTGCCGGCGGAACTGGGATTGAGTCCCAAGTCGGAGGTAAGGATGGCCTTTTCCACCGCTTGGATCATATTGCGCTCCCACAGGGTGATGGTGAGGGTACGGGCATCCTCCACACCGATATTACCCACCTGGCTCAGCGGCACCATCGAACCATAATACTCCACGGTGATGTGCTCCAGCAGGCTGGGATGGGCGCGGCCGGTGCGCAATTTGGTCAGTTCACCCTTCAGCGCGTCCACGCTCTTCTTCATGCGCGTTTCGGCGTCTTTCTTGATGTCGTTGAGCATGTTTCCTCCAAAGCCTAGGCTTCGACCTGGGTGCCCTCGTCCCGTCCCAGCATGATGTTCATCAGGGCGCCCGGCTTGTTCATATTGAACACACGCAGCGGCATGCGGTGATCACGGCACAGCACGATGGCGGTGGCATCCATCACCTCCAGCTTGCGCTCCAGTACCTCGTCATAGGTCAGCCGACCGTAGCGGGTGGCGCTCGGATCTTTCACTGGATCGGCGCTGTAGACACCATCTACCTTGGTAGCCTTGAGTACCAGGTCAGCATTGATCTCGATGCCGCGCAGACTGGCGGCCGAGTCGGTGGTGAAGAAGGGGTTGCCGGTTCCGGCAGCGAAGATCACCAGCCGCCCCTTTTCCAGGTGACGGATGGCCTTGCTGCGCACGAAATCTTCGCACACGGCGGGGATCGGCAGGGCCGACATCACCCGCACTTGCAGCCCTTCCTTTTCCAACGCCCCTTGCATGTTGAGAGAGTTGATCACCGTGGCCAACATGCCGATCTGATCGGCTGCCGCCCGGTCCATGCCGGACGACGCCAGACTGACACCACGGAAGATATTGCCGCCGCCGATCACCACGCCGACCTGCACCCCCGCCCTGACCACCGCGGCAATCTCCCGGGCGATGCGTTGAGCGACTTCCGGGTCGATACCGAACCCCTGCTTGCCCATTAGGGCCTCACCGCTCAGCTTGAGCAGGACGCGGTGGTAAACCGGTTTGGCGGCGTCTCCCATGACTTACTTGCTCGTGGCGGCGGCCTGGGCGGCCACTTCCTCGGCGAAATTGACGGTCTTCTTCTCGATGCCCTCGCCTACCTCGAAGCGGGTGAAACCGATCACCTTGGCGCCGGCGTCCTTCACCAGCTTCTCCACGCTGATGTCCGGGTTCTTGACGAAGGGCTGGCCCAGCAGGGTGACTTCCTTGAGGAACTTCTTGATGCGGCCGTCCACCATCTTGGCGATGATGTCGGCGGGCTTGCCGCTGTCGGCGGACTGCGCGGTATAGATCTCGCGCTCCTTCTCGATCAGCTCGGCCGGTACCTGATCCTCGGACACACACTGCGGACGGCTGGCGGCCACATGCATGGCGATGTCGCGGGCCAGTTCGGCAGTGCCGCCCTGCAACTCGACCACCACGCCGATGCGGGTGCCGTGCAGATAGTTCACCAGGATGTTATCGCTGTTGTAGGCCACCATGCGGCGCACGGCGGAGTTCTCGCCGATCTTGGCGATCAGAGCCTTGGTAGCGTCGGCCACGGTCATACCGTCGGGCATCTTGGCGGCCAGCAGGGCGTCGATGTCGTTGGCGCCGGAGTTCAGGGCCACCTCGCCCACGGCGTTGGCGAAGTTGCGGAAATCGTCGCCCTTGGTGACGAAGTCGGTTTCGCAGTTCACTTCCACCATCACCAGGCGCTTGCCGTCGGCGGCGGCCTTGACGATGATCAGGCCCTCGGCAGCGGTGCGGCCGGCCTTCTTGTCGGCCTTGGCCATGCCGGCCTTACGCATGTGCTCGATGGCGGCCTCGATGTCGCCGTTGGTTTCCGTCAGGGCCTTCTTGCACTCCATCATGCCGGCGCCGGTGCGCTCACGCAGGTCCTTGACCAGGGCAGCGGTAATTTCAGCCATCTTGTAATCCTCGCTAGAAAATCGGAAATCTGTCGGCGGCCTGCGGCCGCCGGTTCGGCAATACATTCAAAAAAGGGGGCCTGGCCCCCTTTTTTGTCTTCAGGTCGCCATCCGGCTTAACGGGCGGTTTCTTCGACCTCGACGAACTCGTCCACCGCACCGGCGCCGGACGCGCTGCGGCCGGCCAGGATGCTGTCCGCCGCTGCCTGCACGTACAGGGTGATGGCGCGGATGGCGTCGTCGTTGCCGGGGATGACGTAGTCGACACCGTCCGGGCTGTTGTTGGTATCGACCACGCCGATCACCGGGATACCCAGGGTCTTGGCCTCGGCGATGGCGTTCTTCTCATGGCCGACGTCGATGATGAACAGGGCGTCCGGCAGGCTGGCCATGTCCTTGATACCACCGATGGAGCGCTGCAGTTTGTCGATCTCGCGGCGCATCAGCAGCGCTTCCTTCTTGGAGACGCGGTTCATGCTGCCGTCCTGCTCCATGCTCTCCAGATCCTTCAGCCGCTTGATGGACTGCTTGACGGTCTTGAAGTTGGTCAGCATGCCGCCCAGCCAGCGGTGGTTGACGTAGGGCATACCGCAGCGCTGTGCCTCGGCGGCGATGATGTCGCGGGCCTGGCGCTTGGTGCCGACGAACAGGATGGTGCCGCGCTTGGATGCCATGGAACCCAGGAAATTCATCGCCTCGTTGAACAGCGGGACGGTCTTTTCCAGGTTGACGATGTGGACTTTGTTGCGGGCGCCGAAGATGTAGGGCGCCATCTTCGGGTTCCAGTAACGGGTCTGGTGGCCGAAATGAACACCGGCCTCCAGCATCTGACGCATGGTCACGTTTGCCATTTGAAACATTCCTCTTTCAGGGTTGGGCCTCCACGTACCCCGCTGGCCGACCCCCGGGTGATAGACCCTGAAGGCACCCCGGCCAGTGTGACGGTACGTGTGCGGATTTGAAAAACTAAAAACTCAATAAACGCGGGTTTGCCTATTGAAGCCGCGCTTTATACCATAATCACCGTTCCGCAACAACGGCATACCCGCCCCGATGCGGCCGTCCGACAGCCGCCAACCCCCAGGAATCGCTGCATGAGCGTCACCATCAAGACCCCGGAAGAACAGGAAAAAATGCGCGTGGCCGGCCGCCTGGCCGCCGAGGTGCTGGAGATGATCGCACCCCATGTGCAGCCCGGGGTGACCACCGACACGCTGGACCGGCTGTGCCACGACCATATCGTCAACGTCCAGCAGGCCATCCCGGCACCGCTCAACTACCACGGCTACCCCAAGTCCATCTGCACCTCCATCAACCATCAGGTCTGCCACGGCATCCCCAATGACCGTGAGCTGAAGGACGGCGACATCGTCAATCTGGACATCACAGTGATCAAGGATGGCTACCACGGCGACACCAGCATGATGTTCCTGGTGGGCAAACCATCCATCAAGGCCGAACGCCTGTGCCGCGTCGCCCATGAATGCCTGTTGGTCGGCATCCGCCTGGTGCGGCCGGGGGTACGCCTGGGGGACATCGGCCACGCCATCCAGCACCATGCCGAGGCCAACGGCTACTCCATCGTGCGCGAATACTGCGGCCACGGCATCGGCAAGGACTTCCATGAGGAGCCCCAGGTGCTGCACTACGGCACCCCCGGCACCGGCCTGGAACTGACCCCGGGCATGACCTTCACCATCGAGCCCATGGTCAACGCCGGCAAGCGCCACATCAAGCTGCTGCCCGACGGCTGGACCGTGGTGACCAAGGACCGCAGCCTGTCGGCCCAGTGGGAACATACCATCCTGGTCACCGACGACGGCTGCGAGGTGCTCACCCGCCGCTCCGGCGAGGTCATATAACCTTCTGATGGAAAAGGATGTCCTCTTCGACGGCGCGGCCTTCGACGACGCCCTCGCCGCGGGCGCCGCGCCCCTGCCCCTGTTCCGCGACGCCCTGCGCCAGGCCCATGCCGTGCTGGCACGGCGCTTCGAGCGCGGCGCCCCCATCGTCCAGTTGGTGCGCGGCCGCGCCTGGGTGGTGGACCAGCTGCTGGCCCGGGCCTGGCAACACCTCATGGCTGGGAGCCAACATCAGGCGGCCCTGGTCGCCGTGGGCGGCTACGGCCGTGGCGAACTGCATCCCTATTCCGACATCGACCTGATGGTTCTGCTGCCGGTGGGCGAACTGCCCGCCCTGCATCAGGCCCTGGAAGGGTTTCTGCTGTTCCTGTGGGACATGGGGCTGGAGGTGGGCCACAGTGTGCGCTCGGTGGCCGACTGCGAGCGCGAGGGCCGGGCCGACATCACTGTCGCCACCAATCTGATGGAGTCGCGCCTGCTGGGTGGCGACGCCGGCCTGTACTACGCCATGCGCCAGGTAGTCGGCCCGGACCACATCTGGCCGGTACGCGAGTTCTTCGCCGCCAAGTGGCAGGAACAGATCGCCCGTCACCGCAAGTTTCACGACACTGCCTACAACCTGGAACCCAACGTCAAGGAAGGCCCCGGCGGCCTGCGCGACATCCAGATGATCGGCTGGGTGGCCAAGCGCCACTTCGGCGGCCAGACCCTGGACGACCTGGTCGGCCACGGCTTCCTGACCCCCGGGGAATACCGCACCCTCATCGACGGCCAGAACTTCCTCTGGCGCGTACGCTTCGGCCTGCACCTGCTGGCCCGCCGCCGCGAAGACCGCCTGCTGTTCGACCACCAGCGCGCCCTCGCCCGCCAGTTCGGTTACCAGGATGAAGATGCCACCCTGGCGGTGGAGCAGTTCATGAAGCGCTACTACCGCACGGTGATGGAACTGGGCCAGCTCAACGAAATGCTGCTGCAACTGTTCCAGGAAAAGATCCTGCTCGTCGACGAGCCGGCGCAGATTGTCCCCCTCAACCGCCGCTTCCAGACACGCAACGGTTTTCTCGAGGTCAGCAACGACCTGGTATTCCGCCGTCAGCCCTTCGCCCTGCTGGAGCTGTTCCTCCTACTGGCGCAGCACGAACACCTCAAGGGCATACGCGCCGAGACCATCCGTCTGATCCGCAGCCACCTGCATCTCATCGACGACGAATTCCGCGCCGACCTGCGCTGCCGCAGCCTGTTCATGGAACTGCTGCGCCAACCGCGCGGCGTACACACTGCCTTGCGCCACATGAACCGCTTCGGCCTGCTCGGCGCCTACCTGCCGGCCTTCGGCCGCATCGTCGGCCAGATGCAACACGACCTGTTCCACGTCTATACCGTGGACGAACACACCCTGTTCGTGCTGCGCAACGTGCGCCGCTACGCCTATACGCAATACAAGGCCGAGTTCCCGCTATGCAGCGAGCTGATGGACCAGATCCCCAAGCGCGAAGTGCTGTACGTCGCCGCCCTGTTTCACGACATCGCCAAGGGCCGCGGCGGCGATCACTCGGTGCTGGGGGCCGAAGAGGTAACGGAATTCTGCCGCAACCACCAGCTGTCCGACTACGACACCCGCCTCGCCGCCTGGCTGGTACGCAACCATCTGCTGATGTCGGCCACCGCCCAGCGCCAGGACATCAACGACCCGGACGTAGTGAACGCCTTTGCTGCCGCCGTGGGCGACCGCGTACATCTGGACTATCTCTATCTGCTCACCATCGCCGACATCCGCGCCACCAGCCCCACACTGTGGAACTCCTGGAAGGGCACCCTGCTCAACACGCTGTACAACAGCACACGCAACGCCCTGCGCCGCGGCCTCACCAACCCCATCGATGCCGACGAACTGATCGCCGAGACCAAGGAAGAGGCGCGCAAACGGGTGCGCGACCGTGCCGTTTCAGCGCAGGCCATCGACGCCCTCTGGTCGCGCCTGGACGACGACTACTTCCTGCGCTACACCATCGACGCCATTGCGTGGCATACCGAGTCGATCATTGCGGCGCAGGACAGCCCGCCGCCGCTAATTCTGATCCGCCAGCAGACCCAGCATGGCGGCACCGAGGTATTCATCTACACCCCACGCCACGACAACCTGTTCGCCCTTACCACCAGCACCCTGGATCAGATGGGGCTCACCATCACCGATGCCCGTATCATGACCTCGCGCGACGGCTACACCCTGGATACCTATATCGTGCTGGAGGAAGACGGCGCCCCGGTGAGCGATGCCTGGCGCATCCAGGAACTGGAAACCACGCTGCACGATGTGCTGGCCTATCCCGATGCACCTCCGCAAAAAGTCGAACGCCGCCTGCCGCGCCAACTGAAACACTTCACCATTCCGACCCAGGTTATCTTCCAACCCGATCCCTACAATGACCGCACGGTGATGGAGGTGATCAGTTCGGACCGCCCCGGGCTGCTGTCACAAATCGGCAAGGCATTGATGGAGTGCAACGTGCGCCTGCAGAATGCCAAAATCGCAACCCTGGGCGCCCGCGTGGAGGACATTTTCTTCATCACCGACGCGGCCAACCAGCCGCTGCACGATACACAGCAGATGGAGCAGTTGCGCCAGCGCATTGCGGCGTTGCTGGCGCCATAGGCGCGGGAGAGAACGCCTGACCTGCCATGCACAAAGTCAAGGCCGTAAACCTCGCCTGTCCGCTCGATGGCCTGCCGCTGACGCAGGGTGAGCGGCAGCTATGCTGTCCCGCAGGCCACAGTTTCGATATCGCGCGCCATGGCTATGTCAACCTGCTGCCGGTACAGAACAAGAAGTCCCGGGAACCTGGTGACAGCACTGAAATGGTCGAGGCTCGGCGTCGCTTCCTCAACGCCGGCTTCTATCGACCCATCGCCGACCAGCTCACGGCACTCATGCTGCAATCTTTGCCTGACACTGAACCTTGCATCGTGGATGCCGGCTGCGGTGAAGGTTATTACCTCGATCAGGTGAACCGGGTGCTGGCGGCAAACGGCCGCGATGCCACCCTCATCGGCCTCGATATCGCCAAACCCGCCGTTATCGCTGCCTGCCGGCGCAACAGGCAGCTCACCTGGCTGGTAGCCTCCAACAACAATCCGGCCATAATGCCGAAAACGGTGGACCTGATCCTGTGCCTGTTCGGTTTCCCGGTCTATCCCGCCTTCGCGCGCATGCTCAAACCGGGCGGCAGGCTACTGCTGGTGGATGCCGGCCCCGACCATCTGCTGGAGCTGCGCGAAGTCATTTATCCGGAAGTGCGCAAATCACCCCCGCCAGCCATCGATAAGGCGCAGCAGGCCGGATTCAAGCTCGTCGACAGCCGAACGCTGCGCTATCACACCGCCGCTCTCAACCATGAGCAGATCGCCGATCTGCTGCGGATGACGCCGCATCTCTACCGTGCCAGCTCCGTCGGCAAAGAGGCCGCAGCACGACTGAGCAGCCTCCGCCTGACAGTGGACGTGGTATTCCGCATCTTGGGAAGGTCCGAATAAGTCCATCTGAAGTTCTCAGGTCGCTCCCGCCCCTCCCTGGGCTGCGCGACATCAGTTCATCCGTGGACAAAACCACGCCAAGCGAAAAGTACGATTGTCGCTTGGGGGCCGTTGTACGCGCGCAAAGACGGCCTTACAGCTTCTGCAGGACAAACAGCCAACCCGGCACATCGACGCCCAGGTTCTGCCGCAATACGGCCGCCTCCTCCGCCAGTACCACGAAACCATGCTGTCTGGCCAGGGCGCGCACATAGCCCGCACCATGAGCATAACGTCCCGCCTCACACAGGACAAAGGTGTCCACGGCCCCCCGCTCCACCGAAAACAACAACCGCCCATCGCGCCTCAAGGCACGTCGTGCAGCAGCGAAGACCGGCGCCAGATCACCGAGATAAACGAACACATCGGCAGCCAGCAGCAAGTCGTATGGTGATGCCAGCGCCCGCAGCGTGGCCACTGCCTCGCCCACCTCGAGCACGTCATAGATGGCGCGCTCACGTGCCTTGTCCAACATGCGAGGAGACAGATCGACACCGGCGAGGTGTGCCGCGACATCACGAAATGCCATACCGGCGAGGCCGGTGCCGCACCCCAGGTCCAACACCTGCAAATCCCTGCCGCCACCGCAACGTTCGAACAGTTCGCGCAGCAGTGTCGGCGTGCGATAACCCAGCATGCCGGCCAGATGCTCATCGAAGTCATCGGCGTACTGGTCGAATAGCGCAGCGACGTATTCACCCGGCGCCGCCGCAGGCGGCGTGGCGCCACGCAATGCCGCCATCATGTAGGCGACTTCGGAGTAATCCGGCTTGAGGCGCAGGGCCTCACAGTAATGATGCAGCGCACCGTCCCGCTCTCCCGCCGCCGCCAGCAACCCGCCATAATTGCGATGTGCCTCCGCCAAGGCGGGATCGGCCTGCAAGGCCGCCTGATAACAGCGCATTGCACCATCGAAATCATCGGCCGCCTGCATCAGCGTCCCCAGGTTGTTGAGTGCCAGCGCATGCTGCGGCTGCAATTGCAACACCCGACCGTAGGCAGTCACTGCCTCGCTACCTCGGCCCTGCTGCTGCAAGGCCAGCGCAAGATTCAGCCAGGGTATTGCATCCTGCGGCGCCAGCTCCACCGCCTTCTGGTAGCAACTTATCGCCGCCGCCAGATTTCCTGCCTCCTCGCAGGCCTGACCGAGGTTGTTGTGATAGTCCGCTTCCTCGGGCTGCAGGTCCACCGCCTGCCGGTAACTGGTAATCGCCTGCTCCAGTGCGCCGGCATCACGCAGGACGTTACCCAGATTGAAGTGAAACACCGCCGTGTGCGGCGCGGCCGCCACAGCCGCGCGGATCTGTTGTGCGGCAGCGGCGAGGTCGCCGCGGGCATAGTGCACCAATCCGAGCAGATGCAGCGCCTCACCATGGTTCGGCTGCGCGGCAAGAATCTGTCGATATAAAAACTCCGCAGCGGCGAAATCACCGGCCTGGTGCCGTTGCACGCCCTGTCGCAGCCAGTCGTCCATCGCTGACGGCAAGGTACTCATCGGTAGTCTGCCAATCGGCTTCCAGGCATGGCGGCAAGAAAACGCCTCACCCAGTGCGGACACATCGGATCGCCCTCCGTCGGTGCCCACGCCGCGAAATCCTTGTCCGACAGCGGGGCATACGGGCCTTCCTTGAACTCGAACAGCACAGTGCCAGGAGCACGGGCAACGACGGTATGCCAGACGCCGGCGGGGATCTCCGCAGCGCGCACTGCGCCGCCGGTATCCAGCTCGACACGCTCGTCCACCACCCCGTCATCGTCCAGCAGCAAAATCACCGCGGCACCATGCCGCACCACGAACAGTTCCCAGCGTGGAGGATTGCCATGTCGGTGCGGACGGACATAACTGCCGGGTTCGATGGCATTGAGGAAACGCTGTACCGGATCCGACAGCTGTGGGTGCAGATTGAAATTGCTGCGGCCACGGACGCTTACCACCGCCCGGTGCGACAACTCGTGCATGAGTGAGGTAGTGATCGGTTTCATGCATTCTCCATGGCGGGCTGCGCGCTCCTCAGAGTCGTATCGGCAGTGCGGTATCCAGCACCACTCCGTGCGGTGTCACCGTGGCACGGTATGCCAACGCCTCCACCCCGGCCGCTACGGCCTCACGCAGGGTCTGGCCATAGCGGGGATCGATTTCATCGGCGGGGCGCACGGCACGGGCATCGGCCCGTTGCACACAAAAACAGAGTACGGCACGCCTCCCTTGCGCCACCACCTGGATCAGCTCGCGCAGATGTTTACTGCCGCGTGCACTCACCGCATCGGGAAAAAAGGCCGTGCCGGCGGCGTCGACCGCGGTGACATTCTTGATTTCCACATAACAGGGCGGGCGTCCATTCCCCTCCAGCAACAGGTCGATGCGGCTGTTCTCGCTGCCGTACCGCACCTCCTGGCGCAGCGTGGCGTAACCCTGCAACTCCCTGATAACGCCGCCGCTGATGGCCTCGCGCACCAGATGATTCACCACGCCGGTATTGATACCGATCAATACCCCGGCAGCGTTCTCCACCAGTTCCCAGGCATGCGGATACTTGCGCTGCGGATTGTCCACTGCCCGCAACCAGACCCGGCTGCCCGGCTCGGCACAGCCCAGCATGCTGCCGGTATTGGGGGTGTGCGCCGTAATGACGCTGCCATCGGCCAGACGCACGTCGGCCAGAAAACGCTTGTAGCGTTGCAGAAGAGTACCTACCAGGAGAGAAGTTTCGAATTCCACCGTCGGTGTTTACTTGTATCTTGCAACTTGTAACCGATTTTCAATGTATCCGCCGTCGCGCCTCGGTGACATTGGGTAACTGACCGATGCGGCCCAGCACCCGCGACAGCTCGTCGATGTTGGCGATCTCCAGGGTCAGCTGCATGCGCACGCTATAGTCCTGCTTGTTGGTCTGGGTATTGACCGACAATACGTTGATCTTTTCGTTGGACAGGATCGAGGTGATGTCGCGCAACAGACCTTGACGGTCGAAGGCCAGGATCTCGATATCCACCGGATAGGTCTGGCGCTGCTTGCTGCTCCACTCCACCTCGATGAGACGCACCCGCTTCTCCGGGGCGATGTTGAGAATATTACGGCAATCACGGCGGTGGATGGTGACACCGCGTCCTTGAGTTATGTAACCCACCACCGCATCCCCCGGTGCCGGTTTGCAGCAGCGCGCCATGGAGGTGAGCAAATTGCCGACACCACGGATATATATCCCGCCGTCGCTGCCGCCTTTGCCCGTCGCGGCGGGCGCGGTGATCGGCAGAGCTTCTTCCTCCGTCGATTCCGACGGCGGCACCACCTGCTTTTGCAGGGCGCGCACGATCTGGCTGGTGTTGATGTCGCCGCGGCCGATGGCCAGCAGGAAGGGATCGAGCTGATCGTAGCCGAACTGTGCCGCCAGTTGCTCCAGCGGCAGGTCGGAGACACTGAAGCGGCGCAGTTCCTTTTCCAGCACCGCGCGGCCCTCGGCCAGGTTGCGTTCCAACGCCTGCTGGGTGAACCAGTGGCGCACCTTGGCGCGGGCACGCGAAGTCTTCAGATAACCGAGATGGGGATTGAGCCAGTCGCGGCTCGGCTCGCCGTGGCGTGTGGTCAGAATCTCTACCTGTTCGCCGCTCTTCAGTTCGTAGGTGATCGGCACCATGCGTCCGTCGACACGTGCGCCACGCGCACGGTTGCCCACCTCGGTGTGGATGTAATAGGCGAAGTCCAGCGGCGTGGCGCCCTGCGGCATGTCCACCACCTCCCCCTGCGGCGTCAGCACGTAGACCCGGTCCTGGAATACCTCGGACTTGAAGCGATCGATGAAGTCGCCGGCGCTGTTTTCCTCGTCCTTCCATTCCAGCAGCTGGCGCAGCCAGGCCACCTTCTGCTCGAAGTCGCGGTTGCTCTTACCACCTTCCTTGTAGCGCCAGTGCGCCGCCACGCCCAGTTCCGACTCCTTGTCCATTTCGTAGGTACGGATCTGCACCTCCACGGTCTTGCCCTCGGGGCCGACCACCGCAGTATGTATGGAGCGATAGCGGTTCTCCTTCGGCGTGGCGATGTAGTCGTCGAACTCCTTGGGGATGTGCGGCCACAGCATGTGCACCACCCCTAGAGCGTGGTAGCAGTCGGGGATGGTATCCACCAGAATGCGCACGGCACGCACGTCGTACAGTTCGTGAAAGCTCAGCCCCTTGCGTTGCATCTTCTTCCAAATGGAATAGATGTGTTTGGGACGGCCCTTGACGTCGGCCTTGACGCCGGCGCGCTCCAGCTCCTGGCGCAGTATTGCCAGCACCTTGTCGATGTAGCGCTGACGGTCGATACGACGTTCGTCGAGGGCTCTGGCGATCTCCTTGTAGGCCTGCGGTTCCAGATAGCGGAAGGCCAGGTCTTCCAGCTCCCACTTCACTTGCCAGATGCCGAGGCGATTGGCCAGCGGTGCATAGATGTCCAGCGTCTCGCGGGCGATGCGCTGCTGTTTGTGCGGCGGCAGGTGTTGCAGGGTGCGCATGTTGTGCAGGCGATCGGCCAGTTTGATCAACACCACGCGCACGTCCTCGGCCATGGCCAGCAGCAGCTTGCGCAGACTCTCAGCCTTGACCTGCTCCTTCTTGTTGCCCTGCTCCGCCGCCTGGTATTCGCCAATCACCTTCATCTTGGTGAGACCGTCCACCAGATGCGCCACTGCCGCACCGCAGGCCTGTTCGATGTCGGTCAAGGATATCTCGGTATCTTCTACCACGTCGTGCAGAATGGCCGCCGCCAGGGTTTCGTGGTCCATGCGCAGCCCGGCGAGGATATCGGCCACTGCGGTGGCGTGGGCCAGATAGGGCTCGCCGGAGGCACGGGTCTGCGCACGGTGGGCGCGCTCCGCCAGATCGAGGGCGCGGCGGATGAGCGCGATCTCCTCGGGCTTGCGATCCGCAGCCAGCCCCTGCAGCCAGGCGTCACGGGCCGCCTCCTCATGCAGGGAGCCGTCGCCGAATTTGGATTCCACGTAGACCATGCTGTCGTTGTCGAATAAGTTGCAGGTTTTAAGTATTGCTGCCGCGGGCGCATTGTGCGAGCCCGCCATGCTGCGCCAGGCATTGCTGCAACGCCTCGGCCGACTGGCGTATCAGGCCGCGCAGCCATTGGTGGGCACCGTCCTGCTCGTTGCGCCGGTGCCAGCTCATGTGTACCTCCAGGGCCGGCACCGGGAATGGCGGCGGTGCCCAGGCCAGGCCGCGCATCAGACTACGGTCCAGCATGGAGGGGGCAATGGCCAGCAGGGCCGTACCGCGCATGAAACTGGGGATGCTGGCCACATTGTCCACCACCACGGCCACCGTGCGGTGGATGCCGCGGGCGCGGAAGCGGTTTTCAAAGTCGGCCCGTTCCGAGTCGTCGAAACGCAGACCGATGTGGCGCGCCGCCAGGTACTGCTCCATGTCGGCCGGCGGTTGGCTGTGGGCCGGGTCGTAATAACAGACCAGCTGATCGGTCACCAGATGCTCGCTCACCACATCACTGCCCATGGGGGGTTCCGGGGAAATGATCAGGTCGCAATAGCCCTCGCGCAGCTGCTCGACCGTGGGGATCCCCGCCGGCACGATGCGCATGCGGACGCCGGGGGCATGGGTGCACATGGTTTGCAGCACCGGGGGCAGCAACAGGTCGCGCTGGTAATCGTTGGCGGCGATGGTGAACTCGCGCCGGCTGCTGGCGGGGTCGAATCGCGGCCCCAGCGCCAGCGAGCGCATACCGTCGAGCAGGGCCCGCACCGGCTCCGCCATGGCCTGGGCATGGGCAGTGGCGGCAATGCCGCGCCCCGCCTTCACGAACAGGGGATCACCGGTAATTCCCCTGAGTTTTTCGAGGGTATGGCTCACCGCCGATTGGGTGGTACCCAGATATTCCGCCGCCGCCGTAACCGAGCCCGTCTCCAGAACGGTGAGAAACACCCGCAGGGCGCGGCCATCCAATCCCAAATAATCGAATTCATTCATGGATTACATCATAAACACCCTGTTTATCTTTATAAACAATTGACTCACTATCGTCCGCTTGTTTCGGCCAGCCTCCGGGCGGCCCCGGCTAAACTCAACTCGTAACTCCAACGACGGATCGGACAAGATGATCAAGCGTATCGTGATCGTGCTACTGGCCCTGGCCGTGATCCTGGGCGGCATCTTCGGGATAAAGGCCTACCAGTTCCGCATGATGCAGGCGCAATTTGCCCAGCCCATGCCCCCTGCGGTCATCAGCGCCACCGAGGCACGCGAGGAACAGTGGCAACCACGCCTGCAGGCTGCCGGCAGTCTCGTGGCACTGAACGGCACCGATGTCACCACCGAAATCGGCGGCATCGTCAGCGCGATCCGCTTCGAATCCGGCCAGGCCGTCAAGGCCGGTGATGTGCTGCTGCAACTGGAAGCGACCGTGGACAAGGCCGCCCTGGAAGGCGCGCGCGCCGAGCGTCGCCTGGCCGAGGTTCAGCTCGAACGCGCCAAGGACCTGATCAAGCGCAACGCCATCTCCTCCTCGGACTACGATGCCGCCAAGGCCTCCTTCGATGCCGCCGAGGCGCGCATGGCCGAAAAGGCCGCCAAGCTGGCGCAGAAGACCATCCGTGCCCCGTTCGACGGCCTGCTCGGCATCCGCGGCGTCAATCTGGGCGAGTACCTCTCGCCCGGCACCCGCATCGTCAGCCTGCAGGCCCTCGATCCCATCTATGTGGACTACGCCCTGCCGGAGCGCCATCTGCGTGAACTGGCGCCCGGGCAGGCGGTGGAGGTGCGTGTCGCCGCCTACCCCGAGCAGGTGTTCCGCGGCAGTCTCCAGGCGGTGGAATCCGGTGTCGATCGCCGCACCCGCTCCATCGCCCTGCGCGCCATCCTCGACAACAGCGCGGGCCTGCTGCGTCCCGGCATGTTCGCCGATGTCGCCACCGTGCTGCCCACGGTCGACACGGTAATCACGGTGCCGCAGACCGCCATCAGCTTCAACACCTACGGCAATTTCCTCTATGTCATCGAGAAGGCTGAAGGCGGCAAGCTGCTCGCCAAACGCCGCCAGGTGGAAACCGGGCGCAGCCATGAGGGACGCATCGTAGTCAGCAAGGGCCTGAAGGCCGGCGAGCAGGTGGTCCGTGCCGGCCTGGTGAAGCTGCGTGACGGCATGCCGGTGGCCATCGACAACCAGGTCGAACTCAACGACGGCGAGGTCCGGCAAGAATGAACTTCACCGACATCTTCGTCCGTCGTCCGGTCCTGGCGACGGTGATCAGCCTGCTGATCCTGATCGTTGGCCTGCGCTCCCTGCAGGAGATGGAGGTACGCCAATATCCGGAGATGCGCAACACCGTTGTGACGGTGACCACGGCCTATCCGGGTGCCAGCTCCGAACTGGTCAAGGGTTTCATCACCACTCCGCTGCAGCAGGCCATCGCCGAGGCCAACGGCATCGACTTCATCTCCGCCACCAGCACCCAGGGACTGTCCAAGATCGAGGTCACCATGGAGCTGAACTACGATGCCAATGCGGCGGTGGCGGAGATCCAGGCCAAGGTGGCCAGCAAGCGCAACCAGTTGCCCGCCGACGCGCAGGACCCGGTAATCGATTCCACCACCGGCGACTCCACCGCGTTGATGTATATCGCCATCTTCAGTGAGACCATCCCGCGGCCGCAGGTGGCCGACTACGTGCTGCGCGTGGTGCAACCGCAGCTGCAGGCCCTGCCCGGCGTGGCCAAGGCGCGCATGTTCGGCCAGCAGTACGCCATGCGCATCTGGCTCGACCCGCAGCGCATGGCGGCGCTCAACGTCACCGCCAGCGATGTCGCCAACGTGCTCACACGCAACAATTACCTCGCTGCCGTGGGCGCCACCAAGGGCAAGTATGTCAGCATCAACCTGACCGCCAGCACCGATGTCAGCACCGTGGAGGACTTCGAGAATCTGGTGGTACGCAATGAGGGTGGCGCCTTGGTGCGCCTGCGTGACGTGGCTTCCACTGAACTGGGCTCCGAGGACTACGATTCCACCGCCTGGTACCGCGGCAAACCCACGGTGTTCATGGCAATGGAGCAGGCCCCCGGCGCCAACCCCCTTACCGTGGCCCAGGCCATCAATGCCGAGGTGCCGAAGATCCGTGCCCAATTGCCGGAAGGCATGGAGGTGATGGTGCCCTATGACGCCAGCCGCTTCATCGAGGACTCCATCAACGAAGTATACAAGACTCTGGGCGAGGCGGTGCTCATTGTATTGCTGGTCATCTTTCTCACCCTGGGCTCGCTGCGTGCCGCACTGATCCCGGCGGTGGCGGTGCCGCTGTCGCTCATCGGTGGCGCCTTTGTGATGCTGCTGCTCGGCTATTCGCTCAACCTGCTCACCCTGCTCGCCATGGTGCTGGCCATCGGCCTGGTGGTGGACGATGCCATCATCATCGTCGAGAACGTTCACCGCCACATCGAACAAGGCGAAAGCAAGTTCCAGGCGGCGATCCACGGTGCGCGCGAGATGGCCATGCCGATCTTCGCCATGACCATCACCGTGTTCGCGGTATTCGTGCCCATCGGCTTCCAGGGCGGCCTGGTCGGCACCCTGTTCTCCGAGTTCGCCTTCACCCTCACCGGCGCGGTATTCATCTCCGGCGTGGTCGCGCTGACCCTGTCGCCGATGCTGGCTTCCAAGGTACTCAAGGCACATGGCAACCAGGGTCGTTTCGAGCAATGGGTAGAGCATGCCTTCGACTGGCTAGCGCACGCCTACCGCCGCGGCCTGCACGTTGCCATGGAGTCGGTACCGGCGACACTGATCTTCACCGCGGTGCTGCTGGTCGCCATCGTGCTGATGTTCATCACCAGCCGCAGCGAGCTGGCCCCCACTGAGGATCAGGGTATCCTGTTCTTCCAGGCCTCCGCGCCGCGCACGGCGACGCTGGACTATCACCAAACCTTTGCCGCGGAGATTCAGCGCCGCTTCGAGAGCGTGCCCGAGTACAACGACAGCTTCATGATCCTCGGCATGACGCCGGAGACCACCTTCGGCGGCTTCAAGATGAAGACCTTCACCCAGCGCGAGCGCAGCCAGATGGATGTACAACCGCAGGTGCAAGGCCTGCTTGCCGGCGTGGCGGGTTACCAGACTGCCGTTTTTCCGCGCCCCAGCCTGCCGGGCGGCGGCCGCGGTTTCCCCATCGAAATGGTGCTCACCTCCGATCGCAGCTATGAGGAACTGGCCGGCTTCGCCGATCAGATCGTCGGCACCGCCATGGGCAGCGGCCAGTTCATGTTCCTGCGCAAGTCGGTGGATATCGACCTGCCGGTCATCAATGTGCTCATCGATCGCGATCGCGCCGGCGACCTCGGCATCAGCATGGCGGACATTGGCCGCAACCTCGGCACCATGCTGGGCGGCGGTTACGTCAACCGCTTCAATCTGGAAGGCCGCAGCTACAAGGTGGTGCCGCAAGTGGGCCGTGAGTCGCGCCTGAGCGCCGAGATGCTGAACGACTACTACATCCGAACCGGCAGTGGTGAACTGGTGCCACTGTCCGCGGTGGCGCGGCTGGAGCAGTCGGTGGAGCCGTCCAGCCGCACCCAGTTCCAGCAGCTCAACGCCATCACTGTCGAAGGTGTGATGATGCCGGGCGTGGACCAGGGCACGGCGCTGGAATACCTGGGACGGATCGCCCGCGATATCCTGCCCAAGGGCTATGATGTCGATTACAAGGGCATCTCGCGCCAGTACATGCAGGAAGGCAGCGCCACGCTGATCACCTTCGCCCTGTCGTTGGTGTTCATCTATCTGACGCTGGCGGCGCTGTATGAAAGCTGGCGCGACCCGGCCATCATCCTGGTGACCGTGCCGCTGTCGGTATTCGGCGCGATGATCTTCATCACCCTCGGCTTCTCTTCGGTCAATATCTATACCAAGGTCGGCCTCATCACACTCATTGGCGTGGTGGCCAAGAACGGCATCCTCATCGTGGAGTTCGCCAACAAACTGCAGATCAGCCAGGGGCTATCCAAGCGCGAGGCGGTGGAACGGGCGGCGGAGATCCGTCTGCGGCCGATCCTGATGACAGCCTCGGCGATGGTATTTGCCATGCTGCCGCTGCTCACCGCCGCCGGCCCCGGCGCGGTCAGCCGCTTCGATATCGGCCTGACCATCACTGCCGGTCTCGCCATCGGTACGCTGTTCACGCTGTTCGTGCTGCCGGCCTTCTACGTGGTACTGGCACGCGATCACGCCAAGGCGGAACAACAACTGCACGCGGCAGAACAGGGGCTGTAGTAAAGAGCGCACCGCCGGTCGGCGGTGCGGGCTCAGCGACGACGCCCGGCAGGTTTCTGCCGGGCGTTTCTCTTTGCTGACTGCGGCGCCGTGCGTGACGGATGTGCGCGCCTTACGGCGGCCTTGTTGCCGGTGCCTTCCGGCTGCCAGGCCGGTACCAGATGGCGCTTGCCGTTGCCGATGAGATCACTGCGCCCCATGCGCTGCAGTGCCTCGCGCAACAGCGGCCAGTTCTCCGGATCGTGGTAACGCAGAAAGGCCTTGTGCAGGCGGCGTTGGCGCAGACCTTTGGGCACTTCGATACCCGCGCTGTCGCGGCGCACACGTTTCAGAGGATTGCGCCCGGTATGATACATGGCAGTGGCCATGGCCAACGGCGTGGGCAGGAAGGTCTGCACCTGATCGAGGCGGAAGCCGTTGCGCTTGAGCCACAGCGCCAGCTCCAGCATGTCGGTGTCCGAGGTGCCGGGATGGGCGGCGATGAAATACGGGATCAGATACTGCTCCTTGCCCGCCTCCTTCGAGGCCTGTTCGAACATCGTCTTGAAGCGGTCGTAGGCGCCGATGCCCGGTTTCATCATCAGGCTGAGCGGTCCCGCCTCGGTGTGTTCCGGCGCGATCTTGAGATAGCCGCCAACGTGGTGCGTCACCAGCTCCTTGACGTATTCTGGCGAGCGCACCGCCAGGTCATAGCGCAGGCCGGAGGCGATGAACACACGCTTGATGCCGGGCAACTGGCGCACCCGGCGGTAGAGATGGATCAGTGGGGCGTGATCGGTCTTCAGGTTGCCGCACACGTCAGGAAACACGCAGGACAGACGCCGGCAGGCAGCCTCGATCTGCGCCTCCTTGCAGTGCATGCGATACATGTTGGCGGTGGGACCGCCGAGATCGGTGATGACACCGGTGAAACCGGCGACCGTATCGCGGATCGTCTCCACCTCACGCACGATGGAGTCCTCGGAACGGTTCTGGATGATGCGGCCTTCGTGCTCGGTGATGGAGCAGAAGGTGCAGCCACCAAAGCAGCCGCGCATGATGTTGATGGAGAAACGGATCATCTCCCAGGCCGGCAGGCGTGCATTGCCATAGGACGGATGCGGTGCGCGGGCAAAGGGCAAATCGAAGATGGCATCCATCTCTCTGGTGCTGAGCGGGATCGGCGGCGGATTCAGCCACACTTCGCGCTCGCCGTGACGCTGCACCAGGGCACGGGCATTACCCGGATTGGTTTCCAGATGGAACACGCGCGAGGCATGGGCATACAGCACGGCATCGTCGCGCACCTGCTCGTAGGACGGCAGGCGCACCACGCTGCGCTCACGTACCACGCGCGGCTTGCGCTGCAGGCTCACCGGCTGCCCCGCCGTGACCATGCAGGTCTTGACCTCCGCATAGGGATTGACATGCACCGGCGGCGCACCCGGTATATCGATGTCGCCGGCATCCACCTCCACCCAATCATCCGGCACGGACTTGCGCACAAAGGCGGTACCGCGCACATCGGTGATCCCGGCGATGGGCTCGCCCTTGGCCAGGCGATGTGCCACCTCCACCAGGGCGCGCTCGGCGTTGCCGTACAGCAGCAGATCGGCCTTGGCATCCAGCACCACCGAACGGCGTACCTTCTCGGACCAGTAATCGTAATGGGCAATGCGGCGCAGGCTGGCCTCGATACCGCCGATGATCAGCGGTACATCGTTGTAGGCCTCGCGGCAGCGCTGGCTGTAGACGATGACCGAACGATCCGGCCGTTTGCCGCCCTCACCGCCCGGCGTGTAGGCATCGTCGCTGCGGATGCGCCGATCGGCGGTATAGCGGTTGACCATGGAATCCATGTTGCCGGCGGTGACACCGAAAAACAGATTGGGCCGTCCCAGACGGCGGAAATCCTCCGCCGAGGTCCAGTCCGGCTGGGCGATGATGCCGACGCGAAAGCCCTGCGCCTCCAGCAGGCGCCCAACCAAGGCCATGCCGAAACTGGGGTGATCCACATAGGCATCTCCCGTGACCAGGATCACATCGCAGGAATCCCAGCCCAATTGCTCCATTTCGGCACGCGACATGGGCAGGAACGGCGCGGTACCGAAGCGCTGCGCCCAATATTTGCGGTAGGAGAAAAGTTCGCGTACGGCGTGCATAATGTGGAGTATCGAATGAGGTTTTACTCTGGTGGAGCCAGTGCAGTATATTGGGTCACCAGGACCATAACCGAAGACGACGATCAAGGAGCCGAATCATGCGTCCCAGCCATATCCACCTCATTGCCGTCCTGCTGGCCGCCGGCAGCGCTGCCGCCCACGGCGATGTGGTACAGATGCCGCCCGCTGTGCTGGAAGACAGCGCCACCGCGCCGACGGCCCCGGCCCCCGTGGAACTTCCGGTTCGCGGCATGAGCATGCAGCAGGTGGAGACCCGCTTTGGCGCGCCGCAGGAAAAACTGCCTGCCGTGGGCAAGCCGCCCATCACGCGCTGGGTGTACCCGGATTATATCGTCTATTTCGAGCACCAGTATGTAATTCACAGTGTGCTCAAGCGCAAATAACACCCCGCCAACCGCTGTGGCTGCCGGTGTGCAAGCACGGCTCTTATGATTCCATGCAGATACTGCCCGCAGAATGGTCACCGCAATGCGCGGTGCTGCTCACCTGGCCCCACCGGTACGGCCCGCTGGGGCGCATCCTGCAACAGGCGGAACAGGTATTCATACAGATTGCCAGGGCGGTCACTGCTCATGAGCGGCTGATTGTTTCCTGTCTGGACGAGGAACATCGCACCCATATCCAGACTCAGCTGGCCGTCGCCCGCGTCGACCTCGGTCAGGTACTTCTGGCCATTGCCCCGTCAAATGATGTCTGGGCGCGTGATCACGGCCCTATCACCGTATTGCGCGACGGCAAGCCTCTGTTGCTCGACTTCGCCTTCAACGGCTGGGGCCGCAAATACCCCTACGAACTGGACAATGCCCTCACCCGCACCCTGCACCGCCAGGGCGTGTTCGGCACCACACCGCTGGAGATCGTCGATCTGATTCTGGAAGGCGGTAGCATCGAGAGCGATGGCCGGGGCACCCTGCTCACCACCCGCCATTGCCTGCTCAACCCGCAACGCAATCCCGAATACGACTGCGTCGGCCTGGAAGGCATCTTCGCCCAGGTGTTCGGCAGCCGGCGCGTGCTGTGGCTCGACCACGGCGAACTGGAGGGCGATGACACCGACGGCCATATCGACACGCTGGCCCGCTTCTGCGACGAACACACCATCGCCTACGTGCGCTGCGACAACCCGCACGACAGTCATTACGCCGCCTTGCTGGAAATGGAGCGTGAACTCAAGGCCTTCCGCGACAATGAAGGCCGGCCCTACCGTCTGGTGCCGCTACCACTGCCCTCCCCCAAACGCAACGAACACGGCCAGCGCCTGCCCGCCACCTATGCCAATTTCCTCATCATCAACGGTGCCGTGCTGGTGCCGGTCTATGACGATGTGCAGGATGCGGTGGCGCTGGAGCGACTGGCCCCCTGTTTCCCCGGCCGCGAACTCATCGCCATCAACTGCCTGCCCCTGATCCAACAATACGGCAGCCTGCATTGCGTCACCATGCAGTTGCCGGCAGGGGTGGTATGAAAAATCGGGTCCGCAAATGAACGCGAATGCAGGCCAATGAAAGCTATTCTTTCCCGGCAAAGTTGTATTCGCGTTAATTCGCGTTCATTTGCGGACTCGTCCTTGTGGAGGATGTGATGAAATCACGAACCCTGCGTGTCGGCCTGGTCCAGCAGCCTTGCAGCGAGGATCGGGAAACCAATCTTTACTACAGCGCATTGAACATCCGCGAGGCGGCCGCCGACGGCGCCGAACTGGTGCTGCTGCAGGAACTGCACAGCGGTGTGTACTTCTGCCAGTCGGAAGACCCGGCACGCTTCGATCAGGCCGAGCCCATCCCCGGCCCCACCACCCAAGCCCTGTCCGAACTGGCGCAGGAACTGGGGATCGTCATCGTCGGCTCGGTATTCGAGCGGCGCGCCTCCGGTCTGTACCACAACACCGCCGTGGTACTGGAAAAGGACGGCAGCCTCGCCGGCATCTACCGCAAGATGCATATCCCGGACGACCCCGGCTATTACGAAAAGTACTATTTCACCCCCGGCGATCTGGGCTTCACCCCCATCGACACCTCGGTAGGCCGCCTCGGCGTGCTGGTGTGCTGGGACCAGTGGTATCCGGAAGCGGCGCGCCTGATGGCCATGGCCGGTGCAGAGATACTACTCTATCCCACCGCCATCGGCTGGGACGAGCGCGCAGAACCGGACGAACAATTGCGCCAACGCGATGCCTGGGTCACCATCCAGCGCAGCCATGCCATCGCCAACGGCGTCCCGGTGGTCGCCTGCAACCGCGTCGGCCATGAGCCGGACCCGACCGGCCAGACACCCGGCATCAACTTCTGGGGCTACAGCTTCATCTGCGGCCAGCAGGGCGAGATCCTCGCCCAGGCACCGGAAGACGATCCCACCTTCCTGGTGGCGGAAGTCGATCTCGGCCGCAACGAACAGGTGCGCCGCGCCTGGCCCTATCTGCGCGACCGCCGCATCGATGCCTACGCCGACCTGCTGCGCCGCTACCGCGACTAGAAACCTCACACAGTCCGCAAATGAACGCAAATCAACGCGAATGTAGTCAGCGCGGGAGCATACAATGAATGCCGCACAGCTCATCGATACCCATGGTCGAGCCTGTACGTTCTGGCGAGAGAATCACTAATTTCCTGGCATAATAATTTGCGTTTATTCGCGTTCATTTGCGACTCATAGAGGTGAACCCACAATGATCATCATCCTGCAACCGCATGTCACCACGCAGAGTCCGGAATTCGAAAACCTGCGCACCTACATCGCCAACCTGCCGCGGGTGCAGATGCGCGTGCACGAGGAGCGCGGCAGCCAGCAGACACTGACCGAGATCTATCTCATCGGCGACACCGCCGCCCTGGACAAGGATGACATCGCCAGCCTGCCCGGTGTCGAACGCGTGGTGCGCGTATCACGCGAATACCGCGTGCTCGGCCGTCACCATGACGACCAGCGCCCGAGTTATTTCGAGTACAACGGCGTGCGCTTCGGCCAGGACAACCTCAACGTCTTCGCCGGCCTGTGTGCGGTGGACACGCCGGAACACGTGGAGAGCATGATGCGCACCCTGCGCGATCACGGCCAGGTGTGCACACGCATGGGCGCCTACAAGCCACGCACCAATCCCTATGCCTTCCAGGGCCACGGCAAGACCTGCCTGCCCTATGTATTCGAGCTGGCGGGAAAGTATGGCATCAAGGTCATCGCCATGGAGGTCACCCACGACAGCCATGTGCACGAGATTCACGAGGCACTGCATGCCGCGGGCAATCCCACCGGCGTGATGCTACAGATCGGCACGCGCAACACGCAAAACTTCGAACTGCTGAAGATCGTCGGTCGCCAGCGCGAGTTTCCGGTGCTGCTCAAGCGCGGCTTCGGCATCACTCTGGAGGAGTCGCTCAACGCCGCCGAATACCTGGCCTCGGAAGGGAACCGCAACGTGGTGTTCGGCCTGCGCGGCATGAAGACCAACATGGGCGACCCGCACCGCAACCTGGTGGACTTCGCCCATGTGCCGGTGGTGAAGCGCCTGACGCGCATGCCGGTGTGCATCGATCCGTCCCATTCGGTGGGTTCCCGCGAGCGCAGCCCGGACGGCCTGCTCGACGTTTTTCACGTCACCGCCCAGGGCATCATCGCCGGCGCCAACATGGTACTGGTGGATTTCCATCCCCAGCCGCCCAAGGCGCTGGTGGACGGCCCGCAGGCGCTGCTGCTGCCGGAGCTGCCACACTTCCTGGAGGATGTGGCCATCGCCCGCGAGACCTATGAAAAACGTGTGGCGGCGGCCGCCCGGTATGCGGGCTGACACAGGTGTCGCACACGCCAGACCTGACAGTTGACAGTCAATGACATGTCAGCAGCCGCACGGGAGAACTGTTAACACACTGATAATCAATGATTATTCATATGGCACGCATATTGCCACATGAATTGTGTGGAGCAATTCCACCGGCTCTGCGGAGTCGGTGGTGGATTCCCCTCCTTCCACACTGTGGTGTTTTCAGCCGCGCCCGAAATGGCGCGGCTTTTTTATTTCCACCACCCGGCTGCCGGCCCCATCAATTGCCGCGCATGCGTTCCACATAACGGTACAGGGTGCGCTCGCTGACGCCGAGACGCTGTGCCGCACGGGCACGGTGGCCGTCACAGGTCTCCAGGGCGTGCATCACCTCATCGTCGGTGAGACGGCCATGACGCCGCTGCAGCAGTTTGCGGCTGCTGCCCTCCAGCGCCCCCCGTTCGCCCCCTGGCTGTTGCACATCCTCGCGCCGCGGGCCCTCGAACACCAGATGTTCCGGCCGGATGATGTCCTCACCATAGGCCAGAATCGCGGCACGTTCGATGATGTTGCGCAACTCGCGCACATTACCCGGGTAATCGTAGGTCATCAGGGTTTCGATTACCTCGGGCGACAGCGGTACGAAACGATCGCCGTCATCGCTGCTGGACAGGAAATACTCGGCCAATGCGGCGATATCGTCGGGGCGGTCGCGCAGCGGCGGGATACGCACCGGGAAGGCGGACAGACGGTAATACAGGTCCTGGCGGAACTCGCCGCGCTCCACCATCCGTTGCAAGTCGCGGTGGGTGGCGGCGATGACGCGCACGTCGACGTTGATGTATTCGGTACCGCCGAGGCGGCGGATGGTGCCGGTCTCCAGCACGCGCAGCAGCTTGGTTTGCAGCGCCAACGGCAACTCGGCGATTTCGTCGATGAACAGGGTGCCGCCGTGGGCCACCTCGAACAGGCCCTTCTTGCGCCCGGTGGCGCCGGTAAAAGCGCCCTTCTCATGGCCGAACAGCTCGCTCTCGATCAGGTTCTCGCCCAGGGTGCCGCAGTCGACGATGACAAAGGGCCCGCCGCTACGCGGTGAATACTCGTGTACATACTTCGCCACGCACTCCTTGCCGACGCCACTCTCACCCAGCAGCAACACCGTGGTGGTGGTGGGGGCCACGCGCTGCAACAGGCTGGTCATGCGCACCATCGGGCGGGAACGACCGATGAGCAGGGTATCCTGACGCTTCTGGCTGATCGGAAAGATGTACTCGCCCACATACAGCACATTGCCATCATCGTCGAACAGCGGGGTCGATTGAAGCTGCACGTATTCCTCGTGGCCGTTCATGTCGTAATGGATGTGCATCACCTGGGTCGACTGTGCGGTGCTGAAGACGATCTCCAGCGGGCAATGCTCGCCGTGCTGGCTGCAGGGGGCATCCACATGATGAGATACCTCGTAGCAGAAGCGGCCCACCACGTCCTCGCCGTTGCTCAGGCCGTAACGCTTACGGTACTGGGCATTGGCCGCCATGATGCGGTAATGGCGATCGATGACCACGAAGGGGTCGGGCAGGATGTTGATGATTTGCTCACAGGACGGCTTGGCGATGTTGTCACAGGCCATTTACCCCTCCAATCAATATGTTAATTTATTGTTATTTTTGGCAGGCTATGTCATGACAGTGTCCGCCTGTCATGCTGACGTGTCAAGCCTGGCGTTACCTGCAAAAAAAACGGCGGGGACCTGCCCCGCCGTCTTTGATTCCCCTCTGCGACAACCTTACTTCAGGCGTTCGATACCCAGGGCCTTGAGGATGTACTTCTCGAACAGGGGCTCGGAAGAGCCCTTCTTCATCTTGTTGATGAAGTACTTCTCGAAGGCCACCTTGGCCATGTGCACCCACTTGCCCTTCTTCATCCAGGACACGTTGCGCGGCGGGATCTGCGGCATGGCGACGAAGGCCACGCCGGTATCGCCCATGTCCGCCAGGCAGATGGCGTTCCAGGTACCCTTCTCGTCCGGCTCCTTGCCCTCCAGGGCGTTCTTGATGTTATGGACGGTGGCCGACACCATGGACTCGATCATGTAGCCGGTCTTGGGGGTACCGGTCGGTACCGGAGTGGCCTCCACCGGCGGGATGGCGATGCACACGCCGACGGAGTAGATATTGTGCCACTTCGGGTTGCGCTGAAAGGCGTCCACCTTGACGAAACCGCGCGGGTTGACCAGATCCTCACCCACCTTCATCACCGGATCGATGCCCTTGAAGGCCGGCAGCATCATGGAATATTTGAAGGGCACTTCGTGCTCCTTGATGACCTCACCGCTGTCGTTGTGCTCGGACACATACATCTTGCCAGCCTCGACCTTGGTGACTTTGGCGTTGCAGATCCACTTGATGTGGTTCTGGCGCAGTTCCGACTCCAGCATGCCTTTGGAATCGCCCACACCGCCCAGGCCCAGGTGGCCGATGTAGGGCTCGGAGGTCACGAAGGTCATCGGCACCTTGTCACGAATCTTGCGCTTGCGCAGGTCGGTGGCGTAGATCAGCGCAGTCTCATAGGCCGGACCGAAGCAGGAGGCACCCTGCACGGCGCCGACGACCAGCGGCCCGGGATCCTTGACGAACTCCTGCCAAGCCGCATAGGCCTTCTCGGCGTGGTCGGTGGTGCACACGGAATGGGTGTGACCGCCATGGGGGCCCAAGCCCTCGACCTCCTCGAAGGCCAGCTTCGGGCCGGTGGCGATCACCAGGTAGTCGTACTTCACGGAGCTGCCGTCCTGCAGCACCAGGGTATTCTCATCCGGCTTCATCTCGGTGACCGGCTGGGCGATCAGCTTGATGTCCTTTTTGGCCAGATAGTTGGCCATCGGGAAGGTGATGTCCTTGCGGGTACGCCAACCCACGGCCACCCACGGGTTGGATGGGGTGAAGCTGAAGTGATCGGAGCTGTTGATCACGGTGATCTCATGCGCGCGCCCAAGGACGTCGCGGAAATCGTAGGCGGCGGGTAGACCGCCGATGCCGGCGCCCATGATTACGATATGTGCCATCTGGTCTCTCCTGTAGTGTGCTTGTGCCGAGCGAGCCCGGCATTTGTCATCTTCGCGCAATCATAAGGCAATATTTATGCCATTATCAGTGACTCATGGACCGTGCGGTCCGGTTGTCCTCTGTGAGGATGCCTATACAATAGCCCGCTTTTCCGTTTCGACATCCTGCCGATGACCGACCGCTACCTCTCGCCGCTGCACCCCACCCCCGCCCGCCGCCCCGGCGAGCGCCTGCGCTGGGGGCGCCTGTACGGCAGCAGCTACGGCCTGGCCATCGCCTCGGCGGCGCGCGAGCAGGACGGCATGGTACTGGTGGTCACCGCCGACGCACCGACGGCCAGCCGCCTGGAATACGAACTGCGTTTCTACCTGGGCGACGATGCCAACCTGCCGGTGCTGCACTTCCCGGACTGGGAGACCCTGCCGTACGACGCCTTCTCGCCACACCAGGACATCATCTCCGAGCGCCTGGCGACGCTGTACCGCCTGCCCTCCATCAGCCGCGGCGTACTGATCACCCCCATCGCCACCCTCATGCACCGCCTGCCGCCACGGGAGTATCTGGAGGGCCACAGCCTGGTGCTGGATGTGGGCCAGCGCATGGACCTGGAGCAAATGCGTCGGCGCCTCGACGCCAGTGGCTACCGCTGCGTGTCGCAGGTGATGGAGCACGGCGAGTTCGCCGTGCGCGGCGCCCTGTTCGACCTGTTCCCCATGGGCAGCGACCTGCCCTACCGCATCGAGCTGTTCGACGACGAGGTGGAGAGCATCCGCACCTTCGACCCGGAGACCCAGCGCACCCAGGAAAAGGTCCACTCGGTGCGCCTGCTGCCGGCACGCGAGTTCCCCCTCGGCGACGCCGCCATCAAGCAGTTTCGCAGCGCCTGGCGCCTCGCCATCGAGGGCGACCCGCAACGCAGCCTGATCTACCGCGACGTCAGCAACGGTTTCGCCCCACCGGGCATCGAGTACTACCTGCCGCTGTTCTTCGACCACACCGCCACCCTGTTCGACTACCTGCCGGGGCAGACCCTGGTGCTCAGCACCGAGGGCGCCGAGGATGCCGCCGACGGCTTCTGGGGTGAGTGCAAGGAGCGCCACGAACAGCTGCGCCACAACATCGAACGCCCGCTGCTGCCGCCGGAGCGCGTGTTCCTGCGCGGCGACGAGGTGCTGGGTGCGCTGGCACGTTACCCGCGCACCCAGTTGCAGCGTTTCGAGCTGGAGGCGAAGGCCGGGCATCTCAACTTCGCCTGTGACAATCCCCCCAGCCTGACCCTGGACGTGCGTTCCGAACAGCCCACCGCCGCCTTGCGCCGTTTCCTCGGCGAATTCCCCGGCCGCGTGCTGTTCGCGGTGGAATCCGCCGGCCGCCGCGAGGCCCTGCTCGACCTGCTGGTCGGTGCCGACATCAAGCCCAAGGCGGTGGAGTCCTGGCAACAGTTCCTCGACAGCGATATCACCCTCGGCCTGCTGGTAGCACCGCTGGAGCAGGGCCTGCTGTTGCAGGATCCGCCGCTGGCCGTCATCGCCGAACCACAGCTGTACGGCGAACAGGTGATGCAGCGGCGCCGCCGCAAGGTGCGCGCGACGCGTGACGCCGACGCGGTGATCCGCAACCTGGCCGAACTGCAGCCCGGTGCGCCGGTGGTGCACGAGGAACACGGCGTCGGCCGCTACCTCGGCATGCAGACCCTCGATGCCGGCGGCATTACCCAAGAATTCCTCACTCTGGAATACGCCGGCGGCGACAAGCTCTACGTGCCGGTATCCTCGCTGCACCTGATCAGCCGCTACACCGGCGCGGCGCCGGAATCGGCCCCGCTGCACAAACTGGGCAGCGGGCAGTGGGAAAAGGCCAAGCGCAAGGCCAGCGAAAAGGTGCGTGACGTAGCGGCGGAACTGCTCGCCATCTACGCCCAGCGCGCCGCCCGCAAGGGCCATGCCTACACGATCGATTGGGCCGCATATCAGGCCTTCGCCGCCGGCTTCCCCTTCGAGACCACCCCCGATCAGCAGGCCGCCATCGACGCGGTGCTCAACGACATGGAAACGCCGCAGCCGATGGATCGCCTGGTGTGCGGCGACGTCGGTTTCGGCAAGACCGAGGTCGCCATGCGCGCCGCCTTCGTCGCCGTGATGGGCGGCAAGCAGGTGGCCATGCTGGTGCCCACCACCCTGCTCGCCCAGCAGCACTACGAAAACTTCCGCGACCGCTTCGCCGACTGGCCGGTGCGCATCGAAAGCCTGTCGCGCTTCCGTACCAAAAAGGAACAGGACCAGGTCATCGAAGGCCTGCAACAGGGCAAGGTGGACATCATCATCGGCACCCACAAACTGCTGCAGGAGAATATCAAGCTGGAGCGACTCGGCCTCGTCATCATCGACGAGGAACACCGTTTCGGCGTGCGGCAGAAGGATCGCTTCAAGGCGCTGCGCGCCGAGGTTGACGTGCTGACCCTCACCGCCACGCCGATCCCGCGCACCCTCAACATGTCGCTGGCCCATATCCGCGACCTGTCCATCATCGCCACCGCACCGGCGCGCCGCCTCGCCGTGAAGACCTTCGTCACCGAATGGCAGCAGCCGCTGATCCACGAGGCCTGCCTGCGCGAGATCAAGCGCGGCGGCCAGGTCTACTTCCTGCACAACGATGTCGACACCATCGAGAAGATGGAACAGGAGTTAGCGGCGCTGATCCCCGAGGCCACCGTGCGCCACGCCCATGGCCAGATGCGCGAGCGCGAACTGGAACGGGTGATGTCCGACTTCTACCACCAGCGCTTCAACATCCTGGTGTGCACCACCATCATCGAAACCGGCATCGACATCCCCAGCGCCAACACCATCATCATCAACCGCGCCGACCGCTTCGGCCTGGCCCAGCTCTACCAGCTACGCGGCCGCGTCGGCCGCTCCCACCACCGCGCCTACGCCTACCTCATCGTGCCGCCGCGCCGGCAGATGACCGACGACGCCATCAAACGTCTGGAAGCCATCGAGGCCATCGAGGAACTGGGCACCGGCTTCACCCTCGCCACCCACGACCTGGAGATCCGCGGCGCCGGCGAACTGCTCGGCGAGGAACAGAGCGGCCAGATGCAGGAGATCGGCTTCAGCCTATACAGCGAACTGCTGGAACGCGCCGTCGCCGCGCTGAAGGCCGGCCGCGAACCGGAACTGGATCGCCCGCTCGACCACGGCACCGAAGTCGACCTGCACATCCCGGCCCTGATCCCCGACGACTACCTGCCCGACGTGCACAGCCGCCTGATCATGTACAAGCGCATCGCCAGCGCCGAAAGCCTGGAAGAACTGCGTGATTTGCAGGTGGAAATGATCGACCGCTTCGGCCTGCTGCCGGAACCGGCCAAGAACCTGATCCGCGTCACCGAGCTGAAACTGCACGCCACCCCGCTCGGCATCCGCAAGATCGAACTCGGCCCCGCCGGCGGCCGCATCACCTTCAACCCGCAGCCCAACATCGACGGCATGAAGATCATCCAGCTGATCCAGACTCAGGCGAAGGTCTACAAGCTGGACGGGCAGGAGCGCTTGCGCATCGTGATGGATATGCCGGATGCGGAGAGTCGGTTTGAGTTGTTGGAGGGGTTGCTCAAGCGCTTGGGCAGCTGAGCTTCAGCCGTTCCCGCTGTCAGACAGCAGGTCCCTTCTCCCTCAGGGAGAAGGACAGGATGAGGGGTGATCAGTTGTGCGCCATGCGCACGCTGACTCTAACGGGGATTCCGCCCCCCTGCTCCGGGATGGTGCGCGCTATCGCGCGGTTGTATTGGGTCGGGGTTCCGCCCCCGTACGACGTGTTACTTTCTTTTGCGCGGCCAAAAGAAACTAAGGAAGCTCTGAATAAGTTCAGAGCTTCCGCGGCACAGGGATGTGCCGCCATTTTTCAACGACGATAAGTCGTTGAAAAATGAAGCCAAGCGAAAATCACACTTTTCGCTTGGCGTGGTCTGAAAAGTCCAGGATGGACTTATTCAGACCTTCCCTAACGAAAGAAAAGGCCGCCCCGATGTCTCGCCGCTATCGCGGTCCCCTGCGCTACTCGCCCGGAGCGGGTTCTTCCGACGGCACGTCCATGTGCCGACGGAAGAATGCGCGCCATCCATGGCGCGCCCCCTACGGGCAATTCCGCCCCGGACTGCGTTGCTCGGCGAGACAGAGGGGTTTGAAAGTCAAACCCGGCTCGCCTAACGGCATCGCGCGGATGGCGTGCGCTACGCGCACGCAAAAACCAAATGCGTGTTGGGTTGGCCTAAGGCGTAATCCAACGGTAAACTCCCCCCGATAACACTCTTGAACGGCGATTTGCCAGACATGTAGTGTTATACGGCAAAGTTGCAGTATATTCCCCCATGGGTTCCCTCAGCGCAGGATGCCTTGACCCGTGGAAACAACAATTTGCATAAAATGGATCACTTCCCGGCCCGTTATATCTGGCAATGAGCCGTTCATTTATCGTTAGCGACAATGGAAGCTGACGCATGTCGAGTTATGAGAGTGCTTCAATCTACCTACAGATCGCAATCGGGGTCGTGGCTATCTGCACCTTGGCTGTCTATTACCATCAGTTGCGTGTGATGTCGCGGCAGTTGAGTGCAATGCAGGAGTCATCGAAGGCACAAAGCAGCCTCTCGCTTGTTGAGTTCCTGCAGGCGCCGGATGTCCGTCATGCGCGCCACATCGTCCGAAGCGTGCTCTCGAAGAAGCCAATTGGCGAGTGGTCTGAGGAGGAGCGGAACAGCGCATCGGTCGTTACCGCAAACTACGACGTAGCCGGCGCCTTGATTAAGGGTGGGTTAGCACCCGTCGAGTTGGTGGCAGCCAATTGGGGGCCAAGCATCATCTACTGCTACGAGGTGCTCGCGCCGTACATCGAAGAGCATCGGAACCGTCCCGACGCACACCCGCGATATTGGAGCAACTTTCAGTGGCTGGCTGAAAGGGCCGAGGAATGCTGCTAGTTGGCAAGGGCACCGCTAGAACAACCGGGGACAGACCACGGTATTCCCCATCCCGCGTGCGCGAAGCGCACGCCACCCGCGCGATGCCGAAGGCGAGCCGGGTTGAAACCCCGTCTGCCGCGCCGAGCATCGCAGCCCGAATCGGATTAAGCCCGGAGGGGACATGCCAGGGATGGCATGTCCTCGCCTTCGCGCCAGGACGGCGCGTAGGCGAGCGCCGATTCGGGCGAGAAGCACAGGGTACCCGCAGGGCGCGGGAGTCGGGCGGCCTTTCTTTTCGTTAGTTTTCTTTGGCCGAACAAAGAAAAGTAACCCGGCGTAGGGGGACGGAATCCCCCGCCAAAATCAATCCGCGATAGCGCACCAACCCACCGGTGGATGCACTACCCTCATCCACCCTACATAAGCCGCCAGACGCCGCTATCGCCCAATGAATTGGGCTCCCACGCAGGGGCATATTAGTCGCGCAACAACCGGGAACATAGGACGGCATCCCACATCCCGCGTGCGCGTAGCGCACGCCACCCCCGCGATGCCGCAGGCGAGCCGGTTTTGACTTTCAACCCCCTGTGTCTCGCCGAGCAACGCAGCCCGGAGCGGAATTGCCCGCAGGGGGCGCGCCATGGATGGCGCGCATTTCTCCGTCGGCACATGGACGTGCCGTCGGAGAAACCTGCTCCGGGCGAGTAGCGCAGGGCACCGCGATAGCGGCGAGACATCGGGGCGGCCTTTCTTTTCGTTAGTTTTCTTTGGCCGAACAAAGAAAAGTAACCCGGCGTAGGGGGACGGAATCCCCCGCCAGAATCAATCCGCGCGCCGGCGCACATCAGCTCCGCCAAAACGTTGTATCGTGGATACGATCCGCTCCTACATATTACTCACAAACGGTATCCGCACCTGCGCCACCGTCCCTCCCCCAAGGCGTGGCAACAACTCGATGGTCCACTGATTGGCCTCGGCCAACTGCCTCGCAATGGCAAGTCCCAATCCGCTGCCACCGGTCTGGGCGCTGCGTGATTGTTCCAGCCGATAGAACGGACGGAACACCGCCTCGCGTGCCTCCGCGGGGATGCCGGGACCACGGTCCATGATGGTCAGGGTCAGGCCGTGCTCATCCCAGCCGTATTCCACCTCCACAGGATTGCCGGCGCCATAGCGCACGGCGTTCTCCAGCAGATTGGCGACGATGCGACACAGGGCCAGCTTGTGCAGCTGGATGCGACAGGGACCGGTATCGCGCCAGGTGACCACGGCGCCACCACGGCGGGCGTTGTCGCTCAGCTCGCGTACCGCCTCGCGCACGTCCACCCACTCCAGCTTCGCCTCGCCCAGGCCGCGGCTGATCTCGAGGAACTGGCCAATAAGACGATTCATTTCTTCCAGATCGCGCTGCATGCCCTGCACCAGTTCCGGCTCGATCTGCGCCGGCAGCATCGCCAGCGCAAGCTGGATGCGCGCCAGCGGCGTGCGCAGGTCGTGAGAAATTCCGGCGAGCAAGGTGGTGCGATTGGCCAGCAGCTCGCGCACCTGCTGGCCCATCTGGTTGAAGCTGTGGGCCAGTGCCGCCATTTCCTGCGGCCCCTGCTCCGGCACCGGTGCCGGCCAGTGGCCGCTGCCCAGATGGTGTGCTGCGGCTGCCAGGTTTTCCAGCGGCCGACTGAGGCGCCGCGCCAGCAGCACGGCGGTGCCGAGGATCACCAAGCCGCCCACGCTCAACACGAGAAACAACGCGATGGGCGGATGAACGCCGATGCGGCTGCGGCTGAAGCCGAGGCGCACGGCCTCGTTACCGACGGCCAGATCGGCCCAGAACCATTCGTCCTCGCCCTCGCGACTCATGCGCAGCGAAACAGGCTGACCGGTCAGGGTCTGCAATTCGTCTTCCAGGAAATACACGTAGGGCAGCAGGCTGGTGGAGTACGGCAACGACTGTTCCGCCTTGCCCACATACAGCAGGTGCAGATGCCATACCTCTCCGGCATAACGTGGCCGCTCCTGATCCGGACGCTGTTGCCAGTTGTGCGCCGTCTGCACCATCAATGCGGCCAGATCGTCGGCAGAACGCTTGCCGACCGGCAACAGCATGAACTGGCCGATGACCCAGGCGGTGAACAACTGAAAGACGATCGACACCACAGCAATGGTGAGCAGCAGGCGGCCAAACAGCGTACGCAGCGCCGGGATGGACATGCCGCTAGGCCTGCGGGCAGAACATGTAGCCCTCGCCCCACACGGTGCGGATGTACTGCGGGCTCGCCGGGTCTGCTTCGATCTTGCGCCGCAGACGGTTCACGCGCACATCGATGCTGCGATCGAAAGGATTGCGCTCATAGCCCTTCAGACGCTCCAGCAGCGCGTCCCGCTCCAGTACGCGGTTCGGGTGTTCGGCGAACACCCGCAGCAGGGCGAATTCACCGGTGGTCAGCGTCACCTCGCTGCCGTCGCGCAACAGACGATGGCGCTCCAGCTCGAGCCGATAGGGACCGAAGCCGATGGCCGCCTCGCCCGCTGCCGCAGGCACCGCGCGCTGACGTCGCAGCACGGCGCGGATGCGCGCCAGCAGCTCGCGAGGGTTGAACGGCTTGGGCAGATAATCGTCGGCGCCGATCTCCAGACCGACGATGCGGTCGACATCCTCGCCGCGCGCCGACAGGATGACGATGGGGATATCACTGCTGCTGCGCAGACGCCGGGCCAGGGTGAAACCGTCCTCACCGGGCAGCATCAAGTCCAGGATCAGCAGATCTGGTTGCCGTTCTGCCATCGCAGCGCCCATCGTTGTGCCGTCGGCCACGGCGGTGACGTCGAAGCCGTTCTCGGTGAGATAGCGGGTCAGCAGATTGCGCAATGCCGCATCATCGTCCACCACCAGCACATGTTCTTTGCCATTTAGCATATTCCGCCACCTGTTGATATAGCGCAGAAACATCCTGTTACAACTTGTTACAGCTGCGACATTCCGCGGCAACACCCTCGCGTCACGCTGCATCCCGACGCACAAACATCACAAGGGGAATTATATGCACCACTCTGCAGCGCGCCGCAAACTTCGTATCGCAACCCTGGCCGCAGCACTGGCCTGCAGCATGGGAACGCAGGCCGCAGACCCCCATGCCACCCAACCCAATCAGGCAGAGGCGCAAAAAATGATGCAGCAGATGCTGTCGATCATGACGCCGGAACTGCGCAGCAAGGTGCAGTCGCTGTCGCCGCAGAGCCGTCAGACCATGATGCGCCTGCAGAGCCTGCACGATCGCCGCAGCGACAGCCTGACCATGGTGCAGGTGATGCAGGAAATCCTCGCCGACTACCAGCGCATGGCCGCCGCCATCGCCACCGACAACGCGGACATGGCCATCGACGCCGCCCACAACCTGGCGCACCACCGCCTGCCGCGCGGCGGCCTGCTGCCCTACATGCCGCTGGACAAGATCAGCAATGAAAGCGTCGATGCCCTGCTCGGCTTCCAGGACATGGTGGAAGGCAACACCCTGCGCCTGGCCGACGCCGCCAAGGAGGGCAACATGGCCAAGGCCGCCGGATATCTCGGCCAGATCGCCCAGGGCTGTGTCGCCTGCCACAACCACTTCCGTGGTCAGCCGGGCATTTCTCCCAACGTAGCGCCGAAAAAATAAAAGGAAGCTCTGAATAAGTTCAGAGCTTCCGCGGCACAGGGATGTGCCGCCATTTTTCAACGACGATAAGTCGTTGAAAAATGAAGCCAAGCGAAAATCACACTTTTCGCTTGGCGTGGTCTGAGAAGTCCAGGATGGACTTATTCAGACCTTCCAAAACATAGCGGCGCATATTTTTAGTGGAGGGAGGGGAATCACAATGTCTGCAAGTACGATAAAAAGAGCAGCAGCCTTGACGGCGATGTGCGGCCTCGCCGGTCTGGCGCATGCCACCAACGGCGATCAGATGCTCGGCGTCACGGCGACGCAATGGGGCATGGCGGGTGCGGTGGTGGCGGCGCCGCAGGATGCCGGCACGATCCTGACCAACCCGGCGGGCCTCGCCACGCTGGAGATGAGCGAGTTCCGTGCCGATATGGGGTTCGGTTTTCTCAACCCGCCGCGCAAGGCCAATGGCGCCGAAAGCGACTCCGATCTCTACATGATCCCGTCCGGTGCCCTCGCCTTCCGCCTCGATGACCAGCTGACCCTGGGCATGGGCATGGCCGGTTTGTCAGGCATGGGCGTGGACTTTGCCGATATCATGGCGGCGGCCCCGGGAAACCAGCCGGTGGTAACCACCAAGCAGTTCTTCAAGATTGCTCCCGGCTTTGCCTACAAGGTGAATGATCGGCTCAACGTCGGCGCCGCACTCAACATCGACTACCAAAGCCTGGCCCTGTACAACTCCGCCATGTCGCTGCCGCAAAACCAGGTCTACGGTTTCGGCGCGTCCTTCGGCCTGACCTACCAGATCAGCGATACGCTGCGCCTCGGCGCCGCGTATATCAGCGAGCAGAACATGCAGGCCTTCAAATGGAATACCGCGGCGGGAAAGTTTGAAATGACCATGGATGCGCCACAGACGCTGCAGGTCGGCCTCGCCTACATGCCCAACCCCGAGCTGCTCATCGAGGCCGACATCAAGCAGATTCAATTCAGCGATGTGCTGGACAAGGTCACGCTGAAAACGCCGGGCGGCGATCAGGTGATGAACTTCGGCTGGGACGATCAGACGGTCTTCGCCATCGCCATGCAGAAAAAAGTCAACGACAAGACCACGGTGCGCGTCGGCTACAACTACGGCGCCTCCCCCATCGAGGCTGAAGACGTCGCCAACAATTTCGGTTCCCTCGCCGTCACCGAACATCATCTGGCGCTGGGCATGACGCGCCAGATGACGCAAAAGGCGGCGGTGAGCCTGTCCTACGTCCGCGCCTTCAACAACGAAATCAAGGACAGCGTGGGCAATTCGATCGAGTTGGAACAGAACGTCATCAACCTGCAACTCAGCTATCGCAACTGAGAAAGGAGTCGGACATGACTGTCGATCGCATCGTACATCTGGTGGCGGGAATGATGGTCCTGCTCAGCCTGCTGCTGTCCCATCTGCACCATCCGGACTGGATCTGGCTGACAGCCTTCGTCGGCCTGAATCTGGCCCAGAGTGGCATCACCAGCTTTTGCCCGCTGGCCTTCCTGCTGAAGAAGGCGGGTGTACCGGAGGGCAATGCCTGCGCTTGACCTGGCGCGGCACAGGTCCAGCGCCTGGGTCGTCCACACAGTCTCCATCAGCCGCACCCCTGCAGCTGTGGACTTTTATAGCGGCCTTCGGGCCGCTTTTTTTCTTGGAACGGGGCGGCAAAGCACCTACAATGGCCTGCACATCCCGCAACCCAGGACCGCATCATGCAAATTTCCGTTCACAAAGTCGTCACCATCGACTACACCCTCACCGATGATCAGGGCAATGTCATCGACAGTTCCAAGGGCGGCGACCCGCTGGCCTACATCCACGGCATCGGCAACATCATTCCCGGCCTGGAGTCGGCGCTGGAAGGCAAGAAGGCCGGCGACGCACTCAAGGTTTCCATACCGCCGCAGGAAGGCTACGGCGAGCGCGACGACAGCATGATGCAGGAAGTGCCGCGTCAGATGTTCGAAACCCCGGAAGAGATTCAGGTCGGCATGCAGTTCCACACCATGACCGAGAACGGCCAGCCGATGGTGGTTACCGTGGTGGAAACCTCGCCGGAGACCATCACCGTCGATGCCAACCACCCTCTGGCCGGTCAGACGCTGAACTTCGATGTCACCATCGTCGGAGTACGCGACGCCACCGCAGAAGAGCTGGAGCACGGCCACGTGCACGGCGCCGGCGGCCATCACCACTGATGAAAAACCGGCCGGGTCATGCCCCATGGGCTGACCCGGCCGGCATGGCCTGGCATTGAATCAGGCGTAATGCTTGATGTTCTTGCGTCCCCCGCCCTTGCCCTTCTTCTGCACGATTACCCCCTTCACCACCTCTACGCCGGGCACCTGTTCCATCGGGTAGGCAGGATTCAGTGCCTTGAGATAGCTGCGGCCTTCCACCACCACATACTGGCGGAAGATGTACTCATCGTTATGATAGGCCACGACATAGGAACCGTCCTTCACCACGTTCTTCGGGTAGATGACGATGACGTCGCCCTCGACGAACTCCGGCTGCATGCTGTCGCCCAGCACCATCAGTGCGTAGGGCTCGTTGCCCTCGCATGGGCTGGAAAACGCCGCCAGGCGCTCGTCCTCCACTGCCGGCGACTGTTCGTTCATGATGGGGATGAATTTTTCCACGCTCATGTTGCGCGCCTCCACTTGCTATGCACGCTTTGAGTCCACAGCTCAAAGCAAGTAATATTCCGCCTTCCGTTCCGACTGTTCGTCAGGGTCAACAACTATGAAACGTTATTCCGATCTGGTCGCTGAATGCCTGTCCGAGGTCAATGAACTGTTCCCCTGGGATTTGGAGGAAAAGCTCAAGGAGACACCGGACCTGTTGCTCATCGATGTGCGCGAGCCCTATGAATTTGCAGCGCTCCACATCGAAGGCGCCCTCAACGTGCCACGCGGCGTGCTGGAGTCGGCCTGCGACTGGGACTACGATGAAACCGTGCCGGAACTGGCTGGCGGACGCGAGCGCGAAATCGTCGTCATCTGCCGCTCGGGACACCGCAGCGTCCTTGCCGCCCACACCATGCAGCGCATGGGCTTCAAGCGCGTCTATTCGCTCAAGACCGGCATGCGCGGCTGGTTCGAATTCGAGCAACCCATGGTCGACGCCGCCAACAATCCGGTCGACGAGGATTTTGCCGAAGACTACTTCACCACCAAGCTGCGCCCGGAACAGCGCAAACCGGCCTAAAATCAGTCGCGAGTTGCGAACGGCTGGTCTGTGCCCAATATGCAACTCGCAAACTGAAACGGTTATTTATCCCCGTAATACGCCTGCGGCTCGAACCAGCTGAACTGCTTGTGCAACTGCACCACCTCGCCGACCACGATCAGGGTCGGTGCCTTGATTTCCTGGTTTTCGATCACCTTGAGCATGGTACCCAGGGTACCGATGAATTCCTTCTGCCGCGGCGTCGTCGCCTGCTGCACCAGGGCCATCGGCGTGTCGGACGAGCGGCCGTGCTTGATCAGATTGTCACAGATCACCGGCAGGCCCTTCAGGCCCATGTAGAACACTACGGTCTGGTTGGGCTGCGCCAGCGCCGACCAGTTGAGGTTCATGCTGCCGTCCTTGAGATGGCCGGTGACGAAGGTGACCGACTGCGAATAGTCGCGGTGGGTCAGCGGGATGCCGGCGTAGGACGACATGCCGATGGCCGCGGTGATGCCGGGCACCACCTGGAAGTTCACGCCCTCTGCGGCCAGGGTTTCGATCTCCTCGCCGCCGCGGCCGAAGATGAAGGGGTCGCCTCCCTTGAGACGGCAGACGCGCTTGCCTTCCTTCGCCAGCTTTACCAGCAGCATGTTGATCTGTTCCTGCGGCAGCGCGTGATTGTCGCGTTCCTTGCCGACGTAGATGCGCTCGGCATCGCGGCGGCACAGATCCAGCACCTGTTTGGACACCAGGCGGTCGTGCACGATGACATCGGCCTGCTGCATCAGGCGCAGGGCGCGGAAGGTCAGCAGATCCGGGTCGCCGGGACCGCCACCTACCAAGTACACCTCGCCTACCTTCTCATCCTTGCCGGCAGCCACCGCGGCCTCCAGCGCGGCCTGGGCCTGTTCATCCTTGCCGGCGAACACCAGCTCGGCAATCTCGCCCTGCAGGACGTTTTCCCAGAAATTGCGCCGTGCGTTGGTATCCTTGAAGCGGGCCTTGACCTTGTCGCGGAAACGTTCCACCAGTTGTGCCAGACGGCCGTAGGCGGCCGGGATGGCCGACTCCAGACGGGCGCGCAGCAGGCGCGCCAGCACCGGCGAGGCGCCGCCGGTGGACACCGCGATCTGCACCGGCGAACGGTCGATGATCGAGGGCATCACGAAGCTGCACAGGGCCGGGTTGTCCACCACGTTCACCGGAATGTGCCGCGCCTGCGCCAACTCGGAGACCAGGGCGTTGACCGCCTCGTCGTCGGTGGCTGCCACTACCAGCGCAACCCCTTCCAGGTCGGCAGGCTCGAAGGCCGCGCGGCGGCTGGTAATGGCGCCGCTGTCCACTTGTGCCTGCAACGCAGGAACCAGCACCGGGCTGACCACGTGTACCGCAGCACCGGCCTCCAGCAGCAGTCCGACCTTGCGCACCGCCACCTCGCCGCCCCCCACCACCAGGGCGCGGCGGTCCCGCACGTTCATGAAAATTGGCAATAAATCCATCGGCTTACTACTCGTTATATCGCCCTGGCGGGCAAAAGGCTGGTTAGTTTACCGCGAAGCACGGGCATAACCTAGCCCGATGTGGGGCCGCAATACCGTAAGACAATGCGGCCTCCGGAAACGCAAAGGGGCGCCGCAGCGCCCCCTGGGGAACCCGCCACCCCCGGCGCCTAGTGGGAAAAATCCTTCTTCGCCTTGGCGGCACTGGCCTTGGCGTCCTCCTTGATGGCCGTGCCGACATCCTGAAAGGCGCGTCCGGTATCCTTCAGACCCTGCTTGAAACCCTGCCAGGTTTCCTTCGCACCGTCCTTGATCTGTTGCGTCACCGGCTTGTCGGCAGCCTGATCGGCAGCGGCCTCTTCGGCCAGCACCACGCCCCCATTCAGCAGCAACAGCAGCAGCAACCAGGTACGCATGAGGTTCATTTCCAGAAGTCGTGCCAGCCCTGCTTGAAGCTGGCCCAACCGTCCTTCATCCCGCTCTTGAAGCCGGCCCAGAACCCCTGGGATTCGCCTTTGACCGCCCTGGCGCCCTCCTTGACTTCCTTTTTTACCTCTTTCGCCCCGGCCTTGATGTCGTCCTTGAGCTCCTTGGCGCCTTCCTTCATGCCCTCTTTCACATCGCGCGCGCCGGATTTGACGTCATCCCAGAACCCCGCGTGCGAAGGCTGCGCGAACGCCAGCAGCAGCACAGCCAAACCGATCCAGTGTTTCATCTTCATTGCCTGCAACTCCTGCCCTAGCGGGCGTTGATGACAGCGAGACCACCCATGTACGGCTGCAGCGCGGCCGGCACGGCGACGCTGCCGTCCTCCTGCTGGTAGTTCTCCAGGATCGCCACCAGGGTACGGCCGACGGCAAGGCCGGAACCGTTCAGGGTGTGCACCAGCTCAGGCTTTTTGGTCTCCGGATTGCGCCAGCGCGCCTGCATGCGGCGGGCCTGGAAATCCTGGAAGTTGGAACAGGAGGAGATCTCGCGGTACTTGTCCTGCCCCGGCAGCCACACCTCCAGATCGTAGGTCTTGGCGGAGGAAAAGCCCATGTCGCCGGCGCACAGGGCCATGGTGCGGTAGGGCAGCTCCAGGCGCTTCAGCACCTCCTCGGCGTGGCCGGTCAGCTCCTCCAGCGCCTGCCAGGAGTCCTCCGGCCGCACCACCTGCACCAGTTCCACCTTCTCGAACTGGTGCTGACGGATCATGCCGCGGGTGTCCTTGCCATAGGCGCCGGCCTCGCTGCGGAAACAGGGCGTGTGGCAGACGAACTTCAGCGGCAGGCGCTCGGCCTCGACGATGGTGTCGCGCACGATGTTGGTGACCGGCACCTCGGCGGTGGGGATCAGGTAGTAGTTCTGCTCGCCGCGCAGGGCGAACAGGTCCTGCTCGAACTTGGGCAGCTGGCCGGTGCCGCGCAGGCTGTCGGCGTTGACCAGATACGGCACGTAGGCCTCGGTGTAGCCGTGCTCGGTGGTGTGCAGGTCCAGCATGAACTGGATCAGGGCGCGGTGCATGCGCGCCAGCGGCCCCTGCATGGTGGCAAAGCGCGAGCCGGTGATCTTGGCGGCGGTCTCGAAGTCGAGCTGGCCCAGGCCCTCGCCCACGTCGACGTGATCCTTCGGCGTGAAGCTGAAACGGCGCGGCGTGCCCCAGCGGCGCACCTCCACATTGTCGTTCTCGTCCCGCCCGTCCGGCACACTTTCATGCGGGATGTTGGGCACCCCCATCAGGAGGGCGTTCAGTTCGTCCTGGATGGCGTTGAGGCGCGCCTCGGCCTCCTTCAGCCTGTCACCGAGGTCGGCCACGGCGGCGAGCAGCGGCGCGGTGTCCTCGCCGCGCGCCTTGGCCTGACCGATGGCCTTGGAACTGCTGTTGCGCTCGGCCTGCAGCTCCTGGGTGCGCATCTGGATATCCTTGCGCTCGGCCTCCAGGCGGCCGATGGCAGCGGTGTCCAGCACGAAGCCGCGACGCGCCAGCTGCTGCGCGGTGGTTTCCAGTTCAGTGCGAAAGAGACGCGGATCAAGCATGTTGTCGCCTTTCTATTTTTTACATTCAACAAAATCAGTACGCGTATAAACGCAAAGGGATGCACATCAACCCCATCAATTTGCGTTCATTTGCGGACCCGTTTTTCCCGGTATTCGCAGGGTGCGCGCCCAGCCTTGGTTCAATCGTTCACCCGGGCCGTCCAGCTCAGCATGTGTCCCGGCTTGATATCGTTCTTCAGGTGCTCGAGGATCGCCGCCACCTTGTCCGGCGTATCGAAAAACTCGACGATGAGCGGCAGGTCCAGCGACAGGTCCACCAGCTTGGCGGTGTGGATCTTGCCGGAAGCCCCGAAGCCGGCGATGCCACGGAACACGGTGACGCCGCGCACGTGCTCCCAGTCGTGCAGGCGCTTGAGCAGGTGATCCGCCTGGCCCTGCCCTTCGCTCAGGTAGATGCGCACCACGGTGACCTCGGTTCCGTTCATAGCTGCCTCCCCAGCACCATCCCGCCCCAGGCCGCGGCTACGCACAGCACGACACTGAGCAACATGTTCATCACGGCCCGCAACAGCTGGCCGTCCTCGATCAGATTGAGCGTTTCCAGCGAAAAGGTGGAGAAGGTGGTGAAGGCGCCGAGAAAGCCCACCAGCAGCAGGGCGCGCCACTCCGGCGCGGCGCTCATCCGTTCCACCAGCAGCACGTACAGAAACCCCATCAGCAGAGAGCCGGTCACGTTCACCGCCAGGGTGCCCCAGGGAAAGCCGCGCCCGAGCAGGCCGTACACCCAACCCGCCACCCAGAAGCGCAGCAGGGCCCCGACGGCACCGCCACCTGCAATGGCCAATATCTGTGTCATCGCTACCCTCAACCGCTATTTCTTCTTCTGCCGCGCCGCGCGATCCAGCTCGCGCAGATGGGCCAGCTTCTCGCCGATCTTGATCTCCAGGCCACGCGGTACCGGCTGGTAGTAGCGGCGCTCCGGCATCTCCTCGGGGAAGTAGCTCTCCCCCGCCGCGTAGGCCTCCGGCTCGTCGTGGGCGTAGCGATAGTCCTTGCCATAGCCCAGCTCCTTCATCAGCTTGGTCGGCGCATTGCGCAGATGGATCGGCACCTCGTAGGAGCCGTGCTGCTTCACGTCGGCCATGGCCGCATTGTACGCCATGTAGGCCGCATTGCTCTTGGGCGCACAGGCCATGTACACCACGGCCTGGGCGATGGCCAGCTCCCCCTCCGGGCTGCCGAGACGCTCCTGCACGTCCCAGGCATTCAGGGCCAGTTGCAGGGCGCGCGGGTCGGCGTTGCCGATATCCTCGGTGGCCATGCGCACCACGCGGCGCGCAATGTAGAGCGGATCGCAGCCGCCGTCCAGCATGCGCGCCAGCCAGTACAGAGAGGCGTCCGGCGACGAGCCGCGCACCGATTTATGCAACGCGGAAATCTGGTCATAAAAGACTTCGCCGCCCTTGTCGAAACGGCGTCCGCCGCCGGCCAGCACCTCGTGCAGGGTTTCCTCCGACACCACCTCCCGACCGTCCACCTTCTCCGCCAGATCGGCGGCGATCTCCAGCAGGTTGAGGGCACGGCGGGCGTCGCCGTCGGCGGCCTCGGCGATACGCGCCAGCAGTTCGGGCGCGATGGACAGCGGACGGTCGCCCAGCCCACGCTCGGCATCGTGCAGGGCCCGCTCCAGCACGGCGAGGATGTCCTCCACCGTCAGGCTCTTCAGCACATAGACGCGGGCCCGCGACAGCAGCGCGTTGTTCAGCTCGAAGGAGGGATTCTCGGTGGTGGCGCCGATGAAGGTGACGGTGCCGTCCTCGACGTAGGGCAGGAAGGCATCCTGCTGCGACTTGTTGAAGCGGTGCACCTCGTCGACGAACAGCACCGTGCCGCGGTTGTAGGCGGCGCGCACCTGCTGCGCCTGGGTGATGGCCTCGCGGATATCCTTGACACCGGACAGCACCGCGGACAGGGCGATGAACTGGGCGTTGGCACGGCCGGCGATCATCCGCGCCAGGGTGGTCTTGCCGGTACCCGGCGGCCCCCAGAACACCATGGAGTGCAGGTTGCCCGACTCGATGGCGAGGCGCAGCGGCTTGCCCGCACCGAGCAGGTGCGACTGACCGCAGTACTCCTCCAGCGTGGCCGGCCGCATGCGGTCGGCCAGCGGATGGAAGCGATCGCCGTCCTTCATTCCCCCACCACGTCGACGCCCGGCGGCGGCGTGAAGCGGAAGGCGCCCGCCTCGACGCGGGGATTGCGGCTCACGGTATGGAAGAACAGCCGCGTCATCTGGCCGAAGTTGTCCACCATCTCCATGGCGCGAATCACCTCGCCCTCCAGGGCCAGGCGGATGTAGGCGAAGGTGGCCTCCTTCTCGCGCGGCTTGAGGTCGATCCAGGTATAGCCTTCGTGATCGCCCAGCTCTTCCAGGGTAAAGCTGCGCTCCAGCGGCTCACTGCCCGTCAGCAGCATCGCCGGAGTGCTGCCCAGCGCCTCGGCCTGCGGCCGCACGGTAACCTGCTCCAGGTCTTTGTCGTACATCCACACCTTCGTGCCGTCGGCGACATAGAGCTGACTGTACGGCTTGGAGTAATCGAGGCGGAAACGGCCGGGGCGCGACAGCAGCAGCACCCCCTCGCTCTCCTCCTTGACGCGCTGTTCGGCGTCCACCAGGGTCTGCACGAACTCGGCGCGCATGGTCTTCAGACCCTTGAAAAAGGTATCCAACCGCGCCTTGCCGTCGGTGGCCTGGGCGATGGACGCCAGCAGCGGGGACAGCAGAACCGACAACAGGACGGTCCGACAAATCGGGATAATGTTCTTCATCACATTACTCAAAAGAATAGAAACGCGGGTTCATTCCGGCGGCGGCGGCGCCAGCACCTCGCGCGCACCGTTGGATTGCAGCGGGCCGACCACGCCGGCCGCCTCCATCATCTCCACCATGCGCGCGGCGCGGTTGTAGCCGATCTTGAGGCGGCGCTGGATGCCGGACACCGACGCGCGGCGACTTTCCAGCACGATCTGCACCGCCTCGTCGTACAGTGGATCGGACTCGGAACCCTCGCCACCGCCCTCGCCGGCGAAACCGCCTTCGCTGCTGTCGCCGCCGCCCTTGAGGATGTCCTCCACATATTCGGGGCGGCCGCGCTGCTTGAGATCGTCCACCACGCGGTGCACCTCCTGATCGGAGACGAAGGCACCGTGAATACGCGTCGGCACACCATGGCCCGGCGGCAGATACAGCATATCGCCGTTGCCGAGCAGGCTCTCGGCACCCTGCTGATCGAGGATGGTGCGGGAGTCGATGCGCGAGGACACCTGGAAGGCGATGCGGGTCGGGATGTTGGCCTTGATGAGGCCGGTGATCACGTCCACCGACGGCCGCTGCGTGGCGAGAATCAGGTGGATGCCCGCGGCGCGCGCCTTCTGCGCCAGGCGGGCGATGAGCTCCTCCACCTTCTTGCCCACCACCATCATCATGTCGGCCAGCTCGTCCACGATGACCACGATATAGGGCAGCGTATCCAGCGCGGGGCGCTGCTCCTCCAGCTCCGGCGCGTCGGGCACCAGCGGCTTCCACAAGGGGTCCTTGATGGGCTGCTTGGCGGCGATGGCATCCTTGACCTTCTTGTTGTAGCCGCCGACGTTGCGCACACCCAGCGAAGCCATCAGCTTGAAGCGCCGCTCCATCTCCGCCACGCACCAGCGCAGCGCATTGGCGGCATCCTTCATGTCGGTGACCACCGGCGCTAGCAGGTGAGGGATGCCTTCGTAGATCGACAGCTCCAGCATCTTGGGGTCGATCATGATCAGGCGCACGTCACGCGGCGTGGCGTTGTACAGCAGACTCAGGATCATGGCGTTGATCGCCACCGACTTGCCGGAACCGGTGGTACCGGCCACCAGCAGGTGCGGCATCTTGGCCAGGTCCGCCACCATGGGCACGCCGGCGATGTCCTTGCCCAGGGCCAGGGTCAGGTGCGAAGCGGCATTCTCGTAGGCCGGCGAGGTCAGCACCTCGGACAGGCGCACGATCTCCCGCGTCTCGTTGGGTACCTCCAGGCCGATGGTGGTCTTGCCCGGAATCACCTCCACCACGCGCACGGAGACGGACGACAGGGAGCGCGCCAGATCCTTGGACAGGTTGGAGATCTGGCTCACCTTGACGCCGGCGGCCGGCTGCAGCTCGAAACGGGTGATCACCGGGCCGGGATGCACCTCCACCACCTGGGCCTCGATGCCGAAATCCTGCAGCTTCATCTCCACCAGACGTGACACCGCCGCCAACGCCTCCGGCGAGATACGGTTGCCGCTCTGCTCGGCGACATCGAGCAGGGCCAGCGGCGGCAGACCGCCCTCGCCCGCCGCGGGCGCGAACAGCGGCACCTGCTTTTCCTTCTCCACCCGCTCCGACACCACCGGCGCCTGATTGATCATCGGCTCGATGCGCGGCGGCGGGCGCTTGGCCACCTTGGCCTTTTCCGTCTTTACCACCTGCTCGCGCTGTTGGCGCGCCTGACGGGCGGCGAGAAATTCATTGAGCTGCGGCAACAGCCGGCGCAGCCTGGCACCGAGGCGCAGGGTTCCCGCCCCCACCGCGTCCATCACCCACAGCCAGGACAGGCCGGTGAATACCGTCACGCCGGTCAGGAACAGGGCCAGTAGGAACAGGGTGGCACCGAGGAAACTGAACGAACCGACCAGACTGCGGCCCACCACATCGCCGAGGATGCCGCCGGCATTGAGCGGCAGGGCCACGTCGCTGTAATCGAAGTGCAGGAAGGCCAGACCGGCCCCGGCCATCACGGTGAGCACGAAGCCGGCGCCGCGCAGGACCAGTTCGGCATGATTCTGCGCGTTCTCCTCCTCGTTGCGGCCGCGGAACAGCAGCCAGCCGCTGTAGGCCACCATCACCGGGAACAGGTAGGCCATGTAGCCGAACAGATACAGGAAGATATCGGCAAACCAGGCGCCGGCACGACCGCCCAGGTTGGCCACCCCGGTACTGCGCCCCACGCTGGACCAGCCCGGGTCGGCCGGGTGATAGCTGTAGAGGGCGATGAGCAGATAGATGGCGACGGCGCCGAACAGATACAGCGCCGCCTCGCGCAGGCCGCGGCGCAGCTGCTGTCCGAGGACAAGACGATTCGGTTTCTTACTGCTTGCCTGGGCCAATGAAACTAACCTTTTACCGTAAGTGTTTTATGTAAGACTTTGTAATTATATAGGTTAAGCGCTGCGATTACAGCTGTTGCAGGGCCGGATGCACGATCGCCCCGCCACGCACGTTCACCCCGCGCGCCAGGGCCGCCTGGGCCTCCCAGCCACCCTGGGCCAGGCGCTGCACATAGGGGATCAGGGCCGCCGACAGGGCCTGCGAGGCGGTGCGCGGCACCGAGCCGGGCATGTTGGTGACGCCGAAATGCACTACGTTCTCCCACACATAGGTGGGGGCGGCCCAGGTGGTCGGACGCGTAGTCTCGATGCAGCCGCCCTGGTCCACCGAGATATCCACCACCACGCTGCCCGGCTGCATGGCGCGCACGGTGTCGGCACTGACCAGATGCGGGGCACGCGCACCGGGGATCAGTACCGCCCCCACCAGCAGGTCCGCTGCCAGCACCGCCCGCTCGATGGCGTCGGCATAGGGATACAGCGCCGTCACGTTGTCCCCCAGGGCACGCATCATGGCCAGCTTGTCGCGGTTGCGGTCGAACACCGTCACCTGCGCCCCCAGTGCCGCCGCCACCCTCGCCGCGCTGCCGCCGGCAACGCCCGCCCCCAGCACCACCACATGACCGCGCTCCGCCGCCGGCAGGCCGCCGAGCAAAAGTCCCTTGCCGCCCTGCGGTGCGGTGAGCAGCCAGGCCCCGGCCTGCGCGGCGATGCGCCCGGCGATGTCGCTCATCGGCGCCAGCAGCGGCAGGCGGCCGTCCGCCTCCTCGACGGTTTCGAAGCCCACGGCGGTGAGACCGATGCGCAGCAGTTCCTGCGTCAGCGCCGGTTCGGCGGCGAGGTGCAGGTAACAGAACAGAAGATGATCGGCACGCAGCAGCGGCCACTCCTGCGGCTGCGGCTCCTTCACCTTCACCACCAGCTGCGCCCAGCCGTACAGCGCCGCCGCATCAGGCAAGACGCTGACGCCTGCCGCCTGATAATCGGCATCGGCGTAACCGCTGAGGCGGCCGGCATCGTGCTGCACGGCCACTTCGTGACCCGCCCGCACCAATTCCGCCGCCGCCGCCGGGATCAGGCCGACGCGACCTTCCAGAGTCTTCACCTCACGGGGGATACCGATACGCATACGCTGTCCTTTACCCTGCGGGAACCATTCCGTAACATGCCTGCATCGACGGCTTGAACTTTGTCTGAGCGCCCCGATATCCGGCACCTGTTGCGCCGGAATTCTGGCATGAGATTCAGGAAATTAACTGCGATGGAGTCTACCACATGAGTCAAACCAAGCATTGCCGCCTGCTGATCCTCGGTTCCGGTCCCGCCGGCTACACCGCCGCCGTCTATGCCGCCCGCGCCAACCTCAATCCGGTGCTCATCACCGGCATGCAGCAAGGCGGCCAGCTGATGACCACCACCGAGATCGACAACTGGCCCGGTGGCGAACACGGCCTCACCGGTCCCGGCCTGATGCAGCAGATGGAGGCTCACGCCAGGCGCTTCAACACCGAAATCATCTTCGACACCATCGTCAAGGCCGACCTGTCCAAGCGCCCCTTCACCCTCACCGGCGACTCCGCCACCTACACCTGCGATGCCCTGATCATCGCCACCGGCGCCTCGGCCATGTACCTTGGCCTGGAATCGGAAGAGAAGTTCAAGGGCCGCGGCGTCTCCGGCTGCGCCACCTGCGACGGTTTCTTCTACCGCAACCAGAACGTGGCCGTGATCGGCGGCGGCAACACTGCCGTGGAAGAGGCACTGTACCTGTCCAACATCGCCAAACACGTCACCGTGGTACACCGCCGCGACAAGTTCCGCTGCGAGAAGATCCTCAGCGATCAGCTGATGGAGAAGGTCAAGGAAGGCAAGGTCACCATCGAGTGGAACCACGAAGTGGATGAAGTGCTGGGCGACAACTCCGGCGTCACCGGCCTGCGCATCAAGAGTACCCAGGACGGCAGCAAGAAGGAGCTGGCATTGACCGGCGTGTTCATCGCCATCGGCCACAAACCCAACACCGACCTGTTCGCCGGCCAGCTCACCCTGGAGCACGGCTACATCGTCACCCAGGGCGGCCGCAACGGTAACGCTACCGCCACCAACATCGAAGGCGTATTCGCCGCCGGCGACGTGGCCGACCACAACTACCGCCAGGCCATCACCTCGGCCGGCACCGGTTGCATGGCCGCGCTGGACGCCGAGGCCTTCCTGGAAAGCAAGGGCTGATTCCCCTTTCTTGCCGCACCCCCCCGCGGGTATGTCCCGCGGGGGGTTATGGGCCGTCAGCGACGCTTGAGCTGGTAGTACTGCACCGCGCGGTTGTGCTCCTCCAGCGTGGCGGAGAACTGATGGGTACCATCGCCGCGGCCAACGAAATATAAAGCCTCGCCGGGCGCCGGATGCAGTGCGGCATGGATGCTGTCACGGCCGGGCATGGCGATGGGCGTGGGCGGCAGACCGTGGCGGGTATAGGTATTGTACGGTGTGTCGCTGGTGAGATCGCGACGACGCAGATTGCCGTCGAAGTCCAACCCCAGGCCATAGATCACCGTGGGGTCGGTCTGCAGGCGCATGCGTTTTTGCAGGCGGCGCACGAACACGCCGGCGATGGCGCTACGCTCGGCGGGCTGGCCGGTTTCCTTCTCGATGATCGAGGCCAGGATCAGCGCCTCTTCCGGTGTCGCCAGCGGCAGGCCGTCGCTGCGTCGCTCCCACTCGTAGGCCAGCACCTCGCTCATCTGGCGATAGGCCCGGCGCAGAAACTCCACATCACTCATGCCACGTGGAAAATGATAGGTGTCGGGAAAGAAGCGCCCCTCCGGATGCTCGCCGGCATACCCCAGACGTGCCATCACTTCGCTATCGGTGAGGCCGGACAGGGTATGCGTCAGGTACGGACTGCCGCGTACGGCATCCATGACCTGGCGGAAATTCCAGCCTTCCACCAGGGTCAGTGCATACAGGTGCACACGCCCCTCCACCATCATCTGCAACAGCTGACGTGCGGTCATACCGGGCTCGACACGGTATTCGCCGACACGTATCTGGCGGGCACTGTCGGACAGGCGCGCCATCCAGACGAAATAGCGCGCACTGCTGATATGGCCCGCCTCCTCCAGTTGCCGCGCCACCGCCGTCAGCGAGGCACCGGGACGCACCTCGATGGTGGCGCCTTCCTCTCCCACCAGCAACGGCGCCGTGACGAAGGACTGATAGCCGAACCAGAACCACCCCAGCACCAGGCTGGCGACGAGCACCAAGGCGCCCAGCAAATGGAACAGACGTTCACGCATGATCCGGACTCTCAATGGCCTGCTGCAGGCACCGGGTCAACGGCCCCACTGCAAACTCCTGTTGCTCGAACTGCCGCACCGGCCACAGGCCGATGAGACTGTTGCAGAAAAACATCTCCTCCGCCGTCGCTACATCATCCAGCCGCAGCGGCGCCACCACACCCGGAATGCCGAGCCGGGCCGCCTGTTCCAGAATTTGCGCGCGCATGACACCGGCCACGCCGCATTCATCCAGCACAGGGGTCAGCAGACAGCCGTCACGCACCAGAAACACATTGCTCATGGTGCCCTCGACGAGGTGGCCGGCACCATCCAGCAGCAAGCCCTCGGCAATCCCGGGGTCGTTCCATTCGGCACGCGCCAACACCTGCTCCAGCCGGTTGAGGTGTTTGATGCCGGCCAGGCGCGGATTGCTGCCCAGGCGCAGCGTGCACAGACGGGCGCGCACGCCCTGCGTGGCGTACTGCTCCGGATAGCCCGGCCAGGGATGCAGGGACAGGATGCGCCGCGGCATGGCCTGCTCGGGCAGCCGGTAACCGCGACCGCCGGAACCGCGGGTGATGACAATCTTCAGCACGGCACGGGCATGCCCGGCACACAACTGCAAGGCTTCTGTGTGCAACAATTCCACGGGGGGCGGCACGATACCGAGGCGGGCACAGTCGCGTTGCAGGCGGTCCAGGTGCTGCGACCACAATTGCGGGACACCGTTCCTGACGGCGAAGGTTTCGAACAGGCCGTCGCCATACAGCAGACCGCGATCATCGGCCGCTATCTGGTCGCTGTCCTTGCCGTCGATGAGCATGCGGGGAAAAAACACCGGCCCGCGCCAGCGGGCCGGTGCGAAGGCTTAGATCTTCTTGAACACCAGGGTGCCGTTGGTACCGCCGAAACCGAAGGAGTTCGACAGGGCGATCTCGATCTTGCGCTCCTGTGCCGTATTCGGCACGTAGTTCAGATCGCACTCGGGGTCCTGGTTGAAGATGTTGATGGTGGGCGGCGCCACCTGATCACGAATCGCCAGGGTGGTGAACACCGCCTCGATACCGCCGGCGGCTCCGAGCAGGTGGCCGGTCATGGACTTGGTGGAGCTCATCGCCAGCTTGTAGGCGTGGTCGCCGAAGGCCGCCTTGGCGGCATCGGTCTCGGCCTTGTCACCGGCCGGGGTCGAGGTGCCGTGGGCGTTGATGTAGTCCACCTGTTCCGGGTTGATACCGGCATTGCGCATCGCGGCCTGCATACAGCGCCTGGCGCCGTCGCCGCCGGCGGCCGGCAGGGTCATGTGGTAGGCGTCGCCGCTCATGCCGTAACCGATCAGTTCGGCGTAGATGCGCGCGCCGCGCGCCTTGGCGAATTCGTACTCTTCCAGTACCACCACGCCGGCACCGTCGGACAGCACGAAACCGTCGCGGTCCTTGTCCCACGGCCGGCTGGCAGTGGCGGGATCGTCATTGCGGCTGGACAGGGCGCGGGCGGCACAGAAACCGCCCAGTCCCAGCGGCGAGGTCGCCATCTCGGCACCGCCGGCGATCATCACGTCGGCATCGCCGTACTCGATGATGCGCGCGGCGTCACCGATGCTGTGGGTGGCGGTGGCACAGGCAGTGACCAGCGCAATATTCGGGCCCTTCATGCCGTACATGATCGACACATGACCGGAGATCATATTGATGATATTGCTCGGCACGAAGAACGGGGAGATGCGGCGCGGGCCGTTGGCCATCAGGCTTTCGTGCGCTTTTTCGATGCCGGGCAGACCGCCGATGCCGGAGCCGATAGCCACACCGATGCGCTCGGCATTTTCCTCGGTCACCGTCAGGCCGGAATCCTCGATGGCCTCTTTGGCGGCGGCGATACCGTAGTGGATGAAGGGGTCCATCTTCTTCGCCTCTTTGGGCGAGAGATAGTTCTCGACATTGAAGCCTTTCACCGAACCGCCGAAATGGGTGGTGAATGCCGAGGTATCGAAATGGGTGATGGGAGCGATGCCGCTCTTACCGGCGAGAATATTCTCCCAGGATTCCTTCACATTCAGGCCGACAGGGGAAACCATGCCCAAGCCGGTGATCACAACGCGCCGCTTAGCCAAGGGACATACCTCTTAGAAATTTGCTTCCTGTTAAAGCGCGAGGCCGCGACCACTCAACGTGGATCGGCGGCCTCGTACAGGGACAACAGGCGAATCAGCCCTGGTGGGCGTTGATGTAATCGATGGCCTGCTGAACCGTGGTGATCTTCTCGGCCTCTTCGTCCGGAATCTCGGTCTCGAATTCCTCTTCCAGAGCCATCACCAGCTCGACGGTGTCGAGGGAATCTGCGCCCAGGTCGTCGACGAAGGAGGAGCTGTTCTGTACCTCTTCTTCCTTAACTCCCAACTGCTCGACAACGATCTTCTTGACGCGTTCTTCGATGCTGCTCATGACAGGTATATCCTCCAAAGATAAATGACCGCGGTATTGTAATTAAACCCACCGGCCTATGCCAGACAAATGATGGTGCCGTCCCGGCTGCGAAACGGCATCACGACACGCCACTAACTGTTTGTTTAAAAATAAACTTTTTAGCTTACGCCATGTACATGCCGCCGTTCACGTGCAGGGTCTCGCCGGTGATGTAGGCCGCCTCGGGGGAGGCCAGGAAGGCCACGGCCGCGGCGACCTCCTCCGGCTGACCGAGACGGTTGAGCGGGATCTGCTTGAGCAGATTCTCCTTGTGCTCGTCGGCCAGGGCGCGCGTCATGTCAGTGTCGATGAACCCCGGCGCCACGGCGTTGACGGTGATGCCGCGGGCGCCGACCTCGCGCGCCAGCGACTTGGTGAAACCGAAGATACCGGCCTTGGCGGCGGCATAGTTGGTCTGGCCGGCATTGCCGGCCGCTCCCACCACCGAGGCGATGCTGATGATGCGGCCCTTGCGTGCCTTGGTCATGGCGCGCAGGCAGGCCTTGGACATGCGGTAGACGGACTTGAGGTTGGTGTCGATGATGGCATCCCACTCCTCGTCCTTCATACGCATCAACAGATTGTCGCGGGTGATGCCGGCATTGTTCACCAGTACGGTGGGCGCGCCGAACTCCTGGGTGATCGCCTCCAGCACCGCGTCGATACTCGCCTGCTCGGTGACGTTCAGCGCCACCCCCCTACCCTTCACGCCCGCCTGTTTCAGGTAGGCGGTAATCTGCTCGGCGCCGCTTTCGGAGGTGGCGGTACCGATCACCGTGGCGCCACGCTGGCCCAGGGCCAGGGCGATGGCCTTGCCGATGCCGCGGCTGGCGCCGGTGACGAGGGCGATTTCATTTTCCATGGACATGGGTTTCTCCTCAGCTCAGGGCCGCCAGCGCCTCATCCAGGCTGGCGGTATCGACGATGGCGAAAGTCTTCATATCTTTGGCGATGCGCTTGTTGAGGCCCACCAGCACCTTGCCGGGACCGCACTCGACCAGGGCATCGACGCCGTCGGCGGCCATCTTCTGCACCGTCTCCACCCAGCGCACCGGGCTGTACAGCTGGCGCGCCAGGGCCTGGCGCATGGTGTCGGCATCGCTCGCCACCGCCACATCGACATTGTTTATCACCGGGATCTGCGGCAGCTGCACGCTGATGCCGGCCAGACGCTGGGCCAGGCGCTCGGCGGCCGGCTGCATCAGCGCGCAGTGCGACGGCACGCTCACCGGCAGCGGCAGGGCGCGCTTGGCGCCCATGGCCTTGGCCGCCTCCATGGCGCGCTCCACGGCGGCGGCATGACCGGCAATCACCACCTGCCCCGGTGAATTGAAATTGACGGCGGACACCACCTGCCCCTGCGCCGCACCGGCACAGGCCTCGACCACCTGCGCGTCCTCCAGGCCGAGGATCGCCGCCATGGCGCCGGTACCGGCAGGAACGGCCTCCTGCATGTAGCGGCCACGCTCGGCCACCAGGGCCACGCCGTCGGCAAAGGACAGCGCCCCGGCGCACACCAGCGCGGTGTACTCACCCAGGCTGTGGCCGGCCATCACCACCGGCGTCTTGCCGTTCATTTCCTGCCATACGCGCCACGTCGCGACGCCCGCGGTGAGCATGGCCGGCTGGGTGATGTGGGTCTGGTTCAGCTCGTCGGCCGGACCATTCTGGGTCAACTGCCACAGGTCATAGCCCAGCGCAGCGGAGGCCTCGGCGAAGGTGTCGCGCACCAGCGGATGGGCTGCGGCCAGTTCGGCCAGCATGCCGACGGATTGTGAGCCCTGACCGGGAAAGACAAAGGCTAACGACATGAAATCCCCCAGACGTTATCTTTTTACAAAGCTCAACACTATCCGCAAACGAACGCAAATTCACGCGAATGGAAAGCCGGTTTTTGCGTCGAGCGGCGTTGATTCGATCGTTAATCCGGATCAATACCGCACCAGCGCCGAACCCCATGTGAAGCCGCCGCCGAAGGCCTCCAGCAGCAGCACGTCACCGCGCTGGATGCGGCCGTCGCGCACCGCGGCATTCAGCGCCAGCGGCACCGAGGCGGCGGAGGTGTTACCGTGCTCGGCCACCGTCATCACCACACGGTCCATGGTCATCTTCAGTTTCTTTGCAGTGGCCTGGATGATGCGGGTGTTGGCCTGGTGCGGCACCAGCCAGTCCACCTCGCTCTTGTCCATATGATTGGCTTCCAGGGTTTCATCGACGATGCGGCCCAAGGTGTTGACCGCCATCTTGAACACCTCGTTGCCGCTCATCTCGATGTACGGACCGTCCTCGCCCTGCACCCCTTCCGACACGCCGCCATTGGTGGTGAGCAGCGATTCGTAGCTGCCGTCGGCGTGCATGTGGGTGGAGAGGATGCCCGGCTCGCTGCTCGCCTGCAGCACCACGGCGCCGGCGCCATCGCCGAACAGCACGCAGGTGTTGCGGTCGGTCCAGTCGACGATGCGCGACAGGGTTTCGGCGCCGATCACCAGGGCGTTGCGCACGCCGCCGGCGCGGATGAACTTGTCGGCCACGCCGAGGGCATAGACGAAACCGGTGCACACCGCCTGGATATCGAAGGCGGGACAACCGTGGATATCGAGGCGCTGCTGCAACAAGCAGGCGGTGCTGGGAAACACGCGATCCGGCGTGGTGGTGGCAACGATGATCAGGTCGATCTCGTCCTTGCCGATGCCGGCCGCCTCCAGCGCCTGACGCGCGGCCTGCTCGGCCAGATCGCAGGTGGTCTGACCATCGGCGGCGATGTGGCGTTCCTTGATGCCGGTGCGGTCGGTGATCCACTCGTCCGACGTGTCGACCATCTTTTCCAGGTCGGCATTGGTCAGCACCTTGTCGGGCAGATAACCGCCCGTACCGATAATGCGTGAATAGTTCAAACTGCGCGCCTTTCTTCCAGCAGGGTTGTCAGTTGTTCCCGAATGCGTTCGGGGACGTTCTTGCGCGTCTCCACCACCGCCTCGTGGATGGCGTGGGCAAAGGCGAAGACATCGGCACTGCCATGGCTCTTGATCACGATGCCGCGCAGGCCGACCAGACTGGCGCCATTGTAGCTGCGCGGGTCGATGCGCGCACGGAACGCCTTCAACACCGGCAGGGCCACCAGACCGGCCAGACGCGTCAGCAGGTTGCGCTTGAACTCCTGACGCATGTAATGGCTGATCATCTTGGCCACGCCCTCGCTCGCCTTGAGCGCCACGTTGCCGATGAAGCCGTCACACACCACCACGTCCACGGTGCCCTTGTAGATGTCGTCACCCTCGACGAAACCGACGTAATTGAGCTTGCTCTGCTGCAACAGGCGCGAGGCCTCCTTCACCTGCTCGTTGCCCTTGATCTCCTCCTCGCCGATATTGAGCAGACCGACGCTGGGGGACGCGATGTTGCCTACGGTCTGCGCCAGCACCGAACCCATGACTGCGAATTCGTACAGATTCTCCGCACCGCTGTCGACGTTGGCGCCGAGGTCGAGCACGTAGGACTGGCCGCGAATGGTGGGCAGTGCGGTGAGGATCGCCGGCCGATCGATACCCGGTAGGGTCTTGAGCACGAAACGAGCGGTGGCCATCAACGCGCCGGTATTGCCGGCACTGACGCAGGCCTGGGCGACGCCATCCTTCACCAGGTTGATGGCGACGCGCATGGAAGAGTCTTTCTTGTTGCGCAGGGCATGGGACGGCAGATCGTCCATGCTCACCACCTGGGAGGCATGGTGTACGCGCAGGCGCTCGGCGGCAACCGCCGGATGGCGGCGCAACTCGGCGTCGAGAATCTGCTGGTCACCAACCAGGATGATGGAAAGTTCGGGATGGGACTCAATGGCCTGCAGGGCTGCCGGAACCACCACGCCGGGGCCGTGGTCGCCGCCCATGGCATCGAGCGCTATCGTCGTTGTTGTCGCCGTCATCGCTATGGATCAGTCTGGTTCAGACACGCGAAAGCGGCCTCAACGAAACCGGCTGCACGGCAACCGGCACGCGAGGCCGCTTTCGCAGTGACACCGCCTGATCTTACTCGCCCTTGACGTTCAGCACCTTGCGGCCACGGTAGTAGCCGTCCGGGCTGATGTGGTGACGCAGGTGGGTCTCGCCGGTGGTCGGCTCGATGGACAGGGCGCCTGCCTTCAGCGCGTCGTGGGAACGGCGCATATCGCGCTTGGAGCGGGTCTTGCGGTTTTGCTGAACAGCCATGGTGTTACCTCGTTAAAGAGTCTTGCTCACTGGTTTTTAAGTCCGGCCAGGACCGTAAACGGATTTTCACGCGCGGCCCCGGCCTCATTGTCCGTCCCCGCCCCCGTCACCGCCGGCGCACATTCATCTTCGGCGTGGCGCGGCACGATGGGCAAAGAAAGAATCAATTCGTCTTCAATCACCTCACGCAGGAACAGCGGTTCCTCCGTGACATACAATGGTTCGTAGATGTCGGGCAGCTTTTCCGCCTGAGCTTCGCTGGTCACTACACCCAACAGGCGCTCCACCTCGATGAAATGGATCACCGGCCCCAGGCAGCGCTGACACACCAGAATGACCTCGGTGCGCAACTGCAGGCGCATGAAGGCACGCCGTTCGACGTCAACACGGAAATCCAGCGCCACCTCCACCTCACCGGGCACTTGCGCCAGCAACGGGGCAAAACGCTCCATCTCCGCCATGGGCATGCGCCCGCGCAACTGCGCGCCGGCCCGGGCCAGACGCAGCGGGTCTATATGGAGGGGAAGGCGCTCGTCCGACATAAGCGGCGCATATTACTCCGCGGGGACGCTTTTTGTCAAAACCGTTTTACTCAGAAACTCCTTCTGATTCCGTAGCTTCCATGGACCGGATCGCACTTTTGGCTTGACAAGGCTGGGCGATTTCCCTAAATAGCATGGGGCAGAAAACGGCATATCCCCCTATGCCGTTTTTTTTGCCTTTTATCCATCCTAGGAGCTAGTCGGACCCGGACCGGTCTGCCGCGCCGGTTCTTTGCCAGGGCGGCCCGGAACGATAGCGAGAGCCGCCTGTGATAAAGAAAATCCTCATTGCCAACCGCGGCGAAATTGCCGTGCGCATCGTCCGCGCCTGCGCCGAAATGGGCATCCGCTCCGTGGCGGTCTATGCCGAGGCGGACCGCCATGCGCTGCACGTCAAGAAGGCCGACGAGGCCTACAGCCTCGGCCCCGACACCGTCGCCGGTTATCTGAATGCCCACCGCCTGGTCAATCTGGCCGTCGCCACCGGTTGCGACGCCCTGCACCCGGGCTACGGCTTCCTGTCGGAAAACCCCGAGCTGGCCGAGATCTGCGCCCGCCGCGGCATCATCTTCATCGGTCCCGACGCCGACGTAATCCGCCGCATGGGCGACAAGACCGCCGCCCGCGAGGCGATGATCGCCGCCGGCGTACCGGTCACTCCCGGCTCCGATGGCAACGTGGAATCCCTGGAGCATGCCGTCGAAGTCGCCAAGGGCCTGGGCTACCCGGTGATGCTCAAGGCCACCTCCGGCGGTGGCGGCCGCGGTATCCGCCGCTGCGAGAACGAGGAGGAACTGCGCCGCAATTTCTCCCGCGTGGTGTCCGAAGCCACCAAGGCCTTCGGCAGCGCCGAGGTGTTCCTGGAAAAGTGCATCGTCGACCCGCGCCACATCGAGGTGCAGATCCTGGCCGACGCCCACGGCAACGTCATCCACCTCAACGAGCGCGACTGCTCCATCCAGCGCCGCCACCAGAAACTGATCGAGATCGCCCCCTCCCCCCAGCTCAACCAGGAACAGCGCGACTACATCGGCGGCCTGGCGGTCAAGGCGGCCGCGGCGGTGGGCTACCGCAACGCCGGCACGGTGGAGTTCCTGCTGGACAAGGACGGCACCGTCTATTTCATGGAGATGAACACCCGCCTGCAAGTGGAGCACTGCGTCACCGAGGAGATCACCGGGGTGGACATCGTGCAGGAGCAGATCCGCATCGCCGCCGGCCTGCCGCTGCGCCACGCCAACACCAACCTGCGCCCGCGCGGCTATGCCATGGAGTTCCGCATCAACGCCGAAGACCCCAAGAACGGCTTCCTGCCCAGTTTCGGCAAGGTCACCCGCTACTTCGCCCCCGGCGGCCCCGGCGTGCGTACCGACGGCGCGCTGTATACCGGCTACGAGATCCCACCTTACTACGACTCCATGTGCGTCAAACTCATCGTCTGGGGACCGGACTGGGAAACGCTGCTGAACCGAGCCCAGCGCGCCCTGCGCGACATCGCGGTGTACGGCGTGAAAACCACCATTCCCTACTATCAGGAGATCCTCAAGAACGAGGAGTTCCGCAGCGGACGCTTCGATACCAGTTTCGTCGATACCCATCCGGAACTGGTGGAGTACTCCATCAAGCGGCCGCAACGCGAGATCGCGGCCGCCATTGCCGCCTCCATTGTCGCCTCCATGGGTCTCTAAGACCCGTATCCAACCTACGGAAACTGACACAATGCCCAAGGTTCATATCACCGAAACCGTACTGCGCGACGGCCATCAGTCCCTGATCGCCACCCGCATGCGTACCGAGGACATGCTGCCCATCTGCCAAAAGCTGGACAAGGTTGGGTTCTGGTCGCTGGAAGTCTGGGGCGGCGCTACCTTCGACGCCTGTCTGCGTTTCCTGAAGGAGGATCCGTGGGAGCGCCTGCGCGTGCTGCGCCGGGCCCTGCCCAACACCCGTCTGCAGATGCTGCTGCGTGGCCAGAACCTGCTCGGCTATCGCCACTATTCCGACGATGTGGTGCGTGCCTTTGTCGAGCGCGCCGCCGCCAATGGCGTCGACGTGTTCCGCATCTTCGATGCCCTCAACGACACGCGCAACCTGCGCACCGCCATCGAGGCGGTGAAGCAAAACGGCAAGCACGCCCAGGGCGCCATCAGCTACACCACCAGTCCGGTGCATGGCATCGCCCAGTTCGTGGCCATGGCCAAGGAGATGGAGGCCATGGGCTGTGACAGCATCGCCATCAAGGACATGGCCGGCCTGCTCACCCCCAGCGCCACGGCCGAACTGGTGGACGCGCTGGTCGCCGCCGTCAAACTGCCCATCGCCGTGCACAGCCACGCCACTGCCGGCCTGGCCAGCATGTGCCAGCTCAAGGGCATCGAGCACGGCGCCGCGCACATCGACACCGCCATTTCCGCCTTCGCCGGCGGCACCTCGCACCCGCCCACCGAGTCCATGGTGGCGGCCCTGCGCGGCACCGAATACGACACCGGTCTCGACCTCGCCCTGTTGCAGGAGATCGGTTTCTATTTCCATGAGGTGCGCAAGAAATACCACCAGTACGAAAGCGAATACACCGGCATCGACACCCGGGTGCAGATCAACCAGGTGCCGGGCGGCATGATCTCCAACCTGTCCAACCAGCTGCGCGAACAGGGCGCGCTGGGACGCATGAACGAGGTGCTGGCCGAGATCCCGCGCGTGCGCGAGGACCTGGGCTATCCCCCGCTGGTCACGCCGACCTCGCAGATCGTCGGCACCCAGGCCGTGCTCAACGTACTCACCGGCGCGCGCTACAAGAACATCACCAACGAGGTGAAGTTCTATCTGCAGGGCCGCTACGGCAAGGCGCCGGGCACGGTCAACTCCATCGTGCGCCAGCAGGCCATCGGCAACGAGGAGGTGATCGAGTGCCGTCCCGCCGATCTGCTGAAGCCGGAACTGGACAACCTGCGTGATCAGGCCGGCGCCCTCGCCCACAGCGAGGAAGACGTGCTCACCTTCGCCATGTTCCCCGAAGTGGGGCGCGAATTCCTCGAGCAGCGCGCGAAGGGCGAACTGAAGCCGGAACCGCTGGAGCCGCTGCCGAGCGAAAACGGCCACATCAGCGCCGCCCCCACCGAATTCAACGTCACCATGCACGGCGAGACCTACCACATCAAGGTCACCGGCACCGGTCACAAGAATCGCCAGCAGCGCCCGTTCTACATCACCGTCGACGGCCAGCCGGAAGAGGTGAACGTCGAGATCCTCGAGGAACTGTTCTCCGAAGTCGCCGATGCGCCGGCCAAGACCGCCAACGGCAACAGCAAGCGGCCGCGCGCCACCAAGCCGGGCCACGTCACCACCTCCATGCCGGCCGCCGTGGTCGACGTGATGGTCAAGGTGGGCGACGAAGTGAAGGCCGGCGCCCCGGTGCTGGTCACCGAGGCGATGAAGATGGAGTCGGAGATCCAGGCCCCGGTGGCGGGCACGGTAGTGGCCGTGCACGTGGTCAAGGGTGATCGCGTCACCCCGGACGAAGCCCTGGTCGAGATCGAATAATTGAAACTGATCCTTGCATCGACCTCGCCCTACCGGCGCGAGTTGCTGGGACGACTCGGCCTCGCCTTCGACACGGCGGCGCCCAACACCGATGAAACGCGCCTGCCCGGTGAAACCCCCAAGCAGTTGGTGCGCCGTCTGGCCGAGGCCAAGGCACGCGCCGTGGCGAAGGAATTTCCCCAGGCGCTGATCATCGGTTCGGATCAGGTGGCCGTGCTGGGCGATCGCATCCTCGGCAAGCCGGGTGATCACGCCACCGCCGTGCAGCAGCTGACCGCCGCCTGCGGCCGGCGCGTGACCTTTCTCACCGGCCTGTGCCTGTACAACAGCGGCAACGATCACTGCCAGGTGGACGTGGTGCCGTATACGGTGGAGTTCCGCACCCTCAACGCGGTGCAGATCGAGAACTACCTCAAGCGTGAACAGCCCTACAACTGCGCCGGCAGTTTCAAATCCGAGGGACTCGGCATCAGTCTGTTCCGCCGCATGGAAGGCGAGGACCCCAACGCCCTCATCGGCCTGCCCCTGATCCGCCTCATCGACATGCTGACGGCGGAAGGGGTGAACGTCTTATAGGGTTCGCGTTTCGATTGGATTCATTTGCCCACGAATTTGCGTCGTCGGAACATGGCGGCACATCCCTATACCACATCACCCCTGGACGTATTCAGCGCTTAGTCCATCAAATCCACCACCACCCCCTGTTCGCGCAACAGGTCGGCACGCTCCTGAATATAGCGCTGCAGATTGGGCTGACGCCGGTAGGCGCCACTGGCGATGTACTCCATCACCGATTGCACGTGGAAGGTGCGCAGATAGGCCTCGGTGCGAAATACCTCCCGGCCCTGCTCATCGAAAAACACCAGTGACGGTGTGTAGTGGATATTCAGCTGTCGGGCCCATTCCGCTGCCGTGGCGCGCCTGCCATCCGGCTTCACCAGTTTCACATCGCTCCACATATCGAGCTGCACGGCATCAAAGCGCTGCAACAGTTCCTTCATCTCCGGACGCGCCAGAATGTCACGATGGAGTTCGGCACAATCGGCACATCCGGCCTGCTCGAACAGTACCAACAACGGCCGCTGTGCGGCCATGCGGTTACGCGCCAGGACATGGGGCGGCTGGAGAAACAGCGGACTGGCCTGCAGGACAGCCGCGGTGTTGGAAACGCCAACGCGGGCGACATAGTCACGGAAGCTGAGGCCGTCCTTTTCCCGGCGCGCAGCGTAATCCAGCGCCAGCTCGAAGCGTTCGGGGGCATAGTAGCCGTTCAGTCGCAACACTGGCTTGCCGGTCTCATCGAGAAACAACAACGTCGGCGTGTACATCACCTTGAGCTGCTCGGCAAACGCCTTCTCGCTCAGGGTCGCGCCATCGACGGAGGTCACTTCACGATCGCCCCACAGATTGATGGCAATGACGTCATACAGGCGTTGTGTCTTCGCGGCAATGGCCGGATTGCCGAAGTTGTCGTCCAGCAACTTCTTGCAGTAGGGACAGCCATCCTGATAGAAGTACAGCAAGACACGCTTCCCCGCCGCATGCGCCTCGGCCACGTCCTCGGCCAGGTCCATGAAGGAATTCTTGAACCACTCCGGCTTGTCGTGATAACCGGGATTGACCCCGCCCTGTAGCACCGCGCCATCACCGGACGCCGCAGCCACGGCATTCCCCAGCCACAGCGCCCCCAACAGTCCGAATCCAAGGGCCAGCTTACGCATCGCTCTCCTCCATATCGTTGTGCTTGCCGGTTGGACCAGCGGCCACCGGTACCGTTCGCTCCCGGCGACTGCAACCCGGCATAGGATTGCCGCGGGCAGCGCCGTTTTTTTGACTACAGCCAGACACACATAACTTAAGACTATGTTTTTATTATGTTTTACATCTTTGGCACAAAATTGGCTACAAGCATGGCATGAACCGTCGTACCCAGTGAGGGATGGAAATCATGGCACCGCAAGGCTCGCTCAATACTGACAACAAACCGACCCTGGCCCCGGTGGTCAGCCTGGCCCGCGGCGTCGAGGCGCCGGATACCCTGCGACTCACCACCGCCCTGCAAACGACCCTCGACCTGGAACAGCTATTGCGCATCTTCTCCGAGACCGTTCAGGATATCGTGCCCCACCAGGGGCTCACCTATCGCAATGACGAGCGCCGCTTCGTCCTCGCCGTCGGCCACACCGGTCGCCACCACTGCAGCTACCGCCTCAATCTGCTCGGCAGCGAACTGGGTGAAGTGGCCATGAGCCGCAGCAAGCGCTTCTCCGAACAGGATCTGGCCCAGATCGAATACGTGCTCTGTGCACTGGTCTATCCGCTGCGCAACGCCCTGCACTACCGTGACGCCTTGGACGCCGCCCACCGCGATCCCCTCACCGGAGTGGGCAACCGTGCCGCGCTGGAGGATCATCTGCGGCGCGAGGTGACCCTCGCCCGGCGGCATCACCAACCGCTGTCCCTGCTGGTCATCGATATCGACTGGTTCAAACAGGTCAACGACCGTTATGGCCATGCCATAGGGGATGCGGTGCTGCGCGCGGTGGCGCATGTCACACAGGAAGGGTTGCGCGGAGACGACCTGTTATTCCGTTTCGGCGGCGAAGAATTTGTGGTTCTGCTGCGGGCGACTCCCGCCGATGGAGCGGCCATCGTGGCCGAACGCATCCGCGCCACCATCGAGGCGGCGAGCTGCACCTGTGACGGCAAGGACATCAAGGTGACTGTCAGCGTCGGCGTCGCCACCTTGCGCGAGGAGACTGGCGACAGCCTGTTCGACCGCGCCGACCATGCCCTGTACCAAGCCAAGCAGCAGGGCCGCAACCGCGTACAGTCGGCTCAGTAGTCCACCCGATCCGCCTTCGCCGCCCAGGCGGCGAAGGCGTCCGCCGCCTCCTCCGGCAACAGTCGCAGCAACGGCAGGCGCCGCTGTTCCGGCAGCAGACAGACCTCTCGATAGATCAAGGCATCATCAAAGCCGGCCGCTGCGGCATCATCTCGCGTTGCGGCGTAGTAGATACGCTCCAGCCGCGCCCAGTAGGCGGCGGCGAGGCACATCGGGCAGGGTTCGCAATTGACGTACAGCTCGCAACCCTCCAGGCTGAAGCTGTTCAGGCTATGGCAGGCGGCACGGATCGCCACCACCTCGGCATGGGCGGTGGGGTCATTGTCGGGGGTCACGCGGTTGCTGCCGCGACCGATGATTACGCCGTCGCGTACCACCACGGCACCGAACGGCCCGCCGCCGTCACGCACCGACTGCGCCGCCAGGGCCAACGCCTCGCGCATGCAATGTTGCTGCTGCTCCATATCGATCATCGACGCCCCCTCATCCCGTCGGGTAGGAACACCGCCGCCGCAGACAGCAGACATCGCACAGCGGCCTGGTGCGGCATGCCTGCTTGGCATGGGCCACGATCAGGGCATGGTACTCATTGAACAGCGCCACCTTGTCTGCACTGCGCCCCAGCCCCTGCTCGAAATAATGCCGCAATTCCTCATAGGTTTCCTCCCCCGTCACCAGTTGCAAGCGGGAAAACAGCCGTCGTGTGTAGGCATCGATGACGAACACCGGACGCTCAAAGGCATACAGCAGGATGTCGTCGGCAGTCTCGGGACCGATACCGTTCACCGCCAGCAGCGCCCTGCGCAGGACGGGCGTCTCCAGCTTCTGCAACGACGCCAGGCCACCGGCGGCCAGATACCAGGCGCAGAAATTCTTCAGGCGCCGGGCCTTGATGTTGAAGTAGCCGGAGGGTTTGAGCCACGCCGCCAGGGTGACGGCAGGGGTGTGGGTGATGACGGCGGGGTCGAGGGCGTCGTGGGCCTTGAGATTGTCGATGGCCTTCTCGACATTGCTCCAGGCCGTGTTCTGGGTCAGCACCGCCCCGACCATCACCTCGAAGGGGGTTTCGCCGGGCCACCAGTGCTGCGGACCGTAGGCACGGTACAGCGCGGCGTAGACCTGGCGCAGGGTCATCGGCGCCGGTGGCTGTGAGCGGATGGTTTGCGTGCCGCAGGCGTGCGGCGTGGTGCCGGTGACGTATCGCCGTCGCCAGCCCGGTTGCGTGGCCGTTCCTCGCCCTCGGCGCGGGGCTCGCGGCCTGCCGGACGGGAGCGCGCGGCACCCGGGCGTCCTCCCTGCCTACCTCGCTCCTTGCGCGACGCGGCCGGCGGATGCGGCGAGGTGGACCAGTCATCCGCCGTGTCACGCGGCCGGCGTGCGGCCGGGCGCTCTGCTCTCGCCCGCCCCTGACGCGGTGCCTTGTCACGTCCGGCAGCCACCTTCTTTGCAGCGGCCTTGGCCTTGGGACGCGCCAGGCCGACTTGCTGCAGCAGGGCCTGCAGGGGCTCTCCTTCCAGCTCTTCATAACGGCCGGGACGCAGGCGCCGGCCCAGTTGCACCGGACCGTAACGAACGCGGATCAGGCGGCTGACGGTCACCCCCTGGCTTTCCCACAGGCGGCGCACCTCGCGGTTGCGGCCCTCATGGAGGATGACGTGGTACCAGTGATTGGCGCCGTCACCGCCGGCATCGACGATGCCGTCGAAGCGCGCCGGACCATCATCCAGCATGACGCCATCGCGCAGCTTCTGAATCACCTCGGGACTGACCTCGCCGAACACACGCACGGCGTACTCGCGTTCGATATTGCTGGAGGGATGCATCAGGCGATTGGCCAGCTCGCCATCGGTGGTGAGCAGAATCAGGCCGGTGGTGTTGACGTCGAGCCGCCCCACCGCCACCCAGCGCCCGTTGCGCAGCGGCGGCATCTTCTCGAAGATGGTCGGACGTTTCTCCGGATCGGAACGGGTACACACCTCGCCCAACGGCTTGTGGTATACCAGCACGCGCCGCTCCGGTCCCTGCAACGCCGCCTGGCCGATGATGTGACCATCGACGCGCACCACATCGCCGGGACCGACACGGTCACCCAGCGTCGCCACCTTGCCATTGACCGACACGCGGCCGTCGCTGATCCATTGTTCCAGCTCGCGGCGTGAACCCAGACCGATACGGGCCAGCACCTTCTGCAATTTTTCGTTCATCGAGGGCTCAGGCATCGGTGGGCTCGAAGGCCGGATCGTAGGCCGGCATGGCGGCTGCTAGCGCCACTGCCGCCGTCTCGCCGCTGCCCTCGCCCCCCGGCTCGCGCAGGTCCAGCTCCGCGTTGATCTTGTCGATATCCATCAGCTCGGACAGCGGCGGCAGTTCGTCCAGGCTCTTCAGGTTGAAGTAGTTGAGGAAGTGGCGCGTGGTGGCGAACATCGCCGGACGACCCGGCACATCGCGGTGGCCGACGACACGAATCCAGTCGCGTTCCTGCAGGGTCTTGATGATGTTGCTGCTCACGGTGACGCCGCGGATGTCCTCGATCTCGGCGCGGGTGATGGGCTGGCGATAGGCGATCAGGGCCAGGGTCTCCAGCGTGGCGCGGGTGTAGCGCTGCGGTTTTTCCTCCCACAGGCGCGATACCCAGGTCGACACTTCCTGGCGCGCCTGGAAGCGGAAGCCGGTGGCCACCTCTTTCAGCTCGATACCACGCCCCTCATAATCCTGCTGCAATTGCAGCAATGCCTGATGCAGCGTGTCGCGCGATGGCTGCTGCTCCTCGTCAAACAAAGCCTGCAGCCGCTCGGCATTGAGCGGCTCGCTGGCGGCGAACAGTGCCGCCTCGATGATGTTGCGCAGTTGTTCCGGGTTCATCGCGTCCATCCTGAAAAATGATTAAGGAAGCTCTGAATAAGTTCAGAGCTTCCGCGGCACAGGGATGTGCCGCCATTTTTCAACGACGATAAGTCGTTGAAAAAATGAAGCCAAGCGAAAATCACACTTTTCGCTTGGCGTGGTCTGAGAAGTCCAGGATGGACTTATTCAGACCTTCCTTAATTCACCGCAAAGGCGCCAAGCACGCAAAGGTTCCGTCATGTGTTGCGGGAACTCGCTTCATCATCCGCCAATGTTCGGGCAAACACCATGTGCCCGTCGCGGCCATGCTACCGAGACGGCGCGGTACGATGGCCGGAGAAATACAGCACATCCACATCACGCATAAAAACCTTTGCGTCCTTGGCGTTCTTTGCACCTTTGCGTTGAAATCTCTTCGCTTTACTGTTCGCTCGCCGCCACGACCTTGACGTGGATCGGGCCGAAGGGTTCGGTCTGGATCAGCTCCACCAGCGACTGCTTGATCAGCTCCAGGATCGCCAGCAGGGTCACCACCACGCCGCGCTTGCCCTCGTCGATGCGGAACAAGGTGGTGAATTCGGTGAAGTGATCGGGGGTGAGCGCTTCCAGCACCTGCGACATGCGCTCGCGCACCGACAGCGGCTCGCGGCGGATGTGGTGGTGGGCAAACATCTCGGCGCGGCGCATCACGTCGGCAATGGCCAGCAGCAGCTCTTTCAGGTCCACCTCGGGATGGGCGCGTACCACCTCGCGGTGCGGCACCTCGATGCTGACCGGAAAGGTGTCGCGGTCGATGCGCGGCAGTGCGTCGATGTCCTCGGCGGCCTTCTTGTAACGTTCATACTCTTGCAGGCGCCGCACCAGCTCGGCGCGCGGATCCTCCTCGTCCTCCTCGGCACCGGGCGGACGCGGCAGCAGCATGCGTGACTTGATCTCCGCCAGCATGGCGGCCATCACCAGGTACTCCGCCGCCAGTTCCAGGTTCACCACCTTCATCATCTCCACGTACTCGATGTACTGGTGGGTGATCTCGGCAATGGGAATGTCGAGGATGTCGAGGTTCTGCCGCCGGATCAGGTACAGCAGCAGATCGAGCGGTCCCTCGAAGGCCTCGAGGAACACCTCCAGCGCCTGCGGCGGAATGTAGAGATCCTTGGGCAGCTCCAGGAGCGGCGCGCCCTGCACGATGGCAAAGGGCATCTCCTGCTGCTGCGGACTCTCCGCCTTGGCGACTTCCACTGTTTCGGCTTCGCTCACGTCGCGTCCCTTACCGGTAACTGAGCCCCATGACCTGGCGCACCTCATCGAGAGTGGCGCGCGCCACGCTGCGCGCCGCCTCGCTGCCCTCGGCCAGGATGTTGCGCACCCGCTCCGGGTCATTGCTGAACTCGACCACGCGCTCCTGGATCGGGCGCAGTTCGTTCAACACGGCATCCACCACCGGCTGCTTGCAGTCCAGGCAGCCGATGCCGGCGCTGGTGCAACCCTCCATCACCCAGCTCTTCACGGTATCGTCGGAATACACCTGGTGCAGTTGCCACACCGGACACTTGGCGGGGTCGCCGGCGTCGCTGCGGCGCACGCGCGCCGGATCGGTGGGCATGGTGCGCAGCTTCTGCTCCACCTGCTTGGGTTCGTCGCGCAGGGCAATGGTGTTGTTGTAGGACTTGGACATCTTCTGCCCGTCCAGCCCCGGCATCTTGGAGGCCGGAGTCAGCAGCGCCTGCGGCTCGGGCAGAATGGTGCGTCCGGCGCCGTCGAGATAACCGAACAGGCGTTCGCGATCGGCCAGGGTGATGTTCTGCTGCGACTCCAGCAGGGCACGGCCGGTGGCCAGCGCCTCATGGTCACCCTGTTCGGTATAGCGCTTGCGCAGCTCGTGATACAGCTTGGCGTTCTTCTTGCCCATCTTCTTCACTGCCGCCTCGGCCTTGGCCTCGAAGTCCGGTTCGCGGCCATAGAGGTGATTGAAACGACGCGCCACCTCGCGGGTGATCTCCACGTGGGCCACCTGGTCCTCGCCCACCGGCACCAGACCGGCGCGGTAGATAAGGATATCGGCGCTCTGCAACAGCGGATAACCGAGAAAACCGTAGGTAGCGAGATCCTTTTCCTTCAGCTTTTCCTGCTGGTCCTTGTAGGTCGGCACGCGTTCCAGCCAACCCAGCGGGGTGATCATCGACAACAGCAGATGCAGCTCGGCATGCTCCGGCACGCGCGACTGGATGAATATCTTGGCCGCACCGGGATTGACGCCGGCGGCCAGCCAGTCCACCGCCATTTCCCACACCGAGGCGTTGATGCCCGCAGTGTTGTCATAGGAAGTGGTCAGGGCGTGCCAGTCGGCGACGAAGAAGAAGCAGTCGTATTCGTGCTGCAACTTGATCCAGTTCTTCAGCACCCCGTGGTAATGGCCCAGATGGAGCCGGCCGGTGGGGCGCATGCCGGAGAGGACGCGCTGGTGGGACGAGACGACGGAATTCAAGTGAAACTCCTAGAGATTCATCAAAACGGAAAGCAAGCCTATATAAAGCTCACCGGACAGGCCAGAGATGCCGGACATCGCCCACAGCATCAGTTCGATGACCGGCCACAGGATCTTGCCCAGCAGGCCGGTGAACAGCAGCACCAGCAGGATCGGGAAACCGTAGGGTTCGAGGCGGGACACGCGCCAGGACAGGGGCCCCGGCAACACCCCCACCAGCACCCGGCCGCCATCCAGTGGCGGCAGCGGCAACAGGTTCAGCACCATCAGAATGGTATTGATGAAGATGCCGGCCACACCGCTGTACACCAGATAGATGCCGGCCCCGGTTCCCGCCCCCAGTTCCAGGCCGAGGCGGATGACCAGTGCCCAGAACAGAGCCATCACCAGGTTCGACAGCGGCCCCGCCGCCGCCACCAGGGCCATGTCGCGCTTGGGGTGGCGCAGGTTTTCGTAGGTGATGGGCACCGGCTTGGCCCAGCCGAACAAAAAACCGCCCAGCAACAGCAGCACCCCCGGCACCAGCACCGTGCCGATGGGGTCTATGTGCTTGATCGGATTGATGCTGAGGCGCCCCAGCATCATGGCGGTGGGGTCCCCCAGGCGCAGCGCCATCCAGCCGTGGGCGGTTTCATGCACGGTGATGGCGAACAGCACCGGCAGGGCCCAGACCACCACCCGTTGCAGCAGATTCAGTTCATCCATCGGGGCAGTATACCTCAGCCCTCGAGACGGCTGGCGTCGCCCTTGCCCTGGCGCACCACCACCGGCACGCCGTCCACCAGATCGATGACCGTGGTGGGTTCCAGATCGCCGTAGCCGCCGTCGATGATCAGGTCCACCTGGCGCTCCAACTGACTGCGGAACTCATAGGGATCACTCAGCGGCAAGTCGTCACCGGGCAGGATCAGGGTGGTGCTCATCAGCGGTTCGCCCAGTTCCGCCAGCAGGGCCTGGGCGATGGCGTTGTCCGGTACGCGGATGCCGATGGTCTTGCGCTTGGGGTGCTGCAGGCGGCGCGGCACCTCGCGGGTGGCGTCCAGGATGAAGGTATACGGTCCCGGCGTCAGCTGCTTGAGCAGGCGATAGGTGCTGTTGTCCACCTTGGCATAGGTGGCGATCTCCGACAGGTCGCGGCACACCAGGGTGAAGTTGTGGCGCTCGTCCAGGCGGCGGATCTGGCGGATGCGTTCGATGGCATCCTTGTCGCCGCTGAGGCAGCCGAGGGCATAGCCGGAGTCGGTGGGATAGACAATGACGGCGCCGCCGCGCAACAGGTCCGCCGCCTGACGGATCAGGCGTGGCTGCGGCGTTCCGGCATGGATTTGGAAAAACTGGCTCATGGCAACAATGACTCGGGAAATATAGGGAAATCAGGCGGCGCCGCGCGCCGCTTGCCAGTGCTGCCACACCGGGGTGAGGCCCTCGGGCAAGGGCGGCAGACGGCCCAGTTCGACCCAGGGATTCTCCGGGCCATGGAAATCGGAACCGGCCGAGGCCAGCAGACCGAGGGCGCGGGCATGACGCGCCATGGCCTGCACATCGTCGGGGGTATGGCTGCCTGAGATCACCTCCATGGCCTCGCCGCCACACTCCATGAACTCGCCGAGCAGGCGGCGCAGCTTGCTGGAGGTCAGCTCGTAACGCGCCGGATGAGCCAGCACCGCCACCCCGCCGGCGGCGCGGATCCAGCCCACCGCCTCTTCCAGTGCCGCCCACTGGCCCGGCACATGGCCCGGCTTGTTGCGCTTGAGGTAGTGCTTGAAGATGTCGCGCACGTCCTTGCCGCAGCCGCGGCTGACCAGATAGTGGGCAAAGTGGGTGCGGCTGATGATGCGGCCGCGGCTCAGGGCCGCCGCGCCCTCATAGGCGCCGTCGATGCCGCGCGCCGCCAGGCGCCGGCCCATCTCCTCGGCGCGCCAGCCGCGGAACTCCCGCAGCCTCTCCAGCCCGGCCTGCAGGGCCGGGGCTGCCGGGTCGATGGCGAGGCCAACGACGTGAACGGTCATCCCCTGCCAGGTCACCGACACCTCCACCCCGGCCAGCACCTCGATGCCACAGGCTGCGGCAGCGGCCTGGGCCTCGGCACAACCGGCGGTGTCATCATGGTCGGTCAGCGCCAACACGTCCACCCCGGCGGCGGCGGCGCGCTGCACCAATGCGGTCGGGCTGAGTGTTCCGTCGGAAACCCAACTATGGCTGTGGAGGTCGTGGCAGGACATAGGGACGTCATTCTACCCCAAGCCCCAGACAGGATGTTGGTCATGCTTCTGCGCCCGTCGATGTGCTAAAGTGGGGCACATCAGTCAGATAACCCGGTGTTCCCCTGCCTTCATGAAACTGCTGTTCGATCTGTTCCCCGTCCTGCTGTTTTTCCTGGCCTATAAACTGCACGACATCTATGTGGCAACCGCTGTGGCCATCGTCGCCGCCTTTGTGCAGGTGGGCTGGTTCTGGTGGCGCCACCGCCGTTTCGAAACCATGCACCTGGTCACCCTCGGCCTCATCGCCGTACTGGGCGGCGCCACCCTGTGGCTGCACAACGAAGAATTCATCAAATGGAAGCCCACGGTGGTCAACTGGCTGTTCGGTGCCGCCTTCCTCGGCAGCCGCTTCATCGGCCGCAAGACGCTGGTGGAACGCATGATGGGCACGGCCATCGCCCTGCCTGCCGCCATCTGGCAGCGTCTGAACCTGGCCTGGGCCGGGTTCTTTCTCGCCCTCGGCGGCGCCAATCTGTATGTCGTGTACCGCTTCGATACCGACACCTGGGTCAATTTCAAGCTGTTCGGCATGATGGGCCTGACCCTGGCCTTCATGGTAGCGCAGGCCTTTTATCTGGCGCGCCACGTCAGAACGGAACCCGACAGCCAGGAGAGCGACTAATGTTCTATGCCATTATCAGCCGGGATGTGCCCGACAGCCTGCCGCACCGACAGAAGGCACGCCCGGAGCACCTCAGGCGTCTGGAACAACTCAAGGCCGAGGGGCGTCTCCTGCTCGCCGGGCCGCATCCGGCCATCGACAGCGAGGACCCCGGTCCGGCCGGCTTCAGCGGCAGCCTGGTGGTGGCGGAATTCGCCTCGCTGCAAGACGCGCAGGACTGGGCCGCTGCCGACCCTTATGTGGCCGCCGGCGTGTACGCCGAAGTCACCGTGAAACCGTTCCGAAAGGTGTTGCCATGAACCGTGTGGATGCAATCCGCGACCGCCTCACTGCCACCCTGGCACCCCAGCGGCTGGAGATCATCGATGACAGCCAGAAACATGCCGGCCATGCCAGCGCGGGCGGCGGCGGCCATTTCCGTGTCCATATCGTCGCCGAGGCATTTCGAGGCCAGGGCACCCTGCAACGCCACCGCATGGTTTACGCCGCCCTCGCCGAAATGATGCAGCAAAACGAAGTGCACGCCCTCAGTATCGAGGCGCGCACCCCCGATGAAACCTGACCAAAGGAAGCCCCCTGATGAAACTGCAATGGAAGATACTGACCGCCTCCGCCCTGTGCGTGGCGCTGGCCGTCCCCGTTATGGCCGCCCCCACCGACGTGGTGGCCACGGTCAACGGCCGCAACATCCTGCAAAAGGACGTGGACGGCTACATCCGTGACTTCAAGCTGACGCCGGAACAGGCGCAGCGCCGCGACCTGATCATCAACGAGTTGATTTCGCGCGAACTGGTCTATCAGGATGCGCTCAAGCAGAAGCTGGACAAGCGTGCCGATGTCGTCGCCGAGTTGGATCAGGTGCGGGTGAAGATCCTGCTCAATGCCGCTGTGCGTGAGGCCATGCTGGCCAATCCGGTGACCGAGGAGGAAATGAAGAAGGAATATCAGGCGCAGCTGCCCAAGATGCAGCAGCAGGAGTACAAGGCCCGCCACATCCTGGTGAAAACCGAGGACGAGGCCAAGGCCCTGATTACAGCCCTGGATCGTGGCGCCGACTTCTCCACCCTGGCCAACGAGAAATCCATCGACTCCTCCGCCCAGGCTGGCGGTGACCTCGGCTGGTTCCCCGCCGGCCAGATGGTGGAGCCCTTTGCCAAGGCGGTCAGCAGCATGAAGAAAGGCAGCTACAGCAAGAGCCCGGTACAGACCCAATTCGGCTGGCACGTCATTGCACTGGACGATACCCGTCAGGGTCAAGCTCCGGACTATGAATCCATCAAGCCGCAGTTGCAGAACTTCCTGCAGCAGCGCCACATCGCCGCGTATCTCGACAAGCTGCGCAGTGGCGCCAAGGTCGATCTAAAGACCAAGTAAATTCGCACCACCGGCTCCCGTGCAGCAACCCGGGAGCCGGTGTTCATTCCCCGCCCCGCCGTAACCAGACCTGCCGCTGCGACATCCCGAAGCGCCGTTCAAGTATGGACGCTGTCGTGCTGTCCGTATTCCCACCACATTCAGCGTGAACTGGCTTACACTATCCGAAGCCCCGGCCGGAGCGTCGGAGTTCGCACCAGCACATCGTTCATGGAGAAAAAAATGCTGAACAACCTGCGTATCGGCACACGCATTCAACTGGGTTCCACCCTGGTCCTCGTCTTGGCCCTGGCCATCATCATTCCCGTTGTCCTCGGCAAGATAAACAGTCTCATCAGCGACAACGAGCAACGCTCACTCAATCGCCATTACCAGACCATGATGGACCAGATTCGGGCGGAAGGCCGCCTGGCGGAAACCTTGGCCATGTTCCTGGCGCAGGTACCCGACTTCCAGCAGGCCATGGCCGCCGGCCAGCGCGATCGCCTGGGTGCGATGTTGCTGCCGGCTTTCGCCGAACTGAAGAAAAACTATGCCGTGGTGCAGATGCAGTATCACACCCCGCCGGCCACCACGTTCTTCCGCGTGCACATGCCCAACAAGTTCGGCGATGACCTGTCCTCCTTCCGCCATACCGTGGTGCAGACCAATCTGGAACGCAAGCCCGTTGCCGGCCTGGAAAGTGGTGTCGCCGGTCTCGGCATCCGCGGTGTGGTGCCGGTGTTCCATCAGGGCAAGCACATCGGATCGGTAGAAACCGGCATGTCCTTCGGCCAGCCGTTCTTCGATCAGTTCAAGGCCACCTACAACGTGGACATCATCTTCCGCATCCGCCAGCCGGACGGCAGCTTCAAGGCCTTCGCCAGCACCCTGGGCGAAGGCGCCAAGCTGTTCGAGGAGGGCGAGTTGCGCCAGGCCTTCGACGGCAAGCCGCAGATCCGCCGCATGGAACTGGGCGGCAAACCGCTGTCCATCTATGCCAACACCGTGCTGGACTATTCCGGCAAACCCATCGGCGTGGTGGAACTGGCCGCCGATCGCAGCCTCTTCGTCGCTGCCATCAACGATGCGCGCAACACCACCCTGCTCATTGGCGTCATCGCCCTGACCCTGGGCCTGCTGCTGTCCTGGGTGGTGGCGCGCACCATCACCCGCCCGCTGTGCGTGACGGTGGCGACATTGCAGAACATCGCCGAAGGCGAAGGCGATCTGACCCAACGCCTGGATGCCAGCGGCAAAGACGAACTGGCGCGGCTGGCCGATGCCTTCAACCGCTTCACTGCCAAGATCCAGCAACTGGTGCAACAGGTCGCCAGCGCCACCGGCCAACTGCACAACGCGACGGATCGCATGAACGCGATTACCACGGAAACCACACGCGGCATCCAGGCACAGCAGTCGGAAACGGATCAGGTCGCCACTGCCATCAACGAAATGGCCGCCACGGTGCAGGAAGTGGCACGCAGTGCCGCCGCCGCCGCCGAGTCCGCCGGCATGGCCGACAGGCAGGCCGAGCATGGGCAACAGGAGGTGGGGCAAACCATTCACGCCATCAACACCCTGGCCGGCGAGGTCGAACAGGCCGCCAGCGCCATGCAGCAATTGGAAGCGGACAGCCGCAACATCGGCGCCGTGCTCGATGTCATCCGGGGCGTTGCCGAACAAACCAACCTGCTGGCCTTGAATGCCGCCATCGAGGCGGCCCGGGCCGGCGAACAGGGCCGCGGCTTTGCCGTCGTCGCCGACGAGGTGCGCGTACTGGCCCAGCGTACACAGAAATCGACCCAGGAAATCGAAGCGATGATTGGGCAACTGCAGGAAGCCGCGGTCGCCGCCGCCCGTACCATGGAGAAAAGCCGTGCCCGTGCCCAGGCAACGGTTAATCAGGCACGCAGTGCCGGCGAGTCCCTGGATGCCATTGCCTCGGCCGTGGGCGTGATTTCCGATATGAATACGCAAATCGCCAGCGCGGTGGAGGAACAGAGCGCGGTGGCCGAAGAGCTGAACAAGAACATCAGCAACATCAGCCACATCGCCGAAATGTCGGCAGAGGGTTCACATCAGACGGCAGCCGCCTCGGCCGACATCCGCCGTCTGGCCGATGAGCTGGAGGCCCTGGTCGGTCGCTTCAAGGTCTAACCCGGTGACAAGTGACAAGTGACAAGTGACAAGCAGGATACAATTCCTGTTCTTGTCACTTGCAACTTGCCGCCTGAGCCTATCCGGCCCGATAACTGCCGTCCATGATCCCCCGCCACCAGGCCTCGTTGTCCAGATACCAGGCCAAAGTCTTGCGGATGCCGCTTTCGAAGGTTTCCTGGGGCACGTAGCCCAACTCGCGCCGCGCCTTGTCGGCATTGATGGCGTAGCGGCGATCGTGGCCCGGCCGATCGGTGACGTGGGTGATGAGTTCCGCGGTGGAACGCCCCCCGGCCGCCGGCGCCTGCGGGAAGCGGCGACGCAGCTCTGCATCGGCGGCAAAGCGCTCATCAAGCAGGCGGCACAGCAACTGCACGATGTCGATGTTGCGCCACTCGTTATTGCCGCCGATGTTGTAGGTCTCTCCGCGCCGCCCCTTCTCCATCACCAGCTCGATGCCGCGGCAATGATCGTCCACGTAGAGCCAGTCACGCACATTGCGACCGTCGCCATAAACAGGGAGGGGCTTGCCCTGCAGGGCATTGACCAACATCAGAGGGATCAGCTTCTCGGGAAACTGATAGGGGCCATAATTGTTGGAGCAGTTGCTGGTGGTTACCGGCATGCCATAGGTGTGGTGATAGGCGCGCACCAGGTGATCCGACGCCGCCTTGGAGGCGGCGTAGGGTGAGTTCGGGGCATAGGGTGTCTGTTCGGTGAACGGCGGGGCATCTTCACTGAGTGAACCGTAGACCTCGTCGGTGGACACGTGATGAAACAGGGCGCGCTCCGGCCAGCCACCATGACCGTCGAACCACACCGCCTTGGCCGCCTTGAGCAGGACATGGGTGCCGACCACGTTGGTGGAGATGAAGGCATCCGGGCCGGTGATGGAACGATCCACATGCGACTCGGCGGCGAAGTGTACGACGGTATCGATACCCTCCTCACGCAGTATACGCTCCACCAGGGACTGATCGCATATGTCGCCATGCACGAAACGATAGGCGGGATTACCAGCCGCAGATGGCAGGCTCGCCGGATTGCCGGCATAGGTAAGCGCGTCCAGCACCACCAGTCGATCGCCGGGATGCCGTGCCAGCCAATAGTGTACGAAGTTGACGCCGATGAAACCGGCGCCGCCGGTGACCAGCAGCTTACGCATCGTTGGTTAATTCCTTCAGCATCATTCGCAAGACCGCACGCCAGTGCATGCCGGCCAACTCAAAGTCCCGTCGCGCGTCGCTGGTATCCAGTACGCTGTAAGCCGGCCGGCGCGCGGGGGTGGGATACTCCTCACTGCGCAGCGGGCGAACGGGAATCGCCTGTTGCAACAGGCCCAACGCCTGCGCCTCTTCCTGAATCGCCACGGCAAAGTCATACCACGAGGCCACGCCCAGATCGGCCCAGTGATAGATACCATGGAGTTGTGGCCGCTGTACCGCCGCCCACAGGGCGGCGGCCAACGTACCGGTCCAGGTGGGACTGCCGATCTGATCGGCCACCACACCCAGCTCGCTGCGCTCCCGCATCAGACGCAGCATGGTACGCACGAAGTTGTTGCCCTGCGCCGCATACAGCCAGGAAGTGCGCACGATGAGTCCCTGGCTGGCCATGGCGAAGACCGCCTCCTCCCCTGCCCGCTTGCTGGCCCCATAGACACCCAGGGGATGACAGGCGTCCAGCGGCCGGTACGGCCGCGATGCCGTGCCGTCGAACACATAGTCGGTGGAGACGTGAATCAGCCGTGCGCCGCACTGCGTCGCCGCCTGGGCCAGATGCGCCGGCCCGCGCGCGTTCACCGCATGGGCATGTTCCGGTTCCTGCTCGGCGCGATCCACCGCAGTGTAGGCCGCCGCATTGATGATCACGGCGGGTCGAAGCGCAGCAACCTCACGCGCCACCTCGACGAGATCGCTTATATCCAGCTGCGCGGAATTACGGGCCTCCAACTGCACATGGCCAGGGACAGTAGCACACAACATGTGTCCAAGCTGTCCGCTGGCACCGCAAACCAATACCTTCATGGATAACACTCCGCCTCACGGAATGACACACCGGCGGCATCCTTGGTCGAAACCAGGGGTGCGGCACCATCCACCAGCGGCCAGGCGATGGCCAGCGTGGCATCATCCCAGCGCACGCAGCGTTCATGCTCCGGCGCATACAGTGCGGTGCACTTATAGACAAAGTCGGCGCTATCGCTCAGCACATAAAAACCATGGGCAAAGCCGGGCGGCACCCACATCTGACGCTTGTTCTCCGCCGACAGTATCTCGCCCACCCACTGCCCGAAGGTCGGTGACGAGCGGCGCATGTCCACCGCCACGTCGAATACCGCGCCCTGCACCACTCGCACCAGTTTGCCCTGTGCCTGCTGAATCTGATAGTGCAGGCCGCGCAAGGTGCCCTTGACCGAACGGCTGTGATTGTCCTGCACGAAATCGGCGTCGATACCCGCCGCGCTGAACCGGGCGCGATGATAGGTTTCCATGAAAAACCCACGCGCATCGCCGAACACCTGTGGTTCGATGACGAAGACATCCGGAATGGCTGTGGTGAGAAAGCGCATCAGAATATCCGCTCCTGCACGATCTGGCGCAGGTAGTCACCGTAGCCGTTGTTGCGATACCGTGCGGCGAGCCGCAGCACCTGCTCGGCGTCGATATAGCCCATGCGCCAGGCGATCTCCTCCGGGCACGCTATCTTGAGGCCCTGCCGCTCTTCGATGGTCTGAATGAACAGACTGGCCTGCAACAAGGACTCATGAGTACCGCTATCCAGCCAGGCGGCACCGCGCCCCATCACTTCGACCTGCAAGCTGCCCTGCTCCAGATAGCAGCGGTTGACATCGGTGATTTCCAGCTCACCGCGCGCCGACGGCTGGAGGTCGCGCGCGATATCCACCACCTGGCTATCGTAGAAATACAATCCGGTCACCGCATAGTTGGAACGCGGCTGCGCCGGCTTCTCTTCGATAGAGATGGCGCGTCCCTCCGTATCGAACTCCACCACGCCGTAGGCGCGGGCGTTCTTGACGCGGTAGGCGAACACCGTCGCGCCACGGTCACGCGTCGTGGCGCGTTGCAGGTCGTCGGTGAGCTCGTGGCCGTAAAAGATGTTGTCGCCCAGGATCAACGCCGACGGCCCCTTGCCGACGAAGTCGGCGCCGATGATGAAGGCCTGGGCCAGGCCTTCCGGCCGCGGCTGCTCGGCGTAGGAGAAACTGACGCCCCACTGGCTGCCGTCACCCAGCAGTTCACGAAACCGCGGCAGGTCGTGGGGCGTGGAGATGAGCAGGATGTCGCGGATGCCGGCCAGCAGCAGGGTGCTGACCGGATAGTAGATCATCGGCTTGTCGTACACCGGCAGCAGCTGTTTGCTCACCGTCAGGGTCAGCGGGTACAGCCGCGTGCCGGAACCGCCGGCGAGGATGATGCCCTTGCGCGTCATGATGTCTCCAACAATTTCAATAACGCCGCCTCGTCCAACACCGGCACGCCGAGTTCCCCGGCCTTGGCCAGCTTGGAACCGGCCTCGCTGCCGGCGACCACGTAATCGGTCTTCTTCGATACGCTGCCCGCCACCTTGGCGCCCAGCGCCTGTAATCTTTCCTTCGCCTGATCGCGCGACATCGACGCGAGTGTTCCGGTGAGCACGAAGGTCTTGCCGGCCAGTGGCTGCGCACCGCGCTCGGGCTTCGCCTCCGGCCAGTGTACGCCCGCAGCGCGCAGGCGCGCGATCACCGCCAGGTTGTGCGGTTCGGAGAAAAATGTGGCGATACGCTCCGCCACCTCCGGACCAACGTCCGGTACCTGCTGCAAAGCCTGCCCCCTGAGACGGCGCGCACGAGCCGCAGCGGTTTCATCATCGGTCAGCGCCAAGGCTGCCGCATACTCTGTTGCGGCCTGCTGCAAGGCCTCCAGCGTGCCGAAGTGCGCGGCCAGCGCCGCAGCGGTGGCCTCGCCCACCTCGGGGATGCCAAGAGCGAACAGGAAACGGGCCAAGGTCGTAGCACGGCTTTGCGCGATGGCGTCGATCAGATTCTGCGCCGACTTATCGCCCATGCGCTCCAAGGCGGCAATCTGCCCGACTTCGAGCGCATACAGATCGGCCACATCATGCACCAGGCCACCGTCCACCAGTTGCTCCACCAGTTTTTCGCCCAGCCCCTCGATGTCCATGGCGCGGCGGCCGGCGAAGTGCAGGATAGCATTCTTGCGCTGTGCCGGACAGTACAGGCCACCGGTGCAATGCCAATCGGCGGCGCCCTCCTCGCGGGCAATGGCGCTGCCGCACTCGGGACACTCACCATGCAGTTGTGCATACAGATCGAACGGCGCGCCAGCGTCACGCGGACGCCTATCCAGCACCACACCCACCACTTCGGGGATCACGTCGCCGGCACGGCGCACGATCACCGTGTCGCCGACGCGCACATCCTTGCGTCGCACCTCGTCTTCGTTATGCAGCGTGGCATTGGTGACGGTGACACCGCCGACGAACACCGGCTCCAACTTGGCCACCGGGGTCAGCTTGCCGGTGCGTCCCACCTGGATGTCGATGGCGCGCACCACGGTGAGCTGCTCCTGTGCCGGATACTTGTGCGCCACCGCCCATTTCGGCTCGCGCGTGACGAAACCGAGGCGCTGCTGCAAGGCCAGGCTGTTCACCTTGTACACCACACCGTCGATATCGAAGGGCAGCGCATCGCGGCGTGCGGCGATGCGCTGATGAAAGGCCACCAACCCGTCGGCGCCCTGCACCACGGCGCGCTCGTCACACACCGGCAGGCCCGCGGCCTGCAGGGCATCGAGCAACGCGCTGTGGGTCGGTGGCAACTCCCAGCCGTCCACCGCGCCCAGGCCGTAGGCGAAGAAACTGAGTGGACGGCGCGCGGCAACGGCGGGGTCGAGCTGGCGGATGGAACCGGCGGCGGCGTTGCGCGGATTGACGAAGGTCTTCTCGCCCGCTGCCCGCTGGCGCTCATTGAGCCGCTCAAAGGCATCGCGCCGCATGTAGATCTCGCCGCGCACCTCCAACACCGCCGCTTCGATGCCGCGCAGGCGCAGCGGCACCGCACCGACGGTACGCACGTTCTGCGTCACGTCCTCGCCGGTTTCGCCATCGCCCCGCGTCGCCGCCTGCACCAGCACGCCGCGCTCGTAGCGCAGGTTGATGGCCAGGCCGTCGAACTTCAGTTCCGCGGCATACTCAACCGGCGGTGCATCCGGCCCGAGCCCCAGTTCACGGCGAATACGTGCGTCGAAATTGCGCGCACCGTCAGGGCCGGAATCGGTTTCGGTGCGGATGGACAGCATCGGCACGGCATGGTGCACCGGAGCGAACCGCTCCAGTACCGCACCGCCCACGCGCTGGGTGGGAGAATCGGCTGTGCGCAGGACAGGATAGGTCTGTTCCAGTTCCTGCAACTCGCGGAACAGGCGGTCGTACTCGGCATCCGGGATCTCCGGCGCGTCGAGCACATAGTACAGATAGTTGTGATGGGCAAGCTCGGCACGCAGCGCGGCGGCACGCTGCTGTACCTCGGCAGGAACGCTGCTCATGATCCGATGGCGCGGTAACGTGCGGCCAGGGTGCGCATCTGCATCAGTGCGGCATCGGTCAGCAGATTGCGGGCCTGATCGCCGATACGCCCCTCCTGGGCGGCGGCCAGGGCCTGTGCGGTGGCATACATATCCTCGAAGGCGGCGCGGCCATCCTCCGGTCCCGGCAGGCGCATGAACAGTGCCAGCCCTGGCGTACGCAGCTCGTGCAGGGTTTCCAGATCGAAATAGCCCGGCTCGATGATACTCACCACACTGAACACCGGCTCACCGCTGGCGGCGTCGAGACGATGAAAGATACGCATGTCGCCATACTGCAGGCCGAGACGCTCGAACAGATCGGAGAGCGTCGGGCCGGTGAAAAATTCGCCTTCCTGGGTGATTACGCTCAATACCAGCAGTTGCTCGGCCGGCGGCGGCTCGCCATCTGATGCCGGTGGCACAGCGAAGGAATCAGCCACCACGTCTTCGGTCACTGCCGCCTTGGCCTCACGACCGTTGATGCCGGCAAACTCGCGCAGATGGGTATCGTCCACCGGCACACCGCGCACGGCATGGCGTAACAGCGGGATCACATCCCAGTCGTCGTCGCCGGCATGCTCGCCGTCGCCCAGCGCTGCGTCGATGATGTCGTCCTGCTCGGCACGGCGCCTCTGCCTGCGGTCCCACAGGTAGATGGCGGCTATGATGACGACGCCGATGAGCAACAAACTTACGCGCAAGGCATCCATAACGGTTACACCGCCGCCAGTTCCACCGCCTCGTCCACGTCCACCGCCACCATGCGCGACACGCCCGGCTCGTGCATGGTCACGCCGGTGAGATGGGTAGCCAGCTCCATGGTCGCCTTGTTGTGGGTGATGAAGATGAACTGCACGCGCTCGGACATTTCCTTCACCATGTTGCAGAAGCGGCCGACGTTGGCCTCGTCCAGCGGCGCATCCACCTCGTCCAGCATGCAGAACGGCGAGGGATTGAGATCGAAGATGGAGAACACCAGCGCCACCGCGGTCAGCGCCTTCTCGCCGCCGGACAGCAGATGGATGGTGCTGTTGCGTTTGCCGGGCGGCCGCGCCATGACGGTAACACCGGTATCGAGCAAGTCCTCGCCGGTCAGCTCCAGATAGGCATGCCCGCCGCCGAACAGGCGCGGGAATTTCTCCTGGAGTCCCTTGTTGACCTTGTCGAAGGTTTCCTTGAAGCGGGTACGTGTCTCGCGATCGATCTTACGGATAGCGTTTTCCAGTGTCTCCAAGGCCTCGGTCAGATCCTTGTTCTGCGCGTCAAGATAATTCTTGCGCTCGGACTGCTGTTCGTATTCGTCGATGGCGGCGAGATTGATGGGACCGAGGCGCTGAATCTTCTGCCCCAGCTCGTCCAACTGCTGTTCCCAGCCCTGCTCGTCGGCCTGTGCGGGCATTTCCGCCAGCAGGGCATCCAGTTCGAAACCGGCCTCGGTCACCGACTCGTGCAAAGTCTGGCGCCGCACCTTCAGCTCCTGGCCGTGCATGCGCAGGCGTTCCAGGGCGGAGCGCACTTCCTGTACCTGACGCTCGGTGGCGAGACGGTCGTGCTCCAAACGGCGCAGCTCGTGATCGATGTCCTCCACCCGCTTGCGCGCCGCCGCGAGCTGCCTCTCCACCTCCATGCGGCGGTTGAGAAGGGCTGCCAACTCCTCGCCCATGGCCTGGATCGGGGCATCCCCCTCGCCCAGGGCCAGACGCAATTCCTCGCGCCGCTCCGCCAACATGGCGAGCTGGTTCGCCATGCGCTCCAGCGCCTGTTCGGTGCTGCTGCGTTCGGTGCGCATACCCTGCAGGCGCAGGGCGATGCCGTGAGCGGCCTCGCGCGCCGTGCGCGCCTGTTCGCGCGCCTGCTCCAGCGCACTGCGGCGTTCCTCGCGCTCACGCGACAATTCCTCGCGGCGGATGGCATTTTCCTCCATCGAGGCCAGGGCCTGATGCAGACGGCTGCGCGCCTGCTCCATCTCGACCTCGGCGTCCTGCTGCTGGCGCTGCAACTCCTGCGCCTCGGCCTGCAGGCGTTCGTGGCGCTGACGGATCTGTTCCAGCCGCGCCTGCTTGCCGGACAACTGGGCCTTTTGTTCCGCGGCACGGCGGTTGGCCTCGTTCAACTGGCGCTGCAAGGCCTCGCGTTCCTCTTCCAGCCGGCGCAGTTGCTCGCGGCCATCGAGCAGTCGCTGCTCGGCGGCCCCCACCTGCTGCTCCAGTTGCGCCAGGGCCGTGTTCAACTCGCGCAATTCCTGCTCGCGTTGCAGCACACCGGCGTGCTCGTCGGCCTCGCGTGCCACACGCAACCAACTGCTCCCCAGCCACAGGCCATCACGGGTAATCACCGATTCATGGGCGGCCAGGCGCGGCCGCAGGGCCAGGGCCTCGGCCAGATTCTCGGCGGCATATATGCCCCCGAGTAGTCCAGCCAGACTCCACGGTGCCTGCACCTTGCTCGCCAGCGTGCCGCTGGTCGCGGCACCGCTGGCCCGGGTGTCGAACAGGGTCAGGTGGCCCTGCTCCAGCCCCTGCAACACCTCGGCCAGCGGGTCGATGCCCTCGACACACACCGCCTCCAGGCTGCTGCCGAGCACGGTTTCCACCGCCCGCTCCCAACCGCGTTCCACGGACAGCCCCTGCGCCAGACGTTGGGCGCCGGCCAGGTCCTGCCGTTCCAGCCAGGCCGTGACGGCACCCTGTCGCTTGCCCAGCGCCGCCTGCTGCAGGGCCTCCAGGGAGGCATGACGGCCGCGGCGGCTGTGCAGCTCGGCGCGCAGCCGATCCAGTTCGCCGGAGGTGGCGTTGTTCTGTTCGCGCTGCGCCGCGATGCGGTTAAGGCAATCGCTCACCCGCTCCTGCAAAGCGGCGGCCTGCATCTCTTCTTCCGCCTGCTGCTCGCGCAAGACAGCCACATCTTCCTCCAGGGCGTCGGTGGACAGCATCTTCTGCTCTTCTTCCAGCCGTTGCAGGCGCTGACGCTGCTGGTTGGCCTGCTGTTCCAGATGTTGCAGGCGCGCACGCTCCACCTGGGCGGTCTGCGAGGACTCGGCGGCTTGGTGATTGAATTCGTCCCACTGCCCCTGCCAGGCGTGCATCGCCTCCTCGGCGGCGGCGAGGGCAGCGGCGGCCAGCCGTTCCTCCTGTTGCGCGCTCTCCAACGCCGGCTCCTGCTCACTCAGGGCGGCGGCCAGCTCGTCGAGCTTGCGCCGGTCCGACTCCATGTGCGCCTGCGCCTCGTTCCAGGAACGCTCCACCTGGTTCAAATCCGCCTGCTGCTGCTGGCGGCGTTCGCGCGCATGCTGGATGGACTGTTCCAAGCGGGCGATGTCGGCGCCGACGCTGTAGAAGGTGCTCTGTACGCCGTTGAAGGTATCGGTGGCCTCCACATGCTCCTCACGCAGGCGTTCGATGCCCGCCTCGGCGTTGCGCTGGCGTGCCAGCTGCGCCTCCAGGCCGGTCTCCTGCTCGCTGATCTGGCCTTCCACCAGGCGCGCCTCGCCATCCAGGGCACGCCAGCGCAGGGCCTGCAACTGGCCTTTAATCAAGCGTTCCTCCTGCTTCAGTTCCTTGTAGCGCTCGGCGGTGCGCGCCTGGCGGTTCAGGTGGGCGAGCTGCTTGTCCAGTTCCTCGCGCAGATCGTTGAGGCGATCGAGATTCTCCCGCGTGTGCTTCATGCGGTTCTCGGTTTCGCGCCGGCGCTCCTTGTACTTGGAGATGCCCGCCGCCTCTTCCAGGAAGATGCGCAGTTCTTCCGGCTTGGCCTCGATGAGGCGCGAGATGGTGCCCTGTTCGATGATGGCATAGCTGCGCGGCCCGAGGCCGGTGCCGAGGAAGATATCGGTGATGTCGCGGCGGCGGCAGCGGCTGCCGTTGAGGTGATAGATGGACTGGCCGTCGCGGGTCACGGTGCGACTGATGGATATCTCGCTGTACTGAGCATACTGGCCGCCGATCTGACCGTCGCTGTTGTCGAACACCAGTTCGATGGTGGCCTGGCCCACCGGCTTGCGCGAGGTGGAGCCGTTGAAGATCACGTCCGCCATGGAGTCGCCGCGCAGGTGCTTGGCGGAGCTTTCGCCCATCACCCAGCGCACGGCGTCGATGACGTTGGACTTGCCGCAGCCGTTGGGACCGACCACGCCCACCAGGTTGCTGGGCAGGGGAATGGTGGTGGGGTCGACAAAGGACTTGAAGCCGGACAGTTTGATCTTGCTCAGGCGCATAATTATTGGGTTTGTATCAACCTAACCGATTGAGAGGCAAGAAAAATGAGAAAACGGTAGGTGGGCGCTGGAGCCCCGTGCCTCCCTGCCGCAGGCCGAAAACAGAACGATTCGGCATGCCTTCCCGGCTGTTTTTCGCTAGAATCGCCGGCCCGCAAAGCTACCATGAAAGCCACCGTCATGCCTACCCAACCGAGCAAGGACCTGGAAACCTTCGACAACCCGATGCCGGGCCGGGATTATACCATCCGCATCGAGATCCCCGAGTTCACCTGCCTGTGCCCCAAGACCGGCCAGCCCGACTTCGCCACCCTGTACCTGGACTACGTCCCGGCCCAGAAGTGCGTCGAGCTGAAGTCCCTCAAGATGTACGTCTGGTCGTTCCGCGAGGAAGGGGCCTTCCACGAGGCGGTGACCAACCGCATCCTCGACGACCTGGTGCGCGCCACCCAGCCCCGTTTCATGCGCCTGACCGGCAAGTTCAACGTGCGCGGCGGCATCTGGACCACCGTGGTGGCGGAACACCGCGCCGCCGACTGGAACCCGCCGCAGCCGGTACACCTGCCTTAAGGCCGTTCGATCGATACCACCTGGCCCAGGGCGGCACGCATGTCCGCCAGAGTCGGCAACTGCGCCGCCCCGGGCAGATCGAAACCGCCGTGGCAGGTCAGACGCATTACGCCCGGCTGCTGCGACGAGGCCAGGGTGTAGTGAAAATAGCGATTGATCTGGGACGGGCTGGTATCATCCCCCGCAAGAGTCAGCGCGGCATAGACGAAGAAGCGACGCTGCACGACAAAATCCTCCCCCTCGCTCACCGCCATCACAGTGAAGCGATCGGCGGCGATGACTGCCGTGCCGTCACTCACGGTCCGCTGCTCGTAGTTACAGTGCGGCCGATAGACATCGAGACGGTGCTTGGCCACCACCCGGCCGTGCTGCAGAAACACCCGTGCCTGTCCCGCGGGGACTGCCAGGTCTTGTCGCAATACCAGCGTCGTTCCGACCGGCAGGCGATAACCGGCCGCACTTTCGTCCAGTACCGGCGTGGCACAGCCAGCCAGCGCCACAACGGTCAATACCAGCAGTCCACTGATGCGTGTCATCATGTCTCTCCTATGAAGGGCACTGATCCAAGCATAGGCCGTCGCCCATGACGCGGAACGAGCGCACGCTGGCCGTCGGCATCGACTTCGGCACCTCCGGCTGCCGCGCCATCGCCATCGACCGTGACGGTTCGGTCCAGGCCGAAGTGGACCTGCCGCTGCCGCCGCCGGTGCGGCAGGGGGCGGCGGTGGAGCAGGAGCCGTCCCTCTGGGCAAGCGCCCTCCACGACCTGTTCACACGACTGCTCAGCGCCGTTCCTGCCAAGAGCATTGGCGCCATCGCCGTGGACGGCACCTCCGGCACCGTGCTGCTGGCCGATGTCGCCGGCGCGCCGCTGGGCCCTGCCCTGATGTACAACGACGGCCGCGCCACCGCCGAGGCGGCCGCCATCGCCGCCGTGGCGCCGCGCGAGTCGGCCGCCCACGGCACCGCATCGGGCCTAGCCAAGCTGCTCTGGCTGCGCAGGCAGCCCGGCGCGGAACGGGCCGCCCATCTGCTCACCCAGACCGACTACCTCAACGGCCTGCTCGGCGGCCGCCACGACATCAGCGACGCCAACAACTGCCTGAAGAGCGGTTATGACGCCGTCCAGCGCGGCTGGCCGGGCTGGCTGGAGCAGTTGGGCATCCCTCGCCATCTGCTGCCGCAGGTGGTGACACCGGGGACAACCATCGGCAGCATCCACCCCGAGCTGGCCCTGCGTTATGGTTTTGCACCCGATACGCAGATCGTCGCCGGCACCACCGACAGCACCGCGGCCTTTCTCGCCACCGGCGCGGCACAGCCGGGCGAAGCGGTGACATCGCTCGGTTCCACCCTGGTCCTGAAGGTGATCAGCGAACGGCCGGTATTCACACCGGAATACGGCGTCTACAGCCAACCGCTGGGGGAACTCTGGCTGGTGGGCGGCGGCTCCAACAGCGGCGGCGCCGTGCTGCGCCAGTTCTTCACTGATGCCGCGATGGCGGCACTGACGCCGCGGCTGCGTCCGGAGCGTCCCACCGGACTCGATTACTATCCGCTGCCGGCACCGGGAGAACGTTTCCCGGTCTGCGACCCGACCCTGCCGCCGCGGCTGACCCCACGGCCGGACGATGCGGCGGTATTTTTTCAGGGACTGCTGGAGGGCATCGCCCGCATCGAGCAGCGCGGCTACCAATTGCTGGCGGAACTGGGCGCGCCCTGGCCCGTCACCCTGCGCACGGTGGGCGGCGGCGCGCGCAATCCGGCCTGGACCGCCTTGCGACATACCCTGCTGCAGGTACCGATGGTGGAGCCGCGGCACACCCAGGCCGCCTACGGTGCCGCCCTGCTGGCACGCAAGACTCTCATGGAGGGACACTGATGGAACCGCTGCGCCAACCCCTGTCCGGCTTCGGCTACCTGCTGGCCGGCTTTCGCCTGCTGCTGCGCCCGGCGCTGTGGCCTTACGTGCTGTTGCCGCTGGGGGTGAATGTGCTGGTGTTCGGCCTGCTGCTGTGGCTCGCCGCCGGCGAGTTCGGTGCCCTGGTGGACAGCCTGCTGCCGACGCTGCCCGACTGGCTGGCCTGGCTCGCCTGGCTGCTGTGGCTGGTCTTCGGACTGGTGGCGGCCATCCTCGTGTTCTTCACCTTCACCCTGGTCGCCAACTTCATCGCCGCGCCGTTCAACGGCCTGCTGGCAGAAGCGGTGGAACGGCTGCTCACCGGCGCCGCGCCCCCCGGCGGCGGCAGTCTGCGTCAGGCGCTGCGCGAGGCGCCCCAGGCACTGCTCGACGAGCTGCGCAAGCTGGGCTATTTCCTGCTCTGGGCCATCCCCCTCGGCCTGCTGTTCCTGGTGCCGCTGCTGAATCTCGCCGCGCCCCTGCTGTGGACACTGTTCTCCGCCTGGATGCTGGCGCTGCAATACCTCGACTACCCCCTGGGCAATCACGGTCTGCGCTTTGCCGCCCAGCGCCGACGGCTGCGCGGCCAGCCGCTGCTCGGCCTCGGTTTCGGCGGCGCTGTGCTGCTGACCACCCTGATCCCGCTGGTCAACCTGCTCGTCATGCCGGCGGCGGTGGCCGGCGCCACCCGGCTGTGGGTGGAGCGGTTGCAGGACGAGCGGCGATAACGCTTGCACTGTCTGGATGCAAGCACGCTAAATATGCGACGTTTGCTTCGCACAGACAGCCGTCGTGAATCTTTCCCTCATCATCCTGCTGATCGTCTTCACGCTCATCGCCGCGCGGCGCATCGGCCGCTTCCGGATAGCCATCTGGCAGGCGATGCTGGGCGGTGCCGTCGCAGCCCTGCTCAGCGGAGAGATCGCGCCGCGGGCGGCACTGCAGGCCATCGACTGGGATGTGATGCTGTTTCTGTTCGGCATGTTCGTCATCGGCCAGGCCCTGGTGCAAAGCGGCTATCTGTATGCCATCGCCTACGGCCTGTTCAGCCGCGCCCGCAGCAGCGACGGCCTGATCCTGCTGATCCTGTTCGGCGGCGCACTGACTTCGGCCCTGCTGATGAACGACACCCTCGCCATCATCGGCACACCGCTGGTACTGCGCCTGGCCCGCGAGCACAACATCGCACCGCGGCTGGTTCTGCTGGCGCTGTGCTTCGCCGTCACCCTGGGCAGCGCAATGAGCCCCATCGGCAATCCGCAGAACCTGCTGATCGCCCTGTGGGGCAACGTGGACAGCCCCTTCCTCACCTTCGCCCGCTACCTGGCCCTGCCCACCCTGCTCAACCTGTGCATCGCCTACGGCCTGCTGCGCTGGATGTTCCGCAGCGAATTTCACCGCACACCGCTGGTGCATACTGCCGTCACCCCCACCGACGCGACGCTGACACAGCGGGTCAGGATCGCCATGCTTCTGCTGCTGCTCCTGATCGGGGCCAAGGTGGTGCTCGCCCTGCTGCCGACCGAGCTGACGCTGCGCCTCAGCCACATCGCCCTCATCGCCGCCCTGCCGCTGCTGCTGACACGCCGCATTGGCGCACGCCTGCGCGGGGTGGACTGGCCGACGCTGATCTTCTTTGCCGCCATGTTCGTGCTGATGGCCAGCGTCTGGCAGAGCGGAGTCTTCCAGCACCAGCTCGCCGCGGCCGACCTCGATCTACACGCGCCGGGCACCGTGCTCGGCCTCAGCGTGCTGCTCAGTCAGCTCATCTCCAACGTGCCGCTGGTGGCCCTCTACCTGCCGCTGCTGCAGCCGGCCGATACGGCCACCCTGATGCTGCTCGCCGCCGGCAGTACGGTGGCCGGCAATCTACTGCTGCTCGGCGCCGCCAGCAACATCATCGTGGTGCAGAGCGCCGAACGTCATGGCGCCACACTGACCTTCCTGGAATTCGCCCGAGTCGGTATCCCGCTCACCACCCTGAATGTCCTGGTGTACTGGCTGTTCCTTTTTTGACTTACAGCACTATAGGAATTTTCCTACAGCGGCCGGTCCCGGAAGCTGCCAACCTGATACCGGACAATTAAGGAAGCTCTGAATAAGTTCAGAGCTTCCGCGGCACAGGGATGTGCCGCCATTTTTCAACGACGATAAGTCGTTGAAAAATGAAGCCAAGCGAAAATCACACTTTTCGCTTGGCGTGGTCTGAGAAGTCCAGGATGGACTTATTCAGACCTTCCTTAACAGGGAGAATTTGCCATGGATGCCGCTATCGTCCACCAGGAACTCCAGGCCGGTCTGGCACAACTGAAGACCCGCCTGGAACGGGAACTGGAACACCTGCACACCGGCCTCAACAGTCTCAACGCCTGCGGCGATGACGCCGAACGCTGGGCCCATGAGCTCTACCAGCGCCTGATCGAACGTCGCCGCACGACCCTGGCCCTCTTCTTCTCCCCCCGCTGAAACCAGATGAGGCGGGCGCGCCGCTCCTGCGGCCGCCCGCGTCACTCACTCCCCCTCCCGCCCCTCTTTTGCCGCCAGGAGGGCCCCGCTCATCCTCAGTACACGGGATTCGTTGTATACCGCCGGCAAAGCCGCTAGGCTTGCGACTGACCGACCGGTCAGTCAGCGAGGTTGTCCCATGAGCGAAGTCCCCGGCCACCTGCCCCCCCTCCCCAGCGAGGGCGCCCGCGCCATACTGGCAGCCGCCGAGACCCTGTTCGCCTCGCGCGGCTACGACGCCGTGTCCATGAACGAGATCGCCCAGGCCGCCGGTGTCAGCAAGGCCAATGTATTCCATCACTTCAGCACCAAGCGGTCGTTGTATCTGGAGGTCCTCCGCAATGCCTGCGCCAACGACTCGGCGAACCTGCTGGATGAGCTGGAACAGCAGACCGGCCCCGTCGTTGAACGCCTGCAGCGCTTTGTCACCCACCACCTGGCGTCCCTGCTGCGCAATGAACGCAGCGCGCGACTGATCCAGCGCGAGGTGCGTCAGAGCAGCGATGAATGCGCCAAGGAACTGGCCGAGCAGGTTTTCGGCGCCAACTTTCTGCGCCTGCTCCGCCTCATCAAGGCCGGGCAGCACCAGGCCGAGCTGCGCCAGGACATCGAACCGGCCCTGATCGCCGTGCTGCTGCTCGCCGGCAACCTGTTCTTTTTCGATGCCCACCGCGTACTGCGCCACCTGCCGGAGACGGGCTTTGCCGACGACCCGGCCGAATTCAACCGCCGGGCGATGACACTCCTGCTGCACGGCATCCAGCCGCCCGCAGCCTGACATCCTGCCCCACCGGACAGAAAAAATCCGTTTCATCGCCCCCCGCCCCTAGTAGGGACATGGCTCAGCACCTAGAATAGCGCCTACCTTTTTCCTGGCGAGGCCCCAGCAATGCCCTTCAAGCTCGACGACTACTTCGACCGCGAAACCTTTGCCCGCATCAAGGCCTTCGCCGCTACCAAAGAGACACCGTTCCTGGTGGTCGACACCGCCACCGTCAGCCGCCAGTACGACGAGATGGTGAAGTGCTTCCCCTATGCCAAGGTGTATTACGCGGTGAAGGCCAATCCGGCCCCCGCGATCATCGAATTGGTGCGTGACAAGGGCGCCAATTTCGACATCGCCTCCATTTATGAACTGGACAAGGTGATGGGGCTCGGCGTGACCGCCGACCGCGTCAGCTACGGCAACACCATCAAGAAGAGCAAAGACATCCGCTACTTTTACGAAAAGGGCGTGCGCCTGTTCGCCACCGACTCCGAGGCCGACCTGCGCAACATTGCCAAGGCAGCCCCCGGCTCCAAGGTCTATGTGCGCATCCTCACCGAAGGTACGCAGACCGCCGACTGGCCGCTGTCGCGCAAGTTCGGCTGCCAGACCGACATGGCCATGGACCTGCTGATCATGGCACGCGACCTCGGCCTGGAACCCTACGGCGTCTCCTTCCATGTCGGCTCGCAGCAGCGTGACATCGGCACCTGGGATGCCGCCATCGCCAAGGTCAAGGTCATCTTCGAGCGCCTCAAGGACGAGGACGGCATCGAACTCAAGATGATCAACCTGGGTGGTGGATTTCCCGCCAACTACATGTCGCGCACCAACCCGATGGAGACCTACGCGGAGGAAATCACCCGCTTCCTGGTAGAGGACTTCGGCGAGGAATTGCCCGAGATCATCCTGGAGCCGGGCCGCTCGCTGGTCGCCAATGCCGGCGTGCTGGTGAGCGAGGTGGTACTGATCTCGCGCAAAGCACGCACCGCCTTGAACCGTTGGGTATATGTCGATGTGGGCAAGTTTTCCGGCCTGATCGAAACCATGGACGAATCGATCAAGTTCCCCATCTACGTGGAGAAAAACGGCGAGTTGGAAGAGGCCGTCATCGCCGGCCCGACCTGCGACAGTGCCGACATCATGTACGAGGACTACAAATACCCGCTGCCGCTGAACCTGGCCATCGGCGACCGCCTCTACTGGCTGTCCACCGGCGCCTATACCACCACCTACAGTGCCGTCGAGTTCAATGGCTTCCCACCGCTGAAGGACTACTACATCTAAGGAAGGTCTGAATAAGTCCATCCTGGACTTCTCAGACCACGCCAAGCGAAAAGTGTGATTTTCGCTTGGCTTCATTTTTCAACGACTTATCGTCGTTGAAAAATGGCGGCACATCCCTGTGCCGCGGAAGCTCTGAACTTATTCAGAGCTTCCCTAAACATCAGCAACAAACAACCCCGATCACAATGGTGCCGGGGCTGTTTGTTGTGCAAGATAAACAGCGAGCGCTCTGAAGGCATTCGATGCCTTTGGAACAGAAAACAAAAAACCCGATCACCTTGCGGTAACCGGGTTTCCTGATTGGCGTCCCCTAGGGGAGTCGAACCCCTGTCGCCGCCGTGAAAGGGCGATGTCCTAGGCCTCTAGACGAAGGGGACAAAACACACTGTCTAGAAAAAAACCGGGACTGCCTTGGGCAGTCCCCAGCATTTGGTGGAGCTAGCCGGGATCGAACCGGCGACCTCTTGCATGCCATGCAAGCGCTCTCCCAGCTGAGCTATAGCCCCGAAAGGAAGCGCCATTTTAATGAAATAGCGCCCTCTGTCAAGCAGGGATTCCAGGCTTTTTTCAATCACCCTGCTGCTCGATCTTCGCCCAGGAATCGCGCAGCGTTACCGTGCGATTCCAAATGGCCGTACCATCGGCAGCGCGTTGCGCATCGAGGCAAAAATACCCTTCACGCTCGAACTGGAAGGTGTCCCCGGGCCGGGCTTCGGCCAGCACCGGCTCCAGATAGCAGCGGGTCAGCGTGCGCAGCGAATCGGCATTGAGAAAGTCCTTGTAGTCCTTGCCCTCCTTCGCCGCCGCCGCATCGGGGTTCGGCACGCTGAACAGGCGATCGTACAGGCGCACCTCGGCCGCCACCGCATGACGCGCGGACACCCAATGGATCACGCCCTTGATCTTGCGCCCTTCCGGATTGACGCCGAGCGTGGCCGGGTCGTAGCTGCACCGCAGCTCGATCACCTCGCCCTGTGCGTTCTTGATCACCTGCTCGCAGCGGATGACATAGGCGTTGCGCAGACGCACCTCGCCGCCGGGCACCAGGCGCTTGTATTTGGGCGGCGGCACCTCACGGAAGTCTTCGGCATCGATGTAGACCTCACGGCAAAACGGCAGCTGGCGGCTGCCCATGGAATCGTCCTGTGGATGGTTGGCGCAGTCCAACATCTCCACCTGATCTTCCGGATAGTTCTCGATCACTACCTTGAGCGGACGCAACACCGCCATACGGCGCGGCGCATGCACGTTGAGGTCTTCACGCACACAATTCTCCAGCAGGCTCATCTCCACCGTGTTGTCGGACTTGCTGATGCCGATGCGATCGCAGAAATCGCGCACTGCGGCCGGGGTATAGCCGCGGCGGCGCATACCGGCGATGGTGGGCATGCGCGGATCGTCCCAACCCTCGACGAAACCTTCATCCACCAGCTGGGTCAGCTTGCGCTTGCTCATCACCGTGTATTGCAGGTTGAGGCGCGAGAACTCAATCTGCTGCGGATGACAGGGGATGGTGATGTTGTCCAGCACCCAGTCGTACAACGGACGATGGTCCTCGAACTCCAGGGTGCAGAGGGAATGGGTGATGCCCTCCAGCGCGTCGGAGATCGGATGGGTATAGTCGTACATCGGATAGATGCACCACTCGGCACCGGTCTGGTGATGGATCACGCCGTGGCGGATGCGGTACAGCGTCGGATCGCGCAGATTGATGTTGGGCGACGCCATATCGATCTTGGCACGCAGCACGCGGGCGCCGTCGGGGAACTCGCCGGCCCGCATGCGCCGGAACAGGTCCAGGTTTTCCGCCACCGACCGGTTACGGTAGGGACTGTCCTTGCCGGGCTGGGTGAGCGTGCCACGGTAGGCGCGCGTCTCCTCCGCCGACAGATCGCAGACATAGGCCAGGCCCTTCTCGATCAGCTCTACCGCAAACTGGTACAACTGCTCGAAATAATCGGAGGCGTAGTACACCTTGTCGCCCCAGGAAAAGCCGAGCCAACGCACGTCATTCTTGATCGACTCGACGAACTCGATGTTCTCCTTGTGCGGATTGGTGTCGTCGAAACGCAGGTTGCAGGTGCCGTTATAATCGCGTGCGATGCCGAAATTCAGGCAAATGGACTTGGCATGGCCGATGTGCAGATAGCCGTTGGGTTCGGGCGGAAAGCGCGTGGCGACGCGGCCGCCGTTCTTGCCCGCCGCCAGATCCTGGTCGATGATCTGGCGGATAAAGTTGCTGGGGGCGCTGGTGTCGTTACTGCCCATGCTGGTGTATTCCTTGTCGATGCTTCTTCAAGCGGTAATCAGTTGTCTTCGGCGCGGGTGCGGATGAAATCCACCGCGCGGTCGATGCGACGCAAGGTTGCCTCGCGCCCCAGCAGGTGCAGGGTCACGTCGATACCCGGCGAGGCGGCGGCACCGACCACGGCCACACGCAGCGGCTGTGCCAATTTGCCCATCTTGAGTTCCATGGCCGTGGCCACCTGTTCCACCGCCGCATGCAGCGCCTGCGGTTCCCACTCCGGCAACTGCGCCAGAGCCTCGCGTACCTTGAGCAACGGCTCCAGCGCCACCGGGCGCAAGTGCTTCTTCGCGGCATCGGCGTCGTAATCCTCGAAATCGCGGTACAGCCAGGCCGCCTGCGCCGCCATCTCGGCCAGGGTTTTGGTGCGCTCGGCGTAGGCCTGCACCACCACCACCGGATCGGGCCCCTGGCTGGGGTCGATGCCCAGCTTGCCGAGCTGATAGCGCAGATGGTGCGCCACCTGCACCGGATCCATGGTCTTCATGTAGTGCTGATTGAGCCACTGCAGCTTGCTCATGTTGAGCGCCGAGGCCGAGTTGTTGATCTCGGTGATATCAAACAGCTGGATCAGTTCGTCGAGGGTAAAGATTTCCTGGTCGCCATGCGACCAGCCGAGGCGCGCCAGGTAGTTGAGCAATGCCTGCGGCAGATAGCCTTCCTCGCGGTAGTCGGTGACGCTGGCGGCGCCGTGGCGCTTGGACAGCTTCTGGCCATCCTCGCCCAGGATCATCGGCAAGTGGGCATAGGTCGGTGGTTCCACGCCGAGGGCGCGCAGGATGTTGATCTGACGCGGGGTATTGTTGAGATGGTCGTCGCCGCGGATGACATGGGTGATCCCCATGTCCATATCGTCCACCACCACCACGAAGTTATAGGTGGGGCTGCCGTCGCTGCGTTTGATGATCAGGTCGTCCAACTCGTCGTTGCTGAACACCACCTTGCCACGCACCAGGTCGTTCACCACCACGGCACCACCCACCGGATTACGGAAGCGGATCACGTGCGGCTCATCGGGGCTCACATGTTGACCGCGGCAACGACCGTCATACCGCGGCTTCTGCTTGTTGGCCATCTGCTCCTCACGCAGCGCCTCCAGGCGCTCCTTGGAGCAGTTGCAGCGGTAGGCCAGGCCCTGGGCCAACATCTGCTGAATCACTTCCTCATAACGGTCGAAGCGGTGGGTCTGGAAGAAAGGCCCCTCGTCATATTCCAGACCGAGCCAGGTCATACCCTCCAGGATCACGTTCACCGATTCCGCCGTGGAGCGTTCCAGGTCGGTGTCCTCGATGCGCAGCACGAACTTGCCGCCGTGGCGGCGGGCATACAGCCAGGAAAACAGCGCCGTGCGCGCGCCACCGATATGCAGATAGCCGGTCGGGCTGGGGGCAAAACGGGTCTTGATCATCATAGAAAATTCAACGTGCTCAGGGTTTATCGGCCTCGCGGCCACTCGTCTCATAGGGAAAACGCACATGCCCGTAGCGCACTATCAACACGGCCAGGCCGAGCAGCAGGATCGCCACCGCCACCGCCAGCATGCGCCACTCATCCAGCTCTTTCATGTCCAGGATCAGGTAACGCGCCAAGGCCACCATGCCGATATATAACGGCATACGCACCGGTAACTGGCCGGACTGCCAATAGGCGTTCACCATGGCCACCACTTCCAGGTAGATGAACAGCAGCAGCAGGTCGGCCAGATGTACGCTGCGCGCACCTATCATGTGGGCCACCTCGCCCGCCGCCGCCACCAGCGTCGCCAGCAGGATCAGCAGCAGACCGGCATCCTCGATTAACCGGACCAGACGCCGCCCTGCGCGCTGCAATTTTTCCTCGGCCATCTCCCCCCACCTCATCATGTAAGCAGACCGGCCTGTAGGCGCGGCATCACCAACGCAAAAAGGCGGCCATTATACCCTCCGGCAACGACGCCGGCGCAGAACGAAAAAGAGTTTGACGCTAACCAAGGGCCTTATTATGATAGCGACCCTCTCGACGGGCGGTTAGCTCAGTGGTAGAGCACTGCCTTCACACGGCAGGGGTCACAAGTTCAAGCCTTGTACCGCCCACCAAATAAAATCAATCAGTTATACTCAGTCAAGCCCCGCCCCGTGCGGGGCTTGGTGTTTTCATGGCATACCTCGTCCCCGCCGGGGATGCACTCTGCCCGCGGCACTGATGTGTCAGGAGGAGAGATACCATGCCTCACTCCTCACAAGCGCCCATCAAACGGCATAGGCCGGCGATGGCTATCGCGTGTTGGTCGAACGGCTGTGGCCACGCGGATTGCGGCGGGAGGCACTGCGCGAGGATGAATGGCTGAAGGAGGCAATAGCATCTGCTGGACTACACCCGCTGGCGCAGCGGTCCCGTCCAGCCATCGTCGCCCTGCTCGATGCTGTCAATGACCGGCGACACAACAATGCCGCTGTAGTGAACCCATATCTGAAACTGCTGAAAAAAGCGCTGCCGACCTATTCGCGGGCGCCACGGATCACGCTGCTGATGGTACTGAGGATGAACAGCAGTAGGGCCAGGGCATTGGCCACGCCACCCAGGGCGACGAGGCGAGTATCGGCCAGAACGTCGCCGGCCAGCCGCAACAGCAGCGAGGCGTGCAGCACCAACAGCGGCAGATAAAAGGTCCAGTGCCAGGGCATACGTACGTGCACCACGGCGGGAAAGATGATCGGCGCATGGCCGAACACCATTGCGAACACGAAACCCAGTAGCAGCGCATGCAGCACCGCATCGTAGCCGGGAGCGTGCAGGCCGCCACTGGCCAGCAGAATCACCCCGGACAGCGCCAGCCAGCCATAACCGGACAGCAGACACACCGCGATGAAGCGGGTCAACCCATGCTCACGTACGGTGCGGCGGGCGATATCCTGGCGCAGCAGCCACAATGCCAAGGCCAACAGCCCCAGTCCATAGAGCAGCTCCGCTCGCTGCAGCACTACCGCCACACTGCCCGACAACAGCAGCAGCACGACCAGCAGGAAAACCTGCCGTGCGCGCTGCGACAGCGGCAGGAAGCGCGACAGCTCCAGACGCTCGCCGGCAATGGTGAGCACCAGGAAATTGCCCCACAGCGCCACGACCTGCGACGGTGGCGCCCCGCCCAGCCACAGCAGATTACCGAGCAGACAGCTGGCCGCGCCCAGGGCCAGCGTCACGGTAAACAGCTCACGTTGACGGCGCACGACGCGCAGGGTTGCCGTCAGCAACAGCGCACTGCCGCCGCTCAGCAGGATGGCCCCGGCCTGCCACGGCCCGCCCAGCAGGAGCACACCGCCGCCGGCGCCAGACATCAGTGGCGCGGCATAGGCCCAGCGCCGTCCCAGGGCCACGGCACGTTCCAGGCCTATCACCGTGCCGAAGAAGCCGCAGATCATCAGCGGGCCATGCAGCGCCAGCGCCTGCGCCGACGGCAGCGGTACCGCCCAGCCCAGCCGCGCCAGCCCACCCAGGATGCCGCTGAGCAGGGACAGAAAGCCCAGGATCAACAAGGGCACGCGCAGTGCGACCGGCAGATCGCCCACCCGACCAGGCATCGTGCTCACTCCCAACCAAAGCGCCGACGCGCCTCGACACTCATCCGCTGGGGGCTCCACGCCGGCTCCCATACCAGGCGCACCTCGACCGTCGTCCCCTGCGGCGTCACCGCCGTCAGCGCACGCCGGGCATCATCGGTGATCATCTCGCCCAGCGGACAGGCGGGCGTGGTCATGGTGAGGTCAACGGCGACGCGTCCGGGCTCGATGGTCAGGCCGTAGACCAAACCGAGGTCGACCACATTCATACCCACCTCGGGGTCGTTCACGGTACGCAGGGCCGCCAGCACGGTGGCCTCGTCCGGCATGGTTGGCGGGGATTCGGTCATCTAACACTCACCATGGTTCACGATAGCCGGGAGGCTATGAATCTAGCCAATGCCGCCACCGGCGTACTTGATCAAGGACAACCGGCCAATGGGCAACACGATGCAGTGAGCGCATAGCTTACGGTGCAGCCACTATCCCGCGCGGTATTGCGCCTGGGCCTCAGCATCCCTTAGGGAAGGTCTGAATAAGTCCATCCTGGACTTCTCAGGTCGCTCCCGCTCCTCCCTGGGCTGAGCGACATAAGTCCATCCGTGGACAAAACCACGCCATGCGAAAAGTGTGATTTTCGCTTGGCTTCATTTTTCAACGACTTATCGTCGTTGAAAAATGGCGGCACATCCCTGTGCCGCGGAAGCTCTGAGCTTATTCAGAGCTTCTGCGGCACCGGACTATCCTCACCCCAGGTCACGCGCACAATCTGCAGATGAGTACGCTCCAGCTCGCGCATCACCGCCTCCTGGCAGCTGATCTGCATCTACTGGCAAGGTGACCGAGTGGACACGACGCAACGCCAGCTCCGCGGCAGCGAACGATTCGCTGGTGTAACGAGGCGACTTCAGCAGCCGTTACAGCGTGCGCAAGCGCCCGGTTCTTCATCCACCAGCAGAATGCGGTACATCGTCACCTCCCTCCGCCAGAACATGAACGATGAACTCCTGCTTTTCATCCTGCTGAAGTTCCCTGATCTTGTGCACCAGGATATCGTTCAACTTGTAGCCCTTGGTCAACAGCAGCACGCCATCGTGCCCCAGCAGGTCGCGCGACAAGACCATTCCCGCCCGCAACTCCGCCGGCGCCAGGCGCAACTCGCGTATCATCCCCTCGCCGCGTTCGCGCGCATCGAGCACGGCGATACAGACGTCGACCACAGTCCCGTCATAGTGCTTGTTGCGCCGTTGCAGCAGAAAGGTACGGGCATCGAGCGGACTCAACTCCTCACCCAGCAGCGTGCCGGCACGCAAGCCGTCATAGTCATTGGCAACGGCCACGATGCGCGCACCCAGCGGGATCTTTTCGCCATAGAGTCCGTCAGGATACCCCTTGCCGTCGTACTGCTCGTGGTGGTGCCGGATGAATAGCCCCGTCTTCGACAAAGGCTCCATCCCCATCAGGATCGCCTGCCCGGTAATGGGGTGCTTCTCCACCACCTTGCGCTGGGCGGCATTCAGGTTGGCGGGAAGGAGGCGCAACAAGTCATCGGGCCAGGCCAGCTTGCCGATGTCGTGCAGCAGCCCGGCGAAATAAACATGGCGTACGTCGTCTTCATCCAGTTCCATGGAGACGGCTATCTCGCGCGCCAGCTCGCCGACCCGCTTGCCGTGGCCGCCGCCGGGCCCTTCACGCAATTGCACCAGATTTGCAAACACCGGAATGGCGGCGTAGTAGCTTTCCTGCAACTGCTCATAGGCCAGCTCCAGGAACATGTTGGTCTGGCGCAGCTCCTCGGTACGTGCCGCGACGATCTTCTCCAGATTGGCATTGAGGTCCTTGAGCTCCTGGTTCTGGCGCTGCGTCAGCGCCAGCAGCCGATCGTGCTCCTCACGCAGCCGTTTCTGCTCCAAGGCATGTTGCACCGCCAGCTTGATTTCATTGTCTTCCCACGGCTTGCTGAAATAACTGTAGATATGTCCCTGATTGATGGCGGCGACGGTGGCATCGAGATCGGCATAACCGGTCAGCAGGATGCGCACCACCTGCGGCCAGCGCTGCGCTACCTGGGCCAGAAACTGCGCGCCGTCCATGTGCGGCATGCGCATGTCGGAGATCACCAGGTCGATGTGTTCCTGCTCCAGGATGGCCAGCGCTGCCGCGCCGCTTTCGGCGTTGTGCACCGTATAGCCCAGCGGGCGAAACAGGCGGCGCAAGGCCGCCAGGATGTTGGCCTCGTCATCCACCAGCAAAATCGAGACAGGCGCCTGGCTGGCCGGCACGGCTGCCCCCACTGCGTTTTCCTCTGCTGCCATCACTTGCCTCTGCGCCTTGGTCATGAGCGGGCCGCATCACGGCCTGCGACGACTTTTTCCTTGTCAGTATGTCCCGTCCACCGAGCATTGCCACAATACCACCGATACAGACCAGCCTCCCCGCTCGGCGCCACCCGGCAGGCTGGCCATCTGCTCGATAAATCCCATACAAACTATGCGACTAAACTACTGTCCGCCAGAGCCCCCTGGCACCCACCCGGCGCAGGCGGTAACGTCTGTATTGCAGCAAAATAACCAAGTATTTGCATTGGGTTATTTTTCTGACATTTTATACTGAAAGATATACACTTGGTCCCAATTCAGCCGATATGCATGACTGAGACAGGGATTCTTTATGTCCCGCCCAGGAAGGGTCAGTCCATTCAGCGACAGGTAATGACATGAAAAAGAACTTCCCGATCACCGGCAATGAGGTGAATTACGCCGACAGCGCCAACATTCTCTCCACCACCGATCTCAAGGGCGCCATCACCTACGTCAACGACGACTTCATCAACATCAGCGGTTTCACCATCGATGAGCTGATGCACAAAAACCACAACGTGGTGCGCCACCCGGAAATGCCACCGGCGGCCTTCGAGGATCTCTGGTCCACCGTCAAGTCCGGCAAGTCCTGGATGGGCATCGTGAAAAACCGCTGCAAGAACGGTGACCACTACTGGGTCAGCGCCTATGTCACACCGATCCTGCACAACGGTCAGGTGGTGGAATACCAGTCGGTACGTACCAAACCCAAGCGCGAACTGGTGCAAAGGGCGGAACGTGTCTACGCCGATCTGATGGCGAGCCGGACACCACTGGCATTGCGTATGCCGCGCCTCGGCCTCAAGTCCAAGACCGTCGCTGCCGTGGCCGTGGGCGTAGGTGCGGGCCTTGCCGCCGGCGTCGTCTTCGGCGCTGTGACCCTCCTCGGGGCGGCCATTGTCGGCGGCGTGGCACTGGCCGTCGGCGGTCTGTTGGGCGCCCTGGCCCTCTCCCCGATCTGCCAGGTTGTGGCCCATGCCCGCACCATTGCCAACAATCCGATAGGGCAATTGATCTATACCGATCGCCTGGACGAGGCAGGCCAAATCATGTTCGCCATGAAGATGTTGGAGGCCGAAGCAGGCGCCGTGGTGGGACGTATCTCCGATGCATCGCGGCAGTTGTCCGTCACGGCCGATAATCTGGTGACCGCTGTGGAGCACAGCAGCGAGGGCATCCGCCAACAGCAGAGCGAAACCGATCAGGTGGCGACGGCCATTACCGAAATGGCAGCCAGCGTGCAGGAAGTGGCGCGCAACGCCCAGAATACCGCCGATGCCGCCGACAAGGCCGACGCCGAAGCCCGTGAAGGGCGTCAGGTGGTAGCCGACACCAGCGCCGCCATCGGTCGCCTCGCCGCAGAGGTGGAAAAGGCAGCGGGCGTCATCCAGCAGCTGGAAGCGCGCAGCAGCGAGATCACCTCGGTGCTCGATGTGATCCGCGGTATCGCCGAACAGACCAACCTGCTGGCACTGAACGCCGCCATCGAGGCCGCCCGTGCCGGCGAGCAGGGACGCGGCTTTGCCGTGGTCGCCGATGAGGTGCGCACCCTGGCCTCACGCACGCAGAAGTCGACGCAGGAAATCCAGGCGATGATCGAGAAGTTGCAGGAAGGCGCGCGCTCGGCCGTAAAGGTGATGCAGCACAGCCGTGAGCAGGCCGACAGCAGTGTGGAGCAGGCGCGCCATGCCGCCAGTTCGCTGGACAGCATTACCCGCAGCGTCAGCGTGATCACCGACATGAGTGCGCAAATCGCCACGGCTGTGGAGGAACAGAGTGCCGTAGGCGAAGAGATCAACCGCAACATCATCTCCATTCGCCACATTTCCGACTCCAACGCCCATACCGGCGCGGAAAGCGAACAGGCAGCACAGAACGTCGCCCAGCTGGCCATGAGCCTGCAACAACTGGCACAGCAGTTCTGGTCCAAGCGCCGCTGAGTTATGCTGCGCCGTGACAGCCCGTTGCCATATTGGCGACGAATTGTCATGAGGTGAACAGCCATGACTAGCGCCTACTGCAACCAGCTTCCTCCAGCTGGCCACATCCCCGGCAACCGGGGAATGTGGGCGGGTATTCTGTGCGAAATGACGGAATTTGCCGTATTGTTCACCGTCTACTTCACCGCACGGGTGTTTTTTCCGCAGGAATTCCGCAGCGGCCCGGGCAATCTCAATCTCCTCGCCGGCACACTCAATACCCTGTGGATGATCTCCGGCAGCTATTTCGTGGTCAACGCGGTGATCGCCATCCGGCAGAACCGTCCGGTCCTCAGCGTGCGCTTTCTCTATCTGGTATTGGCCTCGGCTGTCGCCTACATGGTGACCAAATATCTGGAATTCGAGTGGAACGTCGCTCACGGCGTCACAGCGGGCAATGGCGCCTTCTTCACGGTCTATTACTACCTGACGCTGACACACATGGTGCACGTCTTCTGGGGCATGATCGGCCTGGGTTGGATCATTTTCCGCACCCACGACGACGCCTACAGCCCGACAGAGCATGAAGGCATGGAGTCCTTTGCCTCCTACTGGCATGCAACCGATCTGGTGTGGCTGATCATCTTCCCACTGCTATATCTGCTGCGTTGAGGGCGCAACAATGAGCCATAAGCAAGTCGTTGCGGTGCTGTGGATAGTGCTGGTGATATTGACGCTGGGTGGATCTCTGCTGGGAGAAACCACCGAACCCGGCTATGTATTGATGTTGCTCATCACACTCACCATGGCCTTCAAGGGACGCATGGTAGTTGATCATTTCATGGAACTGAAAAACGCCCATCCGCTGATCCGGCGTCTGATGCAGGGCTATTTCTATATCCTGCCGCTTGCCACGGCGACCACCTATCTGCTCAGCAACGCACAGTTGTAGTAACCACGCTCCCGCTCGACACCATGCACGGCTTGTTGTCGCTTACGCAAGGCATGAACAAGTCCATTTTGGACTTCCCGACACACATCGATGCGAGCGCTCTCGAAGGAGAAAGCCGGAGGCCGGCACCATTGACCCACTCAGCGCACCCGGTGGTCCGGTTCCCAGGCATGGCAGTCATAGTGCATACGCTGAAAATCGGCGGTCATGGCGCGGGGCAATCAACAATGTCTGGGCATGCGCGGTGTTCAGCGGTGTGGAGAAAACGTTCTGTCGCGTCATGAGGTCAGGGTTGCAGTGCGCGCAAACGCAGCGTGCCCATCAATTCATGACCGCAGCAACGGTGATGCAGCTCTGCTGCGCGCAACCTACGCCCTCATCGCGCGCGCCACCGCATGGGCAAGGTCAACGGGAACGAATTTGGTAAGCACGTCGTTGGCGCCGACTTTATGGGCCTTCTCGGTATTGATGGCACCGTTGAGCGATGTATGCAACAGCACGTACAGATGCTGCAGCGCCGGGTCGTTGCGGATCTCGCGTGTCAGACTGTAGCCATCCATCTCCGGCATCTCGATGTCGGACAACACCATGTCCACCAGCTTGCCGTCGCGGGCCTGCGCCTGCAGCGCCTGCAGCGCCTCCTTGCCGTCGCGCACCATCACACACTCCATGCCCAGCGGTTCCAGGGTATTGGCGGTCTGGTGGCGGGCCACCATCGAATCATCCACCACCATCACGCGGCGCCCCTGCAACTTCGCCCGTTCCCCCTCAGCCAACTGCACCTCACCCGTGGCCTCCACCGGCTCGATTACCTCGCCGATGACCTTCTCCACATCGAGGATCTGTACCAACTCGCCATCCACATCGGTGACGCCGGTGATATAGCTGCCGAGTCCGGTGCCCACCGGCGGCGGCAGCACCTTCTTCCAGTCGCAGTGCACAATGCGATCCACCTGGCGCACCAGAAAGCCCTGCATGCTGCGGTTGAACTCGGTGATGATAATGGAACCGTTGCACGTCCCTTCCTGCTGCACCTGGCCGCGGCCGATGGCTCGGGCCAGATCAATCACCGTCACCGGCGCACCACGCAGATGGGCGACACCCTTTACCGCGACATGGGCCTGCGGCAAATGGGTCAGGCTGGGACAGGGAATGATCTCCTTGACCTTGAGTACGTTGATGCCGAAGCGCTGCTTGCTGCCCAGATCGAACAACAGCAACTCAAGACGGTCATCGGAGTGGGACTGCTTGACCATGCTGCCTCCCGCGGCGCATCTGCGCCTAGTAGCTCGCCAGTTCGGACAGCTCCTCGTCGGACAACAGCTTGCTGGCATCCACCAGGATCAGCAGGCCCTCCTTGCGGTTGGACAGGCCGGAGATGAAACGTGCCGCGTCGCCGGCGCCGGTATCGGGAGCGGACTCGATCTCGGAGGAACGCAGTTCGGCCACTTCGCACACGCTGTCGACCAGAAAGCCGACCGCATGGTCGCCCGCCTCCAGGATCAGGATACGCGAGGCATCATCCATGTCGTGCGGCGGCAGACCAAAACGGCTGCGGGTGTCGATGATGCTGACCACGTTGCCGCGCAGATTGATGATACCCAGCACATAGCCGGGTGCGCCGGGCACCGGGGATATCTCCGTGCCGCGCAGCACCTCGCGCACCTGCATCACATCGATGCCGTAGGTTTCGCTGCCCAGACGGAAGGTAACCCAGCGCGACACCGTCTCACTACGCGACTTCATTTCCTGAGCCATGCAGGCGCTCCTCCAGTTTGCTCTTAAGGAAGGTCTGAATAAATCCATCCTGGACTTCTCAGGTCGCTCCCGCCCGTCCCTGGGCTCCGCGACATAATTCCATCCATGGACAAAACCACGCCAAACGAAAAGAGTGATTTTCGCTTGGCTTCAATTTTCAACGACTTATCGTCGTTCAAAATTGGCGGCACATCCCTGTGCCGCGGAAGCTCTGAACTTATTCAGAGCTTCCTTAAGAATATTACTTACAGAAACATTGTATAGGAGATTACTCTGACTCGCCCGGGACCGCCAGCGCAGCGGCATCCAGACTGCGCCACAGACACCTGCCGCCACTGGCCTTGTCTATGGCCTGCAGACGCTGTTCGTGCGCCGCCAGTTCCTCGTCGCTGGCGCGCACCACACGCAGTGCCGGCCGGCCGGCCAGCCGCTGGATCGCCTCAGGCGCGGCCGTCGTGCCGGTGTTGCCGCTGCCGCCCAGCGACAGCGTAGCCTGGCCGCCGGTCATGGCCAGATAGACATCGGCCAGGATCTCGGCGTCGAGCAGCGCGCCGTGCAGTTCGCGGTGTGTGTTGTCGATACCGTAGCGCTTGCACAGGGCATCCAGATTGTTCTTCTGTCCCGGATGCAACTGCCGCGCCATCGCCAGGGTGTCCAGCACCGAGCAAAAGGCGTCGATGCGGCCCCACTCGTCCCCCAGGAGTTTCAGTTCGTGGTTGATGAAACCGACATCGAACGGGGCATTGTGGATGATCAGTTCGGCGCCACTGACGAAATCGAGAAAGTCGCGCGCCACATCGGCAAAGCGCGGCTTGTCGGCCAGCATTTCATTGGTGATGCCGTGTACTTCGATGGCGCCGGCATCGATCTCGCGATCCGGCTGCAGGTACTGATGATAGGTATTGCCGGTGAGACGGCGGTTGATCAGTTCGACGCAGCCAATTTCGATGATGCGGTGGCCATCGGCCGGCTCCAGGCCGGTGGTTTCGGTATCGAGCACAATCTGGCGCATCAGGCCTGCTCCTCCATTTCGTCGATGGCGTGGTTGGCCAGTTGATCGGCCAGTTCGTTCTCCGGGTGGCCGTTGTGACCGCGCACCCAGACCCACTCCACCTGATGGCGCTGGCAGGCTGCATCCAGCCGCTGCCACAGGTCGGCGTTCTTCACCGGCTTCTTGTCGGCAGTCTTCCAGCCGCGACGGCGCCAGTTGGCCAGCCACTCGGTGATGCCCTTCATCACGTACTGCGAGTCGGTGGTCAGGCGCACCTTGCAGCCGCGCGTCAGTTCCTCCAGCGCCATGATGGCCGCCATCAGTTCCATACGGTTGTTGGTGGTCTGCGCGTCGGCGCCGTACAGGCGCTTTTCCTTGCCCTTGTAGCGCAGCAGCGCCCCCCAGCCACCGGGGCCCGGGTTGCCGCGACAGGCGCCGTCGGTATAGATCTCCACGATATCGTTACAACTTTCCGTCATGTTCCTGCTTTCTAACAGTGGGACCGGCGAGCCCGGCGGACACCAGGGCACGGCGCGGGCGCCAGCGCGGGCGGATCGGGGTCAGCGTGGCGACACGTTTCTTGGCCACCAGCAGATAGGCGCCGCCAAGGACCGGCCACCAGCGCCCTCCCCAGCGTTCGAGAAACTGCAGGCGCTGCAGCAGGCCCGGGTGGCGCAGCGGTGGCCGGTGATAGGCGTGGCGCAGCAGCACCGTATCAAAGCCCAGCAGGGACAACCAGTCCTTCACCCGCCACGGACTCAGGAAACGCCCGCACCACGGCGCACGCCGCCGCCAGCCCAGCAACAACCGGCACAACCCCCACAGACTCCACGGATTGAACCCCAGTACGGCCACATGTCCCTCGGGAATCAGCACGCGCTCAGCCTCGCGTAGCACCTGATGGGGCTCGTCGGCAAAGGCCAGGACATGGGGCAGCAACAGCAGATCAATGCTGTCCGTCGCCAAGGGCAGGGACTCCGGCAGCCCGGCACACCCCTCGGCACCCGCAGCGCCTGGCAGAGCCGCAGGCGTGTCCACCAAGACCATGCGGTGGGCAATGCGCGAGGCGGTGGTCAGGTCGCGCCCTTGCGGCGCCCCCACCTGCAGCAGGTGGTAGCCAAACAGGTTGTACAGGGTTTCATCCAGCAGTTGCTGCTCGCAGGTGGCGAGACTTTGGCCAAGGGGTGTGGCATACCACTGGCGCAGGCCGGCGCGCGCCTCGCTGCCCGGGCCGCAGCGGTAGGACTGCAAGACACGCCTGACGCTAGCCCACATTGACCCGTTCCCCGCCCCCTGTCACCATGCACCCATTATGCTTGAAGTCCGCTGCGTTCCCGCCTTTGACGACAATTATATCTGGCTTCCCGGATTGCCCGGCAGCCGCCGCGTCGCCATCGTCGACCCCGGTGATGCCGAACCGGTACTGGCCTACCTAAGCACCCATGGCCTGGAGCCGGCCGCCATCCTCGTGACCCATCACCACGGCGACCACACCGGCGGCATCTGCGACCTCACTGCCCGCTATGACATCCCGGTCTACGGCCCGGCCCGCGAACGCATCCCGGGCATGACCCATCCGGTGAGCGACGGGGAGCGGCTGGAACTGGAAGCGCTGGGCCTGGAGTTCGAGGTCATGGAAACCCCCGGCCACACCCGCGGCCACGTCTGCTACCTCGGCCACGGCGCCCTGTTCTGCGGCGACACCCTGTTCACCGCCGGCTGCGGCCGTCTGTTCGAGGGCACGCCGCAGCAGATGCACGCCTCCCTGAGCCGCATCGCCGCCCTGCCCCAGGCCACGCTGATCTACTGCGCCCATGAATACACCGCCACCAATCTGCGCTTTGCCCGGGTGGTGGAGCCGGACAATCCCGACATCCTCGCCCGCATCGACGAAGTGGCACGCCGCCGTGCCCGCCACGAGGCCACCGTACCGGCACCGCTGCTGCAGGAACTGAAGACCAACCCATTCCTGCGCTGCGGGGTGCCGGAGGTGGTGACCGCCGCCGAGGGCTTCGCCGGCCACGCCCTGCCGGACGGCGCCAGCGTGTTCGCCACCGTGCGCCACTGGAAGGACACCCTCGACTGAGGCCGCTACCGCATCCAGCGGCAGATCCTGCGTTAAGGAAGCTCTGAATAAGTTCAGAGCTTCTGCGGCACAGGGATGTGCCGCCATTTTCCAACGACGATAAGTCGTTGGAAAATGAAGCCAAGCGACAATCACACTTTTCGATTGGCGTGGTTTTGTCCACGGATGGACTTATGTCGCGGAGCCCAGGGACGGGCGGGAGCGAGCTGAGAAGTCCAGGATGGACTTATTCAGACCTTCCTTAAATCTTGAACCGTACCCGGGCCACGGCCTACCATTGCACCCTGTGCCCGAGATGAGAACAACAATGCGCCGGATACTGTCCCTGTCGCTGCTGGTCCTGACCCTGAACGGCTGCCTGCCGCAACAGGCGCGCCACGATACTGCCTCCCCGGCGCTGAACGCCCCTCCAAGCACAGACCGCACCGCCACAACGACCATCGCCGCCATCCAGTGGAGCCAGCCCGATCAGTCCGGTGAGATTTGCGTGCCGCCGCTGGATATCTGGGACCGCATCCGCGAAGGCATGACCCTACCCGATCATGACCATCCCGGGGTACGCGCCGACCTGGAGTGGTATGCCAGCCATCAGGGCTATCTGGACCGCGTGGTGACCCGTGCCAGCCCCTACCTGCACCTGGTGGTCGAGGCCGTTGAAGAACGCAACCTACCCACCGAACTGGTGCTGCTGCCGGTGGTGGAAAGCGCCTACCAGCCCTTCGCCTACTCCCACGGCCGCGCCGCCGGCCTGTGGCAGTTCATCCCCGGCACCGGCCGCCGCTTCGACCTGAAACAGAGCTGGTGGTACGACGGTCGCCGTGATGTCGCCGCCTCCACCCGCGCCGCCCTTGACTACCTGGAATACCTGCGCGACCACTTCGACGGCGAATGGCTACTGGCCATTGCCGCCTACAACTCCGGTGAAGGCACCGTGAAGCGTGCCGTGGCCCGAAACAAAGCACGCGGCAAACCGACGGACTTCTGGTCCTTGGACCTGCCGCGCGAGACGCGCGGCTATGTCCCCAAGCTGCTGGCCATCTCCCGTCTGATCAAGGACCCGGAAGCCCATGGCGTCAGCCTGGGCCCCGTGCCCAACGAGCCCTTCCTCACCAGCGTCGAACTGGATTCACAGATCGATCTGGCCCTCGCCGCCGAACTGGCGGATATCTCGCTGGAGGATATCTACCTGTACAACCCCGGCTTCAACCGCTGGGCCACCGACCCGGACGGCCCATACGACCTGCTGCTGCCCATCGAGCGTGTGGACACATTCAAACAAAAACTGGCCGCCTATCCGCCGGAACGGCGTGTGCGCTGGGAACGCCATCGCGTCAAGAGTGGCGAGAGCCTGCTGCAGATCGCGCAGAACTATCGCACCACGGTCGAATTACTGAAGAGCGTCAACAACCTGCGCAGCAACACCATCCGTGCCGGCGACTACCTTACCATACCGGTGGCACGCCAGAAACTAGCCAGCTACCGCCTCAGCGAGGAACAGCGCCTCATCGCCACCCAAAACCAGCCGCGCGAAGGACGCCGCATCGACTATCAGGTTAAGCATGGTGATTCACTATGGGGCATAGCACGCCGCTACGACGTCGGCGTCAACGAACTGGCGCGCTGGAACGGCATGGCGCCACGCGATCCGCTGCTGCCAGGACGCACGCTGGTGATCTGGACCGATGCCAAGGCAGATACTGTGGCGGCCATCAATCCGGCACGCTTCACCCATCCCTTCAGCAGCAGCACGCGCCAGCGTATCGGCTATGTCGTGCGCAGCGGTGACTCCCTCGCCACAATTTCCCAGCGCTTCCGCGTCAGCGTCGACAACCTGATCAGCTGGAACAAACTGGACGGCAAGAAATACCTGCAGCCGGGTCAGCGCCTGACCCTGTACGTGGACGTTATCCGACAATCGGAGAATCTATAAAGACACTGTAGGAGCCCGCTTCGCGGGCGAATACACGCGTGGCCCAGGTATGATACGCCGAGAGGACTCGGCAGATCATTTGAACAACGCTGCCGCCAGCAACTGCTGCGTGTAGGGATGCTGCGGCGCATCGAACACCCGCTCCGTCTCTCCTGCCTCCACCACCCTGCCCTCATGCATTACCAGCACGCGATGAGCAACGGCACGGATCACCTTGAGGTCGTGGGAAATGAACAGATAGCTCATCCGGTGCCGGCGCTGCAACTCACGCAGCAAAGTCAGCACCTGCTTCTGCACCGAGACATCCAATGCACTGGTCGGCTCATCGAACAAAATCAATTTCGGTTCCAGCACCACCGCGCGAGCGATGGCGATACGCTGACGCTGGCCACCGGAAAACTCGTGCGGATAGCGTGCCAGTATGTCAGGCGACAAGCCGACTTCCTCCAGTACCTGCACGATGCGCTCACGCCGCGCCGCCGCGTCGAGTTCGGGGAAATGCAGCTCCAGCCCCTCGCCGATGATCTGCTCCACCGTCAGGCGCGGCGACAATGATGAGTACGGATCCTGGAACACCACCTGGAACTGGCGCCGCAACGGCCGCAGGGCGCGCTGCTGCAAGGTATCGAGCCGCCTGTCTTCGAAATAAATCTCGCCCTGGCAATCCTGCAGGCGCAGCAGGCACATGCCCAGTGTCGACTTGCCCGAACCAGACTCGCCCACCACACCCAGCGTCTCGCCGGGACGCAGTTCCAGCTCCACGCTGTCCACCGCCCGCACCGCGCCCACCTGGCGCCGGAAGAAACCGGCCTTGATGGGAAAGTGACAGGACAGTTCCCGCGCCGCCAGCAGCGGCGTCAGATCGGCCAGGGCCACGCGCTCCTCCGCCGCCGGCAGCACATCCAGCTCACTGGCCAACAGCTGCCGTGTATAGGGATGCTGCGGCGCGGCGAACAGCTCGGTTACCGCGCCCTGCTCCACCAGACGGCCACGCTGCATCACGCACACGCGGCCAGCGAAATGGCGCACCATGTTGAGGTCGTGGGTGATGAGCAATACCGCCATACCGAACTCGGCCTGCAACTCATCCAGCAGATCGAGGATCTGGCGTTGGATAGTGACATCCAGCGCGGTGGTCGGCTCATCGGCGATGAGCAGTTTGGGTCGACAGGCCAAAGCCATGGCGATCATCGCGCGCTGGCGCTGACCACCGGACAACTGGTGCGGATACGCCTCCAGGCGCTGCATCGGATCGGGAATACCGACGCGACCGAGCAGCTCGATAGCACGCCGCTGTGCGGCCTTGCCGTCCAGTCCCTCATGCAGCAGCAACGGCTCGATGATCTGGCGGCCAATGGTGTGCAGCGGATTGAGAGCAATCATCGGCTCCTGGAAGATCATCGCGATATCACGGCCACGGATATGGCGCATCTCTGCCTCGGACAGCGTCAGCAATTCACGGCCGGCAAAGCGGATGCTGCCGCCGTAGGCGGTACGCTGCGCCTCATGCAGACGCAGGATGGACAGAGCAGTCACCGACTTGCCTGAACCCGACTCACCCACCAGCGCCAGCTTTTCACCGGGATGTATGGCGAAGCTCACCTCCTCCACCACGTGTTGCCGTGCCTCGGTGGGACCGAAAGCGACGCTGAGTTGCTCGATCTGCAGTAGCGGTTCCATATCAGCCCTGCCGCGTGTCCAGCGCCGAACGCAGCGCCTCACCGATGAAGATGAGCAGCATCAGGGTCCCCACCAGCACGATGAAGGTGGTCATCGACAGCCACCATGCATCGATGTTGTCCTTGCCCTGGGCCAGTAGCTCACCCAGGCTGGGCGTGGTCGGCGGCACACCGAGGCCGAGGAAGTCCAGGCTGGTCAGCGCCAGCACTGCACCACTGATGCGGAACGGCAGAAAGGTAATCACCGGCGTCAAGGCATTGGGCAGCAGGTGGCGCCACATGATGGTGCGGTTGGACACACCCAGGGCACGGGCCGCGCGCACATAGTCCATATTGCGTCCGCGCAGGAATTCTGCACGCACATAATCGGCCAACCCCATCCAGCCGAACAGACTGAGGAGGACAATCAGCAGCAGCAGGCTGGGCTGGAAGATGGAGGCGAAGATGATGAGCAGATACAGCTCCGGCATCGAACCCCATACTTCCATAAAGCGCTGCGCAAACAAATCGATACGGCCGCCGAAATAACCCTGGATGGCGCCGGCCAGGATACCGATGGCAACACCGATGGCGGTCAACACCAGACCGAACAGTACCGAAATGCGGAAACCGTAGATCAGACGCGCCAAGACATCGCGGCCGCGATCGTCAGTACCGAGCAGATTGTCTGCCGAGGGCGGCGCCGGATTGGGCGCTTGGGCAAAATAGTTGATGGTGTCGTGGCGATAGGGATTGGGCGGATACAGCGCCCAGTTGTCGCCTGCGTGCAACTGTTCGCGTATGAACGGATCGAGATAATCGGTCTCGGTGGCGAAATCGCCGCCGAAGGTGGTCTCGGGATAGGTGACGAGCAACGGAAAGTAATACTCGCCCTGATAATGCACGATGATGGGCTTGTCATTGGACAACAATTCTGCACCCAGACTCAACATGAACAACAGACCGAACAGCCACAGACTATAGTAGCCACGGCGGTTAGCTTTGAAGCGGCGCCATGCACGTCGGCTGCTCGACTCGTTCATTGCCTCACCGACTCGAATTGGATGCGTGGATCGACCAGCACGTAACAGATATCGGTGAGCAACTTGCCCACCAGACCAATCAGAGTGAACAGATACAGCGTACCCATTACCACCGGATAATCACGCTTCATGACCGCGTCATAGGACAGCAGGCCGATGCCATCGAGGGAGAAGATGGTTTCAATGAGCAGGCTGCCGGTGAAAAACGCCGCCAGGAAGGCGCCGGGAAAACCGGTAATCAGCGGGATGATGGCATTGCGGAACACGTGACGGTACAGCACGGCGTTCTCGCTCAGCCCCTTGGCGCGGGCGGTGAGCACATATTGTTTGCGAATCTCTTCGAGAAAACTGTTTTTGGTCAGCATGGTCATCACCGCAAAGCTGCCCACCACCGAGGCGGTGACCGGCAACACCATGTGCCACAGATAATCCAGCACCTTGCCGAACACTGACAGTTCCTCCCAGTTGTCCGAGGTCAGTCCACGCAATGGGAACACGTCCCAGAAGCTGCCGCCGCCGAACAGCACCAGCAGGGTGATGCCGAGCACAAAACCGGGGATGGAGTAGCCGATGAGGATCAGCGTGCTGGTAGCCAGGTCGAATGGGGTGCCATCGCGTACCGCCTTGGCTACACCAAGCGGCACCGAAATCAGATAGGTGAGGAAAAAAGTCCACATACCGAGGCTGATGGACACCGGCAGCTTGGATAACACCAGCTGTAACACCGACTGATGATGAAAATAGCTGTCCCCCAGGTTGAAGGTAAGGTAATTACCCAGCATCTCCATAAAACGCTGCCAGGCCGGCTTGTCGAAACCGTAATAGGCCTTGAGTTCCGTCAGCCGTTCGCTGTCCAACCCCTGTGCGCCACGATACAGTCCCTGCAAACCGGCACTGGCTTCACCCTGCACCCCCTGCCCCTTGAGTTGGGAAACCAGTTGCTCTACCGGACCACCAGGCACGAACTGGATGACGATGAAAGTGATCAGTAGTACACCGAACAACGTCGGGATCATCAGCAGCAGGCGCTTGAGGATATAGGCAGCCATCAGTGCGGTCCTTCCTCGCTCCACCAGGTAGTCAGCATCCAATTCGCTGCGTTGTAATACAGCGGCAATCTCTCCGGCCGACCGAAGCGGTCCCAGTAGGCGACGCGATGGGTGCCGATGTACCAGTGCGGCACCAAGTATTCTCCCCACAGCAGTACCCGATCCAAAGCATGCACTGCCGTCACAAGGGCGGCGCGGTCGCGGGCGTAGATCACCTGTTCCACCAGGGCATCCACTACCGGATTCTGGATACCGATGAGATTGCGTGTACCTTCCTGCGTCGCGGCCGAGGAATGGAACATGCCCATCAGCTCGTTGCCCGGTGACTGCGACTGGCCGAAACCGGCCACCACCATGTCGAAGTCATAGGTATCTATACGGCGCTGATATAGCGCCGGATCCACCGTACGGTAACTCACGGTGATGCCAAGCTTGCCCAGATTGCGTGCGTAGGGCGCAACGATACGTTCGAAACCCTTCTGCACCAGCATGATATCGAACTGAAATGGCTCGCCTTGCCCGTTGCGCAGCGCACCGTCACGATACTCCCAGCCGGCTGCATGCAGTAGCGCTTTGGCATCACGCAGATTCTCGCGCAGACTGTGCGGTGGATCGGTACTCGGCGGCAACCACGGCCGCTGGAACAGCTCCGCCGGCAATTGCGCACGGAACGGCTCCAGCAGGGCCAGCTCGGCGCCTGTGGGCACGCCGCGTGATGCCAGTTCGCTGTTACTGAAATAGCTGTCACACCGCTGGTACTGGTTGTAGAACAACTGACGGTTGGACCACTCGAAATCGAATGCCAGCGACAGGGCGCGGCGCACACGGATATCACGAAACTGTGGGCGGCGTAGGTTGAACACGAAACCCTGCATGCCGGCGTTATTGTGATGTTCCAGCTCGGTCTTGACGATACGGCCATCGCGGAATTTGCTACCGACATAATCCCGTGCCCAAGTCTTGGAATTGTATTCGACATTGAAATCGAATTCACCGGCCTTGAATGCCTCCAGTGCCACGGTGAAATCACGGTAGAACTTGAAAGTAACCCGATCAAAATTGAACATGCCGCGGCGCACATTGAGGTCGCGTGCCCAGTAGTCAGGATTGCGCACAAAGGTTATGTACTTGCCCAGTTCATACTTCTCGATGCGATAGGGACCACTGCTGAGCGGCTCTACCAGTGCCATTTTGTCAAAGTCACTGTCGCCGACCCAAGCACGGGAGAAAATGGGGATCTGCCCGGCAATCATGTGCAACTCTGGGTTGACGCGGGCGAACTCGAAACGCACGATGCGCTCATCCAGCACCACCGCCCGCTCAATATCACTCCAATAGAAACGGTACTGCGGATGGCCCTTGTCGCGCAGGGTTTCGAAAGAAAACTTCACGTCGGCGGCGGTCACCGGCGTGCCATCATGGAAACGGGCACGCGGATTCAGCCGGTAGGTCACCGAGCGACGGTCCGGCGCCAATTCAACATCCTCAGCCAGCAATCCATACTGGCTGAACGGCTCGTCGAGGCTGCTCTCCATAAGGGTTTCGAACATCAACTCGGTAAGCCCGGCGGCAGCCTGGCCCTTGAGGGTAAACGGATTGAGACTGTCGAACCCACCCACCGCGGCCAGATTGACGCTGCCGCCTTTGGGGGCCTCCGGGTTAACATAGTTGAAGTGGGCAAAGCCCGGTGCGTAGGCCGGGGTGTACCCCAGCGCCTGCGCTGGTGCCGCAGACACCGGAGCTGTGCTGCACAGCAGGAGAAGGATCAGCGCAAGGTATCGCATAGGCACAGCTCAGCGCAGTGCACTCCGGGACGGTGATGGTGCCGGTAGTCCATGGTTATCGTTCGGTTGTATGATGAACCCGTTATGTGTAAGACAACTGCCGCATGGTAGTACGAGCCTCCCTTCTGGAACAACTGGAGTTCGTCATGGGATTTCTGCAGGGTAAACGTGCGCTGATTGTCGGTCTGGCCAACAACCACTCCATCGCCTGGGGCATCGCCAGGGCGATGCGGCGCGAAGGTGCCGAACTGGCCTTTACCTACCAAAGCGAAAAACTGGCTGCCCGCGTCACCGCCCTGGCAGCGGAACTGGACTCCGACATCGCACTGCGCTGCGATGTCGGCAGCGATGCCGATATCGCGCAGGTGTTTCATCATCTCGATAATTACTGGAATCATATCGACATACTGATCCACTCCGTAGCCTTTGCACCGGCCAGCCAACTGGAAGGCAACTACATAGACGACGTGACCCGTGAAGGGTTCCGTATCGCCCACGACATCAGTTCCTACAGCTTCGTCGCCCTGGCCAAGGCGGCACACCCTATGCTGCGGGCTGGCAGCAACCTGCTCGCCATCAGCTATCTGGGCGCGGTGCGTGCCGTACCGCACTACAACGTGATGGGCCTGGCCAAGGCCAGTCTGGAGGCCAACGTTCGTTACATGGCCGCAGCCCTCGGGCCGCAGCAAATCCGTGTCAACGCCATCTCCGCCGGTCCGATCAAGACGGCTGCCGCCAAGGGTATCCGCGACTTCAACAGAATGCTCGACTACGGTGCGCGCAACGCACCGCTGCGGCGCAACGTTACGCTGGATGAGGTAGGAAATGCCGCTGCCTTTCTTTGTTCGGACCTCGCCTCTGGCATCACCGGCGACGTACTGTATGTAGATGCCGGCTATCACATCCAGGGCATGGCCGTGCTGGATGGCAAATAGTCCGAAGATTGTATAAATTCGCGCATTGATAGCGCAGTATATTGGCCACACAAGGGAATTTCCGAACGATTTTCAAGGAACCAATCGTCGCTGCAGCCCATAAGGATGAGGCGCAAGGACGCGCCGGGCAAGGAGCGGCGCATCGGTGATTACGGCCGCCTGAGGTCAATCCCATGTGCGGTAAGAGACCAGCGATGACGGGCGTAATTTATGAAATATTCGCACGGGGCTCAGGCCGCCGTCTTCTCCTGTAGAATCCCCTCCTCCCCTTCCAACCGCGCGATAACCACCGCGCCGCAGGAATCGCTATAGACATTCACCGCGGTACGGCACATGTCGAGGACGCGGTCGACCGCCAGGATCATGGCAATTCCCTCCAGTGGCAGGCCGATACTACCCAGAATGATCGCAATGGCCACCAGACTGGCAGCCGGAACACCAGCAACACCAATGGAGGTAAGGAGTGCCAAGGTGACGATGGTGAACTGCACGGCGAAACCAAGCTCCAGACCATAGGCTTGGGCGATGAACATCGCCGCCACACACTCATACAGGGCCGTGCCGTCCATATTGACCGTCGCCCCCAGCGGCAGCACAAAGCTGCTGGTACGGTTGGATACCCCGGCATTCTTTTCCACGCACTCCAGCGTCAGCGGCAGTGTGGCCGACGACGAGGCAGTGGAAAAGGCGGTGAGCAGGGCCGGTGCCATCGCCTTGTAATGCCGCCAGGGATGGACCCGCCCGATCAGACGCAACAACAAGGGCAAGACCACAAAGAAGTGTACCGCCAGTGCCGACAAGACCGTGAGGAAAAACCAGGCCAGCGGTGCAAAGGCGGCAAAGCCGGTATCGGCCACCACCCGCGCCACCAGGGCAAATACCCCGAACGGAGCAAAACGGATCACCCATTCGGTGATCAGCATCATCACCTTGAACACACCGTGCCAGAAGTTGTACTGCACCTCGGCATAGGCGGTGCCGATCCGGGTCATGAAATACCCATACAGCAGGCTGAAGAAGATCAGCCCCAGCATCTGCCCATCGGCTGCCGCCGCGACGATATTGACGGGTACCATGCGCAGGAACACCCCCACCACATCGCCCGCCCCATGCCCGGAAACCTTGTCCATCACATCATGGTTGTCCACTGCCAGACCCAGACGCTGCTGAGCCGGCTCGCCATTGACGATACCAGGTGCAATCAGGTTGACCAGCACCAGCCCCACCAGTATCGCCAGCAGGCTGGTAGAGAGGTAATACAGCAGGGTACGGCCGCCAAGACGGCCCAAGGCGGAAGATGAGCCGATACCGGCGATACCGCTGATGATCGATGCCATGATCAATGGCACGATCAGCATCTTCAGTGCATTGAGGAACAGCGTGCCGACAAAGTCGAACACGGCATAGAAGGTGACACCGAACAGTCCACCGTCACGGCCGGACAACAGACCGGCGGGCAGTGCAAACAACAGCGCGATGAGGATCTGCCAGTGCAGTTTGAGCTGCAGCAGCCTCATCGCTCTAGCCCCGGATTACTGTGGCCGCGCCGGACGGCTGATCTGTGCCGACGCGCGAATGCTGGCGAGTGTGGCAGCAAAGGCGGCCTCTCCGGCCGCACGTTCCAGATCACCGGCGGCGCCGACTTCGCCATCCACCACCTCACCATCCCGCACGGCGTAAACACCGAGCACCGCCATATCGCCAGCGGCGGTAACCACCAGTTCCCAGCTCGGCTTGCCCTCCTGCGGGCGCGGCATGGCAAAGGCACGTCGCACGATAGTGGCATCGACACTGCCATCATCACGGGATACGCCATCCTTGCGCTGCCACTTGACGCGCGCGGCCTTGGCGGCCAATACCGGGTCAGTCCCCTGCTGCAGTTGTTGCAGCAGCGCGGCGGCGGCCTCATTTGCAGCGGCGGCAGCCTTGTCACGACGCAGGCGCGTCACGATATCTTCGCGCACGCTATCCAGTGGACGCCGCGCCTCGGCCTGATGCTGCAGGACGCGCAACACCACCAGATGATTGCGTCCCACCTCGATGGTTTCGCTGTTGTTGCCGCGAGCCAAGACGTCTTCGCTGAAAGCCGCCGCCACCAGACGCGGATTGGCCAGCACGCCGGGGCCACCACGGCGGGTAAACGGCTCGCTCTGCTTGATGGTCAGCCCCAGTTGCCGCGCGGCCTCTTCCAGGGTATCCGGATGCTCATAGGTCAGGCTGGCGAGCTGTTCGGCCTGTTCGTAGTATTGCTGCTCTGCGCGTTCATTGCGTATTTCCGCCAGCAGTTGCTCACGCACCTCGGCAAACGGCTTGGTAGCACCGCCGCGCACCGCTTCGAGCTTGATCAGGTGATAACCAAAGGCGCTGCGCACCGGCTCGCTCAACTGACCCGGTTGCAGCGCAAAAACGGCATCTTCAAAGGGCTTGTCCATCACACCACGGCCAAAGAAACCGAGGTCTCCTCCCTCCGCAGCGGAAACAGGATCCTGTGACTCCTTGCGGGCAACATCAGCAAAAGATGCGCCGGCACGAATCTGCGCCAGCAGTTTCTCTGCTCTGGCACGCGCAGCCGCATCAGTCGCGGCATCGGCATCGGTGGCAACCTGAATCAGGATATGACGGGCGCGTCGCTCTTCCGGCGCGGTGTAATTGGCCTGGTTGGATTGGTAGCGTGCACGCAACTCATCGTCTCCCACCTTGATACCCTGTGCAATCTGCTCGGCAGACAGTTCCAGATAGGCGATACTCACCTGCTCCGGTTGCATGAACAAGGCACCCTGCGCCTCGTAGTAGGCCTGCACCTCGGCATCCGTGACTTGCACCTTGGCCGTGAAATCGGTCAGCGGCAGCACCATGAAACCGATATCACGCTGCTGCCCCTGCAATTTCTGCATGGCAAGCCGCTCGGCCGGAGTTGTGAAATCACTACGTGCCACACCGGCATACAGTTGTTGCGTGAGCATGTCGCGACGCAGATCGGCCTCGAACGACTTGACCTCCATACCGCGGCTGCGCAAGGCTGTCTCGTAAGCCTGCTGTGAGAAATGGCCGTCGACCTGGAATGCAGGGACGTTGTGGATGGTCGCCGCCAACAAGGCATTGCCAATACGCATACCGCTGTCAGTAGCCGTCTGTACCAGCAATTCCTGTTCGATCAGCCCATCCAGCACCTGCCGCCGCATCTGTTCCTCCGGAAACATCTCCGGACGGTAATTGGCACCCAGCATTTCCTGCAAGCGCTGCTGCTGCTGGTAGTACACCTGCTGCAGGCGCTGCTGGGAAATTTCGGTGTCGTTGACCTTGGCGGCCGGCAGTTCCTTGCCGCCACCAAAATACTGATTGATACCCCACAGTGCGAATGGAATGATGATCAGGATTACGATAACCCAGGCAATCCAACTCTGGGCGCGTTCACGGATGAATTGCAGCATGGCGGTTTGGCCCCTACGCTGACGAATTAGTATTTTTGTTCACAAAAAAGAAAAGGGCGCACTGTGCGGTGCGCCCTTTTGCTAGTGGCGGAGTGGACGGGACTCGAACCCGCGACCCCCGGCGTGACAGGCCGGTATTCTAACCGACTGAACTACCACTCCATAAAACAACTGCATTGCATGGTGGGTGCTGAGGGACTTGAACCCCCGACCCTCGCCTTGTAAGGGCGACGCTCTACCAACTGAGCTAAGCACCCTATCCTAAAGGCGCGCTAGTTTACTGCATCCTTCAAGGCTTTGCCAGCCTTAAATGAAGGATTTTTTGCAGCCTTGATATTGATGGTTTCGCCGGTGCGCGGGTTACGGCCGCTACGAGCAGCACGCTCACGCACAACGAAAGTACCGAAACCAACCAGATTCACCTGTTCGCCATTCTTCAGCGCGCTGGTCACAGCCTCGATCATGGCATCCAATGCACGGCCGGCGGCAGCCTTGGAAATATCGGCGCCTGCAGCAACCGCATCGATCAACTCGGACTTATTCACCAGGTCATCTCCTATATTTCGCTGTTCAAAAAAAACACCGCCTCATGACTGGGCGGCCGGCGATTCGAGGGGCGTTTTATACCAACTGCCTTGAGACACTGTCAAGCAAGGATTTGCGACCTACGGATTGCGAATTGATTTTGCAGGAAAAACATCCCGCTGCCTGGACAACGGGATGTGAACGGCATATCAGTGCGGCCTGATGGCCCCCTGCGCTTCCTGCTCCGCCGGCTTGGCCGTATCAGCCACCTCAACGGGCTCAGGAAGGGGTTCGGGTGTGCGCACCAGCGCCAATTGCAGTACCTCATCAATCCACTTGACCGGACGAATAACGAGGTTTTCCTTGATGCTATCCGGTATATCGGCCAGATCGCGTCGATTCTCGTCCGGAATTACCACGGTCTTGATCCCGCCGCGCTGCGCCGCCAGCAATTTTTCCTTCAGACCACCGATGGGAAGCACCTCGCCGCGCAAGGTGATCTCGCCAGTCATGGCCACATCGGCACGAACCGCAATACCGGTCAGCGCCGACACCAGTGCAGTACACATGCCGATACCGGCGCTGGGGCCATCCTTGGGAATGGCGCCCTCGGGGACATGGATGTGAATGTCCTTCTTTTCGTAGAACTCCGGATCGATACCGAGCTTGCGCGAACGACTGCGCACCACACTCATTGCCGCCTGGATCGATTCCTTCATCACATCACCCAACTGGCCGGTGATGGTGTGCTTGCCCTTGCCCGGCACCACGGCAGTTTCGATACTGAGCAACTCGCCGCCCACCTCGGTCCAGGCCAGGCCGGTCACCTGCCCGACCTGATCCGTTTCCTCGGCACGTCCGAAACGGAAACGGCGCACCCCGAGATATTTCTCGATATTGTCTTCACTGACTATCGCCTTGCCTTGCTCCGGATGCAGCAACAGATCCTTGACCACCTTGCGACATATCTTGGATATCTCGCGTTCCAGGTTGCGCACGCCCGCCTCGCGCGTATAGTAACGGATAATCGCCCGCAAACCATCGTCGCCGATCTCCAATTCGCCCTCCTTAAGACCATTGGCCTTGATCTGCTTGGGCAACAGATAGCGCTGGGCAATATTCAGCTTTTCATGCTCGGTGTAGCCGGGAATACGGATCACCTCCATACGGTCGAGCAGCGGTGCCGGTATGTTCATGGAGTTGGCCGTCGCCACGAACATCACGTCGGACAGGTCGTAATCCACCTCCAGGTAGTGATCGTTGAAGGTATTGTTCTGTTCCGGATCAAGTACCTCCAGCAGGGCCGAGGCCGGATCACCGCGGAAATCCATCGCCATCTTGTCGATTTCATCGAGCAGGAACAACGGGTTGCGCGTACCGATCTTGGAGAGATTCTGCACGATCTTGCCGGGCATGGAGCCGATATAGGTGCGGCGATGACCACGGATCTCGGCTTCGTCACGCACCCCGCCCAGAGACATACGCACAAACTTGCGATTGGTGGCACGGGCTATCGACTTACCCAGCGAGGTCTTGCCTACACCAGGGGGACCGACCAGGCACAACACCGGGCCCTTGAGCTTGTTCACCCGCTGCTGCACTGCGAGGTATTCCAGAATCCGCTCCTTCACCTTTTCCAGACCGTAGTGATCCTGCTCGAGCACCTGCTCGGCAACAGCCAGATCATTGCGCACCTTGCTGCGCTTCTTCCACGGCACATTCACCAGCCAATCGATGTAGTTGCGCACCACCGTGGCCTCGGCCGACATGGGTGACATCATCTTCAGCTTGTTCAGCTCGGCAGTGGCCTTGGCCTTGGCCTCTTTGCTCATACCGGCTTTCTGAATCTTGCGCTCCAGTTCCTCCATCTCGTTGGGTGCCTCGTCAAGATCACCCAATTCCTTCTGGATCGCCTTCATCTGTTCGTTCAGATAATACTCGCGCTGGCTTTTCTCCATCTGCCGCTTGACGCGGGTGCGAATACGCTTCTCCACCTGCAACAGGTCGAGCTCCGACTCCAGAGCGGCGATGATGTGTTCGAAACGTTCACGCAAATCGACGATTTCGAGTATCTTCTGCTTCTCGTCGATCTTGAGGGCCATGTGTGCGGCGATGGTATCGGCCAATCGATTGCTATCTTCGATACCGGCCAGGGAGGTCAGTACCTCCGGCGGCACTTTTTTGTTCAGCTTGACATACTGATCGAACTGATTGAGCACGGAGCGTGACAACACCTCCGCCTCCCGCTCGTCCAATGCAGGCGTTTCCAGCAGACTGATCTGAGCGGAGAAAAATTTCTCATTGGGCAGGAAATGAATTATCTTAGCCCGCTTGGTGCCCTCGACCAGCACCTTTACGGTACCATCGGGCAGCTTGAGCAATTGCAGGATATTGGCCACGGTCCCAATGCGATAGACATCATCCTGCTCAGGATCATCCTGGGCGGCGCTCTTCTGCGCCACCAGCAGGATACGCTTGTTGCCGGCTATCGCCTCTTCCAGCGCAAAAATGGATTTCTCGCGGCCGACGAACAATGGAATCACCATGTGGGGGTAAACCACCACATCGCGCAGGGGCAGCACAGGTATTACCTGCAACTGGTCGGTCAGCTCGGAACTCTTGTCCTGTTCAGTCATTCTCGGTTACCTCATTGCCAAGCCGACTCACCCTCATCGGTAGTCAGGCCATGGCCGTGTGTGGGCATGCAAACCCCATGCATTGAGAAAGGATATGCGGATTAGGCATAGGGTTTTCAAGCAAGGCCAGAAACAGCACGGCCGCCCTGGGGCGGCCGTGGATATGGCTCATTCGCTGGCCGCCGCCGGGCGTTCACCACCTTCATACAGCAACAACGGCTCCGCTTCGCCCTTGATGACGCCTTCGTCAATCACCGCCTTGCTGACATTCTCCAGCGAAGGCAGTTCATACATGACATCCAGCAGGATCGCCTCGAGGATGGAGCGCAGGCCACGGGCACCGGTTTTGCGCTCCATGGCCTTGCGCGCCACTGCCGTCAGTGCCTCGGGGGTGAATTCCAATTCCACCCCTTCCATGTCGAACAGACGCGCATACTGCTTGGTCAACGCGTTGCGCGGCTCGGTGAGGATCTGCACCAGGGCCGCTTCGTCCAGCTCCTCCAGGGTCGCTACCACCGGCAAACGGCCGACAAACTCGGGGATCAGGCCGTACTTGATGAGATCCTCCGGCTCGACATCATAGAGCACCTCACCAACATTACGCTTGTCATCCTTGCTCTTCACCTCGGCGGAGAAACCGATGCCGCCCTTTTCGGAACGACTGCGGATCACCTTTTCCAGACCGGCGAAGGCACCGCCGCAGATGAACAGGATGTTGCGGGTATCCACCTGCAGGAACTCCTGCTGCGGATGCTTGCGTCCGCCCTGGGGTGGCACCGAAGCCACCGTACCCTCAATGAGCTTCAGCAACGCCTGCTGCACGCCCTCACCGGATACGTCACGGGTGATGGAGGGATTGTCGGACTTGCGCGATATCTTGTCGATTTCGTCGATGTAGACGATGCCAGTCTGCGCCTTCTCCACGTCATAGTCGCACTTCTGCAACAACTTCTGGATGATGTTTTCCACGTCTTCACCGACATAACCTGCCTCGGTCAGCGTGGTGGCATCGGCGATGGTAAACGGCACATTGAGTAGGCGCGCCAGGGTTTCCGCCAGCAGGGTCTTGCCACTGCCGGTGGGGCCGATGAGCAGGATATTGCTCTTGGCGATCTCGACATCGTCCTTTTTGTGGCCGGCTTCCAGGCGCTTGTAGTGGTTGTATACCGCCACCGACAGCACCTTCTTGGCGCGCTCCTGGCCGATGACATACTCGTCGAGGATGCTCTTGATCTCGCGCGGTGCAGGCAACTTGCTGCGGCCCTGATGGGTCTGCTCCTCCTGCACCTCTTCACGAATGATGTCGTTGCACAGTTCGACACATTCGTCGCAGATGAAGACGGACGGTCCGGCAATAAGCTTGCGCACCTCATGCTGGCTCTTGCCGCAGAAGGAGCAGTAAAGCAGCTTGTCATTGTCGCCCGTGCTGTTGGATCCTTCGCTCATGGGCTGTCCTCGCGTCTTTCGGTTACTTGTTTACACCTTGCAGGGTTTCGGCCCGCTTTGCAAGCCGCCCCGGCCCGGTCTCTGCCATCCCTGCGCCGCATGCGGCGCGGGGTCGCGTACGTCAGACGCGCTTCTCCAGCACCTTGTCCACCAAGCCGTATTCCTGGGAGACGGTGGCGCTCATGAAGTTGTCGCGCTCGGTATCCTGCTGGATGCGCTCCAGCGGCTGGCCGGTGTGGTGGGCCAGGATACCGTTCAGGCGTTCACGTATATATAGGAGTTCCCGGGCGTGAATCTCCACGTCGGAGGCCTGGCCGGAAAAACCGCCTAGCGGTTGGTGGATCATCACGCGGGAATTGGGCAGGCAGTAGCGCTTGCCCGGCTCGCCCGCCGCCAGCAGCACCGCGCCCATGCTGGCCGCCTGGCCGATGCACATGGTACTGACATGGGGCTTGATGAACTGCATGGTGTCGTAGATCGCCATACCTGCGGTCACGGAGCCGCCGGGAGAGTTGATATAAAGATGGATGTCCTTGTCCGGGTTTTCCGATTCGAGGAACAGCAGTTGAGCCACAATCAGATTGGCCATGTGGTCCTCGATGGGACCGACCACAAAGATCACCCGCTCCTTGAGCAGACGCGAATAGATATCAAAGGCGCGCTCGCCGCGACCCGTCTGCTCGATGACCATGGGAACCAGTCCCAGGTTGCGGATTTCCTGCATTCCGGCCATAGGCCCCTTATCGGTAAACATGCACGTTCCTTTAACTGGCGTGCTTACGCACGGTTCATAAGCTCATTGAAGTCCTGCGGCTTCTCCGTCACCTGCACCTGACCCAGCACCCATTCGACCACGCGCTCTTCCAGGGCCAGGGACTCCACCTCACCCAGGCGTCGCTGATCGGCATAGAACCACTTCACCACCTCGTCCGGCTGTTCATAAGCGGCAGCCATCTGTTCCACCTTGCGGCGCAGGGTATCGGCATCCACCTTGAGATTGTGGCGCTGTACCAGTTCCGCAAGTAGCAGGCCGAGGGTCACGCGCTTTTTCGCCTGTTCTTCGAACATGGCGGGCGAAATCGAACCACTCTTGTCGGCCGGCAGCTGCATGTTCTCACGCATTTGTTGTGCCAAGGCCTGCGACTCCTGCTGTACCAGCGCCTGAGGAACATCTATATCATTGATTTCCAACAACTTATCCATCACCTGCTGCTTCACCAGATTGCCCAGACGCTGTTCCAGCTCGCGTTCCATATTGGTGCGTACCTCATTGCGCAGTGCAGCAATCCCCCCCTCCACACCAAACTTTGCGGCAAAGGCGTCATCCAGCGCGGGCAGCTCGGGTGCTTCAACCTTTTTGACGCTGACCTTGAACTGAACCGGCTTGCCGGCGACGTCCTTATAACCGTAGTTCTCCGGGAACTGCAGGTCGAGGGTACGCTCCTCGCCCGCCCTGGCCCCCACCAGCCCCTCTTCGAAGCCGGCGATCATGCGTTTGCCACCGAGAGTCACGGGAACGTTTTCGCCCTTGTTACCCTGGAAATCGGCACCGTCGATGGTGCCGTGGAAGTCAATGGTGAGCCGGTCACCAACGGCAGCGCCACGCTCCACCTCCTGCCAACCGGCGTTCTGCTTGCGCAGGGTCTCCAGCATGGCGTCGACATCGGCCTCGGTGACCTGGGCAACAGGCTTTTCAATAGTGACACCGTCAAAGGCCGCCAGCTGAACCTCCGGCATAACCTCGAAGGTGGCCACGTACTCGATCCCCTTGCCCTGTTCCAGGCTCTTGGGTTCAAAAGAAGGGTAACCGGCCGGGCGCAGCTTTTCCTGGTTCACGGCTTCGAAATAGGTAGACTGGATGACGTCGCCCAGCACTTCCTGGCGCACCTGGGCACCGAAGCGTTGCTGCACCATCTTGAACGGCACCTTACCGGGACGGAACCCCTTGATACTGGTAGTGCGGGCCAGCTGGCGCAGGCGGTTGTCCACCTCCGTAGCAATGCGCTCCTCGGGAACCTGAACAGTCATGCGGCGCTCGAGGCCGGCGGTCGTCTCAACTGAAACCTGCATTGCAACTCCTTAATTTCAATAGCAATAGTTGTAATCATGAAACTGGGCCACCCGGTCGAGGGCACGGCGCGTGCGATACGGCAGGGTAACGGCTGCACCAGGTATGCTGGTGCGAAAGGAGAGACTCGAACTCTCACGGGTTGCCCCGCTGGAACCTAAATCCAGTGCGTCTACCAATTCCGCCACTTTCGCGAATCGGGGAATTATAACGGTTCCCACCGGCACGATATAGCCCCAAAAGGCGCGCCTGGCGCGGAGAAAATCAGGAGCGAGGGATTAAAGAAGAGGAAAAATTGGTGGGCCGTGTAGGACTCGAACCTACGACCAAGAGATTAAGAGTCTCCTGCTCTACCAACTGAGCTAACGGCCCTGAAGAGGGCGCAAATTAAACCAAATTCATTGCCGCCGATCAAGAGGGAAGTACAACCAGTTTATCCCCCCTGCCTGCACGCCCTTGATCACTGTCAAGGCACCAAGCGCCGCGTCATGGCCTTATGTCACCCAGGGACTTTACCGCATGCAGCCTCGACGTTATTCTTGGGTGTGCATGCAGGGCAAACCAACGACAAACGACGGGACAGGAGCAGCACCATGTCTGGCATGAATGCTTTTGATCAACTGCTGATCGGCCAAGCACCAGAGTTCTGTGCCCTCGTCCGCTCTGCCAAGGTGGTTGCCGCTACCGATGTCACGGCACTGCTACTGGGGGAAAGCGGAACCGGTAAGGAACTGTTCGCCTCGGCCATTCACCAGGAAAGCCGCCGGGCCCGTGGCCCCTTTGTTGCCATCAACTGCGCTGCACTGCCGGAAGGTCTCGCCGAGTCCGAACTCTTCGGCCACCGCAAAGGAGCATTCACCGGTGCCGTACGTGAGCATGCCGGCCGCATCCGTGCCGCCCACGGTGGCACCCTGTTCCTGGATGAAATCGGTGAGCTGCCTCTGGCGGTGCAAGCCAAACTGTTGCGTTTCCTCGAGTCCAGCGAACTGCAGCCCGTGGGGAACACGGAAATCGAGCGTGTCGATGTACGCGTTATCGCCGCCACCCATCACGATCTGCACCAACGGGTCAAGCAGGGCCTGTTCCGTGCGGACCTGTACTACCGACTCAATGTCGTGCCGCTGGAACTGCCGGCGCTGCGCAACCGCTCCGGTGATATCCGCCTGTTGCTCGATCGCCTCACGGCGCGCATTGCGGAGCAACATGGTCTGCAAGCCCCCCGCTACCGCCCGCGCGCCCTCAAGGCGCTGGAACAATACCGCTGGCCGGGCAACATCCGTGAATTACGCAATTTTGCCGAGCGCATGGTCGTTCTCCTGCCCGGCGGTGATGTCGATCTGGAAAATCTGCCCCATGAAATCCGCCTTCCGCAACTTGAGGAACCGACCCTGTTCACCCTACCTGACAGCGGCATCAATCTCGAGGAGCTGGAACAGCAGATGATCCGCCAGGCGCTGTACAAGACCCGTGGCAACCGCAGCCATGCCGCCCGCCTGCTCGGCTTGACGCGCGACACTCTGCTCTACCGGCTAAAGAAATACGCCATCGAATAAAGACGCCACACCCGGAAACGACAAGGGCGGCCTCGGAGGCCGCCCTTGTCGTTTCCGGAACACCGCCGTCAGTGATGGTGGTGCATCATCTTGCCGTCATCCATGGGCATGCCCATGCCGGTGCGTACCTCGAAGGAGGCCGGCACACTGCTGCCGTCCTTGAACTTCAGGGTAATGTCCACCTTTTCCCCAGCCTTGAGCGCACGCTTCGGCTGCATCAGCATCAGATGGTAATCGCCGGGCTTGAATTCGAGCTTGCCATGGGCCGGAATTTCGATGCTGGGCTGATGCACCATGCGGGCCATGCCGCCGTCCATCACCGTACGGTGCAACTGCACCTCTGCCGCCGCCGCGCTCTCCGCGCCAACCAGCACCAGCGGTGCGGCGCCATGGTTATGCAGCACCATGAATGCACCGAGCGCCGGCGCCATCGGCGGCGCCTCGCGCACCCAGGGATTTTCCACCACCGCACCGGATGCAGCCGCCGCGGCCGTATACAATCCCGCCGCCAGCAGTCCCAGTACCCGCACCATCCTCATCATCGCCGTTCTCCTCCCGCTAGCTGTGTAAAAACCGTCAATTCAACTTGAACTCCATGCCGAAACTCACCCGCATGGGGCAAACCACGTCGCGCGGCGGCGCCGGCAGCGGCAGGGCGGCGCGTACCGCCACCTCCGCCGCCTTGCGCAGGACATCAGGGCCGTCCTCCACCCGCACATCGCCGATCCGGCCGTCGTCATGCAGCACGAATGATACCTGAATCACTCCCTGCAACCCGCGCCGCCGCGCCGCCCGCGGATAAAACTTGTGTTCCTCGATATGTGCCAGCAGTGTGCCCAGATAATGCCGCCGCGCCTGCTCCTGCTGCCGGGGGTCACCCGCGGTTTCCACCGGCGCGGGAGCGGAGTCGGCCACAGGCTCCGGCGCGCTGACCGGCGCGGTCTCCGCCGGAAGTGCCTGCTTGACCGGTCGCGGTTCCGGCGGCCGCTGCTTGGGCGGCTCCGGCGGCTTGGGACGCGGCTGTACCTCGGGTACCGGAGCCGGCGGCTGCGGCTTGGTGGCGACGCGAAAGCTCAGGCGGGTGACGCCGGCGGCCTGCCGCGCCTTGCCGTCATCCGCGCTCAGGGCGAAGGCTCCCGGCCAGAACAGGAGCAGGTGCAGCCCCAACGACACCACGGCGGCAACGGTCCAGATAAGACTCTCGCGCAAGGTCATTGCTCCACGGTCACGATGTCCACGCCCTCGGCCCCAGCCTTGCGCGCGGCATCCAGCACGCCGACGGCCAGACCCAGCGTGGCGGCGCGATCACCGCGGATGCGTACCACCTTTTCCCCCTGCTGCTGCAATTCGGAGCTCAGACGCGACTCCAGCTCGCTGATGTCGATGAAGTGATCGCGCACCAGGATGCGTCCCTGCGCGTCCAGCACCACCTGTACGTACTCACTGTCGTCAGGGGCACCGCTCTGCGCCACCGGCAGGTCAACCTTGATGTTCTCCTCGCGCACGAAGTGCGAGGTAAGCATGAAGAACACCAGCAGCAGGAAGACGATGTCGATGAGCGGCGTCAGATTGGGAACGTGGCTCAGGCGGCGGCGGCCCTCAAACTGCATGGACGACGCCCTCGCGATGATGCACCGGTTCCGCGCTATCCGTCAGGTCGCAGCCCGGCATCTGCTCCAGCACCACCGAGGCGCAGCTGCGCATGGCCTGGGCGCGGCGATCCGCCATGCCCTCCAACACATGCAGCATCAGCAGTATCGGGATCGCCACCGCCAGCCCAACGCCGGTGGTCAACATCGCCTCCCAGATACCGCCGGCCAGCGCCTGGGCATCCACCCGGCCACCGGCCTGCTCGATGACCATGAACGCCTTGATCATGCCGATGATGGTGCCGAACAGGCCAAGCAGCGGTGCGGTGTTGCCCAGCACACCGAGGGTGCGGAAGCCGCGCTCCATGCGCTGCAACTCCTCCGAGCCGATGCGCGAGGCCACCCGGCCGAGGTCCTTCACGCCAGCCGCGGCGGCCTCCAGCATGCCGCGGACGATGGCCGCCTCCGGACCACGCAATGATTGCAGCAGCGCAGCGGTTTCATTGCCGCGCAGCGCATACAGCAGGCGCCCTTCGAAATCACGCGGCGGACGCCCCAGCAGGGCGAAGCTCAGAAACCGCTCGACGAGCAATGCCAGCGCGACAACGGAATAGGTCAGCAGTATCCATACCACCGCACCGCCCTTGGCCAGAATCTCTTCAATAGTCATGGCTGCTCCGGTTCTTTGCCAATCTGGGTCTGCCTTCAAAACTGCACGGACAAACCGGCGGTCCAGACACGCCCCGGGTTGACCACGATGGAGATATCCTCGGCATCGAACACCCCGTCCTTGTTACCGTCGCTGCTGCCCCGTGCGGTGTTGTAGTAGTGCTCGTCGAAGACGTTGTCGATACGCACGAAGAATGACGCCTTGTTGGCAGCGCCGAAACGGGTATCGTAGCGCAGCAGGGCGTTAAACACCGTGCGCGCACCGATCTCGATGGTATTCGGCTCGTCGACATAGTAACTGGAGTAGGCATCCATTTCACCAGTCACCGTCCAGCCCCGCGCCGGCCGATAGTCCAGCGACAGATTCAGGTGATGCTGCGGCGTGCGCGGGATGACGTTGCCGGTAAGATTCATGGACTGGAGGCAGTACTGCGTAGCCGGGTTGAGTATGCTGCAATCCGCCACGTAGGTGCCGTAACGATTGCCCAGCAGCAGGTTGAAGTTGTCGTAACGGGTAAACTCCGACAGCAGATAGGTATAGGCGACGTTGAGCGCTACCTTCCTTTCCCGATCGCTGTTCATCGCCAGCTCGAAGCCGCGCGAGCGCATGCCGCCGATGTTCTGGTACTGCTCCAACTCGCCGCTCACCGGCAGACTGTACTGCCCCGCCGTGGACATGATGTAGTCGTCGCGCTCCAGCTGGAAAATGGCGGCATCGAAATCCCAGTCCACGCCGCCCCAGTTGCCCCTGCCGCGCAGCCCCAGCTCCATGTTCAGCGACTGTTCCGGGCGCAGGTCGGGGTTGCTGGCGGTCTTGCCGGTGGGCGAGATGGTGCCGGCGAACAACTGGCTGATGGACGGTGCGCGGAATCCGGTGGACACATTGCCGTAGATATCCACCGTGTCGGCCAGGGCGTAGTTACCACCCAGGCGCCATGAGGTGACATTGAAGCTCTTGTCCAGTTTGAGCGCGGCGAGATAGTCCTCGTAGTCGAGGGCCAAATGGTCGTAGCGGCCATTGACGGTGAAGGTGAAACGATCTGCCGGCTGGAACTTGATCTCGCCATAAACGGCGTGCACCTGCTCGCGGGTAAAGTCGTCGCCGACGACTGTTCCGGCGTAGCGGATGGGGTTGAGCGGCGATGGACTGGGGCTGGACTTGAAGTCCACCAGATACTTAGTGTAATTGCGGTAGGTGTTGTCGCGCAGGTCGAGTGCGGCCATCCAGGCCATACCGGTGCCGGCACTGCGGTACTCGCTCTTCACGCCCCGCTGCACCTGCTTGTAATCGTTGCCGGTGGTGTAGGCATTCACATCGGTTACGATCTGGGGCGGCGTATCCGCTGTGTAGTTCTGCGGCGCGGTGACGAAGCGGGTGTGGTCGTTGTACTGATAGGCGTTCAGAAGCAGATTCTTGCCGCCGTCCAGATCCTTGGCATAGGTCAGGTAGTACTTGCCCAGATCGACGTCATACATACGGGCATAATCGCGTCCTTCGTAGCTCTGCGGATCGGTCTCGGCCTGCGTCACGCCCTCAACAGAACCGTGACTGTCCTTCTTGCGGTTGGAGGCCTCGAAGCCGAAGGTCAGATCGCTGCTGTCGTCGACATACCATTGCAGCTTACCGTCCACATAGTCCGCACGGTACTCCGACTGGAACCAGTAGCCGTCGCTCTCGCGCCGTGACACCTGGACGTGGGCATTCATGTTGTCGCTGGCATAACCGGCCCGTGCCAGGTACTTCTGGTAGTTGAAACTGCCGCGCTCTGCCTCCAGGCGGTAGCCGGCCAGTTTGGCGCCGCGCTTGGTGGTTATGATGACGGCACCGGCCAGCGCATCATCGCCGAACAGATAGGACGCACCGCCCTTCACCACCTTGATGGACTCGATGTTGTCCAGGTCGATATTCACGGCGCCGGTACGCTCGAACACCGGCACGCCGTCGATGACCACGGCAACGCCGGGCTTCTCGCCCATATAGCGCTGGTTTTCCACGCCGCGGATATGAATCTTCAGGTTGCCGCCGCTGGTGAACTCCGAGGTGATGCCGGGGACGGACTGCAGGACCTGTTGCAGGTTTTCCACATGGGACTCGTCCACCTTCTCGCCGGAAATGGTCCTGGTGTTGGACGGCTCGTCACGCTTCTGCTCAAAGCGGTCGTCAATGGTGGTCGACTCGACATAGATTACCCCAAGATTATCCGCCGCCGACACGCCGGACAGCGCCAGAACACTACCCAGCGCCCCCGCCAGGACAGGAAAGCCGCAACCACGTCTCATTGTATTTACCCCGTATATTCGTTGTTTTATGCATTCGCTTCCGGTGATGCATCGCATCCCGGGCAGTGCCGCTATTGGCGCAGGCAGCAACGTTGACAAATATCAATCGCCCTACCGCCTTGTTGCGCGGGCGTAAACAAGTGCATGATTCATGCCCGCCGCCAAGTGATTGTTTCCACACTCCATGTGGTTTCAACATCACCACGGGATCACGGTAAATGCCGCACTGCCGCGGCATATGACACAGCGGCAGATTCCACCGCCCGTCGCCGCACCGCGAACTACGTCCGCCGGCTGCGCTGTGTCAAATGCCACAGGATCGCGGCATATGACCTGGCGCCCACCCGCTGCGCCAGCGCCGCGAGTGCATAGGTTCAATGGCTTATACCGTTGGCATGCATCGTGCTCTCCTCAATAGTCGCGCCTTCCCCGCGCATCACGCCGGACAACCAACGGATTTGCCCATGAGAACAACGACAACCCTGTTAATGACACTATTACTCGCCTGCGGTGCACCTCTGACGGCAGCGCCCCTGTGGTGGTCGGAAACCAACCCCCATGCCGAACACGGCGACGCGCGCCATTCCCACGGTGGTCCGGTAGAGATACGCCGTGGTGTCTATTACAAGAATCTTTGGCTGCGCAGCGGCGATGGGCCGGCAAATTCTGCCTATGTGGATCAGCTCATGCCCGGACGGCTGCTGTTGCAGAACGTCAAGGGCGATGTCGTGGAAATGTCCGGCGGCAACCTGCACGGTTCCTTCGGCGTCAACTTCGCCATGCCGGACGAGGGGTTCTACAACCTGTACCTGATCTCCGAATTCGTCAGTGACGGCGTGCGTCATATCGGCGTCGCCAAGTCCGAGGTGCTGAAACACAGCTGCCGAGAGGGCCATGATCACATCAAACCGCTGATTGCGCCGCGCACCCTCGACACCCTGCCGCTGGAGATCGTGCGCGAACGCCAGATGGCGGAGAACTTCCATACCCTGCTTGGCTACGGCGACACCGTCACCTTCCAGATACGGCGTCAAGGCCAGCCGCTGGCCGACGCCGAGGTCACCTTTCACACCGCGCAGGGCTGGCACAAGACCGTACGCAGCGACGCCGCCGGCCACGCCAGCTTCATGCTGGTGCGCGACTACTATCCGGACTGGCATGAGTTCGAGCGCCGCTACCGCCAAGACTACATGGTCAGCGCCGCTTACAGCGTCACCGAGGACGGCATGCCCACCCGCTATGTCGCCACGTACAACGGCAGTTACTATCCGTCGACGCGCGACTATCGCTCCTACGCCTACGGTCTGCTGCTGGGCACCTTCGCCCTGACCTTCACCGGCGTCGCCGTCTACCTGTACCGTCGCCGCCGTCAGCGTCGCTTCCACGAGGTCCGCTTCGATGAAAAGAATTAGGGACGCCGTCAACAGCGTCGACCTGCGGCGCTTCCGCTTCTGGCTGCAACTGTTCTTCTTCGTGCTGCTGGTCTATGGCGGCTATCTGGCCGTCAATCTGGGTCAGTACCTGCCCACCTTCGCCTGCGGCTTCAATCAGGAGGGCCGCGGCGGCATCTGCTATCTGCTGCCCTTACAGCACCAGTTGGCGATGTCCTGGAAAACCTTGTTCAGTTGGGCCGGGCTGATGGTGTTGCAGGGATTTCTGTTCTTCGCCCTGTGGTTCTTCGTGCTCAATAAGGGTTGGTGCGGCTATGTCTGCCCGCTGGGCACCCTCCAGGATTGGATCACCAGCCTGCGCGCCCGTCTCGGCATCCGTTACTCGCGTTATACCGAAGGCCAGTTCCGCCGCCTCAGCCTGATCAAGTATCTGCTGCTGGCCCTGATGATTCTGATTCCGCTCGGCATCGGCGGTGCGCTGCTGCCCCACGACATGGGCACGCCGTTCTGCGACATCTGTCCCGGGCGCATGATCATTCCCATGTTCACCGGTGACTTTTCCCAGCTCACCATCGACTTCTCCACCAAGACCACCATGGTGATGACTGCGCTGGGCATGCTGGTCACCGGCCTGTTTCTGGCCGGCGCCTTTTTCAAGAAACGGTTCTTCTGCTTCTTCTGCCCCATGAGCGCCCTGCACTACCTGCTGTCCAAGCCGGCACTGCTCAGGCTGAAGAAGGACGGCGCCAAGTGCACCCGCTGCGGCGACTGCTATCGGGTGTGCGACATGGAAATCAGGGAAATCGCCGATGAAGTGAAGGATCCGCGCATCATGCAGGATGACTGCATCATGTGCCTCAAGTGCGTGGCCCATTGCCCGGAACCCGGCGCACTCAAGGCCACCTTTGCCGGCATCCCCATTTTCGAATCCACTGAATACGGCTTCATCAAGCGCATGAACAAGGGACACCAACATGAACACAACGCCCAGTGAGGCCCTGGCCTACAACCGTTCACGCCAGGCGCGGGAGGCGGAAACCCTGCTTGATCGCATACAGGATGGCTTCCCCGACAATCCGCAGGCGATGCGCTATTTCTACGACCTGTTCCGCAACGTCTATTGTCATGGCGAGCCAGTCAAGCACGAGGGCACGCTGGTCGGTACCACCTGCATCCATGCCCCGGAGGAACTGATTTACGCCTTCGGTGCCACGCCGGTACGGCTATGCAACGGCTCCTATCACTACGACCAGATCGGTGCCGACTTCATGCCGGCCAAGTCCTGCCCTCTGGTGAAGGCCACACTGGGTTCCCTGCATGCCAAGGCGGCGGTGCCCAATACCGCGGCGCTGGAGTTGATCGTCAACCCCACCACCTGCGATCAGAAGACCAAGGCGAGCGCAATGATCGCGGCCATGGGCTACCAGGTGCATGACCTGGAGCTGCCGCCGGCCAAGGAAAGCGAGGAGGCACGGCTGTACTGGCAGCGCTCCGTACGCCGCCTGGCCGTGCGCCTGCGCGAACTGACCGGGCGCAAACTGACGCGCAACAATCTGAAGCAGGCCATGGCGCGCACCGCCCGCGCCCAGGCCGCTTTCCGAGCCCTGCATCAACTGCGCAAATCCGCACCGGCACTGTTCCTCGGCAAGGATGCCTTCCTGGTGACCAACGCCTATTTCTTCGATGATCTCGACCGCTGGACCGCTGCGGTGGAGCAGCTCAACGCCGAGCTTCTGCAACGGCAACAGGCGGGATTCCAGGCGGCGCAGAAACGCGCGCCGCGCATCCTGTTCACCGGTTCGCCGCCCATCTTCCCCAACCTGAAGCTACCGCTCCTCATCGAGGAAGCGGGCGGCGTGGTGGTGGCCGACGAGACCTGCTCCGCCAACCGCATGCTCTACGACATGACGGCGGTGGACGAATGGCTGCTCAACGATATGGTGGACGGCCTGGCCGATCGCTATCTCAAGCCCTGCACCTGCCCGATCTTCACCCGCAACGACGATCGCCAGCGCCGCCTGCTGCAACTGGCGTCTGACTTCAGCGTCGACGGCGTGGTGTATCAGGCCTTCGCCGGCTGCCAGGTCTACGAAATGGAGCACCGCAGCATCGCCGACGTGCTCGCCGCGCAGGACATTCCCATGCTGTACGTGGAGACCGACTACAGCCCCGACGACATGGGCCAGTTGTCCACCCGCATCGAGGCGTTTCTGGAGTCCATCAAAACCCGCAAGAGGAGCAAGCAATGAGTTATTTCGCCGGTATCGACATCGGCTCCACCGCCATCAAGGCCGCCGTGGTCGATGACGCAGGCGCACTGGTCGGCACCCATATCGCTCCTACCGGAAGTTCCTTTCACAAAAACGCCATGGAAACCTTCGAAACGCTGCTGGCCCGGCACGGCATCACCCGCGACGCGGTAAAGTTCATCACCGCCACCGGCTACGGCCGCAAACTGTTCAAAGAGGCGGACGACTCCATCAGCGAGATCACCGCCAACGCCATAGGTGCCTGGGAGGCAGGCAAGGCCTTCGGCGGCGTGCGCACCATCATCAACATCGGCGGCCAGGACTCCAAGGCGATCCAAATCGACGTCAACGGCAACGTCAGCAACTTTGCCATGAACGACAAGTGCGCCGCCGGCACCGGCCGTTTCCTCGATGTGGCCGCGCGCAACCTGGAGATCGACCTGGAAGAACTGGGCGACTACCACTTCGGTGGCAACGGCACACCGCTCACCATCAACAGCACCTGCGCGGTATTCGCCGAGTCGGAGATCATCGGCCTGCTGGCCAAGGGCCACGGCAAGGAAGAGATCGTCGCCGGCATCCACTACTCCATCGCCCGCCGCACCGTGCGCTTGGCCAAGCGCGTCGGCATCGAGGACCGTGTCTACTTCGACGGCGGCCCGGCGCTGAACAAGGGCCTGGTGGCGGCGCTCCAGGACGAACTGGGCCGCGAACTGGTGATTCCGCAGGAGCCGCAGACCACCACCGCCTTCGGTGCCGCGATGCTGGCGCGCAGCCAGTTTCTGGCCGAGGCGTGATGGAACCCATCGAGCAGACCATCGTCACCCTGCCCCTGGCCCTGGCCCTCGGTCTGGTGTTCGGTTTCAGCGCCTGCACCATCAGTTGCCTGCCCTATCTCGGCCCGGTGTTCCTCGCCAGCGAGGGCGGCATCCGCCAGTCCTGGCGCACCGTGCTGCCCTTCTCCCTGGGGCGCCTGTGCAGCTATGGCGGCCTCGGGCTGCTGGCGGGCTATGTGGGGCAATATCTGGGCGACGATGCGGGACTCGGCGGCATGCGCTGGGTGCTTGGCAGTGCGGCGATCATGGTCGGCCTCGCCCTGTTGCTGCGCCGGACGCGGCGTACATCATGCAGCGTTCCGGTCGCCACGGAGCAGCCGCTGCAACGCTTCGATCCGGCGGCACCGCGCACCCTGATGCCCGGTGGACTGTTCCTGCTCGGTGCCAGCATGGCCCTCACCCCCTGCGCCCCCCTCGGCACGGTGCTGTTCTCCGCCGCCCTCACCGCCAGCGCCGCGCATGGCCTGGCCCTCGGCTTGTCCTTCGGACTCGGTGCCATTGCCCTCCCCGCGCTGATCTTCGGCATCGGCGTGGCCTACATCGGCGCCCGCCTGCGCGAACAATTGCGCCACTGGAGCCACGGCGTACAGCACCTCAGCGCGCTGCTCCTCATCGCAGTCGGCGGGGTGAATCTGTTCGGCTGAATGCGCGAACGCCGGAAACGAAAAAGCCCGCTGATGCGGGCTTTTTCTGTTAGGTGGGGTGGACGATGGGACTCGAACCCACGACGGCCGGAATCACAATCCGGGACTCTACCAACTGAGCTACGTCCACCATTGAAACTGTGGCCACTGAAGGCCGCCGGGATTGGCGCGCCCGGCAGGACTCGAACCTGCTACCCTCGGCTTAGAAGGCCGATGCTCTATCCGGATGAGCTACGGGCGCCGGATGGCCGAGTCCGCGTATCCTATCGAAAAACGGTCCCTTAATCGAGTTGGTCGGGGTAGAGGGATTTGAACCCCCGACATCCTGCTCCCAAAGCAGGCGCGCTACCGGACTGCGCTATACCCCGGATTCAGGAGCCGCGCCCGACCTTCGGCAGGACGCGCGAAGCGGGCGATAATACGCGCCGACCGCCGGCGAGTCAACGGCCGGAAGCGCCGGGCGCGGCTTGCTGCAATGGCGGACATTATATAGGAAAAGACGCGCGCAATACCGCACGAATCTTGGCGAAACCGCGCCCGGCGTGCGAACATATGCCGCTTCCATTTTCAGCCCACGGCAAGGTTATGAGCGCGCAGATCATCGACGGCAAGGCCATCGCATCCCGACTCCGCCAGCAGGTCAAGCAACGTGTGGACGAGCGCGTCGCCAAGGGACTGCGTGCCCCCGGCCTCGCCGTGATCCTGGTGGGCAACGATCCGGCCTCCGAGGTCTATGTGGCACACAAGCGCAAGGATTGCGCCGAGGTGGGCTTCGCCTCCCGCGCCTACGACCTGGCCGCCGACACCAGTGAGCAACAGCTGCTCGGCCTCATCGACGAGCTGAACGACGATGCCAGCGTCGACGGCATCCTGGTACAGCTGCCGCTGCCCGCACACATCGATGCCGAAAAGGTCATCGAGCGCATCCACCCGGACAAGGATGTGGACGGCTTTCATCCCTACAACATCGGCCGCCTGGCCCTGCGCATGCCGGTGCTGCGTCCCTGCACCCCGCGTGGCGTGATGGTGCTGCTGGAAAGCCTCGGACAGTCGCTCAAGGGCATGCACGCAGTGGTGGTGGGCGCCTCCAACATCGTCGGCCGTCCCATGGGCCTGGAACTGCTGCTGGCCGGCTGCACCGTCAGCACCTGCCACCGCTTCACCCGCGACAGCGCCGCCCTGGCCCGTCAGGCCGACATCGTGGTGGTGGCCGTGGGCAAACCCGGTCTGGTCAAGGCCGACTGGATCAAGCCCGGCGCCATCGTCATCGATGTCGGCATCAACCGCACCGCCGACGGCAAGCTGGTGGGCGACGTGGACTACGCCGGCGTCAGCCAGGTGGCCGGCTGGATCACCCCGGTGCCGGGCGGCGTCGGGCCCATGACCCGCGCCCTGCTGCTGCAGAACACCCTCGACGCCGCCGACAAGCTGCATAAATAAGGCCGCTTTGGCATTATCGGCGGGACAACTACAACAGAACCCGCCGCCATGGAACTGCCCGGCCTGCTGCTCACCGCCCTCTTCGTCTGGGGCGTCATCATCTACAACCGGCTGGTGCGTGACCGCAACCGCGTGCTCGCCGCCTGGTCGGACATCTCCGTCCAGCTCAAACGGCGCCACGACCTGCTGCCCAAACTGGTCGACGCGGTCAAACAGTACGCCGCCTATGAACAGGCCACCCTCAGCGCCGTCATCGAACTGCGCACCCGGAGCGAACACACCACTGCCCTGGCCGAAAAGGGCCGTCTGGAAAGCGCGCTCGGCACCGGCATGCACCAGTTGCTGGCCATGGCGGAGCAGTATCCGGAATTGAAGGCGAACCAGAACTTCCTCGCCCTGCAGCGCGACATCACCGCCGTGGAAGACCACTTGCAATACGCCCGCCGCTACTACAACGGCGCGGTGCGCAATCTCAACACCCGTATCGATTCCTTTCCCGACCTGCTGCTGGCCCGTCTGTTCGGCTTCCGGCAGCGTGAATATTTTGAACTGGAATCTGCCACCGAACGCCAGACTCCGGAGGTTCGCTGATGCGCCATTGGCTGTTTTTGCTGCTGCTCGTTGCCACCGGTGCCCACGCCGATGAGCGCATCCTCGACTTTCACAGCGCCATCATCGTCTACAGCGACGGCAGCATGCTGGTCACCGAAACCCTGCGCGTGCGCGCCGAAGGACAGCAGATCCGCCGCGGCATCTACCGCGACTTTCCCACCGATTACCGTGATCAACAGGGCAACCGCTACCGCGTGGCCTTCGATGTCATCGAGGTACTGCGCGACGGCCGCCGCGAGGACTACCACACCGAGCGCCGCAGCAACGGTGTCCGCGTCTATATCGGTCACGCCGATCGGCTGCTGCAACGCGGCGAGTACACCTACACGCTGAGTTACCGCACCAACCGCCAGCTCGGCTTCTTCAGCGACCACGACGAACTGTACTGGAACGTCACCGGCAACGGCTGGAGCTTCCCCATCGACCACGCCGAGGCCACCGTACAGCTGCCGCCCTCGCTGGGCGACAGCGTACTTACCCTGGAGGCCTATACCGGCCCCGCCGGCAGCCAGGGCCGGCTGTATCGCGCCGCCCAGACCGATCAGGCCCTGGCCTGGTTCGAGACCACACAGCCGCTGTGGCCGCAGGAGGGTCTGACCATCGTCGTGGGCTGGCCCAAGGGGCATGTGCACGCACCGACACAACAGGAACAGCTCGGTTACCTCCTCGACGACAACCGGGAACTGCTGGTGGCGGGCGGCGGCCTGCTGCTGCTCACCTTCTATTACCTGATGGCGTGGCACCGGTTCGGCCGCGATCCGGAGCCCGGCGTCATCATCCCGCAGTACGAGCCGCCGCCGCAGTTCTCCCCCGCTGCGCTGCGCTTCATCCGCCGCATGGGCTATGACCACAAGGCCTTTGCCACAGCCCTGGTCGGGCTGGCCGTCAAGGGACTGGTGCGCATCGATTACCTCAACGGCCATTACTCTGCCCACCGTGAAAAGACGCCGACCAGCGAACTGGCCCCGGGCGAGCACGCCCTGCTCAAGCACCTGTTCGATTCCTCCGCCAGCATCACCTTCAAGCAGGAAAACCATCGCCGCATCAAGACGGCCATCGACGCCCACAAGGCGGCGCTGAAACGCCATTACGAAAAACTGTTTTTCGTCACCAACAGTGCCTGGCTGCTGCCCGGCATCCTGATCTCCCTCGCCACCCTGGCCCTTGCCGCCATGCAGCTGCCGCAGGGAGAGGAGGCCTTCGCCGGCATCTTCATGCTGGTCTGGCTCAGCGGCTGGAGTGTCGGTGTCACCGTGCTGGTCATCGGCGCCGTCACGGCCTGGCGCAATGCCTTCCATGGCGGCAGCTTCCTCGGCGCCATCGGCATCACGGCCTTCAGCATTCCCTTCCTCGCCGGCGAGGGCTTCGGCCTCTGGGCCCTACTCCAGTTCACCTCACCGAGCATGGTCGCCATCCTGCTCGGCGTACTCCTGCTCAACTTCGCCTTCTACCATCTGCTCAAGGCACCGACACTGGCCGGACGCAAGCTGCTCGACAAGGTCGAAGGCCTGCGCCTGTATCTCGATGTGGCGGAGAAGGACGAGCTGCAGCTCAGGCATCCGCCGGAGAAAACTCCGCAACTGTTCGAGCGCCTGTTGCCCTACGCCATGGCATTGGACGTGGAGCAGCGTTGGGCCGAACGATTCGCCGCCGTATTCGCCCGGCTCAGTGCCGAGCGGCAGGAGTACAGTCCATCCTGGTACCGCGGCAGCCACTTCAGCAGCCATGACCTGGGCGGCTTTGCCGGCAGCCTCGGCGGCGCCATGAGCAGCGCCATCTCATCGTCTTCCAGCGCCCCCGGCTCCAGCTCGGGCGGCGGGGGCGGCGGCTCTTCGGGTGGCGGCGGCGGTGGTGGTGGCGGCGGCGGCTGGTGATGCCCGGAAATGGTGCACAACGGCCTGTTTTTTCCTGTTGCCTCGCTGTCCGGCGCGCGCTATTTTTCGCACTTCCAAACAATAACCTGCGCATGAGGCGCCTATGCTGCTCTGGTTCGTGATTGGCTATCTGGTGATCTCCATCGGCCTCGGCCTGATGGCGGCGATGCGCGTACACAACTCGCGCGACTACATCGTGGCCGGACGCCACCTGCCGATGTTCATGGTGTTCGCCATGGTGTTCGCCACCTGGTTCGGCGCCGAAACGGTGCTCGGCATCTCGGCCACCTTCCTTACCGACGGCCTTTCCGGCCTGGTGTCCGACCCCTTCGGCGCCTCGCTGTGTCTGATCCTGTTCGGCCTGTTCTTCGCGCGGCCGCTGTACCGCATGAACCTGCTCACCATCGGCGACTTCTACCACAACCGCTACAACCGGCCGGTGGAAGTGATCACCTCCATCTGCATTGCCCTGTCCTACCTCGGCTGGGTGGCGGCGCAGATCACGGCGCTGGGCGTCGTATTCAACGTGCTCACCGATGGTGGCGTATCGCAGTCCCTCGGCATGGTCATCGGCGCCTCGGTGGTCCTGCTCTACACCCTGTTCGGCGGCATGTGGTCGGTGGCCTTCACCACCGCCGTGCAGATGGTGATCATCGTCCTCGGCCTGCTGTTCATCGCGGTGCTGGTCTCCGATCAGGCCGGTGGTGTCGTCACCGTGGTCAATCACGCCAACGAGGCCGGCAAGTTCGAGTTCTGGCCCGCCTTCAGCGCCGCCGAATGGCTCGGCTTCATCGCCGCCTGGATCACCATGGGTTTCGGCTCAATCCCGCAGCAGGACGTATTCCAGCGCGTCAACTCGGCACGCAGCGAGAAGATCGCCGTGCATGGAACGATCATCGGCGGCAGCGCCTACTTCGTGTTTGCTGCGGTGCCGCTGTTCCTGGCCTATGCCGCGACGCTGATTGACCCGGAAATGGTCAGCCGCCTGATCGACGAAGACTCGCAGCTGATCCTCCCCACGCTGATCAAGGAACACCTGCCGCTGTATGCACAGATCATCTTCTACGGCGCCTTGCTGTCGGTGATCATGAGTACCGCCAGCGGTACCCTGCTGGCGCCATCGGTGACCATCTCGGAGAACGTGATCAAGAATCTCGTCGGTCCGATGGACGATCGCCGCTTCCTGTGGCTGACGCGCGTCGTGGTGGCGAGCTTTGCGGTGCTGGTCACCCTGTACTCCCTGTCTTCCGACACCACCATTCACCACATGGTGGAAAACGCCTACAAGGTTACCCTCGTGTCGGCCTTCATTCCGCTGGTGTTCGGCATCTACTGGAAACGCGCCACCACACAGGGGGCCATGCTGGCCATCGTGCTGGGTCTGGGGTCGTGGATCCTGATGGAACTGTTCCTGCCGGAAGGCGACAGCATGTGGCCGCCGCAGCTCGTCGGCCTGCTGTTTGCCTTTGTCGGCATGCTCGCCGGTTCGCTGCTGCCGCAGGTGTATGGCCGGCATCACATGACAGCGGCGGAAGAGTCCCATATCTGACGCCCCACTGCGATGATTCTGACCCCGACCGCCAACGACGAGGACCTGCGCCTCATACCGATCCTGGATGACCTGATCAACCAGGGCTGGTCGGTGCAGAAGAACTTCCTCGACAGCGCCACTGCGGCCATGCTGCGCGCCGAGTGCCTCATCCGCTGGCAGGGCGGCGAGTTCCGCCACGCCGGCGTCGGGCGCGGCGCCGAGCTGCGCATCCGTCCCGAGGTGCGCAGCGACCACGTCTGCTGGCTCGACCCCACCATTCCCGATACGCCGCAGCAACAGCAGTACTTCGCCATCATGGAGCAGTTGCGGCAGGCGGTGAACCGCACGCTGTACCTCGGCCTGTTCCAGTTCGAGGCCTTCTTCGCCGTCTATCCGCCGGGCACGTTCTACCAGAAACACCTCGACCGCTTCCGCGGCAGCGAGGAGCGAACCCTCACCGCAGTGCTGTATCTCAACGAGGACTGGAAGGAAGAGGACGGCGGCCAGTTGCGCCTGTATCTGGACGAGGCCGGTGTCGGCCCCCATGTGGACGTGTTGCCGGAGAGCGGCACCCTGGCGGTGTTCATCACCGAGGGGCGCTGGCACGAGGTATTGCCCGCCACGCGCGAGCGCATGAGCCTGACCGGTTTTTTCCGCACCCGCGGCTAGCAGCACAACGCGCTCAATCGCCGCCGCACCCTCCGCCGCCATCGCCGCCACAACCGGCGCCGTCACCGAGACCTCCGCTGCAACCACTGCCGCCGCAACCGATGTGCGAGGCGCAGTAGCTGCCGGTATTCTGCGTGCCTGTGGTCACCGCGCAGTCCAGGGTGTAGCGGAAGCCGTTGGGGATAGCGAGATCACTGTCGATGGAGAACAACAGGGGCAGGCGCAACGGCTGCTTCGGATCGATGCCGTCACGCGCGCAGGCCAGGCGCCAGGCGCGCCTGATGCCATCCTGGGCCAGGGTCGGCGCCGCCATCGCCTCGGCCGGGGTATGGTGCAGAAAACGGCCGAAGGCGCGGCGGCAGAACTGCTCGTAGGCGCGGGTGAACAGGATGAAGGCATGCCACGCATCATCCACCACCTGCGACGGCATCGCCACCATGCGCCGACCGGCCATGTTGCAGAGATGGAAATAGTCGCGCAGTGCCGCCAGCACCAGTTCTTCCTGCGCCGTTGTCAGGCCGGGGCGCACCTCGCGCAACTTGTTCAGCACTGCGGGGTGAAACGCGAAATCATCGATATAGGCGGCGCGGCGCCGACGCGCCGCGGACCGCCCCAGCCGCCCTGCCGCCATGGCCATGGCGGCCAGGGCCAGCAGATACAGCACCTCCATGGCCGCGGCGGTCAGATGCCGGCGCAGGAATACTCGGCCACCAGACGATGCTGCGCACCCGGCGCGAGGTTCACCACATCTTCCGCCGCGTTGGCCGTTTCCACGCACAGCATGCGCAGATAACCGTCGCTGCCGAAGTCACCCATCTTGGTCGCCTTCTCGACGCCCGGATTCCACACGATGGTGGAGGCGCTGTTGCGGCTGCGGATGATGATACGGCGTTTCAGTACCGGGTCGCGGATCTCGCAGCAGTTGCCGGTACCGAGATAGATGCGATCCACTTCGCCGGCGATGGTCACCGGCCCCCCCTGCTGCTTGCGCGCCCCGCCGTCCACCTTGTCGATATAGGCACAGCCTTCCAGGCCGTGCACGGTGGCCCGGGTCACGTCACCGACATGGAAGTAGGTGTGCAGTGCATCGCCCAGCACGTAGGGCGTGGTGCCCAGATTGGTGGTTTCCAGCTCCACCTGCAGGGTGGCGCCGACGGTAACCGTATTGCGCACACGCAACGGATGCGGCTCCTGGGCGCGGGTGGCCGGCGTATCGATCAGTTCGAAGATCAGCTGAATACGGCCGTCATCCAGCGGAGTGACCCGCAGCAGGCGCCAGTCGACGGTGCGTGCGTAACCGTGACCGGGCAACTTGGCATTGCTGGCATGCGGGCCGAACCACGGCCAGCACACCGGCACACCACCGCGTATCGACTTGCCCGCCGCATACTTGGCCTGCTCGCTGACCCACACCACCGGCGCCTGCCCCTGCGGCGCCCAGGTGGTGACGTGCGCGCCCTGCAGGGCGATGTCGGCCTGCCCCTGTGCGGTGCGCACCTCGATCAGCACGAAGCCGTCGCCGCGCTCGACGAAACGCACCTTGCCATCGATACCAAACTGCCGGTTCAACTGTTCTGCACTTGTCATGTCGCTCTCCCTCCGGGTCTCAGTGCCCAGTGTCGCCGCAGGCTAATGGAGCGGACGGCGGAAAACAAGCGGCCTAAACAAATATCCCCCGGCGCCGATAAACCCTACAAGAGCCGTCGGCAGGAGGTATCCATCATGTCCTATGAAGACTATGTGCGGCAGCTGGACGAGGCCGGGTTCGGCGATGAGCAAATGGAGCGTCTGAACCGCCAGGAGGCGGTGCATCAGGGGCGGCTGCGGGTCGATGACGAGGCCACCCGGCGTCTGCTGGCCGCTGCCGGCCAGGGCGGCAGCTACTGACGACGGGTCACCAGGCGCGCCAGTTCCATGTTCAGTTTTTTCATGTCCTGCGGCTATGCCACGATGGCAGCCATACCAGCGGCAAGGCAGCGCACCGCCGGCACCACCTGCCCCGCCGGGGTAAACTTGATGGCATTGTTGAGCTGATTGTGCAACACCTGATGCAGGCGGTTGGCATCGCCATGCACATGCCGTGACACATCATCCATTTCGGCAACGGATTGCAGTTGCTTGGCCGCCGTCTGTGTGCGGCACTCCTCGCGCACCTTGTTCACTTCCAGCTGCACCAGCCACAGCGTCACCAGCAGCAGTGCCGCGGCGACCGCCACACCGGCCAGGCTGAACAGGAGATAGGGGTAAAGCGAAAACGTTCCATGTCGTTTGGCACAACGGTTTCAGCGATGACAGGACGCGGGGCGGCGCACTGCATGCCGCCCCGGACAGCGGGATTCAGGCACGGCGCCAGGTGGTGCCGCCGGCAGCATCCTCCAGCACCACTCCCTGCGCCTTCAGCTCGTCGCGGATCCGATCGGAGGTGGCCCAATCCTTGTTCTTGCGCGCCGCCAGACGTTCGGCGATGAGGCGCTCGATCTCGGCATCGGCCAGGCCGCCTGCCGCACCACCCTGCAGGAATGCCTGCGGCTCGCGCTGCAACAGACCGAGCAGACCAGCCAGGTGCTTGAGCAACGCGCCATGCTGTGCCGCGGCGCTCTCATCGACACCACGCAGGCGGTTCACCTCGCGCGCCAGATCGAACAGCACCGCCAGCGCCTCCGGCGTGGCAAAGTCGTCGTCCATCGCCGCGTAGAAACGCGCGGCATAGTCGCCCAGCCCCTCGTCCGCCGCCGGCAGAGTCAGACCGCGCAGCGCGGTGTACAGGCCGGTAAGCGCCGCCTTGGCGCCGTCCAGGTGTTGGTCGGAGTAATTCAGCGGGCTGCGGTAGTGGCTGGCGAGGATGAAGTAGCGCACCACCTCCGGGTCGTACTTCTTGAGCACGTCGCGGATGGTGAAGAAGTTGCCCAGCGACTTGGACATCTTCTCGTTGTCCACACGCACGAAGCCGTTGTGGATCCAGTAATTGACGTACTTGCAGCCGCAGGCCGCCTCGGACTGGGCGATCTCGTTTTCATGGTGCGGGAACTGCAGGTCGAGGCCGCCACCGTGAATGTCGAAGTGATGGCCCAGGGCCTGGGTGGACATGGCGGAACATTCGATATGCCAGCCGGGACGCCCCGGCCCCCAGGGCGAATCCCAGTACGGCTCGCCCGGCTTGGCCGCCTTCCACAGCACGAAGTCCAGCGGGTCATCCTTGGCCTCGTCCACCGCCACGCGTTCGCCGGCACGCAGGTCTTCCACGTTCTTACCGGACAACTGGCCGTAGTGCTCGAACTTGCTGACATCATAGTACACGTCGCCGTTAGCGGCGGCATAGGCATAGCCCTTGTCCATCAGGGTCTGAATCATGACCAGGATTTCCCCGATGTGCAGTGTGGCGCGCGGCTCCTGGTCGGGGCGCTGCACGCCGAGGGCGTCGGCGTCTTCGTTCATGAACCCGATGAAACGATCTGTCAGTGCGGTATACGGCTCGCCGTTTTCGTTGGCGCGCTTGATGATCTTGTCGTCGATGTCGGTGATGTTGCGCACATAGGTCAGGTGCTCGGCACCATAGATCTTGCGCAGATAGCGGCTGATGACGTCGAACACCACCAGCACACGGGCATGGCCGATGTGGCAGTAGTCATACACCGTCATGCCGCACACATACATGCGTACCCGCTTGGGATCGATGGGCCGGAACGGCTCCTTGCGCTTGGTGAGGTTATTGTGGATGTGCAGATTGTGCTGATAGCTCATCGTTCGGTTGTCCGCTGCGGCCGGTCGAAACGGGAAGTGGCACGCATGATATCAGCCCGGCGGGGCAGGCAGAAGGCGCCGGTGCCTTCTGCCCCGTGTCCGGGGCTGCTATCATGGCGCCTCACTCAGGATTTAGGGAGTCTCGCCATGCATCGCCTTACCGCTTTCCTGTGCGCCCTGCTGCTCGGTCTGAGCGCCGCTGTCTGGGCCGACGAGGCCAACCCGCGCGTGCGCCTGGTCACCAACAAGGGCGACATCGTGCTGCAACTGGACCGCGCCAAGGCCCCCAAGACGGTGGAAAATTTCCTGCGTTACGTGCAGACCGGCTTCTACGACGGTACCATCTTCCACCGCGTCATCGACAACTTCATGATCCAGGGCGGCGGTTTCACCCCCGAGATGCTGCAGAAGGAAACCCGTCCCCCCATAATGAACGAGGCGGATAACGGCCTGCGCAACCTCATCGGCACCATCGCCATGGCGCGTACCGGCGACCCGCACTCCGCCACGGCGCAGTTCTTCATCAACGTCAACAACAACGACTTCCTCGACTTCCGCGAGAAGACGCCGCGTGCGTGGGGCTATGCCGTCTTCGGCCGCGTGGTAAGCGGCATGGACGTAGTCAAGGCCATCAAGGGCGTGCCGACCACCACCGTCGGCTATCACCAGAACGTGCCGGTGGAACCCATCATCATTCAACAGGCCGTCGTGCTCGACGCCGCCAACAGCAAATAATCAGGAGTCAGCATGATCAAGATGCACACCAGCATGGGCGTTATCACCCTCGAACTCGACGCCGCCAAGGCCCCGGCCACCGTCGCCAACTTCGAGCGTTATGCGCGCGAAGGTTTCTATGACGGCACCATCTTCCACCGCGTCATCGACGGTTTCATGATCCAGGGCGGTGGCCTCGATAGCGGCATGATCAACAAGCCGACCCACGAGCCCATCAAGAACGAGGCCGCCAACGGCCTGAAGAACGAGCGCGGCACCATCGCCATGGCGCGCACCAACGATCCGCACTCCGCCACCGCCCAGTTCTTCATCAACGTCAAGGACAACCACTTCCTCGACCACCGCATGCCGAGCGGCGACGGCTGGGGCTATTGCGTGTTCGGCAAGGTGGTCGACGGCATGGACGTGGTGGATCGCATCAAGAGCGTCGCCACCGGCCGTGTCAGCTTCCACCAGGACGTGCCTCTCGAACCCATCGTCATCGAGAAAGTCGAGATCGTCGACTGAGCCGATGGCCACCCTGTTCGTCTCCGACCTGCACCTGCAGGGCGAGCGCACCCCGGCCGACGGTCTGTTCCGGCATTTTCTCGCCGGTCCGGCCGCGGCGGCCGAGGCACTGTACATCCTGGGCGATCTGTTCGAGGCCTGGCTGGGTGACGATCTGGTGCTGCCGGAATATCAGGGCATCCTCGCGGCCCTGCGTGAGCTTACCGACAGCGGCGTGCCGGTATACGTGATGCACGGCAACCGTGACTTCCTGCTCGGTGCGGAATTCGCCCGCCGCACCGGCTGCACCCTACTGCCCGATCCCAGCGTCATCGACCTGTACGGCCGCCCCACCCTGCTGATGCATGGTGATCTGCTGTGCAGCGATGATCTGCCCTACCAGCAGATGCGGCGCCAGATCCGCGACCCGCGCTGGCTCGGCGCCTTCCTGGCCAAGCCGACGGAAGAGCGCATCGCCTTCGCCCGCCAGCTGCGTGACACCAGCCGCGAGGAAACCGGGCGCAAGGCCGGGTACGTAATGGACGCCAACGGAGAAACCGTGGCGACCTACCTGCACCAGTATCGGGTCGGCCGCCTGATTCACGGCCATACCCATCGACCCGGAGTACACACCCTGCCGGGGGGGGCGGAGCGCCTGGTGCTGGGCGCCTGGGAAGAACATGGCAGTGTGCTGCACTGCGACGAAACCGGCTGCCGGCTGGAAGAGTACAGGTGCGGGGGACAAGGAGCGAGGGACGAAAACTGCGCCCCACGGCGCGCCCCTGCGTATCTCGCGCCTGACGCCGTTCAGCGCCCGGGCGAATAATGCTGGTAGCCCTTGGGCAACATGAACAAGCCCGCTTCCGCCGGATACTCGGTACTGAAATCCATCAGCAGTTGTCCTTTGCCCTGGGGGTCATGTTCCTGCACCGGCAGGCCGAACTGCAGCTGCCAGGCCGGAGCGTAGGTGTTCAGCGCCAGATCACAGGGGTCATGCATGTCGGCAGGCACATCGACCAGAATGCGCGCATTCTCGCCGGCCAGCACACTGCGGAAGGCCGTCAGTGCCTGCACCACGTCGGGCAACAGGCCGTCGACCGCCACCGTCTCGTAGCACAGCTCGCCGTTGACGCTGAGACGGTACTGGTGCGGCGTCCTACCGGCAATGGCGGGCAGATCCTCCTCCGTGACCACCTGCACATGTTTGCGCTCCAGCGCCACCGGAGACTCCACCGTCACCGCCTGGGGATGGATCTCCAACACGGTGCGATCGCCGTGCGTCACGCTGTAGATGATGTTTTTCTGGCGATCGAACAGGACGAAATTGCTGGCAACATCGCCGTCATCCATGCGCATGTAGCGCGGCGTAACGATCAGCCGCGAGCTGTACGGCTCGAAGCCCGGCTCCATCACCTGATACAACACCATGGTTGCGTCCTGCGCCCAGGCCATGCCGCATACCAGCGACAGGCCAAACACCCAGCTTCGCTGCCACATCACCGTCCCCCTCATCCCACACCTTGCAAATAATCCAGCTCGGCCTCGGAAAATCCCGCCCGGCGCCGCGCCTCCAGATGAAACGGCCCCTTCAGCGGCCCTTTCATGTACTCATTGAGCAGGCCGCGATAGGTGATCTCCACCGCCAGCCCGCGCTCGGCGCAAAGATGCCGGAACCAGCGATCGCCGATGGCGACATGGCCGATCTCGTCACGCAGGATGATGTCGAGCAGAGCGCAGCCCTCCGTGTCGCCCACGGCACGCAGTTTGTCCTGGATACCGGGATTCACGTCCAGCCCGCGCGCCTCCAGGCAACGCGGCACCAGCGCCATGCGTACCAGCGGATCATGCGCGGTCTTCAGCGCCATCTCCCACAGGCCGTTGTGGCCGGGCCAATCGCCGTAGTCCGCGCCCAGCGTGTTGAGGTGAGCACGCAACAGCTCAAAGTGGTAGGCCTCCTCCTCGGCGACGCGGATCCAGTCATCGTAGAACGCGGCCGGCATGGCGCGGAAACGGTACACCGCATCCCAGGCCAGATTGATGGCGTTGAATTCGATATGGGTGAGGGCGTGGAACAGGATGGCGCGCCCCTCCAGGCTGTCGGGGCGGCGCTGCGGCAGCTCGCGCGGCAGCACCAGACGCAGGCGGGCCGGTCGGCCGGGCGTGGCGACGGTGCCAACAGGCGTGGCGTCCTCCCGCGTCAGGCGTCCCTCGCGCCAGGCCCGGGCCACGGCGCGGGTCAGCACCAGCTTGTCTTCGGCTTCACCGGCCAGCAGACAACCCAGGGCGGCATCGAACAGATTGGTCGCAGTCATGGCGCGCCATTCTAGCCCGAACGCCGCAGGACGTTCACGTCGGTTTCAGCGCCAGCACCAAGTCCATCACATTGCTGCCGGTGGGACCGGTCTGCAACAGATCGCCGCTGGCCTCCAGGAAACTGCCGGCATCGGCGCGGGCGAGACAATCGCGCGCAACGAACCCCTCCAGCTCACCCCGCGCCATGGTCTCCCCATCCACCAGGGCCCCGGCATCCTCGCCGGGTCCATCGCTGCCGTCGGTGCCGGCGGCCAGCAACACCACGGCAGAACCGGCCAACACCTGGGCCGCCGCCAGGGCCAGGTGCTGGCAACGGCCGCCGCGCCCCGGTTGTGGCGGCAGGCGCACCGTGGTCTCGCCACCCCACACATACAAGCCGGGCGGACCGGCCAGCACCTGCGCGGCCAGGGCACGGCCGCCAGCGGCGGCGTCATCCTGCAACAGGACATCATTGCCGTGGACTGTCAGCCCCCGGGACCGGCCGGATGCGATGACCGCCGCGCGGGCATCGCGGTTGCTACGCAATATCTCGGTATGAATGTGGCTGAAGCTCTCCGCGGCGGGCGGCGAGGTCTCTGCCAGCAGGACTCGCAGCCATGCCGGCAGTGCCTGCACGTCGGTCCCGCTCAGGACATCCTCGGAACGCGGCGCCACCAACAGGCCGGAGCCGATGGTGGCCGGTTCGTCTCCCGGCACATCGGAGATGAGCAGGTTGAGCACCGCATGCCCCTGCAGCCGCTCCGCCAGACGCCCCCCCTTGATGCCGGACAGTGCGCGCCGCACGCGGTTGATACGGCCGATATCCCAGCCGCTGGCCAGCAGCCAGTCGTTGGCGGCCTGCAATTGCGTCACCTCGACACCGGGGGACAGGACCTCCACCAGGGCCGAGGTTCCCCCGGAGATCAGAAAAACAACCGGCGCCTGCGGCGGCAGCGCGGCCAGAAACTCCAGCAGGGCCCGACCGGCCGCCAGGCTGCCGCTGCCGGGCACGGGATGCTCCGCCTCCAGCACCTGCAGTCGGGCATCCACCGGGCCGGCCCCGCCGTAACCCTGCTTGGTGATCACCAGGGCGCGAGCCAGGCGTGCATCGAGGACGTCGAACGCCCCCTCCATCATGGCCGGTGCGGCCTTGCCGATGGCCACGACGTAGACCGGCCCCGCCGCCGCATAGTGCGCCAGTCGCTCCCGCACGGCGACACGACCGTCCACCGCCCGCAGGGCGGCGGCATAGAGCTCCAGCAGCAGACGACGCGGTTCAGGAATCATGGTGGCAAAGGGATCGCAGCGGCGCCGCACCGGGCGCCGGCAGGAAACGGCCGGGGAATGTCTCAGGCAGTGCGGTAGGGGGAGCGGCGGCGCATGCCCGCGCCGGAACGCGGTGCGCGCTCCTTGGCCTCGTTGACACGCAACGCGCGGCCGCCGAATTCCTTGCCATCCAACTCGCGGATGGCGGCCTCGGCCCCCTCGCCCATCTCGACGAAGGCGAAGCCGCGGAAACGACCGGTTTCGCGATCATTGACGAACTTCACCGCATTCACCGCACCGAAGGCTGCAAACAGCTCGCGCACCCGATCCTCGCTGGCACTGAACGGCAGATTGCCCACGTAAATGGTCTTGCCCATGCTCCTCTCCTCCCGCCTCCACAGGCCGGGGCCTGCCGCGCGGTATTGTCGTTATGACCACACTCTGCGGTGCGGCGCAATCGAGCTTACGCCAGATGCCGGGAGCTGTCACGAAAGGCCGCAAACCGGGGAGATGGTGTCCGCCACAGGGAGCTGTGACGGGACAAATGTCAGAAAACCGTTCAGATCAGCGCCAGGCCACGCGCCAGATCCGCCTTGATATCATCCACCTCCTCCAGGCCGACGGAGATGCGGATCAGACCTTCGCCGATACCGGCCTCGCTCTTCTGCTCCGGCGACAGGCGGCCGTGGGTGGTGGTGGCGGGATGGGTGATGGTGCTCTTGGCATCGCCCAGATTGGCCGTGATGGACAGCATGCGCGTGGCGTCGATCACCGCCCAGGCCTGCTCGCGGCCGCCCTTGACCTCGAAGGCCACGATGCCGCCGTACCCCTTCTGCTGGCGGGACGCCAGTTCATGCTGCGGGTGCGAACTCAGGCCCGGATAGTAGACCCGCGCCACCTGCGGCTGCTGCTCCAGCCACAGCGCCAGGGCCAGGGCATTGGCGCTGTGCGCCTGCATGCGCAACTTGAGCGTCTCCAGTCCTTTCAGAAACACCCAGGCATTGAACGGGCTCATGGTCGGTCCGGCGGTGCGCAGAAAACCGAACACCTCCTTGCCCACCAGCGCCTCACTGCCCACCACCGCGCCGCCCAGGCAGCGCCCCTGGCCATCGATGTACTTGGTGGCGGAGTGGATCACGATATCGGCGCCGAGCTTGAGCGGCTGCTGCAAGGCCGGGGTGCAAAAGCAGTTGTCCACCGCCAGCAGGCAGCCGTGGCGATGGGCGATGTCGGCCAGGGCGCGGATGTCGGCCACCTCGGTGAGCGGATTGGACGGCGTCTCCACGAACAGCAGGCGTGTATTGGGCCGGATCGCCGCCTCCCACGCCGCCAGGTCGGTGAGCGGCACATAGCTGGCCTGCACGCCGAAACGACCCATGAAATTGTCGAACAGCACCACGGTGGAACCGAAGATGGCGCGCGAGGACACGATGTGATCGCCGCTCTTCAGCAGGCCCATGCAGGTGGACAGGATCGCCGCCATGCCGGCGCTGGTGGCGACGCAACGCTCGCCTCCCTCCAGTGCCGCCAGGCGCTGCTCGAAGGTGCGCACCGTCGGGTTGGTGAAGCGTGAATAGATATTGCCCGCCTCGCTGCCGCCGAAGCGCGCCGCCGCCTGGGCGGCGCTATCGAAACGGAAACTGGAGGTGGGGAAGATCGGCTCGCTGTGCTCACCCTCCGCCGTGCGCACCTGGCCGGCGCGCACCGCCAACGTATCGAAACCCCACTCGTCGAAATCCTGCTGATCCATCTCGTCACCTTCCACGCATTAAAAACAGGCAGTCCGCAAATGAACGCAACACACGCAACTAAAAGCCGCCACCCCGAAAAGCCCGCTCAGTCTCTGCGCGGAAACCTTGCCCTGCCAACGCCTTGACATCATTTGCGTCCATTCGCGTTCATTTGCCGACCGATTACTTCAGGCACAAAAAAACCCGCCGGCTGGAGCCAAAGCGGGTTTTTGCCCTCGCTTTAGCCGTATTTATTGAGCGCCCGCAAGCTGAGTCAAATCGGCGCTGGAACCTGAGATTAGGTAATCATCGGCGTGCTGTCAATCAGGCGTTGTTATGCATCTCGATGATGGCGCTCTCCTCGCGCTCGCGCTGTTCCTTGGCTGCTTCGCAACGGGCCCGCTCCAGACCGGCCAGATACTCCGGTGTGACATCACCAGTGATGTACTTGCCGTCGAATACCGAGGCCTCGAACCGGGTCACCGCCTTGTTCTTCTTGTGCAGCACGGCATCGATCAGATCGTCGAGATCCTGATAAACCAACCAGTCGGCACCGATGGCATCGGCGATCTGCCGCTCGTCGCGGCCATACCCGATCAGTTCCGCCGAGGTCGGCATATCGATGCCGTAGACGTTGGGGAATCGCACCGGAGGCGCCGCCGAGGCGAAATACACCTTGTTGGCACCGGCATCGCGCGCCATCTGGATGATCTCCTTGGAGGTGGTGCCGCGCACGATGGAGTCGTCCACCAGCAGCACATTCTTGCCTTTGAACTCCAGGGAAATGGCATTGAGCTTCTGGCGCACCGACTTCTTGCGCTGCTTCTGCCCGGGCATGATGAAGGTGCGGCCGATGTAACGATTCTTGATGAAGCCCTCACGGTACAGCACACCCAGCTCGTAGGACAGCTGCAACGCCGAGGTGCGACTGGTGTCGGGGATTGGAATCACCACGTCGATGTCGTGGTCGGGGAACACGCGCTTGATCTTATGCGCCAGTTTCTCACCCATGCGCAGCCGCGCCTTGTATACCGAGATGCCGTCGATGATGGAGTCGGGACGGGCGAAGTACACATACTCGAAAATGCACGGCGAAGTCACCGGGGCATCGCAGCACTGGCGGGCATGAAAGGAACCGTCCTCGCCGATGAACACCGCCTCACCCGGCATCACATCGCGCAGGCGATCGAAACCGAGGGCATCGACCGCCACACTCTCCGACGCCACCACATATTCGTCGCCGTCGCAGGTGGTGCGCTTGCCGATGAACAGTGGACGGATGGCATAGGGGTCACGGAAGGCGACGATGCCGTAGCCGATGATCATCGCCACTGCCGCATAGCCGCCCTTCACGCGCTGGTGCACGCGCGCCACGGCATCGAAGATGTCGTCCGGCAGGATACGCAGCTTGCCCTGGCGCTGCAGCTCGTGGGCGAAGACGTTGAGCAGGATTTCCGAATCGGAGGTGGTATTGATGTGGCGCAGGTCGTCGCGGAACACCTCCTCCTTCAGTGCCTCGGCATTGGTGAGATTGCCGTTGTGGGCCAGGGCGATGCCGAAGGGCGAGTTGACGTAGAACGGCTGCGCCTCGGCAGACGACGAGCAACCGGCGGTGGGATAGCGCACATGGCCGATGCCCATGTTGCCCCGCAACTTGTACATGTGACGATTTTCGAACACATCGCGCACCAGGCCGTTATCCTTGCGCAGATGCAGCCGTCCGTTGTCGCAGGTCATGATGCCGGCGGCGTCCTGTCCGCGATGCTGCAACACGGTCAGGCCATCATAGATGGCCTGATTGACCGGGCTCTTGCCTACCATGCCAATAATACCGCACATCGCAACTACCTCTGTATCCCACGGACGCCAGGGCGTCTTCAGTAACGAATGTTCTTGGCAATCTCCGGCGGCAGCCAGCCGCGGGTCCAAACCGCCAGATCCTGGAAATAGTGCATCAACGCCGAACGCTGCCACCACGGATCACGCGGCACGCTGGTGAATCCTGCCAACAGCACCAACACCGTCACCAACACGATGCCGCGCGCCAGACCGAAGGCGATGCCGATGATGCGATCGGTGCCGGACAGGCCCGTCTTCTTGATCAACTGCACCGCCAGATAGTTGATGAAGGCGGCGACCAGCAGGGTGAGAAAAAACAGTATGGCAAAGGCGACGATCAGGCGCAGCGAAGGGGTTTCGATCTGCGCGCGCAACAGGTGTTCCAGATTGTCGCTGAACATCAGTGCCACCCACACCGCCAGCACCCAGCCGGCCAGGGACAGCGCCTCGCGCGTGAAGCCGCGCCACAGACTGATGAGGATGGAGACCCCGAGGATGCCGAGAATGACGAAATCGACCCAGTTCATTGGTTGGGGCTGGGGAGTGGTTCCTAGGTGGCGGCTGGAAAGGGCGCAATTCTATCAGAAAAGCCTGGTGCGCGAGAGGTGAGCCGTCTGCTGTCTCTCCGCTCGCGCACCCTACCGTCAGTCAGGGATGCGGCACCACGATGCCGCGCTGGTCAATCTTCGCCAGCTTGGCCTGGATCGACTCGGCATCGGCGCGGGTCAGCACCGGACCGACGCGCACGCGATAGGCCGTGCCGCTGCTCAGCTTGACCCGCTCCACATAGGCGGGATAACCCTTGCCGCGCAGGCTGTCGCGCAGACGGCTGGCATTGGCCTGCTCGGAGAAGCTGCCCACCTGCACCGCCCAGCTCTCGGCGGCGGGTTGGCTGCTGGCCACCTCGGCCGGTTTGACCGGCTTCACTGTCGTCGGTGCCGGAGCCGCCGGTTTGGGCTGCGCTGCCGGTGCGGGCGCCACGACGGGAGGGGGGGCCGGCACCGCTGCAACCGGCGCGGCGGGGGCGACGGGCGCCGGTTCCGGCGGCAGTTCACGCTCCACCACCACAGGCGCCTCCACCGAGGGCGGCGGCACCTGCAACGGGATGTCGACCATGGGGGCATGGCTTTCCGGCGCCTCCGGCACATTGCTGCCGAACAGGGGGATGCCATTGCGCTTGTCCCCCTCCAGCAGCATGGGCACGAAGATCACCGCCAGCGCCACCAGCACGATGGCTCCTACCAGACGCTTTTTCAGCTGCTCGTTCAAGGTCAGTCTCCGTGCCGCGCCAGGGCTCAGGAAGGGTGGGCTGATTATACGGGGCGGGCCAAAGCCTCCGCCACTGTGTAGAAGGAACCGAACACGACGATGCGGTCTCCCGCCCGGGCCGCCGCCTGCGCCTGTGCCAATGCCGCCGTGACGTCGCCGCAGGCGGTAACCCGTTCAGCCCCCGTACCGGCGGCCGCCAGCGCCGCCGTCAGCTGCGCCGTCGTCGCGCCGCGCGGCACCTGCAGGGCCGCGGCATACCAGTGGTCGATGGCATCACGCAGTTGCCCCAGGGCGCCGGCCATGTCCTTGTCCGCCAGCATCCCCACCACCGCCAGCGTCCGCCCTGCACAGGGCATGGCCGCCAGATTGGCCGCCAGCTCGGCGGCTGCCTGCGGGTTGTGCGCCACATCGAGGATACGCACGACCTCGCCCGGCTGAATCTGGAAGCGCCCCGGCAGCGTCGCGGCCAGCAGACCGGCACGGATCTGTGCCTGGTCGAGCGGCAGGCGATGCGCCACCGCCGCCAGCGCCATCAACACGCCGGCGGCATTCTGCAATTGCGAACGGCCACGCAGGGCCGGCAGCGGCAACGCATGGCGCTCCTGCCCTCCCCCCCACCAGCGCCAGCCCTCTCCCTCCGGCCGGGCGCCGAAATCGCGGCCATAGCGGAACAGCGGCGCCCCGATGGCGGCAGCATGGTCCAAGAGGGTTTGCGGTGCATCCGGGCTGCCGTAGACGGCCGGACGGCCGCCCCGGTAGATGCCCGCCTTCTCGAAGGCGATGGCCTCGCGCGTTTCCCCCAGCCACTGGGCATGGTCGATGTCCACGGTGGTGACCAGGGCGACATCGGCATCCAGGACGTTGACCGCGTCCAGCCGCCCGCCCATGCCCACCTCCAGGATCGCCACGTCCACTCCGGCATGCCAAAAGATGTCCAGCGCCGCGAGGGTGCCGAACTCGAAATAGGTGAGGGAAATGTCGCCGCGCGCAGCGTCGATACGCGCAAAGGCGTCGCACAAGGCGGCATCATCCACCATTTCGCCGTCGAGACGCACGCGCTCGTTGTAGCGCAGCAGATGGGGCGAGGTATAGGCGCCGACGCGGTAGCCGCCGGCACGCAGGATCGCATCCAGCATGGCCACGGTGGAACCCTTGCCGTTGGTCCCGCCCACGGTGATGACCACGAAGGGCGGCGGCGCGGGATGCAGGCGGCGCAGTACGGCGGCCACCCGCTCCAAACCGAGATCGATCGTGCTGGGATGGAGGGTTTCCTGCCACTCAAGCCAGGCTGCGAGAGAATTAAAACGCATGGAAAGAGTTACAGGCTACAAGTGACAAGTGACAAGTGACAAGTCAAAACATGCGCAGCGGTTTTACTTGGTACTTGTCACTTGTAACTTGCAACTGCCGTCAAGGCGCCGGCTGGTTGGTCAGCTTGGCCAGCAGGCTGGCGATGCGATCGCGCATGTCGCGGCGATCGACGATGAGGTCGATGGCGCCCTTCTCCAGCAGGAACTCACTGCGCTGGAAGCCTTCCGGCAAGGTTTCGCGCACTGTCTGCTCGATGACGCGCGGACCGGCGAAACCGATCAGCGCCTTGGGCTCGCCGATGTGGATATCGCCCAGCATGGCGAAGCTGGCGGAGACACCGCCCATGGTGGGGTCGGTGAGCACGGAGATGAAGGGCAGGCCGCGCTCGGACAGCTTGGTCAGGGCGGCCGAGGTCTTGGCCATCTGCATCAGGGAGAAGAGCGCCTCCTGCATGCGCGCGCCGCCGGAGGCGGAGAACGTCACCAGGGGTATCCTGTGTTCGATGGCGGTGTTCACCGCGCGCACGAACTTTTCGCCCACCACCGACCCCATGGAGCCGCCCATGAAGCTGAACTCGAAGGCGGCGGCCACCAGCGGCACCCCCTTCACCTGCCCCATAATCACCACCAGGGCATCGTTTTCCGCGGTGGCCTTCTGTGCGGCCAGCAGGCGATCCTTGTAGCGTTTGCTGTCCTTGAACTTGAGGGTATCCACCGGCTGCAGGTTGCCGGCGATCTCGACACGCGGTTCGGTGTCGAGAAAGGTCTCCAACCGGCGCCGCGCGCCGATGCGCATGTGGTAGCCGCACTTGGGACAGACATCCAGGTTGCGCTCCAGCTCGGCGCGGTACAGCACGGCGTTGCAGTCCGGGCACTTGGCCCACAAGCCCTCCGGCACGGAGCGGCGCTGCGTGCCGGTGCTTTCGGTCCGGATGGTGGAGGGAAGAAATTTCTGTAACCAGCTCATGGTGGAATCCTTCGCTGCCGCCGTCAGTCAATGGGCGCCATCGAGGGCGTGGCGCAATTCGCCTATGAGACCGGCGGTCTGGGCCAATAGTGTATCAGGATCGTCGCGCAGTTCCTCGATGCGGCGCACCAGGGCGGAACCGACGATGACCGCATCGGCCACCTGGGCCACCGCCCGGGCCGACCCGGCATCCCGGATACCAAAACCGACACCCACCGGCAGGTCGGTGTGGGCACGGATGCGTTCCACCTGGGCACGCACACCGTCGACATCCAGGTGGGCGGCGCCGGTGACGCCCTTCACCGAAACGTAGTAGACGAAGCCGCTGGCCGCGCGGCAGATGGTGGCGATGCGGCTGTCGGCGGTGGTGGGCGACAGCAGAAAGATGGGGTCGATGCCGTGCGGCCGGAGCGCTGCCAGCAGCTCGCCCGCCTCCTCCGGCGGGATATCGACGGTGAGCAGGCCATCGACGCCGGCCTGCGCCGCTGCCGCGGCAAAGGCGGCATAGCCCATGGCCTCCACCGGATTGAGGTAGCCCATCAGCACCACCGGCGTAGCGGCATCCTGCTGGCGGAAGGTATGCACCATTGCCAGCACGTTGCGCAGGCTGACGTGGTGCTCCAGGGCACGCTCGCTGGCACGCTGGATGACCGGGCCGTCGGCCATCGGGTCGGAAAACGGCACGCCCAGCTCGATGACATCGGCACCGGCCGCCACCAGAGCGTGCATCAGCGGCACGGTGATCTCCGGGCGCGGGTCGCCGGCGGTGATGAAGGGGATCAGCGCCTTGCGGCCGGCGGCCTTCAGATCGGCGAATTTCTGCTGGAGCCTGCTCATACCTTGATTCCCTCCAGCGCCGCCACGGTGTGGATGTCCTTGTCGCCGCGGCCGGACAGGTTGACGATGATGACCTGGTCCTTGCCCATGGTCGGCGCCAGCTTCATGGCATAGGCCAGGGCATGGCTGGATTCCAGCGCCGGCATGATGCCCTCGGTGCGGGTCAGATCGTGGAAGGCGGCCAGCGCCTCCTCGTCGGTGGCGTAGACATAGGTGGCGCGGCCGCTGTCCTTGAGCCAGGCATGCTCGGGGCCGACGCCGGGGTAGTCGAGGCCGGCAGAGACCGAATGGGACTCGATGATCTGGCCGTCCTCGTCTTCCATCAGATAGGTGCGGTTGCCGTGCAGCACGCCGGGACGACCGGTGGCAAAACGCGCGGCATGGCGGCCGCTTTCGATGCCCTCACCGCCGGCCTCGACCCCGTACAGCTTGACCGCCTCGTCGGCGAGGTAGGGATAGAACAGGCCCATGGCGTTGGAGCCGCCACCGACGCAGGCCACCAGGGCGTCGGGCAGGCGCCCCTCCTGCGCCAGGCACTGCTCGCGCGCCTCGCGGCCGATGACCGACTGGAAGTTGCGCACCATCGCCGGATAGGGATGGGGCCCGGCCACGGTGCCGATGATGTAGAAGGTGTCGTCGATGTTGGTGACCCAGTCGCGCATCGCCTCGTTGAGCGCATCCTTCAGGGTCTTGGAGCCGGAGGACACCGGCACGACCTCGGCGCCGAGCAGGCGCATGCGGAACACGTTGATCTTCTGCCGCTCCACGTCGGTGGCGCCCATGTAGACCACGCACTTGAGGCCGAGGCGCGCCGCGACGGTGGCGGTGGCCACGCCGTGCTGGCCGGCGCCGGTCTCGGCGATGATGCGGGTCTTGCCCATGCGCTTGGCCAGCAGGGCCTGACCGATGGTGTTGTTGATCTTGTGCGCGCCGGTGTGGTTGAGGTCCTCGCGCTTGAGGTAAATCTTCGCCCCGCCCAGCTTTTCGGTCCAGCGCTCCGCCAGGTACAGCGGCGAGGGCCGGCCGACGAACTGCTTGAGGTCGTACTCGAACTCGGCGATGAACTCCGCGTCGTCCTTGTAGCGCTCATAGGCCAGGCGCAGCTCTTCCAGCGGCCCCATCAGGGTTTCCGCCACGAAGCGGCCGCCGTAGGGGCCGAAATGGCCACCGGCATCCGGCAGTTGTTGCAGCTCGGCGCCACTCATGGGTTTATCGGTCTTGGGCACTCTCTACACCTCGCATAAATGCCGCCATTTTCTCGGCACTCTTGATTCCCCTGGCCTGCTCCACCCCGCCGCTCACATCGACGGCGTAGGGTCGGGCAGTGGCGATGGCCTCGGCCACGTTGTCCGGGGTCAGACCACCGGCCAGGATGACGGGTTTGTCCAGCTTTTGCGGTACGCGCGCCCAGTCGAAGCTCCGCCCGGTGCCGCCCGCCGCGCCCGGGACATAGGTATCCAGCAGCAACCCCTGGGCATCGGCATAGCGCCGCGCTTCGGCCGCCACGTCGAGGCCGTCGCGCATGCGCAGGGCCTTGAGATACGGCCGGCCGAAGGCGCCGCAATAGGCCGGGGCCTCGTCGCCGTGGAATTGCAGCACATCGAGGGGGACGGCCTGCAACACCTCCAGCACCTCGGCCGCCGGGGCGTCCACGAACAGGCCCACCACACTGACGAAGGGGGGCAGCGCCGCGCACACCGCCTGCGCCTGCGCCACGGTCACGGCACGCGGGCTGGGGGCATAGAACACCAGACCGATGGCATCGGCGCCGAGACGGGCCGCGGCGATGCCGTCTTCCGGGCGGGTAATGCCGCAGATTTTCACTCGTGTACGCATGAAGGGGCGCAGATTACCAAACCAGCGCAGGGGGCGGAAGCGGCGGAATCCCGAACTCCGGCGGATAGTCGATGCGCACCAGGTACAGACCCCAGGGCTGTGCCGTCACGCCGCCGGCGCTGCGGTCGCGCGATTCCAGCACCTCCCGGCTCCACTCCACCGGCCGCTCGCCGGCGCCGATGGCCATCAGCACCCCGGCGATGTTGCGCACCATGTGGTGCAGGAAACCGTTGGCCTCGATGTCCAGCAGGATCAGTTCGCCCTGGCGCTGCACATCCAGTCGGTACAGGGTACGCACCGGGCTGCGCGCCTGGCAGGCCACGGCGCGGTAGGAGGAAAAGTCGTGTTCACCGAGCAGGGGCTGTGCCGCCGCCGCCATGCGCTCCGCATCGAGCGGACGGTAGTCGAAACACACCCGCCGCGACAGCAGCGCGGGCCGGTAGGGGCGGTTGAGAATGACATAGCGATAGGCACGGCGGCGGGCGGAAAAGCGGGCATGGAAATCATCGGCCACCGGCCGCGCCCAGCGCAGGGCGATGTCCGGCGGCAGGTGGGAGTTGCCGCCCATCACCCAGGCGTGCATCGGCCGCACCGCCCCGGTATCGAAGTGGATCACCTGGCCGCTGGCGTGCACCCCCGCGTCGGTGCGCCCGCCGCAGACCACCTCCACCGGATGGTTAGCAATACGCGACAGGGCCTCCTGCACCCGCGCCTGCAGGGTGTTGGGGTCGTGGGACTGCGCCTGCCAGCCGCCGTAACGGCTGCCGTCGTACTCAATGCCTGCGGCGATACGCATAGGAAGTTCAACTACAGATTTAAAAAGCCTTAAACGCAAAGACGCCAAGGACGCCAAGTTCGCAAAGGAAATAACCTGTTCAAACTTTGCGTCCTTGGCGTCCTTGGCGCCTTTGCGTTTAATGTCTTTGAGCTTCGCGAAAAAAACAAACGTCCCCGGCGGGTGGCCCGGCCGGGGACGTTCATTGTACTGCCTGAAGGGTCAGGAAAGCTGGTTGAGCAGTTCCTGGGCCTGGGCCTTCTGTTTGTCGTCGCCCTCGACCAACACCTCGTTGAGGATGCTGCGCGCGCTGTCCGGCTCACCCATGTCCACATAGGCGCGGGCCAGGTCCAGCTTGGTGCCGACGGCGTCGAGATCGCCGAGGTCCAGATCGCCAAGGTCACCCAGGTCCAGCTCTCCCGCCGGCGCCTCCTCCAGCACCGGTTCCATTGCAACCTCTGTGGCAGGCGCCTCGGCTGCCGCCTCCTCGCCGAGGTCCAGACCCAAATCACCCAACTCGAAGTCAAGGGCGGGCTCTTCCTTCTTGGCCGCCGGCACCGCCTCGGCAGCCGGGGCCCCAGCCTCCGCCTCATCGAAGGTGAGGTCACCCAGGTCAAACTCCATGGATGGTTCGGTCTGAATGGCTTCCGCCGCGGGCTCCGCGGCCGGTGCCGGAGCCGGCTCGGCTGCGATCTCATTCTCCAGACCGCTCAGGTCAAATACCACATCGGCCGGTTCCTCGGCCGCCGGCTTCTTGGCCGCCAGCGCCGGGGCAGGCGTGGCCGCAGATTCATCCTCCAGATCGGAGAAATCCACACCCAGGTCGAGATTGAAGGCGGTACCACCGTCCTCGGACGAGGACTCCATATCCTCCGCCAGGGCATCCAGATCGAGGCCGATATCCAACACCTCGCCACCGGCGTCGTGCCCGCCCAGTTCCAGCCCGGCGCCGGCTTCCGGTGCCGCACTGAACATCGGATTGTCGGGACACAGTTCGTGGCCCATGACCAGGACCTTGCCCCACAGCGGGCCGTTGCCCTCCAGGGCGTTGAACACCTCGTCGGCCAGCGGCTCAAAGGCGGCGCGGTCCTTGGTGGAGTAGTACACCTCCAGCAGCTTCACCTTGATGTCGTGGCGCTCGGGATGACTGTTCAGCGCCTCCTTGAGCAACTCCTCCGCCTGCTGGTAACGACCGTAGGCCATGTAGACATCGGCCTCGGTGAGCGGGTCGACCTCCGCTTCGCCGCCTTGCAGGCTGTTCATGCCGCTGACGGCCAGATCGCTGAACAGCGAACTCTCCTCGGACGGCACACCGGAGGCCGTGGTCTTGGAGTTGAGCAGCGAGGTGCCACCGGCGGTCAGGATGCTTTCGCTGAAACCGGGACCACCGGCACGGCGGCGCTTGATCATCAGGCCGACCAGCACCAGCAGGGCCAGCACCACGGCGCCGGCGCCCCCCAGCATCAGCGGATCAGCCAGAAGCTCGTCCAGCAGGCTGGGCTGGGCTACCGGGGCCGGCTTCGGCTTGGCGGCCGGCTTCGGCTTGGCCGGCGCGGCCGGCTTCTTGGGTTCTTCCACCACCGGCTTGGCTTCCTCCGCCGGGACAGCCGGCTTCGGCTCCTCCACCACCGGGGCGGCGGTGGCAGGCTCGGTAGCCGGAGCCGCAGCAACCGGGGCGGCCGGCGTCTCGGCCGGGGCCGGTTCGGTGGCCGGCGCTGCCGGAGCCGCGGGAGTGGCCGGGGCCTGTCCCATCTGTTGCTGCAGGGCCGCCAGGTCGGAATCCTTCAGAGTCAGCAGGCGCTGCATGGAGGACAGCTGGTCTTCCAGCTCCTGCATGCGCTTCTTCAACTGCTCGTTTTCGCGCAGCTGCGCCTCGGCCGTTTCCTGCGCCAGCAACAACTCTTTGCGCATATTGTCGACGGTGGCAGCATCGTCGCCCGTCCCCCCCGCCTGCTTGCCCTCGCCTTCCGGTGCCACCAGCTTGAGGCGCGGCTCCGCCGGGGCGGCCACGGCGCGGGACGCCTGTGCCGTGCTGGCGGTCGTCGGGCGCTCGCCTGCGGCGGCACCCGCCCGCATGGCCTGATCCTGCCAGGCACGGTTCTGTGCACTGATGGCACGCACCGCCTCGGCATGGCTCATGGCGGTGATCATCGCCGGGTCATCGATGCGCAGCACGTAACCCATTTTCAGACGATTGACGTTGTTGTCGTAGAAGGCCTCGGGGTTGGCCTTGAGCAGGGCCATCATCATCTGCTGGGTGGTTACCGACTTGTTCGGGCGCATGCGGCTGGCAATGGACCACAGGGTCTCGTCGGCCTTGACCGGGCCATAGCTCAACCCGCCGCGGGGCAGGGTGCTGGCGCGCGCCGGCGCGGTGGCCGGAGCGGTGCCGCTCACGATGGCCGGCGCGACTGCTGTCGGGGCCGTGCGGGTGGCAGCGGGAGCGGCGGTGGTGGCAACCACCGGGGCCTGCACGGCGGGGGGCTCTTCCTGGCCCATGCCCGGCGGGTCGATGAGCACGGTGTACTCACGCAGCAGACGGCCGGAACTCCAGCTGGCCTCCACCAGGAAGCTCAGGAAGGGTTCCCGGATGGGTTCGGTGGAGGTGATCTTGATGTAGTGGCGGCCATCGCGGTGCTCGGCGTTGAAGCGCAGGAACATCAGCGCGGCAGGGCGATCCAGGCCGACCCGGGCGAAAGTCTCGTAGGAGGCAAGATTGACCTTGAGGGATTCCGCCTCGTCGGCAGAGACGGACAACAGTTCGATTTCCGCATCAAACGGCTGGTTCAGGGCAGAACGTAGTTTGATGTCCCCCATCCCCAAGGCATAGGCCGCTGATGGCAAAACGAACAATAGCGACAGCAACGGGTAGGCCAGCTTTCGCACCATCCTCACTCCCTAGTTATCCCCCCCGGACCGGCGTCCACATGGCGGGCTTTTAGTATTCCTGAACGGGCAGTTGAGACGTCTTCCTCTCAACAAGCTTTATGTATCGGCACTAACTTTAACTCACATATAGTCTTTTACCAAGACCTGAGCGATTTGAATACAGTTCAATGCGCCCCCTTTGCGCACATTGTCCCCCACCAACCACATATCCACAGCGTTTTGATGGGAAATATCCTGCCGTATCCGCCCCACAAATACGGCATCCTCGCCCGCAGCCTCGGTCACCGGGGTGGGCCGCTCTTCGTCGATAGCCACGCCTGGCGCGTTTTGTAACAGTTCCCGCACGCGGGACGCTGTGATCCTGTCGCGGGTTTCGATGTGCAGCGCCATGGCGTGTCCGTAAAAAACCGGCACGCGCACCGTGGTGGGATTCACGCCGATGGCCTCGTCGCCGAGGATTTTGCGCGTCTCCCACACCATTTTCATCTCTTCGCGGGTGTAGCCGTTGTCCTCCGGCGCACCGATGTGCGGCAGGATATTGAAGGCAATCTGCCTGGAAAAAACCGGGGTTTCGATGCCGCGCATGTTGAGCAGGTCGGCGGTCTGGCGGCCCAGTTCCTCCAGCCCGGCACGGCCGGCGCCGGACACCGCCTGATAGGTGGCGACATTGATGCGCGTGATGCCGGCGGCATCATAGATCGGCTTGAGGGCAGTCAGCATCAGCACCGTGCAGGCATTGGGATTGGCGATGATGCGCCGCGCCTGCCAGCCGGCCAGGGCCTCGGGGTTGACCTCGGCCACCACCAGCGGCACATCCGGCTCCATGCGGAACAGGCCGCTGTCATCGATGACCACGCAGCCAGCGGCGGTGGCTTGCGGGACATAGGCGGCGGAAATCTCGGTGTCGGCGCAGAAAAAGGCCAGCTGTACCTGGGAAAAATCGAAGCGGGCGACATCCCCCACCCGCAGGTGGCTGCCCTTGAACTCCACCCGGCCGCCGGCCTCGTCGGCCGTGTCCAGCGGATGGAGCCTGCCGAGGGGAAAATCCCGCTCGGCGAGGAGGGTGACCAGCGTCTCCCCCACCAGGGAGGAGACACCGACCACGGCTACATCAAATACTCTGCTCATGTAACGTCCAACAAATGTTCAACCACGGCGCGCAAGGAGGACACGGAGAACAGGCCTGTTCAGTATTCCCCGCGTCCTCCGTGCCCTGCGTGGTCCAGGTGTTACGGCCGCATCAGGCATCCAGCAGGATGCGCAGCATGCGGCGCAGCGGCTCGGCGGCGCCCCACAGCAGCTGGTCGCCGACGGTGAAGGCCGACAGATACTGCGGGCCCATGTTGAGTTTGCGCATGCGGCCGACCGGCACGGTGAGGGTGCCGGTGACGGCGGCGGGGGTGAGCTGCTCCATGGTGATCTGGCGATCGTTGGGGACCACCTTCACCCAGTCGTTGTGGGCGGCGATGATGCCGTGGATCTCGTCGAGCGGCACATCCTTGGTCATCTTGATGGTCAACGCCTGACTGTGGCAGCGCATCGCGCCGACGCGCACGCACAGACCGTCGATGGGGATCTGCTGGTTGGAGCGACCGAGGATCTTGTTGCACTCCACCTGCGCCTTCCACTCCTCCTTCGACTGGCCGGATTCCAGCTGCACGTCGATCCAGGGGATCAGGGAACCGGCCAGAGGCACCGGCCAGGCATCCAGCGGGTAGCGATCGGAGCGGATGAAATCGGCCACTTTCCTGTCGATCTCGAGGATGGCCGAGGCGGGATCATCGAGCAGCGTCTTCACTTCATTGTTGATGGCGCCCATCTGCTGGATCAGCTCGCGCATGTTGCGCGCGCCGGCGCCGGAGGCGGCCTGGTAGGTCATCGGGCTGATCCACTCGATGAGTCCCTTGTCGAACAGGCCGCCGATGGCCATCAGCATCAGGGAGACGGTGCAATTGCCGCCGACGTAGGTCTTGATGCCCTTCTTCAGGCCGTCCTGGATGACGTGCTTGTTGACCGGGTCAAGGATGATGATGGCGTCGTCCTTCATGCGCAGGGTGGAGGCGGCATCGATCCAGTAGCCCTTCCAGCCGGCGGCCATCAGCTGCGGATACACTTCCTTGGTGTAGTCACCGCCCTGGCAGGTGATGATCACGTCCATCGCCTTCAGCTCGTCGATGCTCATGGCGTCCTTCAGCGGCGGCACATCCTTGCCGATATCCGGCCCCTTGCCGCCCACATTGGAGGTGGTGAAGAACACCGGATCGATGAGATCGAAATCCTTCTCCTCGCGCATGCGCCCCATCAGCACCGAACCGACCATACCGCGCCAACCAACCAGACCTACCCGCTTCATGTTGCCACCTCGTAACCGTCGCAAGAGTTAAACGCAAAGGCGCAAAGAGCGCAAAGGCCGCGAAGAACGACTATTAATCACTTTGCGTTCTTCGCGTACTTTGCGTCTTTGCGTTTAATGATTCATTTCAGTGCCGCCACCACGGCGTCGCCCATTTCGCTGCACGAAACCTTTTTGGTGCCCGCCGTGTAGATGTCGGCGGTACGAACCCCGTCTGCCAGCACCTTGCGCACCGCCTGCTCGATGCGCTGGGCATTCGCCTCGTCGCCGAAGGTGTAGCGCAGCATCATAGCGGCCGACAGGATGGTGGCCAAGGGATTGGCCACGTTCTTGCCGGCGATGTCCGGCGCCGAGCCGTGGATCGGCTCGTACATGCCCTTGTTGTTCTCGTCCAGCGAGGCGGAGGGCAGCATGCCGATGGAGCCGGACAGCATGGAGGCCTGGTCGGACAGGATGTCGCCGAAGATGTTGCCGGTGACGATGACATCGAACTGCTTGGGCCACTTCACCAGTTGCATCGCCGCGTTGTCCACGTACATGTGGGACAGCTCGACCTCGGGGTACCCCTTGCTCACCTCGATCACCACCTCTTTCCACAGCTCGGAGCATTCCAGCACATTGGCCTTCTCCACCGAGCACAGCTTCTTGCCGCGCTTCATGGCGATATCGAAGGCCACGCGCGCCACGCGGCGCACTTCGGACTCGGAGTAGATCATGGTGTTGAAACCGACGCGCTCGCCGTTGCGAACCTCGATGCCGCGCGGCTGGCCGAAATACACATCGCCGGTCAGCTCGCGCACGATCATGATGTCCAGCCCGGACACCACTTCCGGCTTGAGCGACGAGGAGTCGGCCAGCTCCGGATAGAGCAGCGCCGGGCGCAGGTTGGCGAACAGGTTCAGTTCCTTGCGGATGCGCAGCAGACCGCGCTCCGGACGCAGCGGCCGGTCCAGTTTGTCGTACTGCGGACCGCCGACGGCACCGAGCAGCACCGCATCGGCTTCGCGCGCCAACTTGAGTGTGGCCTCGGGCAACGGGTCGCCGGCGGTGTCGTAACCGGCACCGCCGATGGCGGCCTCTTCCATCTCGAGGTTCAGCTCCGGCATCGCCTGAAGCACCTTCACCGCCTGGGCCACGATCTCCGGGCCGATGCCGTCACCGGGCAGAACTGCAATCTTTTTGGTCATGTCTTAAACCCCTTAAACGCAAAGACGCAAAGTTCGTAAAAGACGCAAAGACGAAAAGTACTCATGCCAAAAAGCCATTGCGCACTTGGCGTCCTTGGCGTCTTTGCGTTTAACGCTATTTATCCAAACAACCACGGCGCTTCCCGGCGGCGGCGTTCTTCGTAGGCCTTGATCGCATCCACATGCTGCAGGGTCAGGCCGATGTCGTCCAGACCATTGAGCAGGCAGTGCTTGCGGAAGGCGTCGACTTCGAACGGGATCACCTCGCCGCCCGGGGTGGTGATGGTCTGCGCCGCCAGGTCGACGGTGAGCCGGTAGCCCTCCGTCGCCGCCGTTTCCTTGAACAGGCGATCGACGATGGCGCCGTCCAGCTTGATGGGCAGCAGACCGTTCTTGAAGCAGTTGTTGAAGAAGATGTCGGCAAAGCTCGGCGCGATGATCACACGGAAGCCGTAATCCTGCAGCGCCCACGGCGCATGCTCACGCGAGGAGCCGCAACCGAAATTGTCGCGCGCCAGCAGAATTTTGGCGCCCTGGTAACGCGGCTGGTTGAGCACGAACTCCGGGTTGAGCGGGCGCTTACTGTTGTCCATGCCCGGCTCGCCGTGATCCAGGTAGCGCCACTCGTCGAACAGGTTGGGGCCGAAGCCGCTGCGCTTGATCGACTTGAGAAACTGCTTGGGGATGATGGCGTCGGTGTCCACGTTGGGACGATCCAGCGGCGCCACGATACCGGTGATTTTATTCAGCTTTTCCATAACAAAAACCCCTTAAAACGCAAAGACGCGAAGGCCGCAAAGATCGCAAAGGAATCACATGCATAAACTTTGCGCCCTTTGCGTCCTTGGCGTCTTTGCGTTGAATGCTTTTCATCAGAACTCCCGCACGTCGACGAAGTGGCCGGCGATGGCCGCCGCGGCCGCCATGGCCGGACTGACCAGATGGGTACGCCCGCCCTGCCCCTGCCGTCCTTCGAAATTGCGGTTGGAGGTGGAGGCGCAGCGTTCACCCGGCTGCAGCCGGTCGGCATTCATCGCCAGGCACATGGAGCAGCCCGGCTCACGCCACTCGAACCCGGCATCACGGAAAATCTTGTCCAGCCCTTCCTGTTCCGCCTGCTGCTTGACCAGGCCGGAACCCGGCACCACCAGCACCTGCTTGACGTTGGCGGCCTTCCGGCGCCCCTTGATCACCGCCGCCGCGGCACGCAGGTCTTCGATGCGTGAGTTGGTGCAGGAACCGATGAACACCACGTCCACCGGGATGTCGGTGATCGGCGTATTCGCCGCCAGCCCCATGTACTTGAGCGCGGCGCGCATGCCGTTGGCCTTCACGGCATCCTGTTCCTGAGCAGGGTCCGGTACCTTGCCGTCCACCGCCACCACCATCTCCGGCGAGGTGCCCCAGGTGACCATCGGTTTGATCTTCGCGGCATCGAGCCGCACGATGCGATCGAACTCGGCATCGAAATCGGAGTGCAGGCCGAACCAGACGGCCACCGCCTGGTCCCACAGGTCGCCCTTGGGCGCGTAGGGCTTGCCATACAGATAGTCGATGGTGGTCTCGTCCACCGCCACCATGCCGGCACGGGCGCCGGCCTCGATGGCCATGTTGCACACCGTCATGCGTCCCTCCATGGACAGGGCGCGGATCGCCTCGCCGCCGAACTCGATGGCATAGCCGGTGCCGCCGGCGGTGCCGATCTCGCCGATGATGGCGAGCACGATGTCTTTGGCGGTGACGCCGGGACCAACGTGGCCGTCCACCGACACCAGCATGTTCTTCGACTTCTTCTGCACCAGACACTGGGTGGCGAGCACGTGCTCCACCTCGGAGGTGCCGATGCCGTGGGCCAGCGCGCCGAAGGCGCCGTGGGTGGAGGTATGGGAATCGCCGCACACCACGGTCATGCCGGGCAGGGTGCCGCCCTCTTCCGGGCCCACCACGTGTACGATGCCCTGGCGCACGTCACCCATGGGGAAATAGGTCAGCCCGAACTCGCGCACGTTGGCCTCCAGGGTTTCCACCTGGGTGCGCGCGATGGGATCGGCGATGCCCTTGCTGCGGTCGTCGGTGGGCACGTTGTGATCGGGCGTGGCCAGCACGGTGTCCCTGCGCCACGGCTTGCGCCCGGCCAGACGCAGGCCCTCGAAGGCCTGCGGCGAGGTCACCTCGTGCACCAGATGCCGATCGATATACAAAAGACAGGTGCCGTCGTCATCGCAGCGCACCACGTGGGCATCCCACAATTTGTCGTACAGTGTCTTTCCAGCCATTACCTGCTCCTCTTGCGATGGAGGCATGCTACGCCTAGTCTATACATGAATCCAATTTATTAAATTCATAGACTCAATTCCTTAAAGTAATGGACATCAGCGCCCTGCAGGCCTTTCTCGCCGTTGCCGACAACGCCTCCTTCTCCCAGGCGGCGGAGCGGCTGTTCCTCACCCAGCCGGCGGTGAGCAAGCGCATCGCCGTGCTGGAGGCGGAGCTGGGCACGCCGCTGTTCGACCGCATCGGCCGCCAGGTCGGACTGACCGAGGCGGGCCGCGCCCTGCTGCCGCGGGCACGGCGCATCGTCGACGAACTGGAGGACAGCCGCCGCGCCATCGCCAATCTGTCCGGCAGGGTCGAAGGCCGCCTGTCCTTCGGCACCAGCCACCACATCGGCCTGCACCGTCTGCCGCCGCTGTTGCGCGCCTACCACCAGCGCTATCCGCAGGTGGCGCTGGACATCCAGTTCATGGATTCGGAACAGGCCTGCCAGGCGGTGCTGCGCGGCGAACTGGAACTGGCGGTAGTGACCCTGCCCACCATGGAGCTCCCCAGCCTGGACGCCCACACGGTCTGGCGTGACCGCCTCGCGGTCGCCGTCGCCGCCGGCCATACCCTCGCCGGCAAGAACCGCCCCACCCTGCGCGACCTCGCGCAGTGGCCGGCGATCATGCCGGCCCACGGCACCTACACGCGCGAGATCGTCGAGGCCGCCTTCCGCCGCGAGGGGCTGACACCGCAGGTGAGCATGTCCACCAACTATCTGGAGACCATCAAGATGCTGGTGTCCGTCGGCCTGGGCTGGAGCGTGCTGCCGCAGACCATGCTGGATGAGCAGGTGACGGCGCTGCGACTGCCCACTCTCAGACTGGAGCGCCAGCTGGGTCTGGTCACCCACACCGACCGCAGCCTGTCCAATGCCGCCCGTGCCATGCAGCAACTGCTGTTCGAGGAGGCCGGGCGATGACGCTGCTGGGAATGTGGCATGGTGATCCGCTCGATGCCGCTGCGGCGCAGGCCTTGCGGGTACGCGCGCAACAAAGACAGCGGCGCGGGCAACGGCAGCGGCGCTGCCGCACCTGCCTGCTGCAGGATTTGATCGCCGGCTACTGGCTGGGCGAAGACATCGCCGTGCGGTATCACCACGCCCTGCCATTGTTGCAGCGCAGCGCCCACGGTCGCGCGCTGCTGGAGCTGATTACCGGGCAACTGCTGTTGAGCCGGCGCCTGAACGGGGCGCGGCAGCATCTGGAGCGGGGCTTTCACCTCGCCAGCGGGCTGTTCACCCCCGCCGACTATCTGACCGTGCTCAAGCGGCAGCAACAGCTGGCCGGCCTGCCGCTGGCCGATACGCCGCTGCCGGCGGCGACGCTGGCCCAGCTGCTCACCACGGCCCAGGTGATAGAACGCATGGCAGGCGGCCGCAGACGGCCTCAGGGGAAACACGACCCGGCGGATTTGTATGGTTAGGAAGTGGCAAGTGGCAAGTGGCAAGTGGCAAGTGGCAAGTGGCAAGTGGCAAACAAGAGTGTTTTCCTTTTCTTGTAACTTGCCACTTGTTACTTGTAACTATTCCTTCAGCCACCGCCAACCGATCACCAGGCCCGCCGCGCTCAATCCCGCCGCGATGATGAAGGCCGCCTCCGCCCCCAGCAACTCCCACACGGCACCGCTGTAGTAGCTGCCGAGGGCGCCGCCGGCGCCGAACGACAGCGAGGCATACAACGCCTGGCCGCGCCCCTGCAGGCGGCCGGGGAAATAGCGATGGAACAGGGCGATGGCGGTGGCGTGATAGATGCCGAAGCTGGCGGCATGCAGGGTCTGCGCACCCAGCACGACGGGCAGGGACTGTGGGTAATGACCGATGAGCAACCAGCGCAGCGTGGTCAGTGCCAGACTGGCCAGCAACAGGCTGCGCAGACCGTAGTGCGCCACCAGGCGCGGCATGAGCAAGAAAATGCCCACCTCCGCCACCACGCCCAGGGCCCACAACTGGCCGATGGCGCTGCGCGTGTAGCCGTGGCCCTCCATGTACAGCGTGTAGAAGGTGTAATACGGGCCGTGGCTGGCCTGGATCAGGAAACACACCGCCAGCAGCGCCAGCACCTCCGGCTTGCGCAACACGCGGCGCAGCGACTCGCTGTTTCCCGCGTGCGGCGCACCATCCAGCGTCGGCGCCAGCAGACTGGCGAGCAGGATGCCGACGAACAGCGCCAGCATCACACCGGGCACGATGCCGGCATCGAATGCATCCAGCAGCGGTCCCATGCCGGCCACCGTGGCGATGAAGCCGATGGAGCCCCACAGACGAATCGAGCTGTAACGATGCTGCTGCTCGCCCAGGTGGCTCAGGGTATTGGCCTCGAACTGCGGCAGCACCGCATTCCAGAAAAAGCTGAACGCCACCATCACCAGGGCGGTGGCCCAGTAGCCGTCGACGAAGAAGATGGCGGTGAAGGTGACCAGCGCCAGCAGCGCACCGGCGCGCACCACGCCGAGGCGCAGGCCGGTGTGATCGGCAATCCAGCCCCAGATGTTGGGCGAGACGATCTTGGTGGCCATCAGCAGCGCCATCAGTTCGCCGATTTCGCCCGCACCGAAGCCCTGATGCTTTAGATACAGGCTCCAGTAGGGCACCAGCACGCCGAGGCTGGCGAAGTGGAACAGATAGAAGGTGGAGAGGCGCCAGTACATCGGGAAAGTTTCAAGTCACAAGTTGAAAGTTACAAGTTGAAAGACAGAACCGCCGGGCCTTTCTTGTCACTTGTAACTTGTCACTCGCAACTTTCTTACACTTCGCTCCACATGCGCACCAGATTGATGTAGGCGTGATCGACGGCATCGGTCTCCGGCGCGCCGGCGTTGTCGGCCAGCAGCTTGTTGCGGGCACCGGCCAGCTCGAACAGGATTTCACGCTGGGAGGGGTCGCGCACCATGCTCTGGATCCAGCCGATGGACACCAGACGCACGCCGCGCGTCACCTCGGCCACCTGATGCAGGGTGCCGGAGGGATAGATCACTGCATCGCCCGCCTTGAGCTTCACCTTTCTCTCGCCGAAGGAAGTGCGGATGGTCAGTTCGCCGCCGTCGTACTCCTCGGGTTCGCTGAGGAACAAGGTGAACGACACATCGGTACGGTAATGCGGCCCCTGCCCCATCACCGGGTCGTCCACATGCCAGCCATAGGCCATGCCCGGCGTGTAGCGGGCAAAGATCGGCGTCCCCAGCTTGAGCGGCAGCGCCGCAGTGCGGAAGGTTTCGCTGCGGTACAGCGCGGTGACCACGATCTGCGCCAGGGTGTCGCGCTGCGGCTGCTCGCGGTCCAGCTCGGTATTGTGCTTGACCCGCTCCGCCGCCTTGCCGGCGGTCAGCTTGCCGTCGACGAAGGCCGACTGATCCAGTACACGGCGTACCACTTCCAGCTCATTGGGCAACAGGATGTCAGGGATGTGCAGCAGCATGCGGAACCTCTTGAAAGCCATTAAACGCAAAGACGCAAAGTTCGCAGAGAACGCAAAGTTGTAATTCGGCAGGTGATATCTCAACGGGCGTGAAAACTCGATTTTCGCTACCGTCGTCAAGTGCTCATATGTCGTAACTCGATGGAACCTTTGCGTTCTTTGCGAACTTTGCGTCTTTGCGTTGAATATCTTTTATCTCTCAACGGACGCCGGAATGATCGGCGTGGCCGAGTGCACCTCGCCGTTCTGGCCACGCTGGCGCAGGAAATGATCCATCAGCACGATGGCCATCATCGCCTCGGCAATGGGCGTGGCGCGGATGCCGACACAGGGGTCGTGGCGGCCGGTGGTCACCACCTCCACCGGCTCACCGTGCAGGTTCACGCTGCGACCGGGGATGCGCATACTGGAGGTCGGCTTGAGGGCGATGGAGGCGATGATGTCCTGGCCGCTGGAGATGCCGCCGAGGATGCCGCCGGCGTTGTTGGACAGAAACCCCTGTGGCGTGATCTCGTCGCGGTGCTCGGTGCCCTTCTGCTCCACACAGGCAAAGCCGGCACCGATTTCCACGCCCTTCACCGCATTGATGGACATCAGGGCATGGGCCAGGTCGGCGTCGAGGCGATCGAAGATGGGCTCGCCCAGGCCGGGCGGCACGCCGGTAGCGACCACGTTGATACGCGCGCCCACCGAATTGCCCTCCTTGCGCAGGGCGTCCATGTATTCCTCCAGCTGCGCCACCTTGGTGGCATCGGGGAAGAAGAAGGCGTTCTGCTCCACCGCGTCCCAGTCGAACTGTTCGGCCTTGATGGGACCGAGCTGCATCATGTAGCCGCGGATCTCGATGCCGTGGCGGTGCAGGTATTTCTTGGCGATGGCACCGGCGGCGACGCGCATCGCCGTCTCGCGCGCCGAGGAACGGCCGCCGCCGCGGTAGTCGCGCAGACCATATTTCTGCTGGTAGGTGTAGTCGGCATGACCGGGGCGGAATTTCGCGGCGATATCCGAGTAGTCCTTGGAGCGCTGATCGGTGTTTTCAATCAACAGGCCGATAGGCGTGCCGGTGGTGCGTCCCTCGAACACGCCGGACAGGATGCGTACCTGATCCTCCTCGCGGCGTTGCGTGGTATGGCGCGAGGTGCCGGGCTTGCGGCGGTCCAGGTCGTGCTGCAAATCCGCCTCGCACAGTTCGAGGCCGGGCGGACAGCCGTCGACGATGGCGCCCAACGCCGCACCGTGGCTCTCGCCGAAGGTGGTGACGGTAAACAGTTTGCCGATGCTATTGCCTGACATAGTGGCGCCTATTGTAACGATTTATCGGCACAGCGTCCCCGGGCCTTGAAGCCAAGACAAAGACCGATGCCATAGTAACGGATGTGGTCGGAATAAAACTGGCCGTGGGGGTGTTGCCGTCGTCGCCCGCCAGCATCGGCGCACGCGGCGCTGGCCCGGCTGATGGGCGCCGAATTCCAGTTCGACCGCGAGACTCACATCGGGGCTGAAACCGTGTTCCTCCCAGGCATTGACGGCGAGGCCGCAGGTCCGGCCCACGTCAGATCACTTTCGAGAAACGCTGATTGGCCTTCTCGCGCAGGTAACGATCGAAGGTCATGCAGATATTACGGATCAGCAGCTTACCGACCGGCTGCACCCGGATGTGGCCGGCGTCGACGGTGAGCAGCCCGTCAGCCTGCATCGCCGCCAGTTCTTGCAGTTCGGTGGCGAAATAGCTGTCGAAGTCGATGCCGAACTGCTGCCCCATCTTGGCCTTGTCGAGATGAAAATGGCAGATCAGTTCGGTGATCACCGCGCGGCGCAATACATCGTCGTCACTCAGCTCGATGCCGCGGAACACCGGCAGGCGGCCGGCATCGATGGCCTCGTAATAGGCCTCCAGCTCCTTCAGGTTCTGGGCATAGCAGCGTCCCACCTGGCCGATGGAGGTGCTGCCCAGGCCGACGAGATCGCAGTCGGCATGGGTGGAGTAGCCCTGGAAGTTGCGGTACAGGGTGCCGCTGCGCTGCGCCACGGCCAGTTCGTCATCGGGTTTGGCGAAGTGGTCCATGCCGATGTAGACATAGCCCGCGGCGGTGAGCTTTTCGATGGCCATCTGCAGGATGGCCAGCTTCTCCTGCGGCGCCGGCAGTTCCTCGGCGTTGATGCGACGCTGCGGCTTGAACAACTCGGGCAGGTGGGCATAGTTGAACACCGACAGGCGATCGGGCGAAATCTCCAGAATCTTGTCCAGGGTGGCGGAAAAGCTCACCACGCTCTGGAACGGCAGCCCGTAGATCAGGTCGATGCTGATGGACTTGAAACCCTCGCGTCGTGCCGCCGCCAGCGCCGCCATGGTCTCCTGCTCCGACTGCAGGCGGTTGACCGCCTTCTGTACGCGCGGGTCGAAGTCCTGCACGCCGAGACTCATGCGGTTGAAGCCGAGCTGGCGCAGCAGGGCGATGGTGTCCACCTTCACTTCACGCGGGTCGATCTCGATGGAGTATTCGCCGCTGTCGTCATCGCGCAGGTTGAAGCACTCGCGTGTCTTGGCCATCAGCGCAGTCATCTCGCTGTGGCTGATGAAGGTGGGCGTGCCGCCGCCCCAGTGCAGCTGATCCACGGTGCGGTTCTTGTCGAACAGCGCGCCCTGGAGTTCCAGCTCGCGGTGCAGCCGCTCAAGATACGGCGCCGAACGGGTACGGTCCTTGGTGACCACCTTGTTGCAGCCGCAGTAGAAGCACACCGTGTCGCAGAACGGGATGTGGAAATACAGCGACAGCGGGTTGCCGCGCTGGTTGCTTGCCTCGACATAGCGCCGGTAATCATCGGCGCCGAAACCGTCATGGAACTGCACCGCCGTGGGATAGGAGGTATAGCGCGGCCCGGACTTGTCGTAGCGCTTGATCAGCTCCGGGTCGAAGACGATCTGCTGGTTGCTGCTGTCATGCTGCTTGCTCATGCCACTCCTCCACACCGCCGCAGGCAGTGCTCATTCACTCTCGGTGTCGAGACCTTCTTTGTGGGTCTTATTGATCATCGCCAGCAGGTCCGCAAAGGGAATGCGGCTGCGGAAGCGGTTGACGATGTCCATGAACGGCAGGTCGGTCTTGCCGAACTCGTAGCTGCCGTCGGCCATGCTGCGGCGCAGGTCCTTCAGCATCTGTTCCAGGGTGGCGAGATACGGCGGCACGGCGCCCATCTCCTCGGCGTCGTATTCATAGCTGGAACGCAGCTCATCCACCTCGACGATGGCGCTGTCCACCATGCCGACATATTGCTGGGCCGTTTTCGGTCGCAAACTCAAAGCCATGATTCACTCCTGCAACAACATTACATCGATTGTAGGAGCGGCTGTGCCGCGACGGGTCGCGGCACAGCCGCTCCTACAGAGAAATATTTTCAACGCACCAGACGGAACAGGCTGCGATATTCGCGCACCTGCTCGGCGGTGAGCAGAAACACGCCGTGGCCGCCGCGCTCGAACTCCAACCAGGTGAAAGGCACTTCCGGCAGGCGTTCGGCCAGGGCATGCCAGCTGTTGCCCACCTCGACGATGAGGATGCCGTCGCGGGTCAGGTGCAGCGAGGCCTCCTGCAGAATGCGCAACACCAGATCGAGACCATCCTCGCCGGCGGCCAGGGCCAGCTTGGGTTCGTGACGATATTCCGGCGGCAGTGCCGCCATGTCCTCGGCATCCACGTAGGGCGGATTGCTGACGATGATGTCGTACTTGCGGCCGGACAGGTTCTGGAACAGGTCCGACTGCACTGCATGCACCCGTCCTTCCATGCCGTGCTTCTCGATATTGATCTCCGTCACCGCCAGGGCATCGGCGGAGATGTCCACCGCATCCACCTCGACATGGGGCAGATAGGCGGCGCAGGCGATGGCGATGCAGCCACCACCGGTACACAGGTCCAGCACGCGCTCCACCTGGTTGGGATCGAGCCACGGCTCGAAACCGCGTTCGATCAGCTCGGCGATGGGCGAACGCGGGATCAGCACGCGCTTGTCCACGTAGAACGGCATGCCGGCAAACCAGGCCTCATGGGTCAGATAAGGGGCCGGCAGGCGGGCATCGATACGGCTGTCCAGAATATCCACCACCGCCTTCTTTTCCGCCTCGGTCAGGCGCGTGTCGAGATAGGGCTCGGCGATATCCGGCGGCAGGTGCAGGGTATGCAGCACCAGATAGGCCGCCTCATCCAGGGCATTGTCGGTACCGTGGCCGAAATGCAGCTTCGCAGCGGCAAAGCGGCTCATCCCCCAGCGGATGAAGTCGCGTACCGTCTGCAGCCGCGTCATTGCGTCTTCGCGATCCATGATTCAGTCCTGCGGCTTCTTGGCGTGCTTGGGACGGAAGGCGGCGATCACCTCCGGCCGCGTTTCCAGATAGGGGCCTTCGATGAGATCGATGCAGTACGGCACGGCGGGGAACACCGCATCGAGGCAATCCTTGATGGCCGAGGGCTTGCCCGGCAGATTGATGATCAGGGAGCGACCGCGGATGCCGGCGATCTGGCGCGACAGGATGGCGGTGGGCACGAACTTGAGCGACACGGCGCGCATCTGCTCGCCGAAGCCGTCGAGGATCTTGTCGCACACGGCCGCGGTGGCCTCGGGGGTGATGTCGCGCGGCGCCGGGCCGGTACCGCCGGTGGTCACCACCAGGCAGCAGCCCTGCTCGTCGCACAGTTCGCGCAGCGCCGCCTCGACCTGGTCCTGCTCGTCCGGCACCAACCGCGCCACGCCCTCCCAGGGGGTGGCGAGGGCCTGTTGCAGCCAGTCCTGAATGGCCGGGCCGCCCAGGTCTTCATATTCGCCGCGGCTGGCGCGGTCGGAGACGGTGACGATACCGATACGTACGTTCTGCATGGGAATCCTGGCTGGAGAGTTTCGGGCCGGGTATTGTACCCGCATCCGCGCCGCTTGGGGCCCGTATCCCCTTGGCGGCGCGTCAGAAGTCGTACACCAGGGTGACCGCGCTCAGGGTGTCGGTCTTCTCCACGCCGGCCGGCACGTCGCTGTTGTGCTTCACCGTCAGGGAGAGCTTGAGGGCGAACCGGCTGTTGATGCGCACGCTGAGGGCGGACACGGACTCGGTATAGGTATTGTTCTCGCCGCTCTCCACCAGCAGTTCCTCGGTGAAGCGGGAGGTGGGGCTGACGGCCCAGCCCAGCCTGGCCGCACCGCGCACGATGGCCTCGTCTTCCCTTTGCCGTCCGGTTTCCCGGCTGTGACGGCCACCGGCACCGATTTCCAGGTCCAGTTCGACGCTCTCGGTCTTCACCACCCGGCGGCCATAGCCCACCGCCTCGGAGAACTGGTAGTCGTAGCCGCTGAAACGGTCGTCCTCGTAACGCACGGTGACGAACAGGTAGTCGGTGGGGGTAAAACGGTAGTCGCTCTTGCCGCTGGCGAGGTAGCGCTCGGCGGTGATGGTGTCGCCGTCGGAGGTGCGCAGCCCCTCGAGACGGCCTTCATGGCGCCAGTTTTCGATGAGATAGCGCAAGCGTACCTTGGCATTGATGCTGCGGGTATCGGTGTTGCCGCTGGTGGTGACCAAGCCCAGCTCGGCCTCGCCGCCGAAACCGGGGGCCTCCTCCGCCGCGCTTACCGCCCCCGTCCCACAACCCAGCAACAGCGCCGCACACGGCGCCAAAATCCTGATGAAATTTCCCATGACCGGGACAGGCTACCGGCCGGGTCAGGTCGATTCAACCCGCAATTCCACAGGGTTATAGGTGACGATTTCCCCGACAGGCGCTCAGCGCGCGGCATAGTCGCGCAGCCGCACCGGCTGGCGCCTGCTGCCCCAGTGGCCGGGTTGCGCCTCGAACACGCCGGCGCAGGCGGTGCCGCAGGACTGGCACTTGCCGGCGGCATCCAGCTGCCAGGCGGTGATGGTGTAGCCGTCGCGGCCGATGAGCTGGTGGCCACAGTGATGGCAATAGGTGCTCTGCCCCTCGGGGTCGTGCACGTTGCCAGTGAAGGCATAGCGCACACCGTTGTCCATGGCGATGCGCCGCGCCAGGGTCAGCGTTTCCCGCGGCGTCGGCGGGGTGTCCAGCATCTTCCAGTCCGGATGGAAGGCGGTGAAGTGCATGGGTACGTCCGGCCCCAGTTCCTTCACCACCCACTGGGTCATGGCATCGATCTCCGCCGCGGCGTCGTTGTGGCCGGGGATCAGCAGCGTGGTCAGCTCCAGCCAGACCTTGGTCTCGTGCTTCAGATACAGCAGGGTGTCGAGCACCGGCTGCAGGTGACCGCCGGTGAGCTTGTGATAGAAGTCTTCGGTAAAGCCCTTCAGGTCGACGTTGGCCGCATCCATATAGTCGTAGAACTCGCGCCGCGGCTCGGCGCAGACATAGCCGGAGGTGACCGCCACCGACTGGATGCCGTGCCTGCGGCACTCCCTGGCCACGTCGATGGCGTATTCATGAAAGATGATCGGGTCGTTGTAGGTGTAGGCCACGCTGCGGCAACCGAGGTCGGCGGCGGCGCGGGCGATCACCTCCGGCGTGGCCTGGTCCAGCAGGGTATCCAGTTCGCGCGACTTGCTGATGTCCCAGTTCTGGCAGAACTTGCAGGCCAGGTTGCAGCCGGCGGTGCCGAAGGACAGCACCGGGGTGCCGGGCAGGAAGTGGTTGAGCGGCTTCTTCTCGATGGGGTCCACGCAGAAGCCACTGGAGCGGCCCCAGGTGGCCAGCACGATCTTGCCGCCGAGGTTGCCGCGCACGAAACACAGCCCGCGCTGGTTCTCCTTCAGCTTGCAGTAGCGCGGGCACAGGTCGCATTGCACGCGGCCATCGCCCAGCGCGTGCCAGTACTTGGTGTCGACGATGCTGGACGGCTCGACGCCGTCGAAATTGGCTGTTTCCATGGCTGCCCTCCGCCGTGAACCCGCGCCGCCGGGGCGCTATAGTTGTTAACCATAGCGCATCGAGCCCCAGGAGTCCGTCATGCCGAAGATCCGCCACCCCGCCGTCGCCGGCCTGTTCTATCCCGCCGATCCGATCCAGCTGCGCCAGATGGTGCAGGAGTTCCTGCGCGCCGCCGCAAGCGGCGACGGCGCGCCGCCCAAGGCCATCATCGCCCCCCACGCCGGCTACATCTACTCCGGGCCGGTAGCGGCCAGCGCCTATGCCCGCCTCGCACCGCTGCGCGGCACGGTGACGCGGGTGGTGCTGCTCGGACCGTCGCACCGCGTCGGCTTCCTGGGTCTGGCCAGCAGCAGCGCCGACTATTTCCGCACCCCGCTGGGCGACATCCCGCTGGACCGCGCCGCCGTCGACAGTATCAGCCCCCTGCCCCAGGTGCATGCCCTGGACGAGGCGCACAGCATGGAACACAGCCTGGAGGTGCACCTGCCCTTCCTGCAGGAAGTGCTGGGCGAGTTCGCCCTGGTGCCGCTGGTGGTGGGCGATGCCTCAGCCCAAGAGGTGGATGAAGTTCTCGAACAACTGTGGGGCGGACCCGAGACGCTGATCGTGATCAGCTCCGACCTGTCGCACTACCACGAGTACGCCACCGCCCAGGCCATGGATCGCCGCACCGCCCAGGCCATCGAGGAACTGCGCTACCAGGACCTGCGCAGCGAGGCCGCCTGCGGCCGCAATCCGGTGCGCGGCCTGCTGCTCGCCGCCCGGCGTCGCGGCCTCCACGCCACCACCATCGACCTGCGCAACTCCGGCGACACCGCCGGACCGCGCGACCAGGTGGTCGGCTACGGCGCCTGGCTGTTCCGCGAGGCCGCATGACCATGATCAGCCCCGCCGGCCGGCAGACCCTGCTGCAAATCGCCCGCGACTCCATCCGTCACGGCCTCGACCACGGCCGCCCGCTGACGGTACACGCCGCCAACTACCCGGAAGAACTGCGCCCGTTGCGCGCCAGCTTCGTCACCCTGCAGCGCCACGGCGAGCTGCGCGGCTGCATCGGTACTCTCGAAGCCCTGCGCCCGCTGGCGGAAGACGTCGCCTACCACGCCTGGGCGGCGGCCTTCGAAGACCCGCGCTTCGCGCCGCTGGCCGAATGGGAACTGGAAGGGCTCGACATCCACATCTCCATCCTGAGCCCGCCGGAACCGCTGCACTTCGAAAACGAGGCCGACCTGCTGCGACAACTCCGCCCCGGCCGCGACGGCCTCATCCTGCGCGACCGCGGCCACCGCGGCACCTTCCTGCCCAGCGTGTGGGAATCCCTGCCGCAACCCCGCGACTTCTGGCAACACCTCAAGCTGAAGGCCGGCCTGCCACCGGACTGGTGGTCGGACACCCTGCAGGTGGAGCGCTATACCACGGAGAGTTTCGGCGACGAGACAGTACACCACCGGCACATGAGCAATTAATCACCCGACGTTACAGAGCCGGCTACTGCACCTTCGCCGGCACACACTCCCCCACCGATCCCGGCATGCACACCACGCCGCCGCGCCACACGGCGTGGTCCAGCTTGGCGCCGGCGAGATTAACGCTGTCCAGATCGACGGCGCTGAGGTCGGCGTAGGACAGGTCGGCGTTTTCCAGGCTGACGTTGTCCAGGTCGGTGTTGCGCAGGGTGGCGCCCTTGAGATTGGCGCCCTTGAGATTGGCGCCGCGCAGATTGGTCAGGGTGAGGTTGGCGTAGGCAATGTCGGCACCGGCAAGATTGGCGGCACGCAGCACGGTGCCGGTGAGATTGCTGTTGCGCAGGTTGGCGCCGGCGAGATCGGCATTGGGATACTGGCGTCCCTCCAGGCGGCAGTTGCTCCAGTTGATGCCGGGGGCCGGCGCGGCCTCGCACTGCGGGTCGCTGGGCTTGGGACCGGAGGGCAGCAGGAAGGGGATCGCCACCAGGCCCACCAGGATCACGGCGACGATCAGATAATCGCGCCGGCTGATCAGCGTGCCGGGGCGCTCATCCGCACCGCCGCTGGGATGAGTGAAGACCATCGAACCGGCGCTGCGCCGCTCGGTGCCCGGCGGTGTCCCCTTCACCTCGCGGCGCTCGTCGGCCCAGCGCCGGGCGGCGGCGAGGTGCTGTTGCGCCTCCTCGTCGTCGGGGTGGGCGCGGGCGTTACGCACCACATCGGGAATCAGTTCCGGCACGGCGGCCACCCGCCGCCACTCCTGGCGGTCGCGGCTCACCTCATCCTGTTCGCTGATGCGCTGCAGCAGGATGTAGCGGGACACCAGGCCGGCCGGGAACGGTCCCTTGACCTCCTTGCCGCGCCGCACATACCAGTTCTGCGTTTCCTTCATCGCGGGAGCATCCCTTTGTTGTCGTTGGCAATGACTTATACTGCATCATGGTAACACCGCCAAGCCACCCGACCCGCCCTGTCATTCCATGCATATCGGCCATCCCAGCAGCGGCATCCCCCTGACCCTCGCCCTGAACAACACGGCGGCGGCCAACCCGCAGTGGCAGGCCGGTCAGGTCCTCGATGCCCGGGTGCTGCAGGCGCAGGCCGACGGCAGCCTGCTGCTGCAACTGGAAGGACAGAACAAGCCGCTGCAGGCACGCAGCCCGCTGCCGCTGACGGCAGGCCAGCAGGTCAAGCTGCTGGTGGCCGTCGAGGCCGACCGCATCGTGCTGCGCCTGCTCGATACGCCGGCGGAAGAAACGGCATTGCAACAGGCCTGGCGCAGCGCACTGCCGCGGCAGCAGCCGCTGGTCACCGTACTGCAACACATCGCACGCCTGGCACAACTGCCGCCAACCACAGCGGCGACGGGAAGTGGCACGCCAATGACCGTGCCGACCGCCGCCGCAACGACGACGGCGGCCAGCCCGCCCATGCCGGAATTGCCGCTGCCCGAAACGGGGCTGCGTGCGCAACCGACTACATCCACACCGGCGACCACCACGGCAACTGCCGCGGCGGCAACCGCGGCCGCACCGTCGCCGGAGCAGCTCAAGACCCTGGCGATGGAGCTGCTGAGCCGCCTCGCCGATCCGCAGCGCCTCACCACCGCCGACGGCCTGCGTCAGGCCATCAACCAGTCCGGCCTGTTTCTGGAGGCACGCCTCGCGCGCGGCGACACCAGCGCCCTGCAACAGGATTTCCGCGCCGGGCTGCTGCGCCTGCTCGGGGCCGTGCAGGAACAGATGGCGGCACCGGCCAGCGCCGCACCGCGCAGCGGCGCGGCGTCCACCCCGGCGCTGAACCCGGGCCGGCTGCTGGAGCTGAGCCAGCACATCGAAGGCGCCCTGGCGCGGGTCAAGGTGCAGCAGTTGCAGACACTGAATGCGCAAACCGGCCCCGATCCGGCCTGGCTGCTGGAACTACCGCTGCGCCACGGCGCCGGGCAGGAAGTCATGCGCCTGCGCATTCAGCGCGAGAGCGGCAGCAACCATGGCAGCGGCGCCCCCGGCTGGTCGGTGCGGCTGCACTTCGACAGCGCGCAGCACGGCGGGGTCGACAGCGTCGTCACCCTGCTCGGCGGCAAGGTCGGCGTGAGCTTCTGGGCCGAGCAGCCTGCAACCGCCGCACGCTTTCAGCAGCACCTGGAGGAACTGCGCGGCCAGTTGCAGCACGCCGGGCTGGAGGTGGCGCACCTGCGCAGCGTTGCCGGCCGCGCCACCCTGAGCGAAGAGCCCGTCCCCGGCGGCCTGCTGGATCTGAGCGTATGAGCCAGAGCCGCACGCCGCCGAAGAACGCCGTCGCCCTGCACTACGACGGCAAACGCGCGCCGCGCATCACCGCCAAGGGGCGCGGCGCGGTGGCCGAGGAGATCATCGCGCTGGCACGCGAGCACGGCGTACCGCTGCACGAGGACCGTGAACTGGTGGCGCTGCTGGCGCAACTGGAGCTGAACGACGAGATACCGCGCGAACTGTATCTGGCGGTGGCGGAGGTGATCGCCTTTGCCTACATGGTGACGGAGAAATTCCCGCCGGGCTGGGGGCCGGATGGAAAGCTGTAGGCGTCCGCTGCGCGGGCGAGTGCATCGGACAGATTATGGGTTTGTTCACCGACGGGGATCGGCACCTACTCCTTGCCGAGGCGATGCATCATCGCCACCAGCTCGGCCTCGCCGCGCGACAGGCCGCATACCTCGATGAGGTCGTCCACACTGGCACCCTTGTGCGCCAGCTTGATGGCCTGATTGTAGGAACGCGCCTCCGGATCTTCCTGGTTGAGCTGGTCCTGGCGCAGGCCCAGTGCCTCCTGCCGTTCGGACAGTTGGCGCAGGCGCCGTTCCATCTGATTGACACGCTCCCCCATGCCCACCGCCGCGTTGCACAGGGCTCGCATGTCGTTCTGCAAGGTGCGCAGGATCATGGCCTGGCGCGCCGTGGTGCGCTGCAGCACAAGCACCGCCAGGATTGCGATCACCGCCAGCGCGGCGGCCGCCACCATCAGCCACAGATTGTCCATTACTCGCGGTCCTCAGACATACACATCGATATGCGGCTTGCCGTCGTCACGGTCATCATCCCGGGGCGGCCGCTCCTCTCCCGGCGCATCCTCCGACGGCGGATTTTCCTCTTCCTCCGGTGGTGCTCGCCGCTGCTGCCGGTCGCGCTCCTCGGCGGGAACGCGATGGGGCCGAATCGACGGACTCGGCGGCGGCGGCGGAACCGGGCCGATCTCAGCCATCGCCCTCGGCACTGAGCAGTTTGTTCAGGTCCACCAAGATCAGCAGGCCGTCGTCGAGATTGCTCACCCCCTGGATGAACTTGGCGCTTTCGTCGTTGCCGACGTTGGGGGCCGTTTCAATGGACGAGGCGCGCAGATCGACCACCTCGGCCACGCTGTCCACCAGCATGCCCACCACCTCGTCACCGGCCTCCAGGATGACGATGCGGCTGGATTCATCGATGTCCTTCGGTGCCAGGCCGAAGCGCTTGCGCGTGTCGATCACCGTCACCACATTGCCGCGCAGATTGATGATGCCGAGCACGAAATCCGGCGCCCCGGGCACCGGCGCGATCTCGGTGTTGCGCAGCACCTCGCGCACCCGCATGACGTCGATGCCGTACTTTTCCGCATCGAGACGGAAGGTCACCCATTCGGTGATGGGATCGCTGCCGCTTTGCATTTTTTCGCTCATTGCTGTTCCCCCTCATCCTGCGCGCCGGATTCCGGCATGTCCTCTATCCCGCTGGCCAGCACGTCGGCGAATACCGGCGGGTCCAGCAGGGCGCACATATGTTCAATCACGGTACCGGCGAGCCAGCGCCGCCGGGTGCGGCTGGTGCGCCAGCGCACCTCGTCGGGCCGCAAGGTCACCACCTCCGCCAGTTCGTCGCAGGCCAGTCCCCAGGTGCCGTCGGCGATGAACACCACATGGCGCAGACGTTCCTGCCAGGGACGGATATTCGCCTGCCGATCTTCCGGCATCACCAACTGTGCCGTGTCCACCACCGGCACATTGCGTTCGCGGTACTGCATCAGCCCCAGATACCAGGGCACATGGCCCGGCAACGGCGTCACCTTGCCCTCCTCCCACTCCTGCACCCCGGACAGCTCCACCAGCGGCACGGCCAGGGTCAGGCCGTTCACCTTGAACAGCAGGGCCTGAAAGGTTTCGTCGCCCCAGGCCGGGCGTCCCTCACTGCGCCGCGGCGCGGCGACCGGTGCGACGACCGGCGAAGTGACGGTTTCGATATCCAGCTCCGGCGGCGCCTCGCGCAGCAGCGCCTCGAAATAGACACTGAGCGCATCCTTTTCCGCCACCAATGCCTGCAATTTGTCCCGTTCCATACTCACAGCCCACCCAGTGTCTGGCTGTCGTTCCCCAGCAGCGTGCCCAGCAGGGCGGTATAGGCGATGACACCGCGGGCGTGGGGATTGAGATAGGACAGCGGCATGCCCTCGCGGCTCGCCTCGCGGAACTGGGTGTCGATGGGGATCACCGACTTCCACAGCACCTCGGCGTAGTTGTTGCGCAGATTCTGCAGCGTCTCCAGCGAGGCGCGCGTGCGGCGGTCGAACATGGTGGGCACGATGAGATAGTTGAGCGGGCGCTTGCGCGCCTTGGTCACCATCATCAGCGTGCGCATCATGCGCTCCAGTCCCTTGAGGGCGAGAAACTCGGTCTGCACCGGCACCAGCAGATGACTGCTGGCGGCGAGGGCATTGATCATCAACACGCCCAGCACCGGCGGACAGTCGATGAGCACATAGTCGAAGCGGTTGGCCAGCTGCACCAGGGCGCGGCCGATGACCAGGCCCATGCCCTCCTTCGCGCCGAGCTGGCGATCCAGCGTCGCCAGCGCCGTGGAGGCCGGCAGCAGCGACAGGCGCTCGAAACGCGTGTCGCGCACGATCTCCGCCGCCGGCTGGCGGTTGTCGTCCTGGAACAGTGAATAGACGCTTTGTTCGATGCTGTCCGGGTCATGGCCGAAGTAGCTGGTGAGCGAGCCGTGCGGATCGAGGTCCACCATCAGGGTGTTGTGACCGCGCGCCGCCAGCAGTCCGGCGAGGGTGACGGCGGTGGTGGTCTTGCCCACGCCACCTTTCTGATTGGCTACCGACCAGACCTTCATGTGCCACCTGCCGCCGTGTTGCGCTGAATGTCGAGGGCACGGCGCGCCTTTTCATCCGCCAGGATCACCAGGACCACGCGGCGGTTCTTGCGTCGTCCTTCCGGCGTGGCATTCTCCGCGATGGGACGGTACTCGCCGTAACCGATGGCGGCCATACGGTCGGGCTGCACGCCTTTGTCCATGAAAAGATGCACCACGGCAGCGGCGCGATGGGCCGACAACTCCCAATTGGACGGGTAAGCGGCCGTGGCGATGGGCACGTTGTCGGTGAAGCCCTCCACCTGGATGTAGTTGGGATACTTCTTGAGGATGCCAGCCAGCTCACTCAACACCGGAATGGCGTCATCCTCCAGGCGCGCGCTGCCGCTGTCGAACAGGATGCTGGTGTTGATCTCGATCTCCACCCATAGTTCATTGCGCGAGACGTTGATCAGGTCCTGCTGGATCAGCGGCGCCATGGCGCGCTCGAAATCGGAGGCGATCTGTCCCAGCTCGTTGGACTCGGCCATCTGCGCCAACTGCTCGATGACACCGGGTGACACCGCCGAAGAGGCCTTCTCCGGCTTGATCGGCGAGGGTTCGCCGCTCACCCCCTCCTCACCCACCTGGATCGGCTGCAGGGTCTTGGGCGGAGTATTGAAGGCGGCCACCATGGTATCGGACAGCACGCGGTACTTGCCCTCGTTGATGGAAGAGATGGAATACATCACCACAAAAAAGGCGAACAGCAATGTGATGAAGTCGGCGTAGGAGATCAGCCAGCGCTCCAGGTTTTCGTGCTCTTCCGGGCGTTTTCTGCGCGCCATGCCGACTCCTAATGCAGGTAGCCTTGCAGCTTGGTCTGGATATTGCGCGGATTCTCGCCCTCGGCGATGGACACGATGCCTTCGATGATCATCAGGCGGAACTGGGTCTGGCCGTGGATGATGCTTTTCAACTTGTTGGCGATAGGGATGAGCAGCAGGTTGGCGGTGCCGACACCGTAGATGGTGGCGACGAAGGCCACCGCGATGCCATGACCGAGCTGGCTCGGATCGGCCAGATTGTTCATCACCTGGATCAGGCCCATCACCGCGCCGATGATACCGATGGTGGGGGTATAGCCCCCCATGCTGGCGTAGATGTTGGCGGCCTGCATGTCGTGGTGTTCCTTGGCGTCCACCTCCACCTCCAGGATGCCACGCATCACCTCCGGCTCGGAGCCGTCCACCAGCAACTGCAGGCCCTTGCGCGCGAAGGCATCCGGCTCGGTTTCGGAGATCGCCTCCAGACCGAGCAGGCCTTCCTTGCGCGCGATATTGCTCCAGGCAATCAGTTTTTCGATGGCCTCGTCGGCGGCCAGGGTGGGCGGACGAAAAATCCAGCCCAGAATGTGCAGAGAACGCATGAAGGTACTCATGGGCGCCTGCAGCATGATGGCGCCCATGCTGCCGCCCAGCACGATCACCGCCGCCGGTCCGTTGAGCAGTGCGCTGGCCTGGCCACCCTCCAGATACTGGCCAAGCAGCAGCGCACCGACACCGAAAATCAGACCGACAAGGGTGAGGATATCCATATCACACTCTCTGGCTTATCGCCGTCCCGATTTCGGACAGCGGCAGTACGGCATCGGCCAATCCCGCTTCCACGATGGCGGCCGGCATACCATAGACGACACAACTGGCCTCGTCCTGTGCCCAGACAGTCGAGCCGCCCTGCTTCATCAGACGCGCCCCCTCACGGCCATCGGCACCCATGCCGGTAAGCACCACCGCCAGCGCCTGACCGGGAAAGATGCGCGCCACGGAGGTGAAGGTCACATCCACCGACGGCTTGTAGTTCTGGCCCGGTTCGCTCTCGGTAATGCGCACCGTGGTGCGTCCGGCACGCTGGTCCAGCACCATCTGCTTGCCGCCCGGCGCCAGCAGGGCCAGCCCCGGCTTGAGTTCATCACCATCTTTCGCCTCACGCACTTCGATAGCGCACAGTTGATTGAGGCGCTGGGCAAAGGCCGGGGTGAAGCTGCCGGGCATGTGCTGGATCAGCACCAGGGGCAGCGGAAAATTGCCGGGCAGCTTGGTGAGCACCTGTTGCAGCGCCACCGGCCCGCCGGTGGACGTACCGATGGCCACCAGACGGTACTGGCCGCGCCGCGCCGCCGGCATGGCGCTGGGCACGGGGCGCGCCGCGGCAGCGACAGCCACGGCCGGGCGCGTCGGCGCCGCCGTCGTGCTCAGCGGACGCTGCGGATGCACCGCGCGCTTGTTGCTGCCGATGGCATAGACCCGCTCGCACAACTGGCGCTTGGCCTCGTCCTGATCGCGCGAGATGTCCTCGAATTTCTTCGGCAAGTAATCCACCGCACCGGCATCGAGGGCATCCAGGGTCGCCTTGGCACCGTCGGTGGTCAGCGACGAGAACATCAGGATCGGTGTCGGTGTGACGGTCATGATACGGCGCGTCGCGGTGATGCCGTCCATCACCGGCATTTCTATGTCCATGGTCACCACGTCCGGACGCAGCTTGGCCACCTGCTCCACCGCCTGCGCACCATCGGCCACCGCTCCGACCACCTCAAGGCGCGGATCGGCGTTCAGCATCTCCGTCAGACGGCGGCGGAAGAAACCGGAATCATCGACAATCAAGACCCGTACGGGCATCCACAACTCTCCTCAAAGTGAAATCTACTCAGGCCTGGCGGCGACCATAGGACTTCATCAATCCAGGCACATCCAGGATCAGGGCGATCTTGCCATCGCCAGTGATGGTGGCGCCGGCCAGGCCCGGCGTACCGTGCAACATGCTGCCCAGCGGCTTGATGACCACCTCTTCCTGGCCGATGAGATAGTCCACCACGAAGCCAACCAACTGGGTGCCGATGTGCACCACCACCACATGACCGGACTCCGGCAACGGGATACCGCGGCAACCGGCGACCAGCCAGCGCGTCAGGTAGTACAGCGGCAAGGCCTTGCCGCGCACCCTCACCACCAATTGGCCGTCGACCACATTGGTCTTGGTCAGGTCGAGATGGAAGATTTCGTTGACGCTCACCAGCGGCAGGGCGAAGGTCTGTTCGCGCAGCTTGATCATCAGCGTCGGCATGATGGCCAGGGTCAGCGGCACCTTGATGGACAAGCGGGTACCCTTGCCCTTCTCGGAATGGATGTCGACGCTACCGTTGAGCTGGGCGATGCGGGTCTTCACCACGTCCATGCCGACACCGCGGCCGGATACGTCGGAGATCTCGGTCTTGGTGGAAAAGCCGGCGGCAAAGATCAGGTTGAACGCCTCCTTGTCGTCGAGGCGGGCCGCGGCCTCGGCATCCATCATGCCCTTCTCCACTGCCTTGCGCCGCAGCACCTCCGGGTCCATGCCAGCGCCGTCGTCCTCGATGATGAGCAGGATGTGATCGCCCTCCTGCTCGGCAGCGAGCAGCAGGGTGCCCTGACGCGGCTTGCCCGCCTTCTCGCGCACCTCCGGCAGTTCGATGCCGTGATCCACGGCATTGCGCACCAGATGCACCATGGGATCGGCCAGCGCCTCGACCAGGTTCTTGTCCAGGTCGGTCTCCTCACCCTGCATCACCAGGTTGACTTCTTTCTTCAGGTTGCGCGCCAGGTCGCGCACCACGCGCGGGAAGCGGCCGAACACCTTTTTGATCGGCTGCATGCGTGTCTTCATCACCGAGGTCTGCAAATCGCCAGTGACCACGTCGAGGTTGGCCACCGCCTTGATCATTTCCTCGCGCGCCTGATTCATGTCGCCGACATGCGCCAGGGTGGCGATGCGGTTGCGTACCAGCACCAGCTCGCCCACCATGTTCATGATGTCGTCCAGGCGCTTGGTATCCACGCGTACCGTGGTCTCGGCCTGAGCGGCGGTGACCTTGTCGCCGGCAGGTTCGGCCGCCGCCGGGGCGGAGGCCGGCGCCGGCTTTGGTGTAGGCGCAGCAGGGGCAACAGGAGCTGCCGGCGCCGCGGCCGGTGCCTTGAACTTGCCCTTGCCATGCAGTTCGTCCAGCAGCGCCTCGAACTCCTCCTCGGTAATGTCCTCGCCGCCCGCCGCATCCGCAGGGGCAACCGGCGCAGCGGGGGCCGCGGCCGGCACCTTGAACTTGCCCTTGCCGTGCAGTTCGTCGAGCAGCGCCTCGAACTCTTCCTCGGTGATGTCCTCATCGGATGAGGTCGGGGCCGCAGCGGCTGCGGGGGCAGGCGCCGCCGCTGTGGTGGCCGGATTTTCCAAGGCATCGAGCAGTGCCTCGAATTCCTCATCGGTGATATCGCCCATCTCCCCTTCCACCATGGAGGCCACGGCGGCAGGTGGAGTCGCCGCGGGTGGCGCGGCGACAGTTTCGGGGGCGGGCGCGGCGACAGTTTCGGGGGCGGGTGCGGCGGCCGCAGGCTGCATGGCATCGGGCTGGGCCAGCGCCTCCAGCCCCTGGAGCAGTTCCGCCGGGGCCGGGTCCGGCTCTTCGGCTGCGCGCAGCTGCTCGAACTGGGCATTGAGCACGTCGAGCACCGGCAGCACGGTGTCCATCAGCTGCGGTGTCACCTGCTTCTGACCGTTGCGCAGCAGGTTGAATACATCCTCGGAACGATGGCACACGTCCACCATGTTGTTCAGGCCAAGAAAACCGGCACCGCCCTTGATGGTGTGAAAACCGCGAAACACTGCGTTGAGCAGATCGTGATCGTCGGGGCTGCGCTCCAGCTCCACCAACTGCTCGTTGAGCTGTTCCAGTATCTCGCCCGCCTCGACCATGAAGTCCTGCAGGATTTCATCATCCGCATTCAGTGCCATCTGTGCGCTCCGTTAGAATCCAAGACTGGACAACAGATCGTCCACTTCGTCCTGTCCGGCCACCGTACCGCTATCCACCCCGGGTACCGGTGGGCCACTGGCGGCAATGCGATCCTCGTGTTTTACCTCCTGCCGCTCCGCCACCATGCCCTGGCCGGAAATGCGAATCAGGTCCACCAGATTACGCTCGACCTCGTCCACCAGTTGCACCACACGATGGATGATCTGGCCGGTAAGGTCCTGGAAATCCTGTGCCATCAGCACTTCCTGCAAATTGGCGCGCAGGCGCGGCGCATCCTCGCCTACGCTGTCGAGGAACTCGCCCAGACGGCGGCTCAGGTCGCGGAACTCGTCGGCGCTCATCTTGCGCTGGGTAAAGCGCATCCAGTCCTGCTTCAGCGACATTGCCCGCTCCTGCATCGATTCGCAGATGGGCATGGACTCCTCCACGGCGGTCATGGTGCGGTTGGCGGACTGGGCGGTCATACTGACCACGTAATTGAGGCGTTCGCGTGCGTCGGGGAAATCCTGTGCCGCGAGGGAGGCGATACGGGAATCGAGGCGAAAGCTCTGCAAGGCCTCGTGGAACTCACGGGTCAGGCGGCCCAGTTCCTGAAACAGGGTCTTCTCGCGCAGGCTGGTGAGCTCGTCGAGCAGGCGCGCCGCTTCATCGGTATTGCCCGCGTCGATGGTCTGGGCCAGGGTGCGTACCCTGTCGATGTACTCTTCGCTCAGGGGGCCGGTTACAATAGTCATTATTTCGCTCGTCCTCTGCTGCTCAGCCGCCGGGCGGCCAAGGATTTACTGGCTGGCTTCGATACGCTCGAATATCTTTTCCAGTTTTTCCTTGAGTGTCTGCGCCGTGAATGGCTTGACGATGTAGCCGTTCACACCGGCCTTGGCGGCCTCGATGATCTGCTCCTTCTTCTGTTCCGCGGTCACCATCAGTACCGGCAGGTGGGCCAGCTTGGGATCGGCACGCACCGCTTTGAGCAGATCGATGCCCTGCATGCCGGGCATGTTCCAGTCGGTCACCAACAGCTCGAAATTGCCGGATTGCAGCATAGGCAGGGCCGTCGTGCCGTCGTCCGCCTCGGCGGTGTTGGTGAATCCGAGGTCGCGCAGCAGGTTTTTGATGATGCGACGCATCGTGGAGAAGTCGTCCACGATGAGTATCTTTATGTTTTTATCCAAGGCTACCTCCTGACACTACTTCCAGCCGGACGGTCAGAACCCGTCCGCGCATGTGGGATTGCGCTATCTTAACCCGAACATTTCCTTAATTGCGCGCCCCGTCGGCCATGGCGTTGCGCAGGCGTAGCAGGGCCCGGCTGTGGATCTGGCAGACACGGGACTCGCTCACCCCCAGCACGGCGCCGATTTCCTTCAGATTCAGCTCCTCGTCGTAGTACAACGCCATCACCAACCGCTCCCGCTCCGGCAGCTCGTCTATGGCGGCAGCCAGGTGACTTTGTAATTCCGACGCCTGCAAACCGTCCTCGACGCCCGGCCCCTCGTCCGCCAGCCGTTCCAGGATGGACTCGTCATGGCCGGTGGCCATGTCGTCCAGGCTGAGCAGACGATGGCTGCTGGAGTCCAGCAGAATCTGGTGGTACTCCTCGCTGTCGATGCCGAGAGCGGCAATGATCTCCTGCTCGGTGGCCTCGCGCCCCTCACGGTGCTCGATGGCCCGTGTCACCTCACCCAGCTCGCGCGCCTTGCGATGCACCGAACGCGGTGTCCAATCGGTGCGCCGCACCTCGTCCAGCATGGCGCCGCGGATGCGGATACCGGCATAGGTCTCGAAGCTGGCGCCCTGACCGGTGCGGTAATTGCGCGCCGCCTCCAACAGGCCGATCATGCCGGCCTGGATCAGGTCGTCGACCTGGATATGTTCCGGCAGACGTCCCAGCAGGTGATAGGCGATGCGCTTGACCAGCGGGGCATACTGCTCCACCAGGTCGTCGGACCACGTGGTTTCATGTTCGATGGCATAAGCCGCCAGGCCGTTCATGACTGCCTCCTCCGCCTCATGGCCACATTCCCCAGTCGGCGGCCTCGCTGCGCACCAGCCGCTCGACAAAGAATTCCAGGTAACCACCGGCGGCGGTAGGCATAGGCCAGCTGTCGGCCTTCTTGGCCAGTGCGGTAAAGGCCTGCGCCGCCTTGCTGCGCGGATAGGCCTCCACCACCGGACGCTGGCGCTGCACCGCCTTGCGCAGATATTCGTCGTAGGGGACGCTGCCCATGAAGTCGAGCACCACGTCCTCCAGGAAACGGTCGGTCACCTTGACGATCTTGGCGAACAGTTCGCGCCCTTCCTGCGGGCTGTGGGCCATGTTGGTCAGCACGCGGAAGCGGCGCACGTCATGTTCCTTGTTGAGCAGCTTGATCAGGGCGTAGGCGTCGGTGATGGAGGCGGGCTCGTCGCACACCACCACGATCACCTCCTGGGCGGCCTTGCTGAAGCTGACCACGCTGTCGGAGATGCCGGCGGCGGTATCCACCAGCAGCACGTCGACATCGATGGACAGTTCGCTGAAGGCACGGATCATCCCGGCATGTTCCGCCGGGGTCAGCTCCGCCATGCGCTGGATGCCGGAGGAGGCGGGAATGATGCGTACCCCCGCCGGTCCATCCACCAGGATTTCCTCCAGACTGCGCTCGCCGGAGAGGACATGGGACAGGTTGTACTGCGGTTGCAGGCCGAGCATGACGTCGACATTGGCCAGCCCCAGATCGGCGTCGAACACCAGTACTTTACGCCCCAGATGCGCCAGCGCCACGGCCAGGTTGACCGAGATGTTGGTCTTGCCCACGCCGCCCTTGCCGCTGGCCACCGCCAGCACGCGCACCGGCTTCGGCTTGTTCATGCGGCGCAGGCCGGCGGCCTGATCGTTTGCGTTATCTGCCATCGTATTCGCTCGTTAGCTCACCCTGCGGCCGAAGGCCTCGGCCAGAACTTCTTCTCCCGGCACCTCTGCACTGTGAGTCTGCATCAGCGCCACGCTGCCGCTGACCAGTTTGTTGGCACGCGCCTGATGCAGATCCTCCGGCACACGCTGACCGTCGCTGACATAGGCCACCGGCAGCTTCTGCTGTACCACCGCCGACAGCACCTCACCCAGGCTGGCCGCCTCGTCCATCTTGGTGATGACACAGCCGGCCAGCTCCATGTGGCGGAAGGTGCGCACGGTCTCGTCCAGCGCGGCGCGCTGGGCCGTGGCCGACAATACCAGATAGTTCTTCACCCGCGGCGCCCCCTGGCGCAACAGGCTCAGCTGTTCGGTCAGGCGCATGTCACGCTGGCTGACGCCGGCGGTGTCGATCAGCACCAGTTGCTTGTCACGCAGGGTATCGAGCACAGTGCGCAGTTCGGCGGCATCGTTGGCCACGTGCACGGGTACGCCGAGCAGGCGGCCGTAGGTACGCAGTTGTTGGTGGGCGCCGATACGGAAGCTGTCGGTGGTCACCAGGGCAACGCGGTTCGGGCCATGGCGCAGGATGTAGCGGGCGGCCAGTTTGGCTACGGTGGTGGTCTTACCCACGCCGGTGGGGCCTACCAGGGCCACCATGCCGCCACGGCTCAGGATATCGTCTTCGGTGACCTGTATCCGGCGCGCCAACAGGCCGAGGGCATGGCGCCAATGGTGCTCGTGATCCTGCTCATAGGAAACCTTGTCGGCGAGCTGCCGGCACAAAGCCGGCGCCAGCCCCAGTTGCAGCAGCCGTTGCATCAGTTTGGCGCGTGCCGGGTGGCGCAGGGTCTGGTCGCGCCAGGCCATGCCGGTGAGCTGGCTCTCCAGCATGCCGCGCAGGGTCTTGATCTCCTCGCGCATGCCACGCAGGGCCGGGTCCTGACTCCATTCGATCTTACTGGCGGCGGAAAGGGGCGGCGTGACCGGGGCGGGTTCCGGCGCGGATACCTTGCGCGTCAGGGAGGCGGCCACCGCCTCGGCAAACTGTTCATTGTTCCCGCCCCGGCGCGGCGCTACCGTCTCGCCGGCACCGAGACGCGGGGCGGCGGGTTCGGGGGCCGTCTGGGGCCGGGCGGCGCTATGGGGCTCCTCCCCCGCCATCTTCCGCACCAGCGATTCGTCGTAATCCACCGCCGCCACGATCTCGACGCCGCCGTTGACCTTGCGGTTGGAGAGTATGACCGCATCCGGTCCCTGTTCCTCGCGCACCAGACGGATGGCCTGGCGCATATCGGCGGCAAAATAGCGTTTGATTTTCATCCCATCGACCCTCGTACAGGCCGACCGCATGCGGCTAGCCTGCCTGGTTACCCACCGTGGCCACGATCCTCAGCTGCTTGCTATCCGGAACCTCGTTGTAGGCGAGGACGTGCATGCCTGGAATCGTGTGCCTGACAAACCGCGCCAACAGATCGCGCAAGGGGGCGGAAACCAGCAGGACCGCCGGCTGGCCGGCCATTTCCTGCTTCTGGCTGCTCTGGGCCAGGCCGCGGTGGATACGTTCCGCCAGTCCCGGCTCGATGCCCGCGCCCCCATCGTCTGACGCTCGAATACTCTTTAGCAATATCTGTTCCAACTCGGGCGCCAGTGTAATTACCGGCAACTCACTCGCCAACCCATTGATTTTCTGTACAATCATCCTACCAAGGGCGACGCGCACGGCACTCGTCAAAATCCCGGCATCCTGGGTGCGTGGGGCGTGCTCGGCCAGGGTCTCGGCGATGGTGCGCATGTCGCGGATGGGGATCCCCTCGGCCAACAGATTCTGCAATACCTTCACCACCACCGACATGGGCAGCAGCTTGGGCACCAGATCCTCCACCAGCTTGGGGGCACTCTTGCCGAGTTGGGTCAGCAGATGCTGCACCTCCTCGTGACCGAGCAGTTCGTGGGCATGGCTCTGCAACAACTGGCTCAGGTGGGTGGCCACCACGGTGTTGGGGTCGACCACCGTATAGCCCAGTCCCTGTGCCTCCTCGCGGCGGCCCGGTTCGATCCATACCGCCTCCAGGCCGAAGGCCGGGTCGGTGGTCTTGATGCCGGTCAACTGACCATAGACCTGGCCGGGATTGATGGCCATCTCGCGGTCTGGATAGATCTCCGCCTCGCCCACCGTCACGCCGAGCAGGGTGACGCGGTAGGCGGTGGGCGACAGGTCCAGGTTGTCGCGGATGTGCACCGCCGGGATCAGGAAACCCAGCTCCTGTGACAGCTTTTTGCGTACACCCTTGATGCGCGCCATGAGCTGGCCGCCCTGCGTCTTATCCACCAGCGGAATCAGGCGATAACCCACCTCCAGACCGATGGGGTCCACCAGCGGTACATCGTCCCAGGTCAGCTCCTTCAGTTCGGTGCCCGGCTCGGCCGCGGCCGTCACCGCCACCGGTGGCGGGGCGGCGGCCGCCGCCGCCTCTTCCTTCTGCTTGCGGAACAGCCACCAGGCGCCGCCACCGATGGCCGAAGCCAGCAGCAGGAACGGCAGGTTGGGCATGCCGGGGATCAGACCCAGCAGCAGCAGCACACTGGCGGTCACCGCCAGGACGCGCGGATTGGAAAACACCTGCGCCACCACCATCTCACCCATGTCGCGCGAGGCGGAGACGCGGGTGATGATGATACCCGCTGCGGTGGACAGCACCAGCGAGGGGATCTGTGCCACCAGGCCGTCACCGATGGTGAGCAGGGCATATACCTGGGCGGCATCGGTGAAGGCCATATCGTGTTGGGCCACACCGATGACCAGGCCACCGATGATATTGATGATGGTGATCAGGATGCCGGCCACGGCATCGCCGCGCACGAATTTGCTGGCACCGTCCATGGAGCCGTAGAAATCGGCCTCGCGCGCGATCTCCTCACGGCGTTTGCGCGCGGTATCGGCATCGATGAGGCCGGCATTGAGGTCGGCGTCGATGGCCATCTGCTTGCCGGGCATGGCATCCAGGGTGAATCGTGCGCTCACCTCCGAGATACGTCCGGCGCCCTTGGTCACCACGGCAAAGTTGATGATCACCAGGATCACGAACACCACCAGACCGACGGCGTAGTTGCCACCCACCACGAACTCGCCGAAGGATTCGATCACCTGGCCGGCAGCGCCGGTGCCGTTGTGGCCTTCCAACAACACCACGCGGGTGGAAGCGACATTGAGGGCCAGGCGCAGCAGGGTGGCGATGAGCAGCACGGTCGGAAACACCGCGAAGTCCAGCGGGCGCAGGGCGTAGATCGTCACCAGCAGGACGATGAGCGATAAGGCGATGTTGAAGGTGAAGAAGATGTCGAGCATGAACGGCGGCAACGGCAGCACCACCATCGCCAGCAGGATCAGCACGATGATCGGCGCACCGAGGCCCGAGGCCAGCAGCATGCGCGTGGTATGGAGGACTCCGCCAAATTGCGCCATCGTCAGTACCTAGTCAGAAATCTCGTTCATCATTCATCCCGCCGCAAATCGTCCGGGATCGGCAGGTCGGGCATGGTCACCACACCCTCGCGGCTGTACACCGGGCCCTGGCGCAGGTGGTAGACATAGGCCAGCACCATGGCCACCGCACGGTACAGGCCGACCGGAATCGGCTGCTCCAGGTCGGTGCTGTGGTACAGGGCACGCGCCAGCGGCGGCGCCTCCAGTACCGGCACGTCGTTCTCCTGCGCCACATTACGTATCTTCAAGGCGATCAGATCGCTGCCCTTGGCCACCACCACCGGCGCATCGCCACGCGCCTGATCGTAACGCAGCGCCACTGCATAATGGGTCGGGTTGGTGACCACCACATCGGCCTTGGGCACCTCGGCCATCATGCGCCGCTGCGCTATCTCCATCTGCATGCGGCGGATGCGTCCCTTCACCTCCGGGCTGCCCTCCGTCTGCTTGAACTCGTCACGCACTTCCTGCTTGGTCATGCGCAGTTGGCGCTGGTGATCCCACAACTGGAACGGCACGTCGATGAAGGCAACGATCAGCAGCGTCGCACTCAACAGCAGGAATGCCCAGGACAGCAGGCTGCCGGCATGGGCCAGGCCTTGCGACAACGACTCACGCCCCAGGCCGAGAAACTGTTCGCCCATCACCCGCAGCAGCAGCAGCGCCGCCAGCGCCACCAGCAGGAACTTGGCCATACCCTTCAACATCTCCACCAGGCCGCGCCAGGCAAACACACGCCCCATGCCCTTGATGGGATCGAGTTTCTCCCAGTTGAAAGTGATGGCGGTAAACGCCCACCCCCCCAGTACCGCCGAGGCGGCAATGGCCACCACCAGCATCAACACGAAAAACGGCATGAAGGTCCACAGGGCCTCGAACACCGCGTCGAGAAACAGCGCCGGCATGGCCGCCGTGTCGAACACCTGCTCGCGCGTCAGGGTGAGGCCGCGCTGCATCTGCATGGCGAGATCACGGGTCAACGAATCCCCCATGCCAATCATCGCACCTGCCGCCGCCAACAGCGCGGCCACGGTCGCCAGTTCGCGCGAACGCGGTACCTGTCCCTTTTCGCGCGCCTCCTGCTGGCGTTTGGGTGTTGCCTGTTCTGTACGTTCCTGGCCGTCGCTCTCCGCCATGGGCTACTCCCGGGATAGCAAACGTACAATCAGCGCGAAACCGTCGTTGACCAGGGTTTCGAACTGCGGGACCACGACGGGCAGGGTAAACAGGATCACCACAAAGCCCATCATCAACGCCACCGGAAAACCGATGGCAAAAATATTCAACTGCGGCGCGGCGCGCGCCATCACGCCGAAGGCGATGTTCACCACCAGCAGCGAGGCCACCGCCGGCAGCGCCAGCCACAGCGCGCCGGCGAACATTTGCGTGCCCCAGCCCACCAGCGTCCACAGGCCGTTGCGGGTCAGGCCGTCCGCTGCCACCGGCAGGGCAGTGAAGCTCTCCGCCACCATTTCAATCATCACCAGATGGCCGTTGAAACCGAGGAACAGCAGCGTCACCAACAACAGATAAAGTTGCGACAGCACCGGCACCTGCATGCCGTTCTGCGGGTCCACCATCGAGGCGAAACCGAGCCCCATCTGCATGGCGATGATCTGGCCGCCGGTGGTCACCGCATTGAACACCAGCTGCATGGCAAAACCCATGGCCACACCGATGAGAATCTGCTGCAGAATGATCAGCACCGAGGCCAGACTGATGGGATCGACCGCCGGCCCCGGTGGCAGTACCGGTGCCACGATGGAGGTAACGGCCAGCGCCAGCATCAGCCGCACCCGCACCGGGATCAGGATCGAACCGAAGATGGGCATTGCGACGATCATTGCAGCGATGCGGAACAGCGGCCACAGATAGCTGCCGAGCCATGCTGCGATTTCGGCGCCGGTCAGGTGCATGGGCTAGCCCAGCAGCGACGGAATGCTGTCGACCAGCCGCTGTGTGTAGTCGATGAGCAGCTGCAGCATCCATGGCCCGGCGATCATCAACACTGCCAGGGTGATGAGTATCTTGGGGATGAAGCTGAGGGTCATTTCATTGATCTGGGTCGCCGCCTGGAACATCGCCACCAGCAGACCGACCAGCAACGCCGGCACCAGCAGCACCAGGATCAGGACCGTCATCACCTCCAGCGCCTGCTGAAAAACCGTCAGTACCGTCTCGGGCGTCATGACAGCTCACCGCTAGACATAGAAACTGGCCGCCAGCGTCCCCACCACCATCGCCCAGCCATCCACCAGCACAAACAGCATCAGTTTGAACGGCAGGGAGATGATCATCGGCGACAGCATCATCATACCCATCGACATCAGCACACTGGCCACCACCAGGTCGATGATCAGGAAGGGTATGAACAACAGGAAACCGATCTGGAATGCAGTCTTCAACTCGCTGGTGACGAAGGCCGGCACCAGCACCGACAGCGGCACGGCATCGGCCGAGGCATAGCCCTCGCTGCCGGCCAAACGGCCGAACAGCTGGATGTCGCTCTCGCGCGTTTGTGCCAGCATGAACCCGCGCAGCGGCACGCTGGCCTTCTGCAGTCCTTCCTGGAAACTGATCTTGTTGTCCATATAGGGTTGGAAGGCCTCGGTGTGGATGCGATCGAATACCGGCGCCATGATGAAGAAGGTGAGAAACAGCGCCAGTCCGATGAGCACCTGACCGGAAGGCGCCTGCATGAGGCCCACCGCCTGGCGCAGGATCGCCAGCACGATGATGATGCGGGTAAAGGCGGTCATCATCATCACGGCTGCCGGCAGGAAGGTCAGCGCCGTCATGAGCAGCAAAACCTGGATACTCAGACTGTAGGTCTCGCTGCCGTTGGGATTGGTGGTGACGGTTACCGCCTCCAAGCCGGTCTGGGCAAAAGCGCTCCACGGCAGAAGAGCCAACAACACAAACAGCGCAACACGCATCCGGCTCATGAACGGCCACTCTTCTTCAGCGCCGCAGTCAGACGCTCGGCAAAACTCTCGCCACCGCTTGGCACAGCAGTCACATTGATCGGTTCATCCAACACATGCAGGGTCTGCACCCGTCCCGGCGCCACACCGAGCAGCAGCTGCTTGTTACCGACCTGGATCAGCACCACGCGCTCACGCTGCCCCACCGGGACACCACCCAGCACGCGTACCACCCCGCCGCCGACCTGGCTCAGCCCCCCATACGCCGCATCAGCCAGGCCATGCCGGCGATGAGCAGCAACACCAGAACCAGGGCCAACAACACCTGCAGCAGGCTCGCCGCCCCTACCGGCTCCACCGGCGCGGGGGTCGGGCGGCCAATCTCCGCCGCCATGGCCGGCAGGCTCCCTGCGGCAACCGACAGCCACACCCATATCAGGCGGCAGCTTTTCATTTCAGCTTCTTCACCCGCTCCATCGGACTGATCACGTCAGTCAGACGAATGCCGTATTTTTCGTTGACCACCACCACCTCGCCATGGGCGATCAGGGTGCCGTTGACCATCACGTCGAGCGGCTCGCCGGCCAGGCGATCCAATTCCACCACCGACCCTTGATTGAGTTGCAGCAGGTTACGAATGCTGATCTTGGTGCGGCCGATCTCCAGCGAGATGGTCACCGGCACATCGAGGATCACATCCAGGTTCACCTCCTCGGACGGCGGCGGCCGGTGCTCGTCCTGCAGATCCTTGAGCGGTGCCTTCCTGACGTCGGGCTTGGCGGCAGACTGTTCCTCCGTCGCACCGGCCTCGGCCATCGCCGCCGCCCACTCATCCATCACGTCGCTGTCTTTGTCGGTCGTGTCACTCATGATTTGCTCCGTCCACTCTCAGTGCGGCCCTTGCCAGGCCGTTCCACTTGCTTGACGATCTTGATCGCCAGATTGTCGTTGGCGACCCCCAGTGTGCCGCGGAACACGGGTACCCCCTCGGCACACAATGTCACCAGTTCCGGCATCTCGATGGGAATGATGTCGCCCGGCTTCATATGCATGATGTCGCGCAGGGTCAGCTCCACCTCGGTGAGGGTGCTTTCCAACTCCACCTCGGCGGTGCGGATTTCCTCCCGCAGCGCCACCATCCAGCGTTCATCGGTATCGGTACGGTCGCTTTGCACGCCGGCATCGAGCATTTCGCGGATCGGCTCCAGCATGGAGTACGGCATGGTGACGTGCAGATCGCCCCCGCCGCCCTCCAGCTCGATATGAAACTTGGACGCCACCACCACCTCGGTAGGGCTGACGATATTGGCGAACTGTGGATTGACCTCGGAATTCATGTACTCGAAATCCACGTCCATCACCGGCGCCCAAGCCTCGCGCAGATCCTTGAAAGCCAGATTGAGCAGCATCTGGATGACACGCTGTTCGGTGGGGGTGAATTCGCGGCCCTCGATCTTGGCGTGGTAACGGCCGTCGCCACCGAAGAAGTTGTCCACCACGATGAACACCAGCTTGGGGTCGAGCACCAGCAGCGCCGTACCGCGCAGAGGCCGGATCTTGATCATGTTCAGGCTGGTGGGAACGTAGAGGGTGTGCACGTACTCGGCGAACTTCATCATTTCCACACCACCGACGGATATCTCCGCCGAACGCCGCAGCATATTGAACAGACTGATGCGGAAGTGGCGCGAAAAGCGCTCGTTGATCATCTCCAGGGTCGGCATGCGCCCGCGGACGATGCGCTCCTCGCTGGCGAAGTCGTAGGTGCGGACCTCGCCCTCGGCAAGGCCCTCGTCGGTTTCGGTCTCGATATCGCCGCCCGACACCCCGTGCAGAAGGGCGTCGATTTCGTCTTGCGACAGCAGGTCGTTGATGGCCATGGGCGTTTACTGCATCACGAACTCGGTATAGTAAACGGCCTCGACCTTACGTTCCTTCTCGTAGGTGTCGAGTACGTTCTGCACTTTCGCCAGAATCGCTCCGCGCAACTGCTCCTTCCCCTCCGGCGTGCTGACCACTTCATACTTTTGGCTGCCGAGCAACAACAGAATGTCGTTGCGTATGGCCGGCATATGGGTCTCCATCGCCTTCAGCGCCTCCGGGTCGTAGCTCATCACCTGCAGGTTCACCTGCAGGAAACGCACCGGCGCCCCGGGGCCGAAGTTGACCACCAGTTTGTCCAGCGCCAGATAATGGGCCTGTTTCACCTCGGCCGCCTTGCTGTCAGCCCCCGCGCCTTTATCCTTGCCCTCGCCGCCCTTCATCAGGAAGAAAGCGGCGCCCAGGCCGCCCAAAGCCAGCACCAGCACGCCGATGACGATGTACAGAATCAGTTGCTTCTTGCCCCCCGGCTTCTGCTGTACGTCGAGATCCAGCTCATCCTTATTTGCGTCTTTGTTGGCCATAACCTAGTCCCCTAAGCGTTTAGCGGCTTCAAGCAAGCTATATGCCAGCGCCCCACAGAGGTAATTATCATATTTATTTCAACAAGTTACAAAAAACCAACATCCTCTCCCGGCCCCTCTGGCAGGGGCGTGTCGGAAAATTGGCGCGGCTCAGCGGAACAGTTTCTCGCGGTAATACCGCAATTCGGCGATGGACTCGCGGATGTCGTCCAGGGCCAGGTGGACACCGTTCTTCTTCAGCCCGGCGGCCACCTCGGGGTACCAGCGCCGCGACAGCTCCTTGATGGTGCTCACATCCATATTGCGATAATGGAAAAAGGCCTCCAGCTCCGGCATCCAGTGCGCCAGGAAGCGGCGGTCCTGGCAGATGCTGTTGCCACACATGGGCGATTTACCGGCCGGAACGTATTGCTGCAGGAATTCGATGGTTGCCCGCGCCGCCGCCGCCTCGTCGAGGCGGCTGCCACGCACCCGTTCCACCAACCCGGAGGCGGTGTGGGTACGGATATTCCATTCGTCCATGGCATCCAGTACCGCGGCCGGCTGATGTACCGCCAGTACCGGCCCTTCGGCGAGGACGTTGAGCTGGCTGTCGGTGACGATGGTGGCGATCTCGATGATGCGGTCGGACAGGGGCTCCAGACCGGTCATTTCCAGATCGATCCAGATAAGGTTGTCGGGGTTGGCAGCCATGGGCGCGACGGGCTCCGTGTGGTGGTCGGGTTGCGGGCTATTCTATCAGAAGCCAACCTGTCGCCCGCCTGGTCAGCGCTCGGGTGAAGCTGGATCTGAACAACGCCAGCACGCTCACCCCCGAACCGCGCTGCTCGGCCTTCCACGACGCGCACCCGCCGGCGCCGGTGCGCATTACCCACCTGACGAGGTAAGCCCCATGACCACCCCTCTCGCACAACAGCATTGCCAACCCATCAGCCGCGGCACAGCGGCACTCGATGCCGCCACCATCGCCACCCTACTGCCGCAGATACCGCAATGGATGGTGGCGGCTGACAGCACCAGCCTGAGCCGGGAGTTCCGTTTCCGCGACTTCTATGCCACCGTGGCCTTCGTCAATGCCGTGGCCTGGATCGCCCACCAGCAGGATCACCACCCGGATCTGCAGGTGGGCTACAATCGCTGCCGCATCACCTGGCGCACGCACGCCGTGGGCGGGTTGTCACTCAACGACTTCATCTGCGCCGCCCGTACCGATAACCTGGAAGCCGCTGCATGACACCACATACCGACGTTCGCCGATGAGCAAACGCAAACTGACGCGCCAGCAAGCCTGGCGTATCGAAAAGATCCAGGAGGAGCGACGCCGGCGCGCCCAGCGCAAGGCCGTCGCCATGGAGTCATATGATGCAGAACATCTGGGGCCGGAGCAGGAAGGACTGGTCATCGCCAATTACGGCGCCAGCGTCGATGTCGAGGCCATGACGGGCGGCCTGCATCGCTGCCGCCTGCGCCAGAATCTGGAGTTGCTGGTGCCAGGTGACCGGGTCATCTGGCAGGCCATCGGCGGCGATGAGGCCGGCGTGGTAGTGGCGCTGCTGCCGCGCCGTACCGTGCTCGCCCGCCCCGACGCCCTCGGTGCGCTGCGGCCGCTGGCGGCCAATATCGATCAGATTCTGGTGGTCGCCGCGCCGCGTCCCGCCTACAGCACCGACCTCATCGACCAATACCTGGTAGCTGCAGAGTGCACCGGCATCACCCCGCTCATCGTGTTCAACAAGGTCGATCTCATTGCCAGTGACGCCGAGCGGGAGCGCATCGAGCAGGACCTGCAACGCTATCGGCAGATCGGCTACCGCGTGCTTCGCGCCAGCACCGTCGCCCAGCACGGCCTCGACGCGGTAACAGCCGCCCTGCGCGACAAGAGCAGCGTGTTCGTCGGCCAGTCCGGCGTCGGCAAGTCATCCCTGGTGCACGCCCTGCTGCCGCAGGAGGAGATCAAGGTCGGTGCCCTGGCTGAACGCAGCGGCCTCGGCCGCCACACCACCAGCGCCGCGCGCTACTACCGCCTGCCCGGCGGCGGCGCCATCATCGACTCACCGGGGGTGCGTGAATTTTCCCTCTGGCACATGGCGGCGACGGAACTGGCACAGGGGTTCATCGAGTTCCGTCCCCATCTGGGCCATTGCCGCTTCCGCGATTGCAGCCACCGCCACGAACCGGGCTGCGCCCTGCGACAGGCGGTCGCCGACGGCACTGTCAGTGCCGAACGGCTGGCGAGTTTTCATCGCATGGTGGAGGCCGAAGCCGGGGGAAGAGGCTGATAGGCGAGTCTGGCTATCGGATCGGGGCGGGACCGAGGACGCCCTCGATGGCGTTTTCCATACTGTTGCCACGCGGGGCCGGACGCGGCATGATGGCGGGGGTAATGGCCGGCTCGGGGGCGGCCACGGGTGGCGCAACGGGCGCCGGGGGAACGACCGTCGGCAACGGCGGCGTCGCGGATGACCGGGGCGCCACCACCGGAGCCTCATCGGTAAGCCCGATGGCGCGCTCGGTGGCCTTGTTGAGCACCACGATGCTGATGCGGCGGTTCACCGGGTTGAAACGATTTTCCTTGTCGAACATCACCGAATCCGCCAACCCCACCACGCGGCCGAATTTTCGCTCCGGCATGCCGGCGGCCAGCATCTCGCGCCGGGCGGCATTGGCGCGATCGGCGGACAGCTCCCAGTTGCTATAGTCGGTAATCTCACGGCTGTACGGGGTGGCGTCGGTATGGCCGGTGAGGCTGATGTGGTTGGGCACCTCGTTGATGGTGCGGGTCAACTCGCGCAGGATCGCGCGGGTGTAGGGCTTCAGCCGGGTACTGCCCAAGTCGAACATGGGACGGTTTTCCCGGTCCACGATCTGGATACGCAACCCCTCGCTGGTGATGTCCAGCAACAGCTGATCCTTGAAGTCCTTCAGGGTCGGCGTGGACTCGATCTGTTCCTTCAGCTTCTGCATCAGCTCGTCCAGACGGGCCTTGTCCTCGATGATCTCGGCGATCTCCTCCGGCGTGGGCTTGGCCGTCTCCCCCGAGGCATCACGCATCGGCTCCTTCTCGCCGCGCGGCACCTCCAGCGAACCGCCCAGCTTGATCATCGAGGTAGAGGCGCCGCCCGGCCCCTGGATAGCGCTCGGGTTCTGGAAGTAGTCGGCGATAGCGGCGCGCTCTTCCTGGGTGGTGGAACCGAGCAACCACATCAGGAGGAAGAAAGCCATCATCGCCGTCACGAAATCGGCATAGGCCACCTTCCAGGCGCCGCCATGGTGACCATGACCGCCCTTCTTGATCTTCTTGACGACGATCGGCTGTTTTTTGTCTTCCAACGCCATGGGCCACCGGCTGGCTTATTTCTTCTTGACGTGCGCTTCCAACTCGGCAAAACCGGGACGCACGGTGGAAGGCAGCGCCTTGCGGCCGAACTCGACGGCAATCTGCGGGGTATAGCCGTTCAGGGTAGCCATGATGCACACCTTGATACAGCCGAGAAACTTGCCCTCTTCCTCGGCACGGTGCTTGAGCGCCGTGGCCAGCGGGCCGACGAAACCGTAGGCGAGCAGGATACCGAGGAAGGTACCGACCAGGGCGGCAGCGATCTTCGCACCCAGCACCTCGGGGGGCTCGCCCACCGAGGCCATGGTGATGACCACACCCATGACCGCTGCCACGATACCGAAGCCGGGCAGGCCGTCGGACACGGTGGTGACGGACTCACCGGGCAACATCGCCTCGTGATGATGTATCTCCAGCTCGAGGTCCATCAGATTTTCCAACTCGAAGGGGTTCATGCTGCCGCCGACCATCAGGCGCATGTAGTCGGTGATGAAATCGAGGGCGTGATGATCGGCCAGAATCTTGGGGTACTTCTTGAATATCTCGCTCTGCTGCGGTTCCTCGATATCGTTTTCCAGCGCCATCAGGCCTTCCTTGCGCGCCTTGGCGAACAGGTCATACATCAGAGCCAGCAGGTCCATATAGGACTTCTTGCTGTACTTGGCGCCGCCGAACAGCTTGGGCAGTCCCGAGAGAACCCCCTTGATCACATGCGGCGGATTGGCCACTACGAAGGCGCCCAGCGCACCGCCGGCAATGATGATGATTTCGGAGGGGTGCCAGAGGGCCAGCAACTGGCCGCCGGACATCAGAAAGCCGCCAAACACGCAGAGGATTACGATCAGAATGCCGACGATCAGCTTCATCCGTTGTCCGTCCTTAAACTGAACTCATTCATGACTGGCTTCGGGGGTTATCGGCAGAGGCGCCTGGTCCTTTATCCAGCATGGAAGTAAACCAGGGACGTCCGCATCCCCTCATGGGATACGCGAAAGTCGGCAGTTTACCAGCACCGTACACCGAAAACACCCCGCGATGCGGCTATAATCCGCTGCCTGCCGCATGCCGATGCCTTGCTCCCCCCGGAGGCACAGGGCACACTGCGTCATGGAACGTGATTAGGGAAGCTTCATGCACAACACACTGAACGCCTGGGCGGACAAGCTCCAGCATGCCGTCCTGCCGGCCCTGCCGCAGACGGTGGCGGAACTGAGCCGTCTCAGCGCCGACGACAATGTGAACATGTGGAGTCTGGCGCGGGTGGTGGAGAAGGATCCGGGCCTGTGCATCGCCCTGCTGCGCCGCGTCAATACCGGTGGACAGAAGCGGCTGCGCACCGAAGTGACCACGGTGGAACACGCCATGATGATGCTGGGCCTGACCCAGCTGCGTACCCTGCCCAAGGCGGTCCCCCTGATCCAGCGTGCCGGCGATGCCTTGGGGCGGGAGCGTGCTCTGCGCCTGATGGCGCAGAGCTACCATGCCGCCTGGCAGGCCCGCGAACTGGCCCGGCTGCGCAAAGACCTGGAACCGGATGAAGTCTTCCTGCCCGCGCTGCTGCACCACCTGGGCGAAATCCTGCTATGGCTGTACGCCCCGGCCAAGATGAGCCAGATCGAGGAACTGGCCGCGCAGCAACAGATGGAACCCGAAGAGGCCCAGTACGTGGTGCTTGGTTTCGGCCTCGACCACCTCACCCTGATGCTGGCACGACGCTGGGGCCTGCCCACCCTGCTGCAGGACAGCCTCAAGTCGGAAAATGCGCAGCAGCCGCGCGTCTACGGCGTGATGCTGGCGGTGCAGCTGGCACGCGCCGCCGAGCAGGGCTGGTACCGCGCCGCCACCACCGCCGTTCTGGAGCAGCTGGCCGACTACCTGGGCCATGATTTCGGCCGCACCGCCGCCGAATGCCACCGCTACGCCGTGGAAGCGGCGCGCCAGGCCGACTGCTATCCCACGGCCCCCGCCGCCGTCCGGCTGCTTTACCCGAGCCAGCCCGAGGCCGCTCCCGGCTGGAAACCCGAGCCTGCCCCCACGGCCGAATCGGCAACCGGTGCGGCACCGCAACCTCCCACCGAGGCTACGGCAGAAGGCAGCGCCGCCTTCTGTCTGGCACCACAACTGCACATCCTGCGCCGCTCGCTGCAAGAGTTGCAGACCGGCATGAAGGCCGGCAACCTGACGCTGCAAAAGATCCTGTCGCTCACCATGGATGGCATGCACGACGGCATGGGCCTCAATCGCGTGGTCTTCGCCCTGCTCACCCAGGAGCGTCACCAGTTGCGCGCGCGCGCCATTGCCGGTGCTGACAATGACCCGAACTTCAACCGCTTTCTCATCGAGCTGAACGGTGCCCACCTGTTCACCCGCCTGCTGGAGAAACCGCAGGCGCTGTGGATCAACGACACCAACCGGGTGAAGTTCTGGCCCATCGTGCCCAAACCGTTCCAGCGCATCATCCGCTGCAACAGCTTCTTCGCGCTGTCGGTCTTCGTGAAGGAACGGCCGGTCGGCCTGTTCTATGCCGACCGCCACACCGGCGACTGCGCCCTGGACGGGCACGCCTATCACCGCTTCAAGCAGTTGGGGCTGCTGGCGGCCCAGGCGATAGGCATGGCTTCAGGGGAAAAAGAGTAATCCCGGATCCCGTGGCGACTGTTGGCTGAAGACAGCCGCTACACTTCGCGCCGCCCATGAAAGGCATGCGACAGCGTGCCGCCATCCACGGACTCCAGCTCGCCGCCCAGCGGCACACCGTGGGCAATGCGTGTGGCACGGATGCCGCGGCTGTGCACCATCGCGCCGATGTAGTGCGCAGTGGCTTCACCTTCCACGGTGGGATTGGTGGCCAGGATCACCTCCTGCACCTCACCGGCGTCGAGCCGCGCTGCCAGGCGATCCAGCCCGATATCCTCCGGGCCGATGCCGTCCAAAGGCGACAGGTGACCGAGCAGCACGAAGTACAGGCCCTGATAGCCGGTGGACTGCTCCAGTGCCTGCACATCGGTGGGGGACTCCACGATGCACAGCAGGGAACGATCGCGGCGCGGGCTGCTGCACACCGGACAGACCTCGGCCTCGGTCAGCGTGCGGCAATCGCGGCAATGGCCCACCTTCTCCACCGCCTCGATCAGGGTCTCCGCCAACCGGCGCGCCCCATCGCGGTTCCGCTCCAGCAGATAATAGGCCATACGCTGCGCCGATTTGGGTCCGACGCCGGGCAGGCAGCGCAGCGCCTCGATGAGACGGCCGATGAGGGGACTATGCGACACGAAGGGATTCCAGGCTCTTGCTTGAAGGTACGAGAGACAAGGGACAAGGTACGAAGAATGAACTCACTGCGCCCGTGCCGTTGCAAACTGAACAACTGCGCGCACCGCGCTCCTCCCCTTGTATGTTGTACCTTGGCCCTTGTATCTGCTGTTTAGAACGGCAGTTTCATCCCGCCGGGCAGGTTCATGCCCGCGGTCAGACCGGACAGGCGTTCCTGGCTGGTCTTTTCGATCTGGCGTACCGCATCGTTCACCGCCGCGGCAATCAGATCCTCCAGCATCTCCTTATCATCCTGCATCAGGCTCGGATCGATACTGACGCGCTTGACGTCGTGCCGCCCGTTCATCACCACCGACACCATGCCGCCGCCGGACTGGCCGGTCACTTCCATCCTGGCGAGTTCTTCCTGCATGCGCTGCATGTCGGCCTGCATCTTCTGGGCCTGACGCATGAGATTGCCCAATCCACCTTTCATCGCTTCTCTTTCCTCGACAGATTGCAGTGAAAAATTGTCTATTCCAGCGGCTGTACCGAGCCGGGTTCGATACGGCCACCAAAACGCTCGAGCAGGGTCTGCACATTGACATCCCCCTCGATGGCGGCCTGCGCCGCGGCCTGCCGCTCCTGATCGCGGCGCTGCTGGGCCGCCATCGGTGTCTCGCCGCCGGCACGACCATCCAGATGGATGGTGAGACGCACGGCGTGACCGAGATGCTCGGACAAGGCCTTGGCCAGCGCCTCTTCCCACTTTTTGTTGTACAGCGCGCGCTGGCTCGGCTCCAGGGCCAGTTCGATCACCTCAGCGTCATGACGCACCAAGGCACAGTTGAGCGCCAGTTGGCGCGTCAAGCCGCCCAGCGGCAAGGAGGCGGCCAACGCAGTCCAGTTCAAGTCAGCACGGGAAACCGCAGGCAGCGGGACTGCCGGCGCCTCCGTGGCGGCGGGAGACGGTGGCACTGTCACACGATCATTGCGCATTGCCGCCGAAGTGGCCGACGTGACGGCCCTCGCGGCAGGCACCGCCGCAGGACGGGACATCCCCTGCCCCGCCCCGCCGGCGGGACGGAAGGCCAGCATGCGCAGCAATATCATCTCGAAACCACCCCGCGGCTCCGGGGCCAACGGCAGATCACGGCGACCGGTCAGGCCGATCTGGTAGTAGAGTTGCACGTCCTCCGGACTGATGCGCTGCGCCAATTCCTGCAGTGCCTCGCGCTGCTCCACCTCCTCGCCCAGGGCATCCGGTACGGCCTGCACCAGGGCGATGCGGATCAAGGCGCTATTCAGTTCGTTGAGCACGCCGCCATAATCGGGCGACAGTTCTGCCAGGACCGCCGCCTCCGCCAGCAACACCGCCGGGTCGCCACCGGCCAGGGCGCGCAACAAGGCCACCACCCGGGTGCGGTCGATGGTACCAAGCATGGCGCGCACCGCCGCGGCCTCCAGCACGCCGCCACCGTGGGCGATGGCCTGGTCGAGCAGGCTGAGTGCATCGCGCATGCTGCCGTCCGCAGCACGGGCGATTTCACTCACCGCCGCCGCCTCGGCGTCGATCCCCTCTTCCTGCAGAATGTGTTGCAGATGGCCGCGGATCTGTTCCAGCGGCAGGCGCTTGAGATTGAATTGCAGGCAGCGCGACAGGATGGTGACCGGCAATTTCTGCGGGTCGGTGGTGGCGAGCAGGAATTTGACGTGCGGCGGCGGCTCCTCCAGCGTCTTCAGCAAGGCGTTGAAGCTGTGGTTGGACAGCATGTGCACCTCGTCGATGAGATACACCTTGTAGCGGCCGCGGCTGGGTGCATATTGCACGTTGTCGAGGATCTCGCGGGTATCCTCCACCTTGGTACGCGAGGCGGCGTCCACTTCGATCAGGTCGACGAAACGTCCTTCATCGATTTCACGGCAGGCACTGCATTCACCGCAGGGCTGCGATGACACGCCGCGCTCACAGTTGAGCGATTTGGCCAGGATGCGCGCGATGGTGGTCTTGCCTACGCCGCGGGTACCGGTAAACAGGAAGGCGTGGTGCAGACGATCGTTGTCCAGGGCATTGATCAGGGCGCGCAGCACATGCTCCTGCCCCACCATCGCGGGAAAGGAGCGGGGACGCCATTTGCGGGCCAGAACCTGATAACTCACGGGCGAACGACTCTCCGATACGGTACCGCCGGAACTCCGGCCGAAGAAGCCGGCAGTATACCCGATCGGACGACAGCGGTTGGCAAGAAGCCGTGAAGGGTGGCGTCCCGTACCAGCCACACCCCGGCGCCCGAGTCCACTGTTACGGCTGCTCCCTTCCGGGCCTGACCGGGTTCACAGTTTGTCGTCGCGAGGGGACCGGCACGGTCCGCCATTGAACTCAGGGGGACGGCGCCGCACAGGGCGCCTCAACAGAATAACGGGTTAGGAAAGTGGCGGAGAGGAAGGGATTCGAACCCTTGATACGCTATTAACGTATACACACTTTCCAGGCGTGCTCCTTCAACCACTCGGACACCTCTCCGGGAAAGCGCGCAAGGTTAAACCAGAACGCCGGACGGCGCAATACGAAAACGCCGTCAGAAACGGTAGTTGAGGTAAAAACCGATGGTGTCCTGCTGGCTCTCGGGCTGATGGACGCTGTACAGCGAACCGCCGCCGCTCACCAGGGTGCTGTCCGACTGGCGGAAACGGTAGCTATCGTAATAACCGCCCAAATCCCAGCGCGGATTCAGACTGTAGACGACCGCGGCATACAGGCTGTAGTCGGGCTTGGGCTTCAGGCTTGGATCGCTGTCGAACCCCAGACGGGTCAGGCCCACGTTTTCGCTGGTGTAGAAAGGCAGTTTGACACCGCCCTGCACCGACCAACCGTAATTGTTGCTGTAGACGGCACCCAGCCGGCCATAGCCGACATCGTAGCGTTCATCATAGCCATACACGCTGCCCTTGTCGCGCAGAGAACGCAGCCAGGAGTCATAACCGAAGGAAAATGAAACGCCCCAGCCGTGGGGCGTCGCCGCGGAGGAATGGAAGCGGTGGGTAAAATCCAGTTCCGCCATCCAGCCCACATAGTCGGTGTCCGTGGTATGGGGAACACCCGACTGGGTCTGACCGTCATAAGCCACCCGCCCCAGATAGAGCCGGCTGCGCAGGCCGTACACCCAGTTCGCCGCCGGCACCGACTCGGCCTCCAGGCCAACGAAATGCCGCAGCCCCCTCTCCTCGAGCAGCTTGCCGTCATCGTCGTACTCGCGCCAGGAAAAATACTCGCCGCCAAAGGTCACCATCACCTGCTCCGCCTGGGCGGGCAGCAGGACGGCGAACAACAGCGCTGTGGGCAATAAACGATACATCAGGCACTCCGCGAGTCGGGCGCGTGGATAGCAGCAAAAATGGGTTGCGAAACGATGAAAAGCAAGGAACGCCAGCACACTCCGCGAGGACAAAACCGGAACTTTTTTCCGCCGGCCGCTGACCAACCGGAAGCCCGAACCGCGAACCATCTCACACATTCACCGTAACAGGCTGATTCAAAAGGCCATAAATGACCCAAAAGAAGTGCGGGGTGGGGGCAGAAATGGCGGAGGGGGAGTCCCCCACCGTAGGGTCTCGCGTCATCGCGTAACGTCGCCATAGTGCCAGCAAACCCGCGGAAATACAAGACCTCCACCGCGTTGATCGTCTCGTCTGGTCTCGACTTATCGCGTAAGATCGCGTAATCTTAGGCGGGTTTTTAGGCGGGTGCGAGGATTTGAGATCATGCCACGAGTAGCGAAAGAAATGTCAGCATTGGAGGTGAAACGCCTCTCACAGCCGGGGATGTACGCCGTTGGGGGCGTGCCTGGGCTCCATCTTCAAGTCCTCCCCGGCGGAGGAAAGACCTGGCTGCTGCGGGTCACTGTCGGAGTGACCGCGAGCGGCAAGCAGCGCCGCAGCGAGATCGGCTTGGGTGGGTATCCAGCGGTGACGCTACAGCAGGCCCGGGACAAGGCGCGCGAGGTCCGGGAGAAGATCGCCCAAGGCATCGACCCGATAGCGGAGCGCAAGGCCGCGCGCTCCGCTCTGCTGGCGAGCCGGGCGAATCAGATCACCTTCGAGGAAGCCGCACGGCTGTGCTTTGAGGCGAAGCGCCCCGAGTGGAAGAACCCCAAGCACGCTCAGCAGTGGATCAACACGTTGGAAGCCTATGCCTTCCCGACCCTCGCCAAACTTTACGTGCGCGACATCGACACCCCCCATGTCTTGGAAGTGCTCGAACCCATCTGGAAGGTGAAAACCGAGACAGCCAAACGGCTGCGCGGGCGCATCGAGGCCGTACTGGACTGGGCTACAGCTCGCAAGTACCGCGACGGCTCCAACCCGGCGCGGTGGAAGGGCAACCTTGATGCGATGCTGCCCAAACCGTCGAAGGTAGCGAAGAACGGCAACCACCCCGCGCTGCCCTTCACGGAGGCTCCCGCATTCATGACGCATCTTCGCAAGATGGAAGGGACCGGCGCGCGGGCGCTGGAATTCACCATTCTGACCGCCGCCCGCTCCGGCGAAGTACGCGGGGCGAAGTGGGACGAAATCGACCTTGAGGCCGGAGTCTGGACGATCCCGGCGGACCGCATGAAGATGGGCAAGGAACACATGGTGCCGCTCACCGCGGAGGCAGTGACCTTGTTGAAGGCCCTCCCGCGCTTCGACAATACTGACCTTGTATTCCCTGCATCCCGTGGCGGCGAGTTGTCGGATATGACGCTGACCGCGGTCATCAGGCGGATGCACAAAAGCGAGACGAAGGCAGGCCGCAAGGGCTACATTGACCCCAAGCAGGCCGACAGCGATGGAAAGCCGCGGGTGATCACCGTGCACGGGTTCCGCTCGACCTTCCGCGATTGGGCAGGCGAGACAACGCACCACCCCCGGGAAGTGATCGAACATGCCCTTGCCCATCAGCTCAAGGACAAGGCCGAAGCCGCCTATGCGCGCGGCAGTCTTTTCCAGAAACGACGGGCACTTATGGAGGATTGGGCCGCGTACATCCACCCGAAAAAGTAAAGTAAGCCGTTGATCTACAAAAAAGATTTTCGACTTTAAGGCTAGACGAGACGCCCGGAAAGTCTTATAGTCTTTCGCATATCCCGCCGGTTCCCCGGCGCGGACGTACAGAAATGGAGAAGAAAAGGAGCGAGCCACTGGTGGCTCGACCTTCACCCGTTTCTGGTGCGAATCATCCAAGGGGAAGCGTTCGAGCTGTTTGTTATCGGCTCCGCGCTTCCCCTTCTTGTTTTTCGGCAGGCGGCAGCGCGGACGTATTGGAGTCGCTGCCATGCAAACACAATCAACAAAATCGCTCCGCCCAGCCCAAGCGGCTGAGTTCTTGGGCATCAGCCACGCGACCCTCTGGCGCTGGCTCAAGGAGCGCCCGGACTTCCCCCGCCCGCGCAAGATCGGCGCACGGACCACCATTTGGATCGTCGCCGAACTTGAACAATGGCGTGATGCGCAAGCGCATAAGTGAGGAGACGGACCCATGAACCCGAATCCTCACGCGCTGAAGGCGGCGCTGCTTCTCCTGGGCGAGACGGAGAACAACATTGCCGACGAGTACCAGTTCAAGCGCCAATACAACGGGCCGGACCATCGCCGCGCGACTTCTCGGCAACCCGGCGAACCCGGCAGCGTGCCGCCGTTCTTTCCTGAGTGGGCGAACGAGCAGCATCACCAAGACCTGCTCGCGTTGCAGCAGTTCGCATGGGAACGGCTGTTTGCCGAAATCCTCAAGGCGCAGCGTCTCGAACAGCAGCACCCCGAGCTGCTGCGCGACCCTGACTTTCTCGCCTACCGGGAGACGGTCAAGCACGCCATTGAGATCGTTTCCGGTCGCACGGCCTTTGTTCCTGGTCGTGGTGCGGTGCGCACCTTCGCTGAACCCGACCTCGCGGGGCATCGGATCGGCACTTGGCCCGAGGAGGACGCGCAATGATTGCCGACTTCCTCAACACCTTCCGCCCCGGCGGGCCGTGGCTTCTGGTCGCAATTCACCCCGACAAGAAGGGTTCGCCGCTCGCCGTCTCGTTCCAAGATGCGGCGCAAGCCGAGACGTGGGCAACCGAACGCAACAAAACCCACAACATCTATTTCAGCATCAACCCGACCGTCAAGGCGCTGAACAAAAAACCGACAAAGGCGGACATTGCGCGGCTCGAATGGCTGCACGTCGATCTTGACCCGCGCGCCGGGGAGGACTTCGAGCAAGAGCGCCAGCGCATCAAGTCGCTGCTGAATGGTGGAATGCCCAAGGACATTCCTGCGCCGTCGCTGGTCATCGACTCGGGTGGCGGATATTGGGGGCTGTGGCGTCTCGCGGAACCGCTCGACCTGAATGGCGACCCGGACAAGATCGCGCAGGCCGAAGCCTTCAACGTCGAATTGGCGAACCGCCTTGGGGGCGATCACTGCTTCAACATCGACAGGATTGCGCGCCTGCCGGGCCTGACGAACTGGCCTGATGCGAAAAAGCGGGCGAAAGGCCGTGAGCCCCGCAAAGCTGAGGTGTACAGCCGCACCGATGCCGCCTATCCGCTGACCGCGTTCAAGGCCGCGCCCCCGAAAGCCGAAACGATCACCGGCGGCACACCTACGGCCAGCAGGAAGGCATCGAAGGCGACCGGGGCAGGCATCCCTACAGCCGTGGGTACCGAGGAGCTACGGGCATGGGCTGAGGCCAACGGCAAGCCGCTGGACGATTACCCGCTGGCGCTGATCGCAACCGGCGACGCCTCCGACTTCGGCAACGACCGCAGCGCGATGGTGTTCAAGGTCTGTTGCGACCTCGTGCGCGCGGGCGTGCCGGACGAAATGATTGTCGGTGTGCTGCTGGACCGCAACAACCCCGTATCGGCGCACGTGCTCGAACAGAAAGGCGACACGCGGAAATATGCGTGGCGGCAGGTTATCCGCGCGCGTGAAAGCGTCGATGCCCAACACGCCGCCGGTCCGGTGTCGGGCTACGCGCCGCGCTGGGAAGGCGTCAGCGAGAAAACCGGCACGCCAGCCCCGACCTTCCACAACACCATCGAGGCACTGCGGGCGCTGGGGGTGGAGTTCCGCTTTGACGAGTTCAAAGGCCAGAAGATCATCGGCGGTCACTACCTGCAAGAGTACGCGGGGCCGCTGACCGACCGCGCCGAGGTATTCCTGCGCCGCGCGATCCGGCTGCGCTGGGGCTTCGACGTGAAGAAAGAGCAGCTGCATGAGGCAATCACGGAGCTATGCGAGGTCAACCGCTTCGACTCGCTGCGCGATCACCTCGAAAGCCTGCCGCCGTGGGACGGCACGCCGCGCCTCGATACCTGGCTGATCGACTTCTGCGGTGCCAAAGACACGCCGATGGTGCGCCAAGCCGGAGCCGCATTCCTGACCGCCGCTGTCGTGCGCGCCTTCGAGCCTGGAGCCAAGTTCGACTACATGCTGATCTTGGTCGGGCAGCAGGGCATCCGGAAGTCGGCGGCGCTGCGTGTGCTCGCCTCCGGCGTGCTCGATAGCACCTGCACGGATCGCTTTTCCGATGCGCCGCTGCTGGGCGCAAAGGATGGCCGCGAAGTCTTGGAGCTGACCGGCGGGGGCGTCTGGATTCAGGAATGCGCCGAGTTGGATGGCATCACCAAGAAGGACGTGTCAGCCCTCAAGGCGATGATCGTGCGCACGCACGACAAGGGCCGCTTGGTCTGGTCGCGCAACCCAGTCACGGTGCCCCGGCGCTTTGTGCTCGCGGGCACGACCAATGAGCGCCGCTTTCTACAAGACCCGACAGGCAACCGCCGGTTCTGGCCGGTGGACGTGGATCGCATCGACCTCGAAGCCCTCGCCGCCGCACGCGATCAACTGCTGGCCGAGGCGCTGGCACGGTATCGCAGCGGCAACTATCGGCTGTGGTTGGAAGGCGAAGCCGAGGCCGAAGCCGCAGCGGCGCAGGCTGACCGCGTGGTGATTGATGAAGGCTTCCGCGAAATGCTCGAACTCATCAAGGCCGAGGGCGAGCACGAGGGGAGGCGCTACGTCACCAATGAGCGCGTGTATCGCGTGCTGGGGCTGGATCGCCGCAACCGGGCCGGGGCCATTACGCATCGCGTTCGCTCTGTGATGGAGCGGCTGGGCTGGCAACCGTCCGGCGGGCCTGTGCGCATCGACGGCACCAGGCAGCGCGTGTACTTCTGGAACGGCGACGGCGAACCGCCGGAGATCGTGAAAGACCCCTTCTGACGCTTTCAACGGGCCACTGCCGGGTGGCCCTTTTTTACCCGGCAAATCTTGTATGCAATGGAGAAACGACGATGTACTACGACTACACGACTGAGAAAGAAACCCTCGAAACCCTGCGGATTGAGCATCACGAGGCCGACGAACGCTATGTCAGCCACGCTGCCGTGCTGAACCTTGCCCTCCGGTTGCTAGACCTCGAAGACGATGAAGACCGGCACGACGCAGGCACCATTCGCGCTGCTCTGTGCGTCCTGCTGCAAGACCTCCTCTGGGATGCGACACGTGAAGCTCAGATGGGCGAAGGCGAACGCGAGGCCCATATGCAGCGCCTCGCTGACCAACTACGGCTGATGCTAGACGTGATCGAGCACGCTGAGGTGAGGCACTGAGCGGCAGCGGAACGATGGCCGGAACGATACGGAACGATGCCCATCGTTCCGGCTAAAGCCAGCAACGGCTGGGGTTAGCGCAGCCCGGAACGCGGAACGATGGAAAAGCTACTCTTGTGCAGGCAGTAGCGGCGACGGCTGCCGGCGGGTGCCCAAGGGGCGCTGCGCCGTAGCGGCTCCCTCTACTCGTTTTCCTGTCCTATAGCTTTTCTATCGTTCTATCGTTCCGTAATAGAAGAAAAGCCATAAGGGACTGGGATTTAGGCCGGAACGATGCTGCCGGAACGATGCTTTTTCGCATCGTTCCGTCGTTCCGCCCGCATCGTTCCGCCCCTCTGGGCATGAGCAGCAGCGCACCGCCGCCCTGCTTGTTGAACATACAATTCGGAAAACGTCTCCGAAACCACACCGCCGGAGCGCCATAGATTCCAGCGCCCCTACCCCGCGTTTTCCCTCGCACTGAAGAGGGTCGATTTCCGAATGCCCGCCAGTTATACTCGAAGCGCACAAGCAATAATCGTGCCAACTGAAAAGGAGCCGACCATGAACCGCCAGACCCTTACTGAACAAGACCTCGCCACGATGACCGGCCCGGAGCTGGTCGCCCTTCACAACAACCTCGCCGCCTCGCTGGGCGATGCCGCCGTCAAGCGGTTTGCCACCAAGGCGGACGCGATCCGCCGGACCTGGGCGAAGGTACAGGCATGGAAGGAAAAGCAGCAGGAGGCAGCAGCGCGGCCAGCAGCGAAGCAGGCGAAGGCGAAGGCGAAGGCGAAGGGCGAGCCGAAGCCCCGCCCCCGCCGCGGAACCGACCTCAAGCCGACCGGCGAACCCGTCAAGCCTTGCCTGATCGGCTCCAAGCAGGCGGTCCTCGTTGACCAGCTCCGCCGCAAGGAAGGCGCGACGATGGCAGAACTACTCGCCGCCCTCGCGGTGAGCGGCAAGCCGTGGCAGGAACAAACGGTGCGCTCCGGCTTCGGCTGGGACCTCAAGCGCAAGGGCTACGGGGTCCGCTCCACCATCGGCCCGGACGGCGTGGAGCGGTTCCACCTCGTGGTCCCGGCGGGCCAGAAGATTCCGCCGCACGTCGCCCGCGGCTCCTCGAAGGCGGAGGGCTGACCATGGCCCGCGTCGCCCTATACGCTCGCGTGAGTACCAACAAAGACCAGACTGTCGAAACTCAGTTGCTGGCCCTCCGTGATTGGGCCGCGGGCCGGGGTCATACCGTGGTGGCGGAGTTCACCGACGAAGGCATCAGCGGAGCCAAGGGCCGCGACAAGCGCCCGGGTCTGGACGCCATGATGAAAGCCGCGGCGCTGGGCAAGTTCGACATGGTTGCCGTGGTGGAACTCTCCCGCTTGGGCCGCTCGCTGTCGCACCTCGTTCAGATCGGGACCGAGCTACAGGCGCTGGGCGTCGATTTGTTCTTGCACCGGCAGGCCCTCGACTCCTCCACGCCGTTCGGGCGTATGCAGTTCGGGATGCTGGGCGTGCTCGCGGAGTACGAACGGGACCTGATCCGGGAGCGGACGCTTGAGGGCCTTGCTCGTGCGAAGAAGCGCGGCAAGCGCCTGGGCCGTCCGACCGTCTCCCCGGGCAAGGAACAGAAGATCGCCGCCTTGCTCAAGGCCGGGACGCCCATCAACCGCATCCGCCGCATCACGCAGGTCGGAGTATCAGCCATCTATCGCATCAAGAAGGAGATGGAAGAATGCCCGCCAACAACCAACTGACCAAGAACCCGACCGGGGGCGCGCTGGCGCTGCCCGACCTCGAACCGCGACACCTCGAACTCGTGCGGATGCTCGCGCAGGAGGGCAACCGTGAGCACACGATCCGGCGGGCCTTGGGCCTTACCCCAGCCCAATGGAAGCGCCTCAAGGAGGACACCGAGGACGGCGAGCTGTCGCCGCTCGCGCTCGCCCTCGAAGAAGGCCGCGCCGAAGGGGCCGGTGAGATCGTGGCCTTCATGAAAGACAAGATGAAGAACGAGGGCGACATCAGGGCCGCGGAATGGCTCGCGGATCGCATCTACAAGATCAACAAGGGCGACGGCAACAACGAGGACGCCCCGCGCGTACTCATTCAGATCAACGCCGCCCTTTCGCCCGAGGAGTACAGCCGTGTTATTCACGTCCAGCCGGAACCGTAACCGCCGCCTCATCCTCGCCTTGGCCGTCCTGCCACTTCTCGCCACGCAGGCGCACGCGGAGGAGGCGGGCCGCTACTCCGCCTTGGATACGATCCGCCGCGCGCAGGTCGGCACATTCTCGCCACGCCTCGCGCCGCCGGTTCGCGTAGTGCCAGCGGAGCCCCGGGCCGGGAAGCCGGAGCCGTCCCGGTTCGAGCGCATGGACTGCCGCCCGGACCCCAGCCGCCCGCTGGAAAGGGCCATCGTTTGCACCCCGGCGGGGACTTTACTTTTCACTTCAAGCCCTTGATCTACAACTTCTTTTTCTAGACGGCCAGTGTATAGCGCCATTATCCTTACGGTCAGTGTGGTCATTGTTGCGACCGCACGCTGATGGTGGGAGGAGCCCCGCTGGTTACGTGCTTTGGGCCTCTCCCGGTTGTGATAACTGAGACAGGAGCCCGACATGGCAACCCTCGACTTCAACACCGTTCCCTCCGGCGTGACGCTGAACGAGGAGCGTGTTCAATATCTGAGCGACCGCGCGACTGAGACAGCCACAGCCTTCTCTCGCAAGATCGAGAAGCTGCAAGCAACCGTGCTCGAAGCCCGTGACCGCTACTCCCGCGAGGCTGACGAACTGATCGCCTCCGCCACGTCCGAAGATCGCGCCGCCGCGCGCGCATTTGCCAAGAAGTCCGCCGCCAACAAGGCCGCGAACCTTTACCGCCAGCTCATCGCCAGTTCCGAGCCGGAACGCGCCGCGATGCTCAAGGGCCTGAAAGGCTATGCGGATGAAGCTGCCGCCATCCAAGCCGTTTACACCTCGCCCGCCTCGATGCTGGGCCGTATCGCCTTAGGCGACCCGAAGCGCACCCAATACCAGCTCCAGCTCGAAGGAGCCGGGCCGGTGGAACTCGAAACCGCCGCCCGTACCGCGATCATGACCGGGGACCTCGTGTTGGGCGCTGCTATCGCTACGGTGATCGACCGCCGCCCGAAGGATCGCCGCCCCTTCGCTGTGCAGGCCTTCGCGGAGCGCCTGTTGGGCGAAGTCTGGAAGCGGATTCACGCCAAGCTCGAAGGCGTCCAGCTCGCCTACAAGTCCGCCGTTGCGGCTGACCGCGAGTTTGTCCGCGGCAAGGCGGATGGCATCACGAATCTGTCGCTGGCGCTGTCCCGGAAGGCCATCACCGATGCCGAAGGCGACGAAGCCTGAGCAGGAGCCGCCGAAGCCGCGGACCGTGGGCGGCCACGTTCCGCGGTGGCTGCGGCCCGATGACCCGCGCGTGAAGGTCCGCCGCTGCCTGACGTGTGGCAGGGACTTTTGGAGCGCCCACGCGGGAAACCGCATGTGTGCCCGCTGCCTCGAAAGGGCCGCGGAGATTGTTTGACCGACCGGAGGAACCAACCATGAAAGGTAGTGTGCCGAACGTGAAGAAGGCGAAAGCCATCCACGAACAGCGCCAGGCCGCGCGCAATGCGAACGTGGCCGCGATGAAGCGCGGGACCGTCGCAACCCAACTGCAAACGAAGATCAACAAAGCGTACCGGGGACGCTAACGAGTTCAGCCCCGGAGCCGGAAGCCTGCCCAGCATCACGCAACCGCCAACCCTCGCCCCTCACGAGGCGGGCCGGTGGAAGGCTCCGGCGCTGACCCATAGGGAGGGAAAGCCCCATGAATCAAGCGGCGGTAGTGAGGCCGACCCCGTTTCAAGCGCAGGTCCTATCCATCCCGGAGGACCACTTCATCTTCCTGGGCGGCGGTCGCGGGGGCGGCAAGTCCTTCGGCATTCAGCTCCTCATCCTCCGGCACTGCGACCAGTACAAGAACCGCGCCCGCGTCCTCGTGACCCGCCGCCGGTTGAAGTCGCTGCTTCAGTTCGCGGAGGAAATGCGCGGCCTGTTCCGCTCCGCCTATGGGCAGGGCTTCAGCTACAACCAGAATGACAACGTGTTCCGCCTCGCCAACGGCGCAACCGTCCAGCTCACGCATTGCGAATCGAACGCCGCCCTACAAGACACCGTACAGGGCATGACCTTCTCGCTGATCGTGGTTGATGAGGCGGGCGAAGGCCCGGAGCTGCCCGTGATTGATGCGCTCGCGCTGACCCTCCGCGCTCCGGGCGTCCCGCTGCGCATGGTCTTGGCGGGGAACCCGGGCGGCGCGAATCACTCCGCCCTCGCGGAGCGGTACGTCACGGGCCGAACCCCTTGGGTTCCGTTCGAGTTCGCGGACCAGCGTTGGGTCTATGCGCCCTCGACCGTGGACGACAACCCGCACCTGCCCGAAGCCTACAAGCGCAATTTCGAGGTGCTACGCCATACGGACCCGGCGCTGTACAAGGCGCACCGGCACGGCGATTGGTCGGCCATCGTGGGGGATTACTTCGGGGGCGTCTGGTCGCACGCTCGCGCCGTGTTCGATCATCACGAAGTCCCGCCGGACCTGTTCAGCTCGCTGCGCTTGTCGATTGACTGGGGCTCCGCCGCTCCTTGCGCGGCTGTCTTGGGCGGACAGCTCGCCTATGACGTGCGCTTGAGCGATGACCGCGTGATGCCCAAGGGCGCATGGGTGATCTATGACGAACATTTCGAGTGCGACCCGCAGAACATCGCCCGCGGGACGGGCCGGACCCCGGGCCAGATTGCGCCCGCGCTTCATGCGATGGCGCGCCGGAACGGCGTGCGCGCCCGGGGCGTGATCGACTCCGCCGCCGAAGCCCGGACTGCGGGCCGCGCGGAGGCGTCCATTGCCGACCTGTTCCGCGAAGCCGGGGTGAGGGTGTCGCCTGCCCGGAAGGGGGCACGTGTGCCGCGCTTCGAGTTGTTGAAGCAACTCATGGCCAACGGTGAATTCTTTGTAGCCTCCCGGTGCCGGTACTGGCTGGCGACGGTCCCGAGCCTGCCGCGCGATCCGCGCAACCCTGAGGACGTGGACAGCGCCGCGAACGATCACATGCTGGACGCGACCAGCTACCTGATCGCGGGGGCCTCCTCTGGGCGTGTAGCCGTGGGCGACTTCGCCGGACCGCCGCCGCGCCTGCCTGATACCGGGAACCGCGTCATGTATGTGTGAATCAGACGCCGCCGTGTCCGATCCGCTCCCATGCCTCACGGAACGGGTCTTGTTCATAGGACCCCGGCTGCAACCAGTAGGACACGCGCCCGTCCTTCTCGCCGCGGTGGGCCAGTTCCCGGACTTCCGAAGGCAAGAGCACGAAGGCTGAGGGCGAAGGCGAGGCGACCTTGTTCACGATCACCCAGAAGTCGCCCATGATCTTGTCCAGCGAGGACCCGAGGGGGACGGGGTTGCGCTTGCTCAGGGCCTTGACCTGCACCCCGACGAAGCGGGAGGCGTCCCGGCTATAGGCGATGATGTCCACCCCGCGGGCGTTGCGCGCGGTCGGCATGACGTTCCACCCGAGGAGGGAAAGCCGATAGCAGCAGTAGTACAGCCCCACGTTGCCGGTGAGCTGCGGGTCCAGCGGCGCGATTCCGTTCGCCATGACCTCAGACCCGCTCGATGCTCGTGACTTTGACGAAGCCGCCGCCGGTGTGAACCCGCTTCCCGACCGTCAGCACGTTGATGCTCAACGGGGTTGCCCGTCGATACTCCGGCGGATACTCGCGCGTGCGCACCCAGCCCGCCGCCGGGGTGTCTCTGGGCGGGTGGCTCTCAATCTCGATCACCTCGCCGTCCCGGTACTCGATCACAGAACCATCCTCGAACGTCACACGCAACATAGTCCTCTCCCGAAGGGATCGACGCCCCATAGCAAAAAGCCGCCCGAGGGCGGCTTTCTTCATCGTCTCACAGGGCCTTACCCCATCGCATCCCATCACTTCGAGGAAGGCGGGTTTTTAGGCGGGTTTAGCGCCAATGCCCTGCGGTAAAGCCAGTGAAACTGGCAAATATGGCGGAGGGGGAGGGATTCGAACCCTCGTGGGGCGGTAAAGCCCCAACTCGATTTCGAGTCGAGCCCGTTATGACCGCTTCGGTACCCCTCCGGAAGGGGGCCAAAGATACACCCACCGCCGGATAACGACAACCGGCGGATGCTATATTTCGATTCAACCATGCCTCGACAACGACGACGCTATACTGCCGCCCTAGGCGGTCTGTTCCTGCTCCAGCTCATTGGCGGTTGCTCCCAGCCGCGCAATGAACTGGAGCAGGTGCTGCATACAGGGGAACTGGTGGTCATCACCACCAATGCGGCCACCACCTATTACGAAGGTCCGGACGGACCGACGGGCATGGAATATGACCTGGTGCGCGGCTTCGCCGATGAGCTCGGCGTGCGCCTGCGCCTGGTGGTGGCCGGCAACGTCGGCGAGGTATTACGGCAACTGGCCGAGGGCAAGGCCCATTTCGCCGCCGCCGGCCTCACCGTCACCGAACCGCGCCGGCAATGGCTGCGCTTCACCCCGCCCTATCAGGAAATCACCCAGCAGTTGGTCTACCGCCGCGGCACCCCGCGCCCGTCGTCCCTGGAGAATATGGAGGGACATCTGGAAGTACTGGCCGCCAGCAGCCATGCCGAACACCTGACTCGCCTCAAGGGCACTCATCCACAACTCAAGTGGACCGAAAACACCGACCTGGGCAGCGAGGAACTGCTGTCCCTGCTGCACGAGGGACTCATCGACTATACAGTGTCCGACTCCCACGAGGTGGCCATCAACCAGCGCTTCCTGCCCGAACTGCGCGTCGCCTTCGACCTGACCGAGCCGGAACCGCTGGCATGGGCCTTTCCGCGCTTCCGCGACGGCAGTCTGCACCAGGCCGCGACGGCCTATTTCGAGCGCCTGCACGAAACCGGCCAACTCGCCCGGCTGAGAGAAAAACACTACGGCCACGTCAATGATTTCGACTACGTGGAGACGCGCACCTTCATGCGCCACATCGAACAGCGTCTGCCGCAATTCCGCGCCCAGTTCGAGGCGGCAGGCAACGAACACAATATGGACTGGCGTCTGCTCGCCGCCATGGCCTACCAGGAATCGCACTGGAATCCGCGCGCGGTGTCACCCACCGGCGTGCGCGGCATCATGATGCTCACCCAGATCACCGCCCGCGACCTCGGCGTGGAACGGCGCACGGACCCGAGCCAGAGCATCGCGGGAGGTTCACGCTACTTCAAGTCACTACTGGATCGGCTGCCGGAGCGCATCCAGGGACGCGACCGCCTCTGGCTGGCTCTGGCCGCGTACAACATAGGCTATGGCCACCTCGAGGACGCGCGCGTCATCACCCAGCAGCGCGGCGGCGATCCGGACAAGTGGATGGACGTGAAGGAAAACCTGCCCCTGCTGCACAAGCGCAAGTGGTACAGCCAGACGCGCTACGGCTACGCCCGCGGCAACGAGGCAGTACGCTATGTGGAAAACATCCGCAGCTACTACGACATCCTCGCCTGGAGCATCGAGCGCAACACGCCGAAACCGCCACCGGTAACCCTGCCCGCCGCCCTGCTGCTGGCCAATCCGGCGCTGTGATTCTACTTGCGCCGGATCTGGAAAAACCCGCGCAGCAGCGCACCGCACTCGTCCGCCAACACCCCGCCGCAGACCTCGGCCTGATGGTTGAGCTGCGGCGCCTGCAATAGGTTGAACACACTGCCCGTCGCGCCGGTGCGCGGATCGGCGGCGCCATATACGACGCGCCGCACACGGGCATGTACCATGGCGCCGGCACACATGGCACACGGTTCCAGCGTAACGTACAACGTGGTATCCACCAGGCGATAATTGCCCAGCAATTGTGCTGCCGCACGCAATGCCTGAATCTCGGCATGCGCAGTCGGATCATGGGCGGCGATGGGCCGGTTCCAGCCTTCGCCGATGACGACACCGTCCTTTACCACCACGGCCCCCACCGGAACTTCACCCTCCGCTGCGGCGCGCTGCGCCAGTTCCAGCGCAAGCCTCATCCAGCGAACATCTTCCGCCTCACTCATCGCCGAGCGTCACCGATATCACGTTCGCGCATACCGAGCAGATAAAGGATCGCGTCCAAGCCCAGTGTGGCAATGGAATGTTGCGCCTGTTGTTTGACAATGGGTTTGGCATGAAAGGCGATGCCGAGACCGGCGATAGACAGCATGGGCAGGTCGTTGGCACCATCGCCCACAGCAATCACCTGCTGCAGAGATATCCCCTCTTTTGCCGCCAGTTCGCGCAACAATCGTGCCTTGGCCTGGCCATCGATGATTTCGCCCTTGACCTCGCCGGTCAGTTTACCGTCACGGAAATCGAGTTGGTTGGCGTATATGTAGTCAATGCCCAGCTTGCGCTGCAGGTGCTGCGCGAAATAGGTGAAGCCGCCAGACAGTATCGCCACCTTGTAACCGAAACGTTTGAGATTCGAGATCAGCAACTCGGCACCCTCGGTGATCGGCAGACGCTCGGCGATATCCTGCAACACTGCCTCATCCATGCCCCGCAGCAGCGCCAGACGACGACGAAAGCTCTCGGAAAAATCCAGTTCACCACGCATCGCCGCCTCGGTAATGGCTGCGACCTGGTCGCCAACACCGGCCACTTTGGCCAGCTCGTCGATGACCTCGGCCTGAATCAGGGTAGAATCCATGTCGAAACACACCAAACGGCGGCTGCGGCGGTAAATATCGTCCTCCTGGGTGGCGATGTCCACCTCCAGTTCTTGCGAGACCTGCAGGAATGCCGCGTGCAACCGCGTCAAATCAGGGGCCACGCCGCGCACCGACAATTCAACGCAGGCAATCCGCTTCTGCTCAGGATGCTGCAAGGAAATCCGGCCGGACAGGCGCGTGATGTTGTCGATGTTCAATCCCTGTTCCGCGACCACTTCCGATACCCGCGCCAGATGCCTTGCGCTGATCTTGCGCCCCAACAATGTAATGATATGACGCGGCTGTCCCTGTGCCGCTACCCACTGTTCGTACTCCGCACTACCGATGGGAGAAAAACGAATGGCGAGATTGAGACGATGGGCAGCGAACAGCAGGTCACGAAATACGGCACAACCAGCGGCATCCTGCGGCATTTCCACCAGCAACCCCAGAACCAAGCTGTCGTGGATCACTGATTGACCGATATCGAGCACATTGACCTCGTAGGTTGCCAACACCGCGGTCAACGCAGTGGTGATACCGGGCTGGTCATGTCCGGAAACGGTAATCAAGATGACTTCATGCATGATGCAGACTCAACGAAATCTGATGACTGAACATTACTTGTCTGGAAATACAAAAGGGATGATACGCCAGCACATCATCCCTTTACTCACCACCGCAGCGAAGGAACGCTGCGTTAATTTCCGCTCATCAACGAGAAGCTCAACATCTCGTTCTCGCGCCTTTTCTTGCCTGAATTTGCCAGATACCACCAATAATACCATTACAAGTCAACCTCTTGCCGTTGCCTGCCGCTGCTAGGGAAGCCCTGAATAAGTTCAGCGCTTCCTTAACGCTGGTGCAACGCTTGAGCAGTTCCTGGAGCACGGCGCCCCGCAGGTTGTAGGTGCTCTCCATCAGTTCGCGCGCCTCCTGCAACGGCTGGCGCACACCGACTTCGCTCAGCAGTTCCAACAAGGCGCGCTCGGGTGTGGAAACCAGCGGCGCCTCGTTGCGTCCTTCAAACGACACGACGTGCAACAGGTCTTCCGGCCGCTCGTCGAATAGGCGCTTGCGGTGGTACTCGGCGGGGAATTCCTTCAGGAACCACTCCGGCAGGCGAGCCGTGGTCCATCCATACAGGTGCAACGTTTCCTGCTGCGCCACATACTGGCGCACGCCCTGCCAGTCCAGGGCGGACTTGCCGCCGACGTGCAGGACTTCGATCCTGCGCTCCAGCAGCTTCAGGCTCGGATGGAGCGACAGTCCTTGATCGGGGCGACGGAAAACGCCCCTCGCCAGCCGTACCAGCCACCCGGCACGCGCGTAGTGGACGGCGAGATCAGCCGACACACCCAGATGCGCCAGATATTACGATGTGACAGGTTCTCCGTGGGCAAGCGGGACGTAAAGAGATGTTGGTTTGCCTTGCGATAGCGTAGTCACCACATTACGTACCCCGACCTCCTGGCAGTTCCTCCTGTGCAGCGAGGCTCAGAACCGCCAGACGAGGCTCACCCAGGCGCGCGGGTTGTTGTCCTGGGTGTCGGACTCGGGTTTGCCGCCGTGCGTGCGCCAGGCGAGCGCCGCATCGAGACTGTAGGCGCCGCTGGCATAGCGGATGCCGAAGCCTGAGCCTGCGATCGAGCGCGTGTTGTCGACCAAGGGCGCGGCGAGCCTGCCGTTGTCGGCATTGATGCGCACCTTGCCGGCATCGTAAAAGAGATACGGCTCGGCGCTTCCCAGCCGGTAGCGCGCCTCGAGCTGCACGAGATAGCCCTCGTCGCCGTTGCCCTCGCCCACCGGATAGGCGCGCACGCCGTTCGGGCCGCCCAGGAGGAAACTCTCCGAGGAGTCGAGGTTCTTGTTTGCCCACTGGGCCGAGAGCCGCCCATAAAGGTTGAAGTTGGCGATGGGCGTCGTCTGCAGCCGGGCGAGGTCGAGGTTCCACTTGGCGAAATGCCCGCGGCTGTCCATGCCGCTGGCGATGTCGGCCGCTTCGAGCGCGGCATCGAGTTCGAGATCGCCGACGGTGTAAGCCAGACTGCCCCAGGTCACGCCCGCGCTATCCCGCCGGTCGAACTGCACGGTAAGCGGCACGACATCGCTTGTCTTGTCGTTGCGGGTCGCGGTCGCATCCTGCCGGTCTTCGAGCTTTTTGTGCTGGTAGGCCAGCCCCACGGCGAGGTTGGCCTGCTGGCCGCGCAGGATGGGATAGGACAGTCCCGCGCTCGCTACCTTTGCCGTGCCTTGGGCATCGAGATTGGCGAAGTCCTCGCCCAGTTCGTAGTAGGTGTGGCTGTAGCCCACGTTCGCCCGCAGCCCCGAGCCGCCCAGGGGCAGGCCGTAATCGAATGCGCCCTGCCAGGTGCCTTCCTCGCTTGCAATCGCGCGCAGGGCGAACCGGTCGCCCAGGGTGAAGGGGCTGTCGAGAGAGAGGTTGGCCCGCCCACGAATCTCGCCGCTGTAGCGGTTGCCGTGGTTGTCGAGGCCCACATCGCCGCGCCATGCCCGTTCGCGCTGGACTTCGACGACGAGATCGCCGGTGCCCAGTTCCTGACCGGGGCGCAGGATGGGAGAAACCTTGACGCCCGGCTGGTCGCCCAGGAGAAGCAGGCGGCGCTCGAGCGGCGCGCCTTCGATCATCGCGCCCGGTTCGAGACCGGCAAGGAAGTCCTGCGCCGCCTCGTCGCCTCGAACGTCGATCCTGCCATAGCGCCCTTCGATCACTCGAATGGTAAGCACGCCATCCTCGAAGCGCTGCGCCGGGATGAGCGCCCGGGCGAAGGGGTAGCCGGCTTCGCGGTAGTGGCGGGTGATGCGGGCGGCGAGCTCCTTGAGGCCGGAAAGATCGTAGGTCTTGCCTTTGACGTCGCCCAGTAGCGCACGGAGTTCGGCCTCATGAAAGACCGTGTTGCCTTCGACTCTCACGCCCGTGAGCGCGACCGTGGCCCCGCCGGGCAGGACTTCGCCCTCGGCAGGCGGGGCGAGGCCCAACTCGCGTTGCGGCAGAGGCGCGGGCTGTGCCGGTTGCGTTTCCTGCAAAAGGCGCCCGGCGTCGGGGACGGGCTGCGCAAGTGCGGAAGAAGCGAAGACCACGCACAGCGCGGCGGCAAGCGGAGAGAGGTGCAGGTGTTTCACTTGTTTCAATTTCCTTCTTGTTAGAGATTCGTTGGAGCACGGCAAAACCACCAGGAAAGAGGCAAGACATCTTCACTTGCGCCTCCACTCCTCGTCATCGGGCAGGATGCCTTCCGGCAACCGGATGCCGCCGGCGATGACCATCAGCCCGGGCAGCGGCGAGGTGATGCCACCGCCGCCCGCGCCGGCGAAGCCTTGCGGGTTGCCGTCTCCTGCGCTCCCGCCGCCGTCTTCGCCGGAACCCGCACCGCCGCCCGTGGGCGCGCCGCCCGCAAGACCGGCCGTGCCCGTCCCACCGGAGTCGTTGCCCGCCGTCGTCTGCACGCTGGCCAGCGCGGCGTCGAGCGGGGCGCCACCGCCACCCGTGTTGCCGCCGGAACTCGCCGCCGTGATGGTCAGATCGGCGCCCACGTAGGCGATGGCGTAGTTGGGGTTGTTGGCATCGGTCACCGTGCCCTGCCGGATGGCGTAAGCTCCCACGGCTTCGCCGGGATCGCGCGCGAGGCTGCCGGCGAGGCTCTCGCCCGTCACCAGACCGCAGTCCGTGCTCTGCCCCGCCGCGCAGCCGGTGCTGTAGGTGAGCGCGGGATCGGGCTGGCCTGCGGTCTTGTTCTTGGCGTCCGCCGTCACCACCACCGGGCGGGGGGTGATGTCGGCACTGGCGGTGCCGGTGGTGTTCTGCAGGCTGTAGTTGCCGGCATCCGCCCCGGCGAGCGCCCCGCCCGTGATGCTCACCGTCTTGCCGGTGCCGACGTTTTTGGTATCGAAGCTGCCGCTGGCGGCGATATTGACCACGTCGCCCGAAACGATGTCGCCGCTGGTGGCGCTCACCGTGGCGACGGTGGTGCCGTCATAGACCTTGTTCGCCGCCGTGTAGCTGGCGGTGAGGGCCTTGGGCGTGATGGAGGCCTGCAGCGTCTCACCGGCCAGCGTGTAGTTCGAGGCGAGCCCGCCGTTCGCGCCGTCGGCCAGCGTATAGCTCGCCGTCACGTTCTTGTTCGTGCCCGTGTTCTTGTCGGCGAAGGCGCCGGTGGCGGAGGCAACCGTCACCGTTTCGGAACCGACGAAGCCCGAGAGCGTGCCCGCCGTGACGCTGGCCGTAGTCGTGCCGTCGTAAACCTTGTCCGCCGCGCTGCTGCCGGCGATCGTGAGCGCCTTGGGCAGGATGCTGGCGGTGGTGGTGGCGCCGGAACCCAGGGTGTAGTTGCCCGCGTCCGTGCCGGTGAGCGCAAGGCCCGAGACGGTCACCGTCTTGCCGGTGCCGGCGTTCTTGTCGGCGAAGCTCGCGCTGGCGGTGCCGGATACGCTCACGTCGTCGCCGCCGATCACGCCGGCGAGCGTGCCGAGACTGGACAGGGTGGCCGCCGTGGTGCCGTCGTAGGTCTTGTCGTTGGCCGTCAGGCCGGAAAGCGACAGCGCCTTGGGCGTGATGTCGGCGCTGGCGGTGCCGGTGGTGTTGGTGAGGACGTAGTTGCCGGCATCCGCCCCGGCAAGCGCCCCGCCGGTGACATTCACGGTCTTGTTCGTGCCCGCGTTCTTGTCGGCAAAGGCGCCGCTGGCAGTGATATCGACCGTATCGCCCGTGACGATGTCGCCGCTGGTGGCGCTCACCGTGGCGGCGGTGGTGCCGTCGTAGACCTTGTTGCTTGCGCTGTAGCTGGCGGTGAGCACCTTGCGGGTGATGTCGGCCATATTTGTGCCGGTGGTGTTCTGCAGGGTGTAGTTGCCGGCGTCCGCGCCGGAAAGCGCCCCGCCGGTGATCGTCACGACCTTGTCCTCGGCGGCGTTCTTGTCGGCGAAGCTGCCGCTGGCAGTGATATTGACCACGTCGCCCGCGACGATGTCGTTGCTGGTGGCCGTCACCGTGGCGGCCGTCGTGCCGTCGTAGGTCTTGCTGTACGCCGTGTAGCTGGCGGTGAGCGCCTTGGGCAGGATGCTGGCGGTGGTGGTGGCGCCGGAACCCAGGGTGTAGTTGCCCGCGTCCGTGCCGGTGAGCGCAAGGCCCGAGACGGTCACCGTCTTGCCGGTGCCGGCGTTCTTGTCGGCGAAGCTCGCGCTGGCGGTGCCGGATACGCTCACGTCGTCGCCGCCGATCACGCCGGCGAGCGTGCCGAGACTGGACAGGGTGGCCGCCGTGGTGCCGTCGTAGGTCTTGTCGTTGGCCGTCAGGCCGGAAAGCGACAGCGCCTTGGGCGTGATGTCGGCGCTGGCGGTGCCGGTGGTGTTGGTGAGGACGTAGTTGCCGGCATCCGCCCCGGCAAGCGCCCCGCCGGTGACATTCACGGTCTTGTTCGTGCCCGCGTTCTTGTCGGCAAAGGCGCCGCTGGCAGTGATATCGACCGTATCGCCCGTGACGATGTCGCCGCTGGTGCCGCTCACCGTGGCGGCGGTGGTGCCGTCGTAGACCTTGTTGCTTGCGCTGTAGCTGGCGGTGAGCACCTTGCGGGTGATGTCGGCCATATTTGTGCCGGTGGTGTTCTGCAGGGTGTAGTTGCCGGCGTCCGCGCCGGAAAGCGCCCCGCCGGTGATCGTCACGACCTTGTCCTCGGCGGCGTTCTTGTCGGCGAAGCTGCCGCTGGCAGTGATATTGACCACGTCGCCCGCGACGATGTCGTTGCTGGTGGCCGTCACCGTGGCGGCCGTCGTGCCGTCGTAGGTCTTGCTGTACGCCGTGTAGCTGGCGGTGAGCGCCTTGGGCAGGATGCTGGCGGTGGTGGTGGCGCCGGAACCCAGGGTGTAGTTGCCCGCGTCCGTGCCGGTGAGCGCAAGGCCCGAGACGGTCACCGTCTTGCCGGTGCCGGCGTTCTTGTCGGCGAAGCTCGCGCTGGCGGCGCCGGCAAGGCTCACGGCATCAGCGCCGATCACGCCGGAGAGCGTGCCGAGGCTTCCCAGGGTGGCTGCCGTAGTGCCGTCGTAGGTCTTGTCGTGGGCCGTCAGGCCGGAAAGCGACAGCGCCTTGGGTGTGATGTCGGCGCTGGCCGTGCCGGTGGTGTTGGTCAGGTAGTAGTTGCCGGCGTCCGTCCCGGAAAGCGCCCCGCCGCTGATGTTCACGGTCTTGCCGTTGCCCGCGTTCTTGTCGGCAAAACTGCCGCTGGCGGTGATATGGACCTCGTCGCTGCCGATGATGTCGCTACTGGTGGCGGAGACGGAGGCAGTAGTGGTGCCGTCATAGGTCTTGTTCTGCGCCGTGTAGCTGGCGGTGAGCAGCTTGCGGGTGATGTCGGCCGTATCTGTGCCGGTGGTGTTCTGCAGGGTGTAGTTGCCGGCGTCCGCCCCGGAAAGTGCCCCGCCGGTGATCGTTACGATCTTGTCCTCGGCGGCGTTCTTGTCGGCGAAGGCGCCGTTGGCGGTGATATTGACCTCGTCGCTGCCGATGATGTCGCTACTGGTGGCCGTGACCATGGCGGCCGTCGTGCCGTCGTAGGTCTTGCTGTACGCCGTGTAACTGGCGGTCAGCGCCTTGGGCAGGATGCTGGCGGTGGTGGTGGCGCCGGAACCCAGGGTGTAGTTGCCCGCGTCCGTGCCGGTGAGCGAGAGGCCCGAGACGGTCACCGTCTTGCCGGTGCCGGCGTTCTTGTCGGCGAAGCTCGCGCTGGCGGTGCCGGCAAGGCTCACGTCATCAGTAACGATCACGCCGGAGAGCGTGCCGGGGCTTCCCAGGGTGGCTGCCGTAGTGCCGTCGTAGGTCTTGTCGTTGGCCGTCAGGCCGGAAAGCGACAGCGCCTTGGGCGTGATGCTGGCGGTGTGCGTCCCCCCAGTGAGGGTGTAGTTGGTGGCACTGCCAGTTGCGCCATTGCCAAGCGCAAGAGAACCTAAGGTCACTGGCTTGTTGTCGCCAACATTCTTGTTATCTACCGCGCCGCTGCCGCTAAGCGTCAGGTCTTCGCCACTCACCAGGTTGTCGAGCGTGAAGATTGCGGCAGCAACAGTGTTGGTGCCATCATAGACACGTGAGCCGGTGAGGCTCACCGGGCGGGGTGTGATGTCCGCGGTGGCGCTTACCTGGCCGCTGAATGTGTAGTTGCCCGCGTCTGCTCCACCAAAGGAAAGCGTTACCGTCTTGCCATTGCCGACGTTCTTGTCGGCAAACGCGCCGCTGGCGTTAAGGGTGTCGCCAGAGATGATCCCGACGAAGTTGGCGTCGCTGTAATTGACAGTCGCATCTGTCGTGCCGTCATAGGTCTTGCTGTCGGCGGTGATGCCGGAGACGGTCAGCGCCTTGCGGGTGATCTCGTAACCAGCGCTGCGTGTGCCAATCAGGTCGTAGCCATCTTGCGTGCTGTAGATCCTGGCGGTGTAAGTTCCGGCGTTCTTCTGGTTGTAGAGATCGCCGCCCAACAGAATCTTGCTGGAATCGTAAGACCCAGAGATGCTGAACATGCCAGCAGGCACGGTGGTGACCTTGTTGCCATCATAGACCTTGCTGCCCGCTGTCGCCGAATCGATGGTGAGCGGCGTCAACGCCCAGCGCAACAGCGGATAGCTGTCGCCGTCATAAATCCGCCAGACCGTGCCGGTGCCGCCGGCGTCGTCGATATTCCAGCCGGAGAAGGTGGAAAGAGTCTTCATCTCGGCGGTGGTTTTGCCGGTGCCGCCGGCGCTAGTCATTTGGCCAGAAGTTTCAGTATTCCAGAAAGATGATTCGACGGTGGCGTCGTTGTAGTTCCACCCCACCAGCCCGCCGACGCTACTACTGCCCGACACACTGCCGGTGGCGTAGCTGTCGGTGATGGTGATGTTGCCGCCGGCATCACCGTAATTTTCCCCCACCAGCCCGCCGACGTTGTTGCCACTGCCCGACACACTGCCGGTGGCGTAGCTGTTGCTGATGATGGAGTTGCTGCCAGCCATGCTATAGTTCCGCCCCACCAGCCCGCCGACGCTACTACCACCCGCCACGCTGCCGGTGGCGTAGCTGTTGCTGATTGTGGAGTCTAAGGAGACGCCGGCGCTGTAGTTCTGCCCCACCAGCCCGCCGACATAGCTGCCACTGCCCGTCACATCGCCGGTGGCGTAGCTGTCGGTGACGGTGCTGCGGTTGTTCGAGCCCACCAGCCCGCCGACGCTAAAATCCCCCGTCACAATGCCGGTGGCGTAGCTGCCTGTGATGGTGCCATAATAATAGTTCTTACCCACCAGCCCGCCGACGCTAATATCCCCCGTCACAATGCCGGTGGCGTAGCTGTCGGTGATGGTGCCGCGGTTGTTCGAGCCCACCAGCCCGCCGACGTTAGTATTGCCCGACACGCTGCCGGTGGCGTAGCTGTCGGTGATGGTGCCGGAGTTGTTCGAGCCCACCAGCCCGCCGACGTTAGTATTGCCCGACACAATGCCGGTGGCGTAGCTGCCTGTGATGGTGCCACTGTTGCCATTGGAACCCACCAGCCCGCCAACGCTGTCGGTTCCAGTCACTGCTACCCCGTCGGCATAGACGTTGCGTATCATGGCCAAAAGAGAGGAGGTAGTGTCATTAACCTTCCCCACCAGACCGCCGACGGTGTTGTTGCCCGTCACGCTGCTGCCCACCAGCCCGACGTTCCGGACCCGCTCATGTTTTTCCGCAAGTTGAGGTTGAGGAGTAACGATACTGAAAAGCCCGACGTTGTCCTCATCCGGCCGGTTGATGGTGAGGTTCGTGATTGTGTGCCCCAGCCCGTCGAAGCGGGCGGCGAATCCAACTGGCACTGCAGTAGTATGGACCAGGGGCTTGAAGCCCGCGCCGCCGTTCCAGGTACTGGTGGCGCTGGCGTCGATGTCGGCGCCCAGCACGTACCTGCCGTCTTTTTTGCTATCGTTCCCCAGCCCCTGCAGGCTGTTGGTGGTGTAGTTGTTTTCATCACCCGCATTGCCCAGTTGGGTGATCACGGTCCAGGTAAAGGTACTGCCATCCGACCCCAGCCTGGTGGAGAAGTTGCCGCCCGGCTGCAGGTTGATCTTGCCGGTAAAGCCAGAGCCGGTGAGACCAAAGCTGTAGGTGGCGGTGTTGCCGGAAGCAGACGCCCCCTGTCCGTATTCGAGCGCCACCTTGCCGCCCGAGCCGCCGGAGGCATCGATGGTGGAGAGGATTTCGATGTTGCGATAAGCCGAAAGCGTGAGCGTGTTGCCAGAAGTCCAGGTGATATCGTCCTTGACGAAGATGTCGCCGTTGCCGGCAGTTCCTCCATTGGCAGACTGAATAGTGACGTTACCGGAGTTTAATGAGGATGACAGGGTGGCTCCCGTGATATCCCCACCACTTGCCGCAATGGTGAAGTCATTGGGGTCAATCAGCCAGTGGCCGGCCTTGACCTGCGCGCCGTCCTGCACCTTCACCTTCGCCGCGGAGGTCTCGATAAAGCCCCCATCGCCGCCTGCGGGGGCGCTCGCATCGAGCCGCCCGCCAACGTTGGCTTGCCCCGTCTTCATGTCGGCAAGCAGCAGGATTTCGCCCCGCTCGCCGGTGGCGAGCGTCTTCGCTTCGGTAATGCCCGTGTGGTTGATGACGGCGGTGGCGATCTCGTCGGCAGCCTGGGCGGTGAGCAGCACCCGCCCGCCGTCGGCGAGGATCGCGCCGCCCTGTTCGATCAACGCATCGAGCGCGCCCTTGTCCACTTCGAGCTTCAGCGGCCCGCCCAGATCGAGCCGCACGGTATCGGCGGCCGCCATCAGCACGTTGCCCTTGGGCGCTTCGATCCGCCCGACGTTTTCGATCTTGGCGGCAATGAAGGCTGCCGTGCCGCCAGCGCCGACTTTGATCTCGCCTTCGTTGCGGATGGCAGCATTGCCACCGCCGCTGAAACGATAGTTGCCGGCCATGAAATCGGCCACCGACAGATCGCGCGTGGAGGCGACCAAGCCCCCGACCTCGACCCGGGCGGTGGGGGTGAACAACACGCCGTTGGGGTTGACGAGAAACACCTGGCCGTTGGCGGTGAGACTGCCCTGGATGCGGGAGACATCGGAACCCAGCACACGGTTGAGCGCAATGCTCGATGCCGAGGGCTGCACGAAGTTGACCGCATAGCCTTGCCCGATGGAGAAGCTCTGCCAGTCGGCGGCCATCCGGTCGGTGCTCTGGCTCACCGTCATCGTGTTGCCGGATTGCGCGATGCTGCCGGAGCCTGCGACGATCCGGCCGCCTTCGGGGAGATTCGCGGCGAAAGTCGGCGCCAGAGGGACGGCGAGGCAGGCCGCGGCGAGGACGGCAGAGGATGCCCGCTTGCCGCGGGCGCGGGCAAACTCGGCGACGGCGACAAAAGCCTGGTGGATGTCGCTCCAGACGAGACGATAAGCGCGGTTCATGGTTCCGGTCTCCCCATCCATTCGGAAATCCACGGGATTTTCCACGGGGCCGGTGGGTGTTACCATCCGCTCGTTAGCGGATACGACGGATCGGAGGACGCGGGGAGGACTTCATGATCAGGACGGTGCGCGAAGCGGATCTGGACGCCCTGGCGCGGCTGTGGCAGGAACTGGCGGAAGCGCCGGCGGCCGAGCACGAGGCGGCGCTACGCCATTGTTTCGAGGCGTTGTGCCGCATGATCGGCGCGGCGAATGCCTCCTGGGTGGGCCTCCGCCGCGACCCCAATGAGGACCCCTACGCGGGCTGGCGCATCCGCGCGCTGGATCATTTCCACAACCGCGAACGGCGGCTCGCGCTCGGGCAAGAGATCGCCGAACGCATCGCCCAGGGGGAAATCGATCCGCATGTGGTGGCGGTGGCCCGCCACGCCGGCAGGCCGCGCTGCCATCTGCGCGCCGAGCTGGTGAGCGAGCGGGAATGGCGGCAGAGCTGGACGATCCACGAAGCCTTCCGCGAGGAGCGCATCATCGACCGGCTCGATGGCGGCGTGCCGGTCGGCGCCGACTGCGAGGTGCACTTCGTGCTCGACCGGCGCGCGGGCGAGCCGCCGTTCGCCGAGCGCGAGCGCGACCTCTTGCGCTTCTTCCTGCTCGGCGCCCAGGGCTTCTTACGGGAGACGCTGCTCGCGCGCGGGCTGATCCATGCCGCCGCCCCTTTCAGCCCGCGGGAACGCCAGGTGCTCGCGCTCTTGCTCACCGACGCGAGCGAAAAGGAAATCGCCCGGCGGCTTGGCATCGGCCACCGCACGGTGCACCAGCACGCCGAGGCGATCTACGCCAAGCTCGGCGTGCGCGGGCGCGTCGGCCTCATGGCCCTGTGGCTGCGCCACCGGCGCGCGGAACAGGCCGACCCCGGCGCGCCGCCGTCCGCGCCGCTCCGGCTGGCCGAGGACATGCAGGCCGGGTCCTGAGGGGCGGCGGCGGGGCTACGATGACCACGAAAGAAATCGACCTCAAGGGGTGAACGTCACTATCGCCTCCGCGCAATGAATCCGCGCATCGCGGCGGACGGCATTCCCGCCCAGGATGCTGAATTTCGAGTCCTCTTCCAGATACTCGACCATCGAAAAACGCCCCCTTCCGAACTCGATATAGTCCTGAGCAGACAGACCATTGCTCGCCCTGCCAGCGGGAAAGGTAAGCACGAGTTTCAAGCGGGAGGCGGCGCAGAGATCGATGAGTTCGGCTGCCGCCCGTCTTGCTTCCGTCTTGCGGCTGAATAGGGTGGACTCCGAGATTCGTTCGCCCAGCAGGGACTCGGTCAGGGACTGGGTGCGGGCCAGAGGCATCATCTGGCCTACCATCAGGTTGATGAGATAGGCCTTGAGCCCATGGCCGTATTGCAGGGGGCCGGTCATGTCGGCGGGGAACAGGCCCTTGACCGTGCTGGCGCATGCGGGACATGGCTTGATTTCGGCATCCACGTGCTCGACGACCTTCTCGAAGACGATGTCGATTTTGGTACGTCGCCCATGGACGAGACAGTCGACGCTATCGAGTGGGTTACCGCAGACGTCGCAGCTCTCGACGGTGGATACCGTGACCGTCTCGACACGGCGGTGATTGCTCACCGTCTCAGCGCCCAGCTGTCGCTTGGGGGCGGTTACAGGGAGGGATCAACTGGTTTCATCCTAGTCGGTTTGCGATGAGGGCAGGCTGGAGTTCTTGCTGGTCTGATGATCCAGAAAGATGGATAAGATCAGCTCGACAATGAGCAGCAGGCTTTTGAACAGCGCTTTAGTTTCAGGGGGGATCTTACCCTGTTGGGATAGCTGGTCGAAGTCCGCCTTGAGACGGGCGATTTCTTCCCGGACGGAGGCTTTGTCGAGTGAGGCCATCTGTGGCGTTGGGCATGATCAGCGGATAACGCCTATTTGATCATGGCTTACACCACAAGGCTATTCCGTGTTTTCGATCGGCCGATAAGTGAGTTGATCGCCGCATCCCTCACAAGGGGGCGAGTAGTTACGTTTATCTTTTATATTCAATGGCTTATTTTGCCGCAAACGGTAATACCATGAAAAATACCATACTCAGAAAATCCTTCAAAATGCTCGAAAAAATTCCTGATTGAACGCTGCAACACAGCCACCTCTGAATTCTCCCTGGCTCGCAGATACAAACATTGACGATCTTTGTATTTCACCCTAACATTCTTTAGTGAAAGCGTCCACCTTCGGAGGCCATTATGCATATATCACTCACTCCCGAACTGGAATCTCGCGTTAAAGCCAAAGTGGAATCCGGCCTGTACAACAATGCCAGCGAAGTCATCCGTGAAGCGCTTCGTTTTATGGAAACCCATGAAGACTGGATTCACGAGATCAAACTGACTCGACTTCGTGAGCAACTGAAAGTCGGAGTAGACCAACTAGACCGTGGAGAAGGTATCGCAGTCGAATCAAAATCGGCGCTCGACACCTTGTTTGACGATATCATGAGCTGACCTTCATGGCGCCCCATCAGCTCGTCATTGCGCCTACCGCAATAAATGACCTCAAAGACATTTACCAATACGGCCTGCGACAGTGGGGACAAGCACAATCCGAAAGCTACCTATCCACTATAAAGAACCAATTCTGGTTGCTGACCCAGCATCCGCTTATGGGTACCGAGCGCCCAGAGCTCCTGCCAGGCGCCAGAAGTCTTCCTATAGAAAACCATACCTTATTCTATCGTGTGATTGCCAATAAGGTTGAAATCATCCGTGTACTGCATGGCCGCCAGGATCCACAACGCCATCTGAAATAGCCAGACATAACCCATATTCAATTGATGATGCAGATTACATCATCGATTGGGTTGTTTTATTATTTTAAGGAAGGTCTGAATAAGTCCATCCTGGACTTCTCAGACCACGCCAAGCGAAAAGTGTGATTTTCGCTTGGCTTCATTTTTCAACGACTTATCGTCGTTGAAAAATGGCGGCACATCCCTGTGCCGCGGAAGCTCTGAACTTATTCAGAGCTTCCTTAATTCAGTATGTTACAAATTCCTTGGTCACTCCCACTCGATAGTGGCGGGCGGCTTACTGGAAATGTCGTACACCACGCGGGCAATGCCCTTTACCTCATTGATGATACGGCGCGACACAGTTTCCAGAAAATCATAGGGCAGATGTGCCCAGCGCGCGGTCATGAAGTCGATGGTCTCCACCGCGCGCAGTGCCACCACATATTCGTAGCGACGACCATCGCCGGTGACACCTACCGACTTGACCGGAAGGAATACGGCGAAGGCCTGCGAGGTCTTGTCGTACAGATCGGCCTTGCGCAGCTCCTCGATGAATATGTGATCGGCGAGACGCAAAATGTCGGCATATTCCTTTTTCACCTCGCCAAGAATACGCACGCCGAGCCCCGGACCGGGGAAGGGATGGCGATAGACCATTTCATAGGGCAGACCCAGCTCGACACCGATCTTGCGCACCTCGTCCTTGAACAACTCGCGCAACGGCTCCAGCAACTTTAGCTGCATGTGTTCCGGCAGACCGCCGACGTTATGGTGCGACTTTATCAGGTGGGCCTTGCCGCTCTTGGCGCCGGCCGACTCGATGACATCGGGATAGATGGTGCCCTGGGCCAGCCATTTGGCATTCTGCAGCTTGGCCGCCTCTTCCTCGAAAACCTCGACGAACAGGTTGCCGATGATCTTGCGTTTCTTTTCCGGATCGGTGACGCCAGCCAGGGCGGACAGGAAGCGCTGCTCGGCATCGACGCGGATCACACGTACCCCCATGTGCTCGGCGAAGGTCGCCATCACCTGGTCGCCCTCGCGGTAGCGCAGCATTCCGTTGTCGACGAACACGCAGGTAAGCTGGTTGCCAATGGCTTTGTGCAACAACGCCGCCACCACCGAGGAATCGACGCCGCCGGACAGGCCCAGCAGCACCTCGTCACTTCCCACCGTTTCGCGCACGGTACGGATGGCGTCGTCGATGATCTGGTCCGGTGTCCACAGAGAGGCGCAACCGCAAATATCGTGGACAAAGCGGCTGATGATGCGCATGCCCTGGCGGGTATGGGTCACTTCGGGATGGAACTGCAGGCCATAAAAGGCACGCGCCTCGTCGGCCATGCCGGCGATGGGGCAGGAGTCGGTGCTGGCCATCAGCACGAAACCGGGCGGCAGAGTGGTTACCTGATCACCGTGGCTCATCCACACGTCGAGCAGGCCGTAGCCTTCCGCACTGGTATGGTCCTCGATTTCCTTCAGCAGACGGGTATGGCCGCGGGCGCGTACCTGGGCATAACCGTATTCATGGTGAGCCGCCGCCGCCACCGCGCCGCCGAGCTGCTGCGCCATAGTCTGCATGCCGTAGCATATGCCCAGGACGGGAACGCCCAGCTCGAATACCACCTGCGGTGCACGCGGCGTACCCTCCACCGTCACGGTCTCCGGCCCACCGGACAGAATGATGCCCCGCGGATCGAAGGCGCGGATGTCCGCCTCGGCCATGTCGCAGGAATGAAGCTCGCAATACACCCCTGCCTCGCGCACACGGCGGGCGATGAGCTGGGTGTACTGGGATCCGAAATCGAGGATCAAAATGCGGTCGGCGTGAATATTGATGGACATGGGGTCAAGTGGCTCGGTAACTGGGGAGGAAAGGCTCAGGGCTGCAGATCATCCGTGATCTCGTCGCCCTGTTCAAGTCGGTTACTTTCTGGCGCCCAGGACCAGTTCGTCCAGCGGTATTGGCTTCTCGATGATATAGCCCTGACCAAAGTCCACGCCGATCTTGCGCAGCTTGTCGAGGGCGATCTCACTCTCGATGTACTCGGCGATGGTGCGCTTACCCAAGGCATGGGCCATCTCATGGATGGACTTCACCACCGAATAGTCGAAAACGTTGGTGCTGATGTTGCGGATGAATTGCCCATCGATCTTCAGGTAGTCCACCGGCATCGATTTCAGGTAGGAATACGAGGCATGTCCCGAACCGAAATCGTCCAGCGCCAACTGACAGCCGGTCTGGCGCAGGCGGCGCATGTAGTAAACAGCACGTTCCAGATTGCTGATCGCAGCAGTCTCGGTGATTTCGAAGCAAACTTGATGACTTGGCACCTCGGCATTTTCCAGACGCTGCACCAATTCCTCCATGAATGCATCGTCGTCGATGGAGTGACCGGACAGATTCACCGAAATGGAATTGATGGTATTGAGTTTGCCGCGGTTGGCGCGCAACCACGCAAAAACCTTGTCTACCACCCAACGGTCGATATCGCCGATGCGATTGTAGATCTCTGCCGAAAGGACGAACTGATCCAGGGAAACCAGCTCACCTTGCTCATTGTGCACATGCAGTAGTATCTCATAGCGCGGGTGTTCATGGGCAAATTTGAGCGAGGCGATCTTCTGGCATTTGAGCTGAATCAGGCCGGCATCGAACAACTTGTTGATACGCCCGACCCATTCCATCACACCCTGCCGCTTGATAATGACCTCGCTCTGCGGATCATAGAACTGGATGCGACCACGGCCAGCCTCCTTCGCGGCGAAACAGGCCGAATCGACAGCCGCCAGCAGGGTCCGTACCGAATCGCGCGCCGGGTCGATGGCCGCGATACCGAAACTGGCATCCACTACGAATTCCTTGTTCTCGCAGCGGAAATGGTAGTCGTTAATGGCGCGGCGGATTTCCTCTGCCCGTCGCATGCCTTGCTCACGATCGCAGTTCTCCAGCAACACGCCGAATTCGTCACCGCCCAGACGGGCAATCACCGGCGTGCTGCCCAGTTTGCGGCGCAACAAGTCCGCCAGGTTGCTGAGCAATTCATCGCCCGCTTCATGACCGCAGGTAACGTTGATGACATTGAATCGATCGAGATCGAAATAGCACAAAATATTGTTGCTGCCTTCCTTTTTGGCGCGTAACAACAGATCGTCAAGCGCGCTTTCGAAACCGCGCCGGTTCATCAGACTGGTCAGCGCATCGTGATTGGTCTGCTCGATAAGGCGATCGTGAATCGACTGCAGCATCGTGTAGGTGGCGCGATCCATGAGCGGTCGATCCCAGCCTTCAAGGATCAGCATCTGACCACGCGACATGTACGCTGCCATCTCCTCCGGTCGCACGTCCAGACCCTTGTTGCCTTCACGGTCCACAAAGACAAAACGGCCCCACTTGCGGTCAGACCACACCAGCTTCTGCTGCTGCAACTCCTCCTTATCGCTCTTGTAGGACACCAACTCGCCATCAGCCAGGGATTCCGCACGCTTGAGCCAGCGTGCCCACTCCACCTTGGACAGTTCCACCGGTTTGAGAGCCTGCTTCTCCTGCTCCCAGGACTGCAGCATCAACTGGGCAATGGAGCCTTTCTTGATGCGTGCCACCTTGGTGGGATCGATTTTGGCTTGCTCTAAGGTCGAAATCAGCTCGGACACCAGCAGCAATGATCGGGCATCGCCCTTACTGAGCTTTTCCAGCACCTTGCTGACTTCTTCCACCAGTTTGTGATTAGGCCAGTCCGCCTTGAGTCCCTTGTACGTCTTACCCTGCAAGCGCATCAGCAACTGTTCCATGGTGGCGCGCGCGGCTTGGTAACCCTCGCTGTTCATACCACCATGCTGGCAATGACGCCACAGCAGATTCTTCCAGCCGGCATCCAACAGTTCCAGCACCACCTTGGGTATCAGGCGTCCGTCCGCCATATCGAACAGGCGATCGATATCCTCCAGCATCTCCAGCGTCATCTGCCGATGATTGGGCTCAGCCTTGCATTTGGCGATAACCTCGTCGACCCGACGCCGGTATTCCTCCGACTGCTCGCCATACAACTTGTTGAGCGAATCGACTGCCTCATCCAGCACCTTGGGATCGCCGCCGGACTCATCGCTCAGGCTCCGCAGTGCCTGCTCCACCTTGGCAACCATTTGCCGGCGCACCTCCACCTTGTTCGCCGGCAACATCTGGAACAGTTGATCCAGGGTGTTGAACAGATGATGCACCGGATGGGAACGGTCCTGCAGCACATGCTCGTTGTTGAGCGCCATCTTGATGAACGGCAGCTCGACGCTCTCGAACCAGTCCTTCAGGTGGTCGTCGGTAATCGGGTCGGTCTGGATGGATGACAGCAGGCTCTCCGTCACCTCCAGCTTGTCTTGCGTCTCCAGCGGCAGCTGTTTGGAGCTGTCACCACCGGCCTGCTCCGTCAGTATCTGCGACAGGCGCGAGGCCAGCGTGGTGCCCTGCTGGCGCAGATGGCGGATGCTGAGTCCCTGTTGCTGCAGGCTTGCCAAGCCGTTGTTCAATTCCTGCACAGAAAAATGCGCCACCGGGCCACGGGCAACACCGGCCTCTCCCGCAGCGGCCGCCGCAGCACCGGCCTGATGGCGACGGGAGGGCTGAGACTGCTGCGCCGTACGTTCAAGCTGCAGCAACTCATTGGCCGCGGCATAGGGTGACGGTACCGGCATATAGCCACCGCTCACGCCATCGGCAACACCGGCACCCGCCTCCGCCGGCGCGTAGCCGCTGCCCTGGACCGGTGGGGCAGCACCGGCCGGCGCGCCCGGTGGCGCCATCGCAGCACTACCTGGCACAGCGCCGGCCTGTTGCGTAGCAGCGGCTCCGGCCGGTACACCCACTTGCATACCCGGTACCGCCCCCATCCCGGGCTCCGCGTACGCTCCGCCGAGTGCTGCTGCATAGCCGGTATCGGGCGCGACACCACTGCCGGCATCATCGGAGGTATTCGGTGTCTCGGCACCGGGCTGGCCCGGCGGAACAGCGCGGGACGGAGCCGCCCCCCGCTGCTTGACCACGCGGAAGTCCTTTTTCAGAGCGGGAAGCACACCCTGCTCCTTGAGGTAATTGTTGAGCTGCCCCAGGAATGTGCCATAGCGGCCAAGCATGAAATCCTCGAAGGCCTTGAAGACCAGCGGTTTCATCGTCTCTTCCAGACCTACCGCATCGAAACACTCCAGAAAGCGCTGTGCCAGCATGGCAGCGCCGACGGGATTGCTCTGGTGGTCCAGCGGCCGGTTCAGGATCAGCCCCAGACGCTGCTCCAGTTCGAACATCACCTCATCGTTGTGGGATTCGAGTTTGGTAGCGATGGTCGTCACGGTCAGCCAGTTCTGGAACACCTCATCGGCCACGAGCGACAATTCGGATGTGTCTGTCTGCGCCCCCTGTTGCTTGAGCGGGCGACCATGATTGTCGAACTCATCCATGATCGCCGTGGTGTAACAGTTCAGCAGCCTGCCACGACTATCGCGCAGCTTCTGCTGTGCCTCGACGACGCCACGCCAGTTCCTCTTGGTCAATTCGTCGGACTTGTTGAGATTGTCGACACCTTCGGCAGTGAAGTTTTCCACCAGGTGGTCAATGAAGGCACGGGCCTTGTTGCGGCATTCGGCAATCACCCCGGCGTAACGAACATCCGGTCGCCCCCCAGTGGAGACAGGTACCGCCGTGCGCTGGGCTTGACTCATCAGATACTGGAAAGCAGCTCCATCAAGGCCGGCGAAGCTGATCCCCACTCCGATATCGATAACCCGCGCCACCTGCCCCTGTATCACATAACCTTGGCCGGCGCTGCCCGATGCCTGGGCAAGATGCACCTCGATGTAATCGCCAACACGCCAGTGGGTCGCGTGGGCCACCTGCGGGTAGAAAGTGATGAAGAGGCCGCCTTGGCAGAAATCCTCCACCACGCAGTCCAGCCGGACACCCTGGGTAGAAATGGCGACGGCATCCAGCCTGACCGGATAACGGGGGTAGGCACGCTTGTTGGCAGCTGACGTCATGTCACTGTGACTCCTGATGTTTTGCAGCGATTATACCCAATAAGGATACTAAAGCTGCCCATGCAGCCACCGGGCCAATGATATAATTTCCGCCCCAATCGGCTGCCCAATCGTCATGACCAGTTCATCCCGCAAGGACACCCTCTACGCCAGTCCGCAGTATCCGCTGGCGGACTTCGCCTTCGACGAACGGGTGGCCGGCGTATTTCCTGACATGATCCGGCGCTCGGTGCCAGCCTACGGCAGCGTGACCGGATTGCTGGGACTGGTGGCCGGCGAGTATGCGCAACCCCACAGCCGGTTGTACGACTTGGGCTGTTCCCTCGGTGCCGCCACCCTGGCCATGCGACGCCGCATCACCCAGCCCGGCTGCCGCATCATTGCCATCGACAACTCCCCCGCCATGGTGGAAGGATGTCGGGAGAACATCGCGGCCGACAATGCCCCGACCCCTGTGGATGTCGTCTGCGCCGACATCCGTGACTGCGCGCTCGAGGGCGCCTCAGTCGTCACCATGAATTTTACCCTGCAATTCGTCACACCGGAGGAACGCCTGCCGTTGCTGCGCCGTATCCGCGCCGGCCTGTTACCCGGCGGCGTGCTGCTGCTGGCGGAAAAACTGCGCTTCACCGACACGGCCGAACAGGCCACGCTCGAAGGGCTGCATTTCGCCTTCAAGCGCGCCAACGGTTATTCAGAGCTGGAGATCAGCCAGAAACGCGCCGCGCTGGAACGGGTACTGCTGCCGGACACCCTGGAGGCGCACCGGGCCCGGCTGCAGGCAGCCGGATTCAGCCAGATCATACCCTGGTTCCAGGCCTTCAACTTCGCCGCTCTCCTCGCCATCCGATGATTGACTACGCGGGACTGTGGCAAGCCCTGGTGGGCTCGCCCCTTGCCGGCTGGCGTGAAGAACTGGAGCCATGCCTGCACCGGGCACTGGATCCGGCAAGCCACGGCGATCTGCCGCACTGGTATGCCACCCTGGCGGCGCTCCCCTCCCTGACACCGTCCGTCATCGATCTGTCCACCGACTGTCCGCGCATCGGCAGCCCCGCGGACATCGACACGGAGCAACGCGCCCGGCTGGAGAAGTTGCTGCGTGATTTCCACCCCTGGCGCAAGGGACCGTTCTGCGTATTCGGCATCCACATCGATACCGAGTGGCGCTCCGATTGGAAATGGAACCGCCTCGCCTCCCACCTCGACCTGCGCGGCAAAACCGTGCTGGATGTCGGTTGTGGCAACGGTTATTACGGCTGGCGCATGTGCGGTGCCGGTGCCGCGCTGGTGTTAGGCATCGATCCGACCATCCGTTACGTCATGCAGTACGCCGCGCTGAGCCGTTACATCGGTGCTGTCGGCAACTACGTGCTGCCGCTCAGGTTCGAGGAACTGCCGCTGCACAGCGCGGCGTTTGACGTGGCGTTTTCCATGGGTGTGCTGTATCACCGCCGCGACCCGCTGGAGCATCTCGCCCGCCTGTACGGCCAGCTCAGGCCGAACGGCGTGCTGGTGCTGGAAGGGCTGGTACTGGCAGGGGATGAACTGGCCGTGCTGCACCCGCCGGGGCGCTACGCCAAGATGAAGAACGTGCACACCATCCCCAGCGTGCCGCTGCTGCGACAGTGGCTGACCGAGACGGGCTTCGTCGACATCCGCGTACTCGACGTCTCACCCACCACGCTAGAGGAGCAACGTCGCACGCCATGGATGGAGTTCGAATCCCTCGCCGACTTTCTCGACCCACAGGACCCGACGCGCACCATCGAAGGCCATCCCGCCCCGCGGCGGGCGAGTCTGCGCGCGCGCAGGCCGGGTAACTCAGGCGCTAAACTCGGGCAGGTGGGAAGCGTCCCACCCCTCGGCTCCGATATCCTCGGTCAGAAGCGTATCGAGACCGTCTTCGGTAGTGGATTCCACGGGTGCGGCCGTGCCTGGATGGGCGGGGTGGTCTTGCCGGTTCATGTCATCTCCTGTCTACATAGGGAGATCCATTCACTGGGGCGGATATGCCAGTCCGTTGTGGCATACGCAAGCAGAATGCCTGCCGGGAGGAAATTACCCCATCTCCACAGCCAATGTCCACAAGGAACGCAATGTTAAGGAAGCTCTGAATAAGTTCAGAGCTTCCGCGGCACAGGGATGTGCCGCCATTTTTCAACGACGATAAGTCGTTGAAAAGTGAAGCCAAGCGAAAATCATACTTTTCGCTTGGCGTGGTCTGAGAAGTCCAGGATGGACTTATTCAGACCGTCCTTAATGACCTGAGGCATTTCCATGCCGCAAACGGCAAGGCCGCCCGCAGGCGGCCTTGCCGTATGGCGCTGACTACACGGCGTCAGACGCGGTAGTTGGGCGCTTCCTTGGTGATCTGCACGTCGTGTACATGGCTCTCGCGGATGCCGGCACCGGTGATGCGCACGAATTCCGGCTTGGTACGCATCTCGTCGATGGTCTTGCAGCCGGTGTAGCCCATGGAGGAGCGCAGACCACCCATCAGCTGGTGAATCACCGGCTGCAGCGGCCCCTTGAACGGCACACGGCCCTCGATGCCTTCCGGCACCAGCTTGTCGGCCTCGTTGCCTTCCTGGAAGTAGCGATCCGACGAACCCTGCGAGGATGCCATGGCGCCCAGCGAGCCCATGCCGCGATAAGATTTGTAGGAGCGGCCCTGGAACAGCTCGACCTCACCCGGCGCCTCCTCGGTGCCGGCGAACATGCCGCCCAGCATCACCGAGTAGGCGCCCGCCACGATGGCCTTGGCCAAGTCGCCGGAATAGCGGATACCGCCGTCGGCGATGAGCGGCACATCCGTGCCCTTCAGCGCCTCGGCCACATTGGCCACGGCGGTGATCTGCGGCACCCCGACGCCGGCGACGATACGGGTGGTGCAGATGGAGCCGGGGCCAATGCCGACCTTGACGCCGTCGGCGCCGGCGTCGACCAGGGCCAGTGCAGCGGCAGCGGTGGCGATGTTGCCGCCAATGACCTGCAGGTCGGGGAAGTTGTTCTTGGCCCAGCGTACACGGTCCAGCACACCCTGGGAGTGGCCATGGGCGGTATCGACAACAATCACGTCCACACCGGCCTCGACCAGGGCGGCGATACGCTCATCGGTGCCGGCGCCCACGCCGACGGCGGCGCCCACGCGCAGGCGACCCAGCTCGTCCTTGCAGGCATTGGGCTTGTCGGTGGCCTTCTGGATGTCCTTGACGGTAACCATGCCCTTGAGACGGAAGGCGTCGTCCACCACCAGCACCTTCTCGATGCGATGCTCGTGCAACAGGCGCTTGATCTCTTCCTTGTCGGCGCCTTCCTTGACGGTCACCAGCTTGGCCTTGGGGGTCATGATGGCGGAAACCGGGGCATCGTAACGGGTCTCGAAACGCAGATCGCGATGGGTGACGATGCCCACCAGACCGCTGGCATCCACCACGGGAACACCGGAGATGCCATAGGCGCGGGTCAGTTCCAGCACCTCACGGATACTGGCGGTGGGAGCGACGGTGATGGGATCCTTGATCACACCGCTCTCGAACTTCTTGACCTTGCGCACCTCGGTGGCCTGCTGCTCGACGGTCATGTTCTTGTGGATGATGCCGATGCCGCCTTCCTGCGCCATGGCAATGGCGAGGCGGGCCTCGGTGACGGTGTCCATGGCCGCAGAAACCAGCGGCAGGTTCAGGGTGATGCCGCGGGTCAGGCGGGTCTTGAGATCCACTTCCTTGGGCAGGACGGTGGAATGGGCCGGAACCAGCAATACGTCGTCGAAGGTAAGGGCTTCCTGAACAATGCGCATAGACGATCCGCCTTAGGAGATGTGGTCGGGAAATAAACGGGCGATTATACGTTTCCATCCCGCAGCGGTAAACCTCCCGATGTCCCCGCTGGCCTGTGGAATAATCAGACCCTCTGCAGCCACCTGATCGAAGTCCCTGACCAATAAATCCACTGGAGGAGCAATGATGCGCAAGACTATCCTGGCCCTGGCCGCCACCACCCTGCTCGGCGCCGGTTGCGCCACACCGACGGTGAGCAAGCCCGCCGATGCCGAGTCGGCCGCCGCCGCCATCGCAGCGGCCGAAGCCAGCCGCGCCGCGGCCGCCGCGGTCGGATACGAGTGGCGCGACACCGCCCAGATGATCGCCGATGCCAAAAAGGCGGCGGAAGAGAAGGATTTCGACAAGGCCGTGAAACTGGCCGGGCAGGCTGAACAGCAAGGCCGGGCCGCTGTTGCCCAGCACAAGCAGCAGATGGAAGCGGTCAAGGCATACTGATCCCCCGCGCCGAGGCAAGGGCCGGACGGCCCTTGCCTCGGCGACGTACCAGCCAGTCCCTTACCCCCTCCCCGGCCGCCCGCCCGCTGGCGAAACAGGCGGTCAGCAGATAGCCACCGGTCGGCGCCTCCCAATCCAGCATCTCGCCGGCACAAAACACCCCCGGCAGCCCGCGCAACATCAAGTGCTCATCCAGTGCCTCGAAACGCACGCCCCCGGCACTACTAATGGCCTCATCGAGCGGGCGTGTCGCCCGTAGCGGCAGTGGCAGGGCCTTGAGCGCCGCCGCCAGCCGCGCCGGATCGCGCAGTACCTCCACCGGGACCAACTCACGCAACAGGCCGGCCTTCACCCCGTCGATACCGGCATGGCGGCGCAGGTGCTTGGCGAGACTGTCGCGTCCGCGCGGCCGTGCCAGATCGGCCGCCAGGCGCGCCTGTTCCCGCCCGGGCACCAGATCGAGCAGCGGCACCGCCCGCCCCTCCGCGGCAATGGCCTCGCGCAAGGGCGCCGACAGGGCATACACCACGCCGCCCTCCACGCCGTATTCCGTCACCATCAATTCACCCTGGCGGCGCTCACCGGCAAAGCTGACCACCACCGGTTTCACCGGCTGTCCGGCATGGCGCGTGCGCAGGTGCTCGCTCCAGGCCACCTCGAAACCGCAATTGGAGGGCCGCAGGGGAGCAACCGCGATGCCGCGTCCCTGCAGCAGCGGAACCCAGGCGCCATCGGAGCCGAGCCGCGCCCAGCTGCCGCCCCCCAGCGCCAGCACTGTGGCGGCCGGCCGTCCCACAACCTCCCCTGAAGGTGAGGCAAAACGCAGGGCACCTGCCGCGTCCCACCCCAACCAGCGGTGGCGCACATGAAAGCGCACGCCGGCACTGCGCAAGCGGTGCAACCAGGCGCGCAGCAGCGGCGCCGCCTTCATGTCGGCGGGGAACACCCGCCCGGAGCTGCCGACGAAGGTGGCGATGCCGAGGTCGTGGATCCACGCCCGCAGCGCGTCCGGGCCGAACCGGGCCAGCAGGGGCGCAAGGTATTCACGGCGGGCGCCGTAGCGATCGATGAAGCGTTCCAGCGATTCGGAGTGGGTGATGTTCATGCCGCCCTTGCCGGCCATGAGGAACTTGCGCCCCACCGAGGGCATGGCGTCGTACACGTCCACCTGCACGCCGGCGGCGGCGAGCACCTCAGCCGCCATCAGGCCGGCAGGGCCGCCGCCGATGACGGCAACGTTCGTGGTGGGAGCTTCAGACATCATGCATTCCGAGAATATCCGCTGCCTCAGGCGCACCGCGTGGGCATGCCGCAAATGAAAAAGGGGCTTCCCCTGCGGGAAGCCCCTTTTTGAATTGGTGCCCAGGAGAGGACTCGAACCTCCACGGTGTTACCCACTAGTACCTGAAACTAGCGCGTCTACCAATTCCGCCACCTGGGCAGGTGCAACGAAGGCGCGCACTTTACCCAAAGCGCCGGGGGCTTGTCAACAAGACGTTCGTGCCCCCGCAAGCGACAAATACCGCGCTCCGGACGAGGCGTGTGCGCGCCGGTGTTTCTCTCCGACTCAGTTGAACGGATGGCGCAACACGATGGTTTCGTTGCGGTCCGGACCGGTGGAAATGATGTCGATGGGCACGCCGGTCACCTCTTCGATACGCTTGAGATAGTTGCGCGCCGCCTGCGGCAATTTGTCGTATTCCTTCACGCCCACCGTCGACTCCTTCCAGCCCGGCATCTCCTCGTACACCGGCTTGCAGGCACTGAAGGCCTCGGCGCCGACCGGCGGCGTATTGCGCGTGACACCGTCGCACTCGTAACCGACACACAGGCGGATGGTGTCCAGACCGTCCAGCACGTCCAGCTTGGTGATGCACAGGCCGGTGACCGAGTTGATCTGGTTGGAGCGGCGCAGCGCCACGGCATCGAACCAGCCACAGCGGCGCGGACGGCCGGTGGTGGAACCGAACTCATGGCCGCGCTCGGCCATGTAGGCACCGACGGCATCCATCAGCTCCTTGCCGTCGTACAGTTCGGTGGGGAACGGACCGGCGCCGACACGGGTGGTGTAGGCCTTGGTGATACCCAGCACATAGTCGAAGTAGCACGGCCCGACGCCGCTGCCGGTGGAGGCACCGCCGGCGGTGGTGTTGGAGGAGGTCACGAAGGGATAGGTGCCGTGATCGATGTCCAGCAGCGCGCCCTGGGCCCCTCGAACATCACGTTCTCGCCGCGCTCGCGGTACTGGTGCAGCATCTCGGTGACATCGGCCACCAGCGGGCGCAGTTCCTCGGCCATGGCCATGCTCTCGTCCAGCACCTGCTGGAAGTCGACCGGATCGGCCTTGAAGTAGTGCTGCAGACAGAAGTTGTGGTAGTCCAACACCTCGCCCAGCTTGGCGGCGAAGCGTTCGCGGTGGAACAGGTCGCCCAGGCGCAGGCCGCGGCGGGATACCTTGTCCTCGTAGGCCGGGCCGATGCCGCGGCCGGTGGTACCGATGGCGGACTTGCCGCGGGCACGCTCGCGGGCGTGGTCCAGGGCCACGTGGTACGGCAGGATCAGGGGGCAGGCCTCGCTGATACGCAGGCGGTCGCGGGCCGGCACGCCGTTTTCTTCCAGCATGCGCAGCTCTTCCAGCAGGGCCGCAGGCGACAGCACCACGCCGTTGCCGATGAGACACATCACGCCCTCACGCAGCACGCCGGAGGGAATCAGATGGAGTACGGTCTTCTTGCCGTCGATGACCAGGGTGTGGCCGGCATTGTGGCCGCCCTGGAAGCGGGCCACCGCGCTGGCGCGGTCGGTAAGCAGGTCCACCACCTTGCCCTTGCCTTCGTCACCCCACTGGGTACCGATGATTACGACGTTCTTGCCCATTATTACCCCTAAAGTCCCGCCCGCACGCCTGCTTCCCCGGACGTTGCGGGTGTTGTGATGAATTTGGATACGGGAAAACTCGAAAACGCGGCCCGCTAGCCCAGCGCCGCCACCTGCCAGTGGCCATCGCGCAGTACCAGCTGGCGGTCACATCCCATCGCCGCCGCATCGCCCTGTTGCCCCGGCAGGGCACAGACCACCCGTTCGCCGCGCGCGCGCAGTTCATCCACCTGCCGCGCCAGTGCCGGGTCGTCGGCGCAGGGCGCAAAGATACCACGAACCCCCGGCAGGGTGGCAGTAGACAGGGCCAGCAGGGTCTTGAGGTCGGCGGAAAAGCCGGTGGCGGGACGGGCGCGGCCGAACACCCGGCCGATGTCGTCGTAGCGCCCGCCCTGGGCCAGGGCCTGGCCGCTGCCCGGGGCATAGGCGGCGAACACCGCGCCGGTGTGATAGTGGTAACCGCGCAGCTCGGCCAGATCGAAGTGCAGCGGCACCTCGGGCAGGGTGCGGCGCACCGCCGCGGCGATGGCCGCCAGATTGTCCAGGGCAGCCTGCACCTCGGCGCCGGCAGCGGCCAGCATGGTGCGCGCCGTTGCCAGGGCCTCTTCGCCGCCGTTGAGGTCGGCCAGTTGCAGCAGCATGCCGCGCATGACCTCGTCCAGCTCCAGACCGGCCAGCAAGGCCGCGATGTCCGGGCGTGACTTGCGCTGCAACGCATCGAACAGCCGCGCCTCCTGGTCCGGCGTCAGGCCCGCCTGACGGGCCAGGCCGCGGAAGATGCCGACATGGCCGAGGTCGAGATAGAGCCGGTCGAGACCGGCCGCGTGCAGGGTCGCCAGCATCAGGCGCAGCACCTCCACGTCGCTCTCGATGCCGGCGTGGCCGTACAGCTCGGCGCCCACCTGCAACGGGCTGCGGCTGCCGCCGTGCCCTTCCGGCCGGGTACGCAGCACGGTGCCCAGATAGCATAGACGGGTCGGCGTCACGCGCTTGAGATGGTGGGCGTCGATGCGCGCCACCTGCGGCGTCATATCGGCACGCACGCCCATCAGGCGGCCGCTCAGCTGATCGGTCAGCTTGAAGGTCTGCAGATCGAGGTCGTTGCCGGTACCGACGAGCAGTGAATCCAGATATTCGATGAACGGAGGCAGCACCAGCTCGTAGCCCCAGGCGCTGAACAGATCGAGCAGACGGCGGCGCAACAGCTCCAGCCGCCAGGCCCCCTCGGGCAGCACTTCCTCGATGCCTTCCGGCAATAACCAGCGTTCGCTTTCCATCAGTGTTTCAACCAGTAGACCAGTACCGCCCCCACCACCATCAACACCAGGCCTGCGGTGCGGATGGAGCGGTCATTCAGCTGCGCCAGCCCCAACATGGCCTTGCGGTAATTGCGCGGCGACAATGCAGGCAGCACCCCTTCCAGCACCAGCACCAGGGCCAGCGCCACCCACAGATCAGACCACATCACGATACCCCACAAAAAAACCGGGTGGCTTCCGCCACCCGCCAGGTGCTGCCCTGTTACTTGCGTGTGCCCGTCGCGTTGTTGAAGTACTGGAAAAACTCCGCACTGGGGTCCACCACCAGCATGTCCTGGGACTTGCTGAAGGTGTTGCGGTAGGCATCCAGACTGCGATACAGGGCATAGAATTCGGGGTTACGGCCAAAGGCCTTGGCGTAAATCTCCGCCGCCCGGCCGTCACCCTCACCGCGGATGCGTTCGGCATCACGATAGGCCTCCGCCAGGATCACGGTACGCTGGCGATCGGCATCGGCGCGGATGCGCTCCGCCGCCTCGGCACCGCGCGAGCGCAGATCCTTGGCCACACGGGAGCGTTCCGCCTCCATGCGATGGTACACCGAGCTGGAGACCTCGGCCGGCAGTTCGATGCGCTTGATGCGCACATCCACCACCTCGATGCCGAACTGCTTGGCCTGTTCGCTCATCTGGCTGGTGATGATGTTCATGATCTCGGAACGCTCACCGGAGATAGCCTCCTGCATGGTGCGCTTGCCGAACTCGCTGCGCAGACCGTCCTTGATCACCTGCGCCAGGCGCATGGCGGCCTGTTGTTCGTCACCGCGCATGGTCAGGTAATAGGTAGCGACATCGCTCACCCGCCACTTGATGAACGAATCGACGATGACGTTCTTCTTTTCCTGGGTCAGGTAACGCTCGGAATCCACTTCCAGGGTAAGGATGCGCTTGTCGAAGAAACGCACGTTGTTGATGAACGGGATCTTGAAATACAGGCCTGGAGCGTAGTCGGCACGGACGAATTCACCCAGACGGAACTTGATCGCCAGTTCACGCTCGTTGACCACGAAGACCGACATGGAGCCCAGCCAAGCCACGGCCAGCAGAGCAATCAAGGACAGCATTCCGCGCGACATTATCGCACCTCCCGTTGACGCAGATTGTCACGCAGACGGACGTCTGCGCGCGGCTGTTGTACCGGCGCGGCCGGCGCCGTGCCGAGCATATCGCCGGCGCCCATAGCGCCCAGCGGCGTCTCGCGCTGCATCAGCTTGTCCAGGGGCAGGTAGAGCAGGTTGTTGCCACCCTTGGTATCCACCAACACCTTGCTGCTCTGCGCCAGAACCGACTCCATCGCCTCCAGATAGAGGCGCTTGCGGGTCACGGCCGGGGCCTTTTCGTACTGCGCCAGTACGCTGAGGAAGCGTGCCGACTCACCTTCCGCCTGCGCAATCACCTGATCACGGTAGGCATTGGCCTCCTCGATCAGGCGCGCCGCCTGACCACGGGCCTTGGGCAGGATATCGTTGGCATAGGCCTCGGCCTCGTTCTTCAGGCGCTGCTCGTCCTCACGCGCCTTGACCGCATCGGCAAAGGCCCCCTGCACCTGCTCCGGCGCCTGGGCATCCTGCATATTGAGGTTGACTATGGTCAGACCGGCGTTGTAGCGATCGAGAATATCCTGTACCAGGGTCTTGATGCGATCCACCACGTCGGCACGACCGCCGGTAATCACGAAATCCATCTCACTCTGGCCGATCACCTCACGCACGGCGCTTTCCGTCGCCTCGCGCAGAGTCTGATCCGGGTCGCGCACGTTGAACAGATAGTCGCGCGCATTCTTTACCTGGTACTGCACAGTGAACTTGACGTCGATGATGTTCTCATCCTGGGTCAGCATCAGCGCCTCGTCGGCGCGGCGTCCCAGCTCGATGGAGCGGACGGTGGAGATATCCACCTTCTCCACCGTCTGGATGAAACGCGGAAACCAGTTGAGGCCCGGCATGGTGGTCGCCTTATAGGCGCCGAATTGCATCACCACGCCACGCTGGGTGGCATCGACGATATAGATACCGGACAGTGCCCACAGGGCCACGGCCAGCGCCAATACCAGACCGGCCGAGCCGGCAGAAGCGCCACCACCGTTGCGGCCGCGCCCCTGACCGAACAGGCCGCCGAATTTGTCCTGCAGCTTGCGCACCACCTCGTCGAGGTCCGGCGGTCCCTGCTCGTTGTTGCGGCCGCCCCAGGGGTCCTTGCCCCCGGAATTACCCGGTTCGTTCCACGCCATGAGTATCAGTACCTGTTGTTTTCGTTAACACCATACAGAGGGCGAAGTTTAGCCCTCTGCCTGCAAAGGGGGCAACAACGGGGCGAAATCCTGCTGCTTGTGTAGCTGCGCCAGATCGTGTGCCTTGATCTCCACATCCAGCAGCCACGCACCGCTGTCCTCCACCTGCTCGCCTTGTACCGCCTGGATGGCATACAGGGCGGCGCGCAGGCGGCCGGCACCGGGCGGCAGGCACAACCGTGCACGCACGGTCGCCGTTCGGAAGAAATCGGCAATGGCCTGCAGCAAAAGTTCCACGCCGGCGCCGCTGACGGCGGAAAGATGCACGCGCAGCGGCCGTCCCTCACTGTCGCGCTCCAGTTGCGGCTGGCCATGCTCCAGCAGGTCGATCTTGTTGTATACCTCCAGCTGCGGCACCGTGCCGGCACCGATCTCCTCCAGTACCGCCCGCACCTGCTCGATCTTCGCCTGCCGCTCCGGATCCTGCACATCGATGACGTGCAGCAGCAGATCGGCATCGCGGGTCTCCTGCAGGGTGGAGCGGAAGGCGGCGACCAGGTCATGGGGCAGATGGCGGATGAAGCCGACGGTGTCTGCCAGCACGATGCCCGTCCCGCCGGGCAGTTCGACCCGGCGCAGGGTCGGGTCGAGGGTGGCGAACAGCTGGTCGGCGGCATACACGCCCGCCGCGGTCAGGCGGTTGAACAGGGTGGATTTGCCGGCATTGGTGTAGCCCACCAGCGATACGGTGGGCAGCTCGGCCCGTTTGCGCGCCCGCCGCCCCTGCGCGCGCTGGCGGTCGACCTTTTCCAGACGCTTCTGCAACTGGCGGATGCGGTCCGCCAGCAGGCGGCGGTCGGTTTCCAGCTGGGTTTCGCCGGGACCGCGCAGGCCGATACCGCCCTTCTGCCGCTCCAGATGGGTCCAGCCGCGCACCAGCCGGGTGGACAGGTGGCGCAGCTGCGCCAGCTCCACCTGCAGCTTGCCCTCGTGGGAACGGGCGCGCTGGGCGAAGATATCCAGAATGAGGCCGGTGCGATCCAGCACGCGGCATTGCAGCAGGCGTTCCAGGTTGCGTTCCTGCGCCGGTGTCAGGGCATGGTTGAACAGCACCAGCTCGGCCTGATGGGACAGCACCGCCTCGCGCACCTCCTCGGCCTTGCCGCTGCCGATGAACAGCTTGGCGTCGGGGCTACGGCGAGTGCCGGTGACGATGGCCACCGGCTGGGCGCCGGCGGACACCGCCAGCTCCTCGATTTCCAGCAAGTCTTCCTTGTCGCCTTCCTGCGGTAGTTCCAGATGGACCAGAACCGCGCGTTCGCCTGTCTTCGGCCGGTCAAACACGGACGACACTCCACGCCGGGACTGCGGCAGGAAGAAGAAGGTACTTGGTGCCGCTGCGGCGCCGCACACACGGACGAGTCATGGCCATAAATGATGCCGCACGGGCGCTGCCCGTACGGCAGTGGTTCCTCTGCGTCTTCAGCGCCGCGGCGTTGGGGTTCAAGTCAGATGCGGTTACCGGGTTCGGCTTCGGCAGGTATATCATCCGGCCCCAGGTTCAGCTTGACGTTGCGCGCCGGTACCACGGTGGAAATGGCGTGCTTGTATACCATCTGGCTGACGGAATTCTTCAGCAGCACGACAAACTGGTCGAAGGATTCGATCTGGCCTTGCAACTTGATTCCGTTCACCAGGTAGATGGAGACAGGGATACGCTCCTTGCGCAGGGCGTTCAGATACGGGTCCTGCAGGGCTTGCCCTTTACTCATGGTGTTTCTCCTTTATTGTTATCCGCAACATGCGGTTTGGCGGCCAAAATCGGCCAAGTATCCCATTGTTTAAGTTAAGACTTCCCTGTTCGTGGGCAGTGTAACACAGGCCCGTGAGCTCAGTTAATGGCGTTGCGGTCCAGCAATTTCAACACCTTGTCCAGCAAATGGGGATCCATGCTGTCGAGCCAATGCACGTCCGGCTCACTGCGCAGCCAGGTGAGCTGGCGCTTGGCCAGCTGGCGGGTGGCCGTGATGCCCTGGGTCACCATCGTCGCGTGGTCCACCTCACCGGCGAGATAGCTCCACACCTGGCGATAACCGACACAGCGGATGGATGGCTTGTCCGGTCCCAGGTCGCCGCGGCGGAACAACCCCTCCACCTCACCGATCAGGCCGCGCTCCAGCATCAGGTGGAAACGCGCGTGGATACGCCGGTGCAACAACTCGCGCTCCGGCACCAGGGCCAGCGCGACGACCCGGTACGGCAAGGCGTCGCCGCCACCGCGCTGCAACTCGCTCAGGGGGCGGCCGGTCACCGCAAAAACCTCCAGCGCCCGTTGCAGACGCTGCGGATCGTTGGGATGAATGCGGGCCGCGGCCACCGGGTCCACCTCGCGCAGGCGCCGGTGCAGCGCCTCCCAACCCCGGCTCGCCGCCTCCGCCTCCAGGCGGGCGCGCACCGCCACATCGGCCCCCGGCAGATCGGACAGGCCGCGGCGCAAGGCGCGGAAATACAGGCCGGTGCCCCCGACCAGCAGCGGGATACGGCCGGCCGCGGCGATCGCCGCCATCTCGCGCAGGGCATCGGCACGGAAGCGGGCGGCGGAATAGGACTCGGCGGGATCGAGGATATCGATGAGACGGTGCGGGGCACGTTCCAATAGCGCGGCATCGGGCTTGGCAGTACCGATGTCCATGCCGCGATACACCAGGGCGGAATCGACACTGACGATGTCGCAGGGCAAACGCTCCACCAGCTCCACGGCAAGATCGGTCTTGCCCGCGGCGGTGGGGCCCATCAGCAGGATGGCCGGCGGCAATGCACTCATTGCAGCAGACGCTCCAGTTCGGCCGGCCCGAGCAACACCGTCACTCCCGCCGGCTGCATGGCCGCCGCCGCCACCAGGCCATCCCACTCACCCCGCTCCGGCAAGGTCGGGGTGATTGCGGCCAACACCTCGGCCAATGCCGCAGCGTCGGCCCCTGCCGTCAGTTGCTCCAGTGCCGAGTGCACCAATGCCTCCGGTGCGACATGACGCAGCAGCGCCGGAACCTGGCGCAGGATCCACTGCTGATCCCCCAGCATTTCCAACTGGAAACCAAAGGCGGCGAGCGTGGCACCATGCTGCTGCACCACGGCCTGCTGGGCGGGAGTCAACTGCAGGGTGAGCGGCAAAAGCAGCGGCTGACCGCGCACCCGTCCCTCTGTCGCCAGCGCGCTGCGCATCGCTGCCGCCGCCTGCCGTGCACGCACCGCCGGCAGATCGACAAGACGCACCCCCTGCTCACCCTCGTCCAACAGCAGGTAGCGCCCGGCCACCACACCGAGTTGCCGCACGTTGCCGGCAACAGCGGCGGATGAGGCTGGAGCCGTCTGGTAGCCGGCCGGCGCATCACGCACCGCCAGTACGTTCGCCGGTGCCGCCGCACTCTCGTCCACCGCCGCACGCAGGGCGCGGTAGAGAAAATCGTGCACCTGCCGTGTCTCGCGAAAACGCACCTCGTGCTTGGTGGGATGGACGTTCACATCCACCTGCGCCGGGTCCATTGCAAGATACAGGACGTAACCGGGATGACGGCCGGGATAGATGGCATCGCCATAGGCCTGGCGTACCGCATGGGTTACCACACGATCACGGATGACGCGGCCGTTGATGTAGAAATACTGCAGATCGGCCTGGGCACGCGCCGCCTCCGGTCGCAGCAGCCAGCCACGCAGTTGCAGGCCCGGCAGGGAGAAATCCACCGCCACCGCCTGTGGTACAAAGGACCGGCCACAAATCGCGGCAAGGCGCTGCTCGCGCTGCGCCGCCTCCTGGGCCGGCCGTACCGCCAGCACCTGGCGGCCGTTATGGCGCAGCGTGATGGCGACGTCGAAGCGGCTCAACGCGACGCGCCGCACCACCTCGGCGAGATGTTCGAACTCGGTGCGCTCGGCGCGCAGAAACTTGCGCCGTGCCGGTGTGTTGTAGAAGAGGTCACGCACCTCCACCGTACAACCGCGCGGGTGGGCGCAGGGGGCGATGGCGCCGCTGCTGTCGATGCGGTGGCCGTGTCCTTCCCCGGCACAGCGGCTGCTCAGGGTCAGGCGCGACACCGAGGCAATGCTGGCCAATGCCTCGCCACGGAAACCGAGGCTTGCCACCCGCATCAACTCGTCCTGACTGTACACCTTGCTGGTGGCGTGGGGTGCCAGAGCCAAAGCCAGGTCATCCGCCGCAATTCCTGTGCCGTCATCCTGCACACGGATCAAGGCCACCCCGCCCTGCTCCACTTCGACATCGATACGTGAGGCGCCGGCATCGAGACTGTTCTCCAGCAACTCTTTGACCACGGAGGCCGGGCGCTCCACCACCTCGCCGGCGGCGATCTGATTGGCAAGCAGGGGATCGAGGAGACGGATGCGCCGGGGAGATTGCGTCATGGCGCGCAGATTACCCCGAACGGCGCCGGTTGTGTACCGTGCCGGCACGGGCAGGCACCGCCCGCGAACAGCTCAACCGCCGCTGGCGGCCGGGATGCGCAGCACGTCACCGACGCGCAGTTGATCCCCCTTGATGTCGTTGCTGGAACGCAGCTGTTCGAGACTCACCTGATACTGCCGGGCAATGCCGGACAGCGTATCGCCGCGGCCAATCACATGCTGCTGGCCGCGCGAGTCCTGGCGCACCGCCAGCAGGGTACCGGGCGGCGGATTCTGCCGGAAATAGGCCCGCACGCCGTCCATGATGCTGCTTGCCAGGGCGTATTGATGATTGGGATCGCGCAGCTTGCGCTCCTCATCCGGATTGGAGATGAACGCCGTCTCCACCAGGATCGAGGGCACGTTGGGTGACTTCAGCACGCGGAAACCGGCCTGCTCCACGCGGCTGCGATGCAGGTGTCCCACTTGTCCCAGACCGGACAGCACGCGGCTGGCCACGTCGGTGCTCGCCTCCATCGTGCCGGTCAGCGAAAGATCGAACAACACTGAAGTCAGCAGATCATCCTTATCGTCCAGGCTGACGCCGCCGATGATATCGGAGGCGTTTTCCTTGTCGGCCAGCAGGCGTGCATGTTCGCTGGAGGCACCACGTTGCGACAAGGTGTAGACCGACGCGCCGCGCGCACGGCGATCGGCAAAGGCATCGGCATGGATGGAGATAAACAGATCGGCACGGTGCTCGCGCGCCATTTCCACGCGCCGCTGCAGCTTCACGAAATAGTCGCTGTCGCGAATCATCACCGCACGCATACCCGGCTCGCGCTCCACCAGATCGCGCAACCGCTTGGCCACGGCCAGGGTCACATCCTTTTCCCGCGTACCGCGCGGGCCGATGGCGCCCGGATCCTCACCGCCATGGCCGGCGTCGATGGCGATCACGATCTCGCGCGGGGCGTTGGTTACCGCAGGTACTGCAGGCACCGCCGGCGCCGGACCTACCGCGGCCACCTTGGTGTCATACAGGTCGATCACCAGACGGTGACCATATTCGTTATTGGGGCGCAGCACGAAACTCTTCGGCCGCACCTCACCCTTCAGGTCCAGTACCACACGCAGATCGCTGCCGTTGCGCGGCGCGGAACGGATGTCGCGGATCAGACTGGGGCCGAGATCGAGGCCGACGAAGGGTTTGTCGAGTCGGGTATTTTTCAGGTCGATGACCAGACGATCGGGATTTTTCAGCATGAACAGGCTGTGCTCGACATCGCCGGTGACATCGAACACCAGGCGGGTGTTGTCCGGTGCAGGCCACATACGCACACCGCGGATAGTCACCGCATCGGCCCAGACGGCAGAGGTCAGCACCAGCAGCAGCAGCGCCGTTATGGCTTTTGTTGTCATTGCCTGCCCTCCCCCGTCCCGGAACATGACCCTAAACAGTCATATTAATCATTAAGATAGCAATCAATCCTTTGACTGTTTCTCATGACATAGGGGTAACTTAATACCGAACAAGCAAAAAATCAACCTGCTGCCAAGGCACGACGGAGGCAGGCGAGTATCACCTCGCCCCGTTCCGTACCGGCCTGAATACGTGTCAGCCGCCCCGCGGCCCGGTATTCGAGGGTCAGTTCGAGATCGGCCACCGGCAATACGCCGGCCCCGCGCTCCGGCCATTCCACCAGGCATTGCGCGGTACCGGCCAGATAGTCGCGGATACCTAGAAACTCCAGTTCCTCCGCATCGCCCAGTCGATAGAGGTCGAAGTGATAGACGCTGCGGCCGGCCAGTTCGTAGGGCTCGACCAGGGTGTAGGTGGGACTTTTCACCGCGCCGCCGTGACCGAGGCCATGCAGATAGCCGCGCACCAGGGTGGTCTTGCCGGCACCGAGATTGCCGTGCAGGAACAGCAGCAGGCCGCCATCCGCCGCACAGCGGGCCAGGGCCGTGCCGAGCGCCTCGGTGGCCACGGCATCAGCCAGTTGGAGTTGCAACAGGGAAGCAGTCATTGCGGATTGACCAGACGACGCAGATGGGGGAACAGATCGGAGGCGAGCAGGCCGCGTTCCCCTCCGGCAACCGCAGCGGCATCGGCCGCCGCCGCATGCAGGCATACCCCGGCGCCCGCCGCCTCGCGCAGCGGCAGCCCCTGGGCGATGAGCGCGGCAATGATCCCGCTGAGCACATCACCCATGCCGCCGCTGGCCATGCCCGGATTGCCGCCGGCACAGATGCCGGGCAGGCCGTCGTCGGCCAGCACCAGACTGCCCGGCCCCTTGAGCACCACCACGCCGCCGAAACTGGCCTGCAGGCCGGCCACCGCCGTAAAACGGTTGGCCTGCACCTGCGCCGCGGTTTCACCAAGCAGGCGGCCCGCCTCGCCGGGATGGGGGGTGAGCACCCAGTCCTTACGGTGCGTGGGCTCCTGTGCCAACAGATTGAGGGCATCGGCATCGACCACCAGCGGCTGGCGCGCCTGCAACACCTTCCCCAGCATGTGCCGTCCCCACGCCCCCTGTCCCAATCCCGGACCGATCACCACCACTGTGGCACGGCGCAGCAGCGGCTCCAGTTCCGCTGCACTTTCCACTCCGTGGCACATCAATTCCGGACGCGCTGCGGTGAGCGCTGCCGCATGAGCCGCGTGCGTCGCCACGCTGACCAGGCCGGCGCCGCAGCGCGCCGCCGCCTCCGCCGCCAGGCGTGCGGCACCGGCATAGCCGAGATCACCACCCACCACCAGCACATGGCCGCAGTCACCCTTGTGGGCATCACGCCGACGCGGCGCGAGCCAGGCAGCGAACTGCGCGCTATCGAGCCGCCGCGCCGCGACCGGGACCCTGCCATAGACGGCCGGCGGTACGGCGAGGGAGGCGAAGTGCAGTTCGCCGCAGCAGGCCGGGCCAGCCGCGGTGAGCAGGCCCTGCTTGAGGCCGATGAAGGTAAGGGTGAGCGTGGCACGCACGGCGCAGCCCAGTACCGCGCCGGTGTCGGCATCGAGGCCGGAGGGGATGTCCAGCGCCAGTACCGGCCGGCCGCTGCCGTTGATGATTTCGATAGCCGTGCGCCAGGCATCGTGCACCGCGCCGCTCAGGCCCGTGCCCAGCAACGCATCCACCACCACGTCGCAGTGGCGCAAATCGCCCGGAGCCAGGGGCCGTGCCGTCATGCCAACCGCCTGCGCGGCGGCCAGGGCATCACCCTGCAGACGGCTCGCCTCACCCACCTGATACAGCGCCACCTCCAGTCCCGCCTCGCGCGCCAGCCGCGCCACCACAAAACCGTCACCACCGTTGTTGCCAACGCCGCACACTACGGCGATACGGTGTGCCTCGGGCCAGTGCCGGCACAGCAGCTCGAAGGCGGCACGGCCGGCACGCTCCATCAGCACACCGCCGCCCAGCCCGCCCAGCTCCATGGCCAGACGGTCCAGTTCGCGCACCTGGGCGGCGCGATAAAGATCATGGGGTAAGGTTGGCATGGCAGGTATCATACCGACATGGCCGATCTCCACAACAGCGACGCGCACGACTACACCGCCCTGGTGCAGCAGATCCGGCAATGGGGTGCGGCACTCGGTTTCCAGCAGGTGGGCATCAGCCACACCGATCTGTCGGCGGCCGAAACGGAACTCAACCAGTGGCTTGCTGCCGGCCATCACGGTGAAATGGGCTACATGGCACAGCATGGCAGCAAGCGCAGCCGGCCAGCGGAACTGGTACCCGGCACCCTCAGCATCATCAGTGCGCGCATGGACTATCTGCCGCCCGCCGCTGAACCCTGGGGGGTTTTGCAGAACGGCACACGCGGCTACATCGCGCGCTACGCCCTCGGCCGCGACTACCACAAACTGATCCGCACACGGCTGCAGCAACTGGCCGCGCAGATCGAGGGCGCCATCGGTCCCTACGGCTACCGCGTGTTCAGCGACAGCGCCCCGGTGCTGGAAAAACCCATCGCCGCCCAGGCCGGCCTCGGTTGGGTGGGCAAGCACAGCAACCTGCTCACCCGCCAGGGTTCCTGGTTCTTTCTCGGCGAGATATACACCGATCTGCCGCTGCCGGCAGACCGTGCGGCAAGTGCCCACTGCGGACGCTGCACGGCATGCATCGACCTCTGCCCCACCCGCGCCATCATCGCCCCGTATACGGTGGACGCACGGCTGTGTATTTCCTACCTCACCATCGAACTGCACGGCGCCATTCCCGAACCGCTGCGTCCGCTGCTGGGCAACCGGATCTACGGCTGCGACGACTGCCAGCTGGTCTGCCCCTGGAACGGTCACGCCCGCCACACCGCCGAACCCGACTTCCTGCCGCGCCGCGGTTTGGACGCACCACAGCTCGTCGACCTGTTCGCCTGGAGTGAGCAAGACTTCCTGCACCGCACCGAAGGCAGTCCGCTGCGCCGCCTCGGCCACGAGCGCTGGCTGCGCAACATCGCCGTGGCCCTCGGCAATGCCCCCGCTGATGCGACCATCCGCAGCGCCCTGCAGCAGCGCAGCGAACATCCCTCCGCCCTGGTGCGGGAACACGTGGCCTGGGCGCTGAGGCGGCAACAGCAACGGACCGAGAACCGCACCTGATGTGATCGCGGTGGCGAAATCTGCCCGCCGCCGGGTTTACACTACGCAACCCCGCATGACCGGACTTACATCATGGCCCGCATCCTTGCCGTCGGCATCGCCACACTCGACATCATCAATCTGGTAGAAGACTATCCGCCGGAGGATGCCGAGGTGCGCGCCCTGGAACAGGAGACGCGCCGCGGCGGGAACGCCACCAATACCCTGGTGGTACTGAGCCAGTTCGGCCACCAGTGCAGTTGGGCCGGCACCCTGGCCGACGAACCGGATGCCCGGCTGATCCGTGCCGACCTGGCACGCCACGCCATCGACACCAGCGCCGTGGAATGGCTACCGCGCGGCAAGGTACCGACCTCCTACATCACCCTGAGCCAGCGCAGCGGGTCGCGCACCATCGTGCATTACCGCGACCTGCCCGAATACAGCTTCGAACATTTCCGCGCCATCGATCTGACGCGCTTCGACTGGATACATTTCGAGGGACGCAATGTGGAGGTGACGCAACGCATGCTGGAACGGGTAACAAAACTGCATCCCGAGCTGCCCTGTTCCCTGGAGGTGGAGAAACCGCGTCCCGGCATCGAACAGCTGTTTCCCTACCCCGACCTGCTGCTCTTTTCCCGCGTCTATGCCCGCGCCTGTGGTTTCCAGCGTGCCGAGGGCCTGTTCGACCGCGTACGCGCGCAGGCACCGACGGCACAACTGGTATGTGCGTGGGGCGAAGGCGGCGCCTATGCCCGCGACCGCGATGGCCGTGGCTACCACACCCCGGCCTTCCCGCCGCCGCGTCTGGTGGACACCCTGGCTGCCGGCGACGTGTTCAACGCCGGCATCATCCACGGACTGGCACGCAAGCGTCCGCTGGAACTGACCCTGATCGAAGCGGCGCGCCTGGCCGGCCGCAAATGCGGCCAGCAGGGTATCGAGGGATTGGCGGATTAGTCGGTCCTAGAGGAAACAGGCAATTTCCGGATAGGCACAGGCCTTGTCGCGGCCGTTGTGCTTGCCGAAATAGAGAGCCTGATCGGCCTCGCTGATGAGGCGCTCGAGAATAATCTGGGCATCGGCCTTGTCCTGCGCCAGCAGGCAGGCGATACCGATGCTGACCGTCACCTTGATGCGACGGCCATCGATGTTGAATTCCGTATCCTTCACCGCTGCACGTATGCGTTCCGCCAGCTGCTTGGCCCCCTCCAATTCCGTATCGGGTACGGCGATGATGAATTCCTCGCCGCCGAAGCGCGCCAGCACATCCACCTCGCGCACCTGCTGCCGGAGCAGTTCGGCGCAGCGGCGCAGTACTTCATCGCCCAGGTTGTGACCGTGCACATCGTTGATGCCTTTGAAGTGATCGATATCGAGCAGCAGCAGGCAAAAGCCTTTTTTGTAACGCAGGCTGCGTGCCAGCGCCGAGCGGGATTCAGGGAAAAAGAAGCGGCGGTTGTGCAAACCGGTCAACTCGTCGATCACCGACAGCTCGGCATAGCGGCGCTTGAGCGCCTCGGCATCGGCCAGCGCCTGCTCCAACTGGCGCGTTCGTTCACGCACCATGTTCTCCATGCTGTTGAGCAGGCGGTTGTTGACCAACATCTGGCCAAGGAAATTGGCAAAAATCACCAACGAACGCTCCTGCGCCTCGGTGAAGAATTCAGCATGGGGGTGTGACACATTGAGCACACCGAGCACCTCGCCACTGGCCTTGATGGGCAGGCTGATCAGCGAACCGATGGTCATGGCGGCGGGGCTGATGCCGCGGCAGTTGCGCGCGAAACGCGGGTCATTTTCACAATTGCGGCTGTGCTGCAGAAGGCCGGTCTGCGCCGCCATACCTACCAGCCCCTCGCCCACCTCGAAACTGGCGAACAACGGCGCATGGCCGGAGCTGCGTTCCTGCGTCAGGCCGATCATATCCGCCCAGTCGAGGCCGGCGGCATTCACCAGCTTGCCGTCGCGCAGCAGGTACACCGAGCAGCGCTCCATATCCTGGTTCTGCATCAGCACGTCGAGGGCACTACCGAGCAACTGGCTGTCGCTCTGGCCATAGACCCGCAATGCCGACAGGCCGCGCAGGGCGGAAAGGGAATCGATCAGCTTGAGAAAACTGTCGTTGAGTTCGCGGAATGTTTCAATGAACGGCGCCGTATCCATCGTGCACCCGCATCAACCGTCAGCCAGCAGCCGGGCCAACAGCGCGATTTCGTCACGCTTGGCCAGCATTTCGCCCAGCTCGCTCTCCGCCTCTACCGGCGGGATACCCAGCGCTGTCAGCGTGCCTAAATCAACAGCTTCATTCTCCCGCTGCAGGCGCGCGGCCCATTGGGCGCAAAAACCGATCAGACGCACCAAGGGTTGGTATTCGCCGTTATAGGCCACATCCCGGTGGTGCTCGATGGCCGCCACGGCAAAGGCCGGCAGGTGCCACTTGCGCGCCAGCCAACCGCCTACCTGCAAATGGTCCGCGCCCAGCGCAGCGGTTTCTGCCGCGGCCAGACTGAGCCCCGGCTCCTGCGCCAGACGGTCAAATACCCACGCCATCTCGTCCGGATAAAGGTGTACCAGCGCCAACAGCCCCAGGTTGTGCAGCAGACCGGCCAGATAGGCGTTGCCGCCGTGGGGGCGCGGCTCCTCCTCGACCAGACGGGCCAGACGCTGGGCCAGGGTCGCCGTGACCATGGCGCTGGCCCAGTACTCGTCGACATGGAAAGAGGGGCAATGGCTGGTGCGGAAGGGGCCGGCCAGCACCATGCTGAAGGCCAGGCTGCGGGCGATATTGATGCCCAACACCTTGAAGATGGCGTCCTCGGCAGTGGCGACCCGCTCGGGATAGCCGAAATAGGCGGAATTGGCCAGGCCGATAAGGCGTGCCAGCAATGGCGGGTCTTTTTCGATGATGGCGGCAATACGCTGCACATCCATATCGCCTTCGGCGAACACCGCCAACAGTTCCTGCGCCACCAGGGACATCGGCGGAAGCCGGTTCAGCTTCTGAATTTCGAGCCGGGTCTCGGTTACCGTATGGCTGATGTGCACGTATGGTTATCCTTGCGGAGTCCCGCCCACGGCGGGCACATTCTCGGGAACAGGTGCACAGTATATGAGAATGACGGGCAAAGGATAGCCCTCCACCCCATCAGGGAGAGGAGCGCAGCTCAGGCCTTGTCGTCGAACAGGCTGCCGATGGCCTCATCGATGGTGCGCATGGCCTTGGCGCTGGCCTCCACCTGCAGGCGATTGACCTTGCTCTCCACCAGGGGCTCGGTGGGTGAGGCCTCGCCCTGCAGCTGCGCGGTACTGGCGATCTGGGCCGCATTGCGATCGAGTCCTTCCATACCGCGACGGATGCCTTGCAGGGCGCTGTTGAATGCCGATGTGATCTTCATGAGAGTTTATCCCGTGGAACCTCACTGCTTACTATCGTCCAAGCAGGCCGATTTTCAAGGGGACCACAATTGCTGCAGGCGTGACCGGTTCAGCTGCAGCCATTGCAGGGCGATGATCGGACTGGCGGAGTTGATACGCCCGGAGGACAGCAGGGCCATGGCCTCGGCGAAAGTCACCGTGAAGACCCGGATGTCCTCCCCCTCGGCAGCCAGGCCATGGATACCGCCGACCCCGGCCGCATCGACCCGGCCACAATACAGGCTGATGCGCTCCGAGGTGCCACCGGGACTGACCAGATACTCGCAGATGGGCTCCAGCGCCAGCAGGGTACAACCCGCCTCCTCCAACATCTCGCGCTCAACCACCTCCGCTGCCGTCTCGCCGCTCTCGATGATTCCCGCCACGATCTCCAATAGCCAGGGTCCACCGGGAGCGTCCAAGGCACCGATACGAAACTGCTCCAGCAATACGATGCGATCAAGGACCGGATCATAGGGCAGGACCGCCGCTGCGTGACCGCGCTCGAACAATTCGCGGCTGAGCAATGGACTCATGCCGCCATCGTAGCGACGGTGGCGCAGGCGGTAATGCTCCATGCGGAAAAAGCCTTGATAACAGGTGCGCTGCTCCACGATCTCCACCGTCGGCTCAGCCGGACCACCTGTCTGTGTCTGTATCGTCACCCTGCCACCTCCACGCCTGCTGTAATCCTGCCCCCCATGGTACGATGTCGACATCCTGTTACAACAGTTACACGCCATGCCCGTCCAAACTGCTCTCCCCGCCATCACCGCCGTGATTCTTGCCGGTGGCCGCGCACGCCGCATGGCTGGGGCCGACAAGGCGCTGCTGCCCCTCGCCGGCAGGCCGCTGCTGGCCCATGTAATCGCTGCCCTGCGCCCGCAGGTGGATATGATCCTGCTGAACAGCAATCGTGCCGCTGCGGCGTACGCATCCTTCGGCCTGCCGGTCATCGCCGACACACTGCCAGATCAGCCCGGTCCACTCGCCGGTTTGCTTGCGGCATTACAGGCCAGTACCAGCGACCTGGTGCTGTGCGTTCCCTGTGACACCCCCTGCCTGCCTGCCGCACTGGTGCAACGCATGTATACAGCCCTGTCACAGGCCGCCGCCGATGTCTGCACCGTCAGTGACGGAGAGCGATTACATGCCGCCATCATGCTGGCACACCGCCGCGTCCAACCGGCCCTGGAGAGTTACCTCATCAGCGGCGGACGCAAGGTACAGGACTGGCTGCACAGCCAGAAACTGGTGGTTGCGGATTTTTCCGATCAATCGGCCGCCTTCAGCAACATCAATACCGCCCAGGATCTGCAAGCCCTGGAACAAAGGTTTTCCGCCCATGAGTGCTGAACACACCCCGCCGCTGCTCGCCTTCGTCGCTGCCAGCGGCACCGGCAAGACCACCCTGCTGGAGCAGATCATCCCGCTGCTGCGCAGCCGCGGCCTGCGCCTTGCCGTCATCAAGCACACGCATCACGATTTTGATATCGATCGGCCCGGCAAGGACAGCTATCGCATGCGTGATGCCGGCGCCCGGCAGGTGATGGTCGCCTCGCGCCGGCGCTGGGCGCTGCTCACGGAACATCCGGACGGCCGTGCCGAACCCTGCCTGGAGGAACTGGTGGCCGCACTGGATCGCGCCGCCCTCGACCTGATCCTGGTGGAAGGCTTCAAACACGAGGCGGTCAATAAAATAGAGTTGCACCGGCCAACGCTGGGCAAACCGCCGCTGTTCCCCCATGACCCACAGATCATCGCCGTGGCCTGCGATGCACCCCCCGACATCCCCACCCCGCTGCCACTGCTCGACCTCAACGACCCGCCGGCCATCGCCGCATTTGTGCTGCGGCACATCGGCCGGCAATAATCCGCCCACCATCGATACATCAGGAGTTGTCCCCACATGAGCCAGGAGCAAAACAGCACGCCACGCCCGGCACTGCTCAGCGTCGCCCAGGCACTGGAATACATCCGCGCCGGCCTCAAACCCATCACCGGTTTCGAACAACGCGCCCTGCGCGATGCTCTCGGCCGTGTACTCGCCAGCGACGTGTCATCCCCCATCGACGTACCGCCCCATGCCAACTCGGCGATGGACGGCTACGCCCTGCGTGCCGCCGATTTACCGCCAGACGGCGAAACCGCACTGCAACTCATCGGCACCGCCCTCGCCGGCCACCCGTACAGCGGCACGGTTGCCAGCGGCCAGTGTGTGCGCATCATGACCGGAGCCAAGCTGCCGACCGGTGCCGACACGGTGGTAATGCAGGAGAATGCACGGCGCGAGGGCGATACTGTCTACATCGGTAATGGACCGCGCCAAGGTGACCATGTGCGCCTGCCCGGTGAAGACATCGCCAACGGACAAATCGTGCTGCAGCAGGGCCGCCAGCTGACACCCGCCGACCTCGGCCTGCTCGCCTCCCTCGGCATCGCCGAGGTAAAGGTGGCACGGCGTCTGCGCGTGGCCTTTTTCTCCACCGGCGATGAGCTGCGTTCCCTGGGCGAGACATTGCAGGAAGGCCAGATCTACGACAGCAACCGTTACACCCTGTACGGCATGCTGAGCCGCCTCGGAGTGGAAATCATCGACATGGGCGTGGTACGCGATCGGCGCGAGGATATCGTCACCGCCTTCCGGCAGGGTGCAGCCGTCGCCGATGTGCTCATCACTTCCGGTGGCGTATCCGTCGGTGATGCCGATTATGTGAAGGAAACGCTGGAAAGCCTCGGCAAGGTGAATTTTTGGAAGATTGCCATGAAACCGGGCAAGCCGTTGGCCTTCGGTCTGTTGGGGGAGACCGCCTTTTTTGGTCTGCCGGGCAATCCTGTGTCATCCATGGCCACCTTCTATCAGCTGGTGCAGCCGGCGCTGCAGCAGCTCATGGGCCAGACGGTTCAGCAACCGCTACGACTGCGGGTGCCGTGCATGACGCGGTTGAAAAAAACCCCGGGCCGCGCCGACTATCAGCGCGGCATTTTGGAATACGACGCCGCCGGACAGCTCACCGTGCGCAGTACCGGAGCGCAAGGTTCACATGTGCTCAGTTCGATGAGCCGGGCCAACTGCTTCATCATTCTGCCGGCGGAATGCGGCAATGTGGAGGCGGGAACGCTGGTGGAAGTACAACCCTTCGCCGGCCTGATTTGACCGGACAGGACACGGCCCGGAGCTGAAAAACAGGGCCTACAAAGAAGAAGGCCACCGTCCGGGGACGGTGGCCTTGTTCATCAGGCGGCTTTGGCGGCGCGTTTCTTACGCGCCGGCTTGCGCTTGGCCTTCTTGGCAGCGACCTTGGCGTGCTTCTTGTCGTAAGCCGCAACAGCCTTGGCAATTGCGGCCTGACGGCCTGCAAAGGCCTTTTCCTCATCCAGGACAGCCTTCAGTCGTGCCTTGGCTTCCGCAACGGCAGCACGCAGCTTGGCACGCATGGCCTTCTCGGCCTGAGCTGCCTTCTTCTTCTCGGCAGCCAGACGTGCCTTAACGGCCTTGGCCTGGGCATTCATCTTCTTCACGCTGGCCAGCACTGCCTTCTTGCCGGCAGCGATCTTCTTCGCGGGGGAACGGCGCACGGCGCGCTTCGGCGCAGCAGCCTTCTTGGTACGAACACTCTTCTTGGCAACGGCGCGTCTTGCAACTTTCGGCATGGCAACTCTTCTCCTTGTTAGTAGAGACACATGTCGAAAAACATTATAAACATAAAAACCGATGTAACAAGCAAACTTGCAATATTTTTTCAAGTACCAAATGCGCTGCCGCTCAACATGCGCACGACATCACAACGACGCACGGCTCGTGGGCTTGCACGATGTCGGTACTGACCACACTATATCCACGGCACGCCGCATGCGCGCAGACTGAAAAAATCAGCTCCCGTCACACTGCCAAGCCGCTGTGAGGAACAACAAAATGTCCAACAACGACACCCTCGAATCCGAAGTTCTGTCCCGGGATGGCGGCTCTTCCGAATTGGCCGTCAGCGCCGATGTACTGCCCACCACACTCTATCTGCTACCGCTGACCGACCGTCCCTTCTTCCCGGCGCAGGCCTTTCCTGTCCTGCTGGACGAGCAACCATGGCTGGAAACGCTGGAACGCATCGGCGATCATCCCCATCACATGGCCGGCCTGGTCCTCACCCGCAACGGCGATCCGGAGCATCTCAAGCCGGAGAATTTCCACCGCATCGGCAGCCTGGTGCGGGTACACAACCCCAACCGCTCCGGCGGCAAGATCCAGTTCATTGCCGAAGGCATCCAGCGCTTCCGCATCGTCAAATGGCTGTCGCACAAGCCGCCGTTCATGGTGCAGGTGGAGTATCCGGCGGAAAAGCCGCTCAAGGCGGACGCCAAGGTCAAGGCCTACGCCATGGCCATCATCAACACCCTGAAGGAGCTGATTCCGCTCAATCCGCTCTACAGCGAAGAACTGAAATACTTCCTCAGCCGTTTCAGTCCCAATGACCCCTCCCCGCTGGCCGATTTCGCCGCGGCACTGACCAGTGCCAAAGGCGAAGAGTTGCAACAGGTGCTGGAGGCCTTCGCGGTGTTGCCACGCATGGAAAAGGTGCTGGTACTGCTGAAAAAGGAATTGGATGTCGCCCGTCTGCAATCGCAGATCCGCGAAAAGGTGGACGAGCGCATGAGCGAGCAGCAGCGCAAGTTCTTCCTGCGCGAACAGCTCAAGGAAATCCAGAAGGAACTGGGCCTGGAGAAGGACGACCGCACCGCCGACGTGGACCGTTTCCGCGAGCGGCTGGCCAAACTCACCCTGCCCGCGGCGGCCCGGAAGCGCATCGACGACGAACTGCAAAAGCTATCCATCTTGGAAGTGGGTTCGCCGGAATACACCGTCACGCGCAACTACCTGGACTGGGCCACCGCCCTGCCCTGGGGTATCCACTCGACCGATCGGCTGGATTTGAAACGTGCCCGCCGCGTCCTCGATCAGGATCATGACGGCCTGGAAGACGTGAAGCAGCGCATCATCGAATTCCTCGCCGTCGGCGCCATGAAGGGCGAGGTGGCCGGTTCGATCCTGCTGCTGGTCGGCCCGCCCGGCGTGGGCAAGACCTCCATCGGCCGTTCCATCGCCAATACCCTGGGCCGTCAGTTCTACCGCTTCTCCCTCGGCGGTATGCGTGACGAAGCGGAGATCAAGGGCCACCGCCGCACCTACATCGGCGCCATGCCCGGCAAGTTCATCCAGGCCATCAAGGAGGCAGGCACCGCCAATCCGGTGATCATGCTGGACGAGATCGACAAGATCGGCGCCTCCTACCAGGGCGACCCCGCCTCGGCCCTGCTGGAGGTACTCGATCCGGAACAGAACAGCGACTTCCTCGATCACTACCTGGACCTGCGCTTCGACCTGTCCAAGGTGCTGTTCGTCTGTACCGCCAACCAGCTCGACACCATCCCCGGCCCCCTGCTGGATCGCATGGAGGTGATCCGCCTGTCCGGCTACATCACCGAGGAGAAGCTGGCCATCGCCAAACACCACCTGTGGCCCAAACAACTGGAAAAGGCGGGGCTTAAGCCGAGCCAGCTGAAAATCTCCGACAGTGCGCTGCGCAAGGTCATCGAGGACTATGCACGCGAGGCCGGTGTGCGCAATCTGGAGAAGCAACTCGGGCGCATCATCCGCAAGGCGGTGGTGCGCATCGTCGGCGGCGAGCGGACGCCGATTCGCGTCGGCCCCACGAGCATCGAAGAACTGCTGGGCAAGCCGCTGTTCCAGCGCGAGAGGCCCTTGAGCGGCATCGGCGTGGTCACCGGCCTGGCCTGGACCGCCATGGGCGGCGCCACCCTGAGCATCGAGGCGACGCTGGTGCACAGCCGCAACCGCGGTTTCAAGCTCACCGGCAAGCTGGGCGAGGTGATGCGCGAATCGGCGGAGATCGCCTACAGCTACATTTCCTCACATCTCAAGCAATTCGACGGCGACCCCGCCTTCTTCGACGAGGCCTTCGTGCACCTGCACGTACCCGAGGGGGCCACCCCCAAGGACGGTCCCAGCGCCGGCATCACCATGGCCACCGCCCTGCTCTCCCTGGCACGCAGGGAACGCATCAAGCGGCCGCTGGCCATGACCGGCGAGCTGACCCTCACCGGTCAGGTGCTGCCGGTGGGTGGCATACGCGAGAAGGTGATTGCGGCACGCCGCGTCGGCGTGATGGAACTGATCCTGCCCGAGGCCAACCGTGGCGACTACGAGGAACTGCCGGCCCACATCCGCAAGGGCATCACGATTCATTTCGCCCATCACTACCGCGACGTGGCGGCGGTGGCATTCGGGTTTGGGTAGAAAAACGCTTAAACGCAAAGACGCAAAGGACACCGAGAGCGCAAAGGTTTTATGTTCCCCAGGCCGTTCCACAGGCTGACTCATGCCTGCCGCAGCGACGACAGCTTCTGCTTTGAACCGGCGCAATAACCAAGGAAGGTCTGAATAAGTCCATCCTGGACTTTTCAGACCACGCCAAGCGAAAAGTGTGATTTTCGCTTGGCTTCATTTTTCAACGACTTATCGTCGTTGAAAAATGGCGGCACATCCCTGTGCCGCGGAAGCTCTGAACTTATTCAGAGCTTCCCTAACTTTGCGACCTTCGCGTCCTTTGCGTCTTTGCGTTGAAAGCCTTTAGCTTTCTCCCAGGCACAACTCCCGCGCCACAATGCCGGCCAGGGCGGCGATGTGGTCGGGGCGGTCGTTGAGAGCGGGGATGTAGTGGAAGGACTCGCCACCGGCGTGCAGGAACAATTTGCGGTTTTCGCCGGCGATCTCCTCCAGAGTCTCCAGGCAATCGGCGGAGAAACCGGGGCAGATCACCTGTACGTGCCTGATGCCCTGCGCCGGCAATGCCTGAAGCACTTCATCGGTATACGGTTGCAACCACGGCTCACGCCCGAAACGCGACTGGAAGGACACCTGCCACTCGTCTCCCTTCAATCCCAGGCGCTCCGCCGTCAACTGTGCGGTGACAAGGCACTGCTGATAGTACGGATCACCCTCGCTACGATAGCGTTCCGGCGTGCCGTGGAAGGAAAACAGCAGCCGCTGCACCGGCCCGGCCTCCTGCCGCGCCTCGCGCACCGAGGCGGCCAGGGCATCGATGTAGGCGGCATCGGCGTGATAGTCCGCCACGAAGCGCAGCGACGGCACATCGCGCGTGGCGCGCAGCGCCTCGGCCAGCGCATCGAAGGTGGAGGCGGTGGTGGAGCAGGAATTCTGCGGATACAACGGCAGCACCAGCACCTGCTGCACGCCGGCGGCGCGCAGTTCGGCCAGTGCCGCGGCGATGGAGGGATTGCCGTAGCGCATGCCGAGGGCCACCCGGGTCCGTCCCGGCCACTGCGCCTCCAGCGCCTGCTGCAACAGCGCCTGCTGGCGCCGCGCGATGAGCAGCAGCGGTGAACCTTCGGCAGTCCATACCTTGCGGTACAGCCGCGCCGAGCGGGCCGGGCGGGTGCGCAGGATGATGCCGTGCAGGATCGGCCACCACAGCGGCCGCGGCACATCCACCACGCGGCGGTCCCACAGGAACTCGGCCAGATAGCGGCGCAGCGCCGGCGGGGTCGGCGCATCGGGGGTGCCCAGGTTGGTCAGCAGGATGCCGAGCGGCGCGCTGGAATCACTCACGGCATGCACTCCAGGTCGTTCGTTCGGCGCGAGTATATCAATGCCGTCCGCGCAGTACGGCAAACTGCTGCAGGATCGGCGTCACCACCGGCTCGATCTTCTTGCGCATCACGGTACCGACCGCGTCGCTGTGGGCGAAGATCGGGGTCACGATGGCCTCGTCGATGTGGGCCAGAAATACCATGGCGCGGATCTCGGCAGCCAACTGCGGCACCCCCTGCAGCAACTCGCACAGTTCGCCGCTGCCCGCGGCACACAGGGCCGCCACGCTGGCAGCGATGGCCTCGATCTCGCGCAGGCTGGGGGCGGCGGGACGTGCGGCCTGGAAATAGCGGCCGATGGCGTTGACCAGCGCCGTCACCACGTCCTGATCCGCCGGCTTGTGCAGTGCGTCGGCTCCCACGTCGAGGAAGGTCTGGCCCGGGCTATCCAGCAGCCTGAGCAGCAGCGCGGCACAGGCGTTGTGTGCCGCCAGCGGGGCCAGCAGTGGCCGGTATTGTTCCACATCGGCGCGGGCCGGCACCGCATCGGGCAGGTTGTCCGGCTCGGCGGCGAGGAAACCGACGCGATAGGTCTTGCGGGTACGCCCGGCATCCCACAACCGCTTGCGGGTTTCGGCGCTGATCAGTCCGGGCTGCAATACCAGGCGCACCGTATCCAGCATGTCCTGGTGTTCGCTCTCGAAGGGCAGATGCTCCACCAGAAACTCCGCCAGCACCGGCCCCATGCTGCCGGCCACCACCAGCGGATGTTCCAGCATGCGCCGCGCATTCTCCGCATACGGCGCCACCCACCAGGCGCGACGCGCCAGTTCGTCGGTGAGCTGGCGCGAGCGGGTCACCGCCACCACCGCCTCCGGCTCGCCGATCATCAGCAGCTTGTCCAGATCCTCGTTGTTGATCTGGCCCATGCGGGTCCAGCGACGCAGGAATACCGGATAGCCGCCGGGCGAACCCAGCACCTGCCCCGACAGCAGTTCGCGCACCCGTTGCAGATACTGCTCGCTGCGTCCGGTGGGATTGAGCGACACCTTCATCTCGCGGTCACCCTTGAGGCCGTACACCGTCATGTTGTTTTCGTCGATGCGGATCGCCTCGGCATTGGCGATGAGCACGTTCAGGCGCAGACTGTCTTCGCTGGAAAGTTCCATAAAATCGCTGTCCGTTACGGGTTCCGTGCGGGATGACGCCCGCAGGCGTCAATTGAGTTGTATGCGCTGTCCCCAGGGCACCTTGCCCTTGCCTTTCACCAGCCAGATCACCGGGAAGCCGGGCTCCTGCGCGGGAAAGGCGCCATCGGCGTCGGTGAAATAGACCAGCAGGTCGGGACGGCGGCCTTCGCGCTCCAGCCAGTCGAACACCGGCAGGAAAGATGTCCCGCCGCCGCCCTTGAACGCACGCGGCAACTTGAACTCTTCCCACGGCTCAAAGCTCCACGGCCCGTCGTCGGCCAATTGCGCATCGCAGGCATGCAGGGTGATGCGGGCACGCACCTGCCCCTTGATGGCATCGATCTCGGCGAGGAACTCGCCCATCTCCTGGTCGCTGACCGAGCCGCTGGTATCCAGCGCCACCACGATATCGATCTCGGAGGAGCGCAGGCTGGGGAAGATGGCGTCGCCCTCGCGGCGCGAGGGACGCGCATAGTTATAGTCGTCACGCGCGGTGGCGGTCATGTATCTGGCCAGCAGCATGCGCCAGGGCAGTTGCGGTTGCAGCAGGTGGTCGATGAGCCGCGCCAGCGCGCCGCCCAGCTTGCCGGCCTGCAAGGCCTGCTGTGCCGCACCGGCCATGCGCTGACGCCACTGCACCGCCAGGCGTTCGCGCTCTTCATGGGACAGCGGTTCCGGTTTGGGCGCCCCGCCCTGGCCGCCCTGTTGCTGCGGCTGCGGCTTGCCGCTGCCGCCCTTGTCGTCCTTGTCCTCCGGGGTGGCCTGGCCACCACCGCCCTCGCCCTTGTCGCCGCCGCTGCCGGCCTTGCCCCCCTGATCGCCGCTGTCCTGGTCGTAGACATGGTCGTCATGGGGTTGCAGCGAGTCGGCCTCGTCCAGGCAGGGATAGATCTCCTCCGCCGTCATGCCCTTGTACTCCTCGAGGAACAGGGCGTCCTGCACCGGCGTCAGCCCCTCGTCGATGAGCAGCGGATTGATGGCGAGGTCGCAGGCGACATCCCAGCGGTGGCGGTCGCGGTGCTGACGGCGCGCGAAGTGCGACAGCGCGCAGTGCAGCGCCTCATGGGCCAGGGCGAACTGGGTCTGATCGAGGGTCAACGCGTCCATGTAGTCGGCGTTGTAATAGAAGGTGCGCGCGTCGGTGGCCGTGGTCTTGCACCAGCGCGGATCGGCGGCCACCAGCGGCAGGCGCAGCACCAGGGCGCCGAGGAACGGCTTGTCCAGGATCAGCTTGGTGCGCGCGGCGCTGAGTTTGGTTTCGAGATCGCCTGACATAAAGCGATTAAACACAAAGACACAAAGGACGCCAAGAGCGCGAAGAAATACAGGAAGCAAAGAACACATCCCTTTGTGTACTCTGCGCTCTTTGCGTCTTTGCGTTTAACATGCTTTACATCTCATAGAGCATCACGTCGGCCACGGCCTGCGCCCAGGGCGCAAACTCGGGCACGCTGAAGATTTCCTGGCCGATGGCGCGGTGCATGTCGGACACCAGCATCACGCCCATCTCGCGCTGGCTGAAGCGGCCGGCGAATTCCAGGATCGGCCCGTACACCTCGGCCCCCTTCCGCTCGGCCTTGGCGCGCAGGGCGCGGGCCACCAGCGCGGAGGCTACGGCGTATTGCAGGTCGATCTCGCGTGGCACCGGCACCATCTCGCGGCGCAGGATGGCATCCAGATCGGGGAGCTTGTCCAGGTTGCGCACGAAGGCGGCCGCTTCGATGCCAGCCGCTGGACCGACACAGGCTTGCAGGGTCTCCACCAATAGCTGATGTGCCTCGCCGAATTTTTTCAGCGCACGGTGGGCAAACTCCCAGGAACGTGGTGAGGGGAAGGCAATGGGATTGTGCGCCGGGTCGAAATCGAACAGCAATTCGGGACGGAAGCGCAGAAAGGCGATGATGCGTTCGTCGATACCGTTGCGGTAGGCCCACAGCACCCAGTCGTCGAGATGAGTCTCCACCTCGAAGTGGGCGAAACGGTTGGCCAGCGGTGCCGGCATGGCATAGGTGACACCGCGATCACCCTGGCGGTTGCCGGCGGCGAAGATGGCCCACCCCTCGGGCACACGGTATTCGCCGAGGCGGCGATCGAGGATCAGCTGGTAGGCGGCGGCGGAAACGGACGGCGGTGCCGAGGTGATTTCATCGAGAAACAGGATACCGGCCGGGCCGTGCCGCCTGGCATCGGGCAGCATGGCCGGCACCGCCCATTCCACCTGGCCTTCGCTACGGAACGGGATGCCGCGCAGGTCGCTCGGCTCCATCTGCGACAGACGGATATCGATCACCGGCACCCGATGGCGCGCCGCCACCTGGGCCACCATCTGCGACTTGCCGACACCGGGCGGCCCCCACAGCATCACCGGCGTGTGATGGCCGTCGTGCGTGCTCGCAAATTCCCGTTCCAGAACCTCGGTGATGTGTGCCGGACGCATCGATACTCCCCGTTATGTGGCAAAGGACAATAGTTTACTTTATTTGTCGGATACACAAAACAGGGAGTGGAGGTCGGTGCGGCAAGTTCCAAGTCGCAAGTTTCAAGTGGCGCTACAACACCACCGAAACCCGCGTCCGGAAACCGGCAGGATTCAGCCCCGCTGTTGCTGCTGCTCCGCCACCTGCTTGTGCACCTCGGCCATGTCCAGTTCCTTGGCACGCTGCAGCAAGTTCTTCAGTTGGGACGGCTGCAGGGCACCCGCCTCGGAATAGATGATCACCTGCTCGCGGAAAATCATCAGCGTGGGGATGGAACGGATCTGGAACAGGCCACCCAGCTCCTGCTCCTCTTCGGTATTCACCTTGGCGAACACGATGTCGGGATGATGTTCCGACTCCGCCTCGAACACCGGACCGAAGCCCTGGCAGGGGCCGCACCACGGCGCCCAGAAATCGATGATGACGAAATCGTTGTTGTTGATGATCTGTTCGAAATTATCTTTGGTCATGTGCACGGTGGCCATGGCGGTACTATATGGACGCCTCCCGTTTGCCAAGGGCGATTTTGGTGTGTTGGGACAGATAGGCTGCAGTTCTATATCCGGCCTGTTGTGCAGGAATAGACCTGCTGGCCCTGATGGAATCCGCTGACCCGCGCCTCATTCTCCTGAAGGACTCGAAGTCCTTACCGCCATACAGGTTTGGCGGGTCACGGTCTGACCTGTTTGCCATCACACTTTATCGACCTTGCGCAACCTTTACGGCGGCCACTCCTTTCTTCAAAGTGGTTGATACACTCGTCAGGCACCTATGCCGGCTGACTGACGAATCCCTTTTGGTACGTCCGTTCATGGGCGAGCATCGCCCAGATCGTTCGCGCCATCTTGTTGGCCAGGGCCACGACCGCGACATTCAGCGGCCGGCGCTGGCGTAATTTCGTGACCCACGGGCCGGGGTCTTTGGCGTGGGTCAGCACGGATCGCGCACCGTGAATCAGCAAGGTGCGCAGGTAGGTGTCACCGCGCTTGCTGATGCCGAGCAGTTTGATGCGCCCACCAGTGCCCACCTGTCGCGGCACCAGGCCGGCGAAGGCGGCGAACTCTCGCCCCGACTTGAAGGCTTTGGCGTCGCCCATGATGGCGACCGCCGCCGTGGCGGTCAGCGGCCCGACACCAGGAATTTCAGCGATTCGCTTGCAAGCTTCGTCTTGCTTGAGCCACAGCTGGATGCGCTGCTCGATGGCGGCGATTTCCCCATCCAGCTTCTCGATGCGCGCCCATTGCTCGCGCAACGTATCGATCACCATTGCCGGCAGCCGGTCTTCCAGTCTGGCCAAAGCCGCAGCAATTCCCTTCCTGACCCCCGCTTTGCCCTGCGGCATCACTTCACCGTATTCGGCGAGCAACCCCCGCAGGCCGTTAATCTGCGCGGTGCGGAACTTGACCAACTGGCTCCTCATGCGGTGCAGCGCCAGGATGGCCTGCTGTTCTTCCGTCTTGATCGCCACCGCCTTGACGTGCGGCTGCTGCACCGCTGTCCAGATCGCCCGCGCGTCCTGCCGGTCGTTCTTGTTGCCGGTGACGAACGGCTTCACCGCCTTGCCTGGCAGGAGCTTGACCTGGTGGCCCAGCGCCGTGAGTTTCCTCGCCCAGTGCTGCGCACCGCCGCAGGCTTCCATCCCAATGAGGCATGGTTGCCGGTTAGCGAAGTGTTCGAGGAACTTCTCGCGCTTGAGCTGCAGGCTCACGATCTCTCCGGTCTCCATGTCGATCCAGTGCAACTGAAATACCCGCTTGGCGATATCCACGCCAACGACCGTTTTGCTACCATTCATTTCGGACCCTCCGGTTTGCCTGTGAAGACCTTCAGTATCTTCCACCTTGGGCACTTCGATGCCGTCGGCCCGTGAGGGTCCACCTTCATCCCACCCACACCGCAAAGCTATCCACGGCGCCGGGCGCCGCAGGTCCCTCCATACCGAAGACGGCCAGCGCGCCGGATAACTCGTGTTCAGCGCTCACGGGGTGGGAGGCGTCCATTCAATTCTCCGTTCGCTGATTGCGGGAAGAAAGGTCTGAAGCGGACCGGCGGCATGCCGTGACGTACGACAGACGGGTAATGGTGAAACATTAGCCTACCTTAATGTTGCCCGGTTAAACACCTCGGCCGGTAAAACGGATGATCCGGCGCCGGCCACGCTTGTCCGGCCGGCGCGCCGGCAGCACCCCGGCGGCAGCGGCGAGACGCCGTTCCTCCGCCAGCGCTTCGCGCCGCTGGCGGCTCTCCTCGCTTTCCCGGTAAAGCTGTTGCGCCGCCGTTGCCGGACCGCGCCGCTCCGACAAACCTGTCACAGTGATCACGAACTCCAAACCCGCCTTGCGGATTGCCAGTTCGTCGCCGCATTGCACGCCGCGCGACGGTTTCGGCCGCACACCATTGAGATAAACATGGCCGCCGTTGATAGCCTCCACCGCCAGGGCACGGGTCTTGTAGAAGCGCGCCGCCCATAGCCACTTGTCCAACCGCAGTGCGACTCCCGCCTCACTCATCGGAAGTGCCGTTCTCGCTGATCTCGTGGTAGTACTCCATGGTAATCAAGGTGTGCTCCCGGCTGCCGCAGGCCGGGCAATGCAGCAGCATCATCAGCCCCAGCGCCTCCTCGTCCTCGTAGGACTCCCCCTCCACCCGGTAGTACTCCAGCATCCCCTCATAGCCACAGTCGATGCAGGTTCCCCACGCACGCAATGCCTTACTCATCAGTGACCGTTCCTGTTTGGAAAATGGGGCCAGTCTATCGGAAACCCTTGCCGATGGCTGCCCACATTAGGGAAGGTCTGAATAAGTCCATCCTGGACTTCTCAGACCACGCCAAGCGAAAAGTGTGATTTTCGCTTGGCTTCATTTTTCAACGACTTATCGTCGTTGAAAAATGGCGGCACATCCCTGTGCCGCGGAAGCTCTGAACTTATTCAGAGCTTCCTTAGATAAATGCTAAAGTACGCAACAGAACCTGCCGATATCCTTGCGTAGGCAATACACCTACATACCCATATAAAGAACAAGGTGATATATGAACCTGCTGCAGAACTTCACCATCAAGACCCGCCTGGTCACCTTGGTCACCCTCGCCACCGTGCTGATGATCGCCATCGGCCTGATGGGTCTGACCGGCATGCGCCACGCCAATGGATCATTGAACACGGTTTATAACGACCGTCTGGTGCCCACCGGCCAAATCAGCCGCATTCTGGAAATGATGCAGGACAACCGCACCCAGCTGCTGCTGTCCCTGCAGCACGACCCGGCCAGCGAGTTCTCCAAAATGCATGATCACCCCATCGACATGCATCTGAAGGTCGCCGAGGACAACATCGAGAAGATTTCCTCCCTGTGGCAGGCCTTCATGGCCAGCTACATGACCGAGGAGGAGAAGAAGCTGGCCGAAGACTTCGCCATCAAGCGCGGCGTGTTCGTCAACGAGGGCCTGAAACCCGTCATCACCCTGCTCAAGGCCGGCCGTTACCACGACGCCAACGAAACACTGCTCAAGCGCGTCAACCCCACCTTCTACACCGCCACCGGCGCTGCTGAAAAACTGCTGCAACTGCAACTCGACGTCGCCAAGGCCGAATACGATAAGGCGGAGGCGGAATATACTCTGATCCGCAACGCCTCCCTCACCCTGATCGTGGTCGCCATCGGCCTCAGCACCCTGCTGGCCTGGGCCACCATCGGCGGCATCGGCCGTGCCGTGGCGGAGCTGGAGCGTGCCAGCGGCCAGATGGCCGAAGGCGACCTGACCACCCGTGCCAATTATAAGGCCCAGGATGAACTGGGCCGCGTCGCCACCGCCTTCAACCGCATGGGTGAACGCTTCCACAGCATGGTGCAGCAACTCTCCGGCGCCACCGGCCAATTGGCGGCGGCAGCGGAAGAGACCTCCGCCATCACCGAGCAGACCAGCAGCGGCATCCGCCAGCAGCAGTCGGAGACCGAGCAGGTCGCCACTGCCATGAACGAAATGACGGCGACGGTACAGGAGGTGGCGCACAGCGCTGCCAGCGCCGCCGAGGCCGCCCACAAGGCCGACGACGAAGCGTTGGCCGGCAAACAGGTGGTCACGCGCACCATCGATGTCATCGACTCCCTGGCCAGCGAAGTGGAAAAGGCCGCCGGCGTGATCCATCAGCTGGAACAGGACAGCGAACAGATCGGCACCGTGCTGGACGTGATTCGCGGCATCGCCGAACAAACCAACCTGCTGGCACTGAACGCCGCCATCGAGGCCGCCCGCGCCGGCGAACAGGGCCGCGGCTTCGCCGTGGTGGCCGACGAGGTGCGCACCCTGGCCTCGCGCACCCAGCAGTCCACCGCCGAGATACAGGGCATGATCGAAAAACTGCAGACCGGCGCCGCCAATGCAGTGAAGGTCATGGAGGCCAGCCGTGCCCAGGCGCAGGCCGGTGTGGAGCAGGTGGCCCAAGCCGGCGCCTCGCTGGACTCCATCACCCGCGCCGTCGGCACCATCAACGACCTCAATGCACAGATCGCCTCCGCCGCCGAGGAACAGAGCTCCGTGGCCGAGGAAATCAACCGCAATATCGTCAACATCAGCCAGGTGGCCGAACAGACCAGCCAGGGGGCACAACAGACCGCTGCTGCCAGCGAGGAACTGGCGCGCCTGGCCGAACAACTGCAAGGCCTGGTCGGTCAGTTCCGTATCTGACACTTCTTTACCGAAAAATAAAACGCCGCCTGATCAGGCGGCGTTTTTTTGTGACAGGCAGAATTAAGGAAGCTCTGAATAAGTTCAGAGCTTCCGCGGCACAGGGATGTGCCGCCATTTTTCAACGACGATAAGTCCAGTTGAAAAATGAAGCCAAGCGAAAATCACACTTTCCGCTTGGCGTGGTTTTGTCCACGGATGGACTTATGTCGCGCAGCCCAGGGAGGGGCGGGAGCGACCTGAGAAGTCCAGGATGGACTTATTCAGACCTTCCTTAATTTCCCCTTTCCTCCCAGTCTTTCGGCAAGACATCGGGATACTGCTGCGCCACCTGCTGCAACAGCGAGGTACGGGCATCCAGCAGATGCCGCAACTGCTCCAGCTCTATGCGCAACTCAGCCACCTCGCGCTGCAAGGCCCCTTGGGCGAGCCCTTCCTCAACGGCCTGCAACAGCACCATGTTATCCACCGGCTTTTCTATGAAGCGGTGCAACTGTGCCTGGTTGATGGCCGAACGGAACAGTTCGCCGTCGGCGTAGCCACTGACGATGATGCGGTAGGCCTGAGGCTGCAACTGGCGGAAGGCCTGCAGAAAGCGCGCGCCGTCCATCTCCGGCATGCGGTAGTCGGCGATCACGATGTCGAACAGCGTCTCCCGGGCACGGGCCAGCGCCGCTGCGGGGGTCTCGAAACGCTCGATCTCGTGCTCGCCCTGCATGCGCAGCACGCGCATCATCGCACTGAGGTTGTGCGGTTCATCGTCCACCAGCATGATGCGCGCCATGACTCAACTCCCTGCCAGATATCTGCGCACTACCCTACCCGACCCGGCCCTGCCCCCGCAAGGCAGGGCCGGAGTACAGCCTAGCGCAGTTCCAGCAGCAGCTGATTGAGCCGCTGTACAAAAGCCGCCGGGTCATCGAGCTGGCCGCCTTCGGCCAGCAGGGCCTGATCGAACAGGAGGCTGACCCAGTCACTGAAGCGCGTGCCCTCGCTTTCGCCCTTGAGGCGCAGTACCAGCGGGTGTTCGGGATTGAGCTCCAGAATCGGTTTGCTGCCGCCAATCTTCTGCCCGGCCTGCTTGAGGATGCGTTCCAGATGGGCGCTCATGTCGTGCTCGCCGGTCACCAGGCAGGCGGGCGAGACGGTGAGGCGGTGGGTGATGCGCACCTCCTTCACCTTGTCACCCAGGGTTTCCTTCACCTTGGCCACCAGATCCTTGAAATCGTCGGCCACCTTCTCCTGCGCCTTCTTCTCTTCCTCGTCCTCCAGCTTGCCGAGGTCCAGCGCACCCTTGGTGACGGACTTGAGCGGTTTGCCGTCGAACTCGGTGAGCGCGGACACCAGCCACTCGTCGACGCGATCGGACAACAGCAGCACCTCGATGCCCTTCTTGCGGAAAATCTCCAAATGCGGGCTGTTCTTGGCTGCGGCAAAGGAGTCGGCAGTGATGTAGTAGATCGCCTCCTGGCCTTCCTTCATGCGCTGGATGTAATCCGCCAGTGCCACGGTCTGGTCGCTGCTGTCGGTATGGGTAGAGGCAAAACGCAGCAGCTTGCCGATCTGCTCACGGTTGGCATAATCCTCGCCCGGCCCCTCCTTCAGCACACGACCGAATTCGTTCCAGAAACTCTGGTATTTCTCCGCGTCGTTTTTGGCCAGGTCTTCCAACATGCCCAGCACCTTCTTCACCGATCCGCCGCGCATGGCGTCGATGACCTTGCTGTGCTGCAGGATCTCGCGCGAGACGTTGAGCGGCAGGTCGTTGGAGTCGATGACACCGCGCACGAAGCGCAGATAGGCGGGCATCAGCTTCTCGGCGTCCTCCATGATGAACACGCGACGCACGTACAGCTTGATACCGTGGCGGCGCTCGCGGTCCCACAGATCGAAGGGGGCGCGCTGCGGGATGTATAGCAGCGAGGTGTATTCCAGCTTGCCCTCGACCCGGTTGTGGCTCCACAGCAGCGGATCCTCGAAGTCGTGGGCGACGTGCTTGTAGAACTCCTTGTACTCGTCCTCGCTGATGTCATTCTTGGAGCGTGCCCACAGCGCCGAGGCCTGGTTGACGGTTTCCTCCTCCGGCGTTTGCTCCTTCTCCTCCTTACCGTAACGCTCCTTCGCCATCACGATGGGCAGGGTGATGTGGTCGGAATACTTGCGGATGATGGAGCGCAGGCGCCAGCCGTCGAGGAACTCGTCCTCGCCTTCGCGCAGGTGCAGCACCACCTCGGTGCCGCGTCCGGCCTTTTCCACCGTCTCCAGGGTGTAATCACCGGCCCCATCCGATTCCCAGCGCACACCGTGCTCGACGCCGAGACCGGCACGACGGGTGGTCAGGGTTACCTTGTCGGCAACGATAAAGGCGGAGTAGAAACCGACACCGAATTGGCCGATGAGGTGAGCGTCCTTGGCCTGGTCGCCGGTGAGCGATTCGAAGAACTGCCGCGTGCCGGACTTGGCGATGGTGCCTATATTGTCGATCACTTCCTGGCGCGACATGCCGATGCCGTTGTCGCGGATAGTCACGGTGCGTGCCGCCTTGTCGAAACTGACACGAATCTTCAGTTCGTTGTCGCCTTCCCACAGGGCATCATCGGACAGGGCCTCGAAGCGCAATTTGTCGCAGGCATCGGAGGCATTGGAGATCAGCTCGCGCAGGAAAATTTCCTTGTTGGAATATAAGGAATGGATCATCAGCTGCAACAGCTGTTTCACCTCGGCCTGAAAGCCAAGAGTTTCCTTATGGGCTTCTACGGTCATGGTCCAACTCCCGACAAATTAGAGGGTTAACGATACAGCAACGGAAAGTGGGGATATTATGGTGAGGTTTCAAGCCTGACACCGACCGCCACCGTATGGTTGAATGAGCAAAATCCAAACAGGGAGCCGTCATGACCGTCCGCACCATCCCCACCTTCCCCTTCGAGGGCCAGCGTCCCGGCACCTCCGGCCTGCGCAAGCGCGTCACCGTATTCCAGCAACAGGGCTACCTGGAAAACTTCGTCCAGGCGGTATTCGACTGCGTGCCCGAACTGGTGGGCGGCACCCTGGTACTGGGCGGCGACGGCCGCTACTACAACAAGGAGGCCATCGAGGTGATCCTGCGCATGGCGGCGGCCAACGGCGTGCAGCGCTGCCTGGTGGGGCGCGGCGGCCTGCTCTCCACCCCGGCCGCCTCGGCGGTGATCCGCAAACACAAGGCCAGCGGCGGCCTGGTACTCTCCGCCAGCCACAATCCCGGCGGCCCGGAGGGGGACTTCGGCATCAAGTACAACATCGGCAACGGCGGTCCGGCACCGGAAAAACTCACCGAGGCCATCTACGCCCGCACCCAGACCCTCGACCGCTACCGCACCCAGGATACGAAGGATATCCCGCTGGATGTCATCGGCCACTATGCCATCGGCACCATGGCGGTGGAGGTCATCGACCCGGTGGCCGACTATGCCGAACTGATGGAGTCGCTGTTCGACTTCGACGCCATCCGCGCCCTGTTCCAATCCGGCTTCCGCATGCGCTACGACGCCATGAATGCCGTCACCGGCCCCTATGCGCGCGAGATCATCGAGGGCCGCCTCGGCGCGCCCGCCGGCACGGTGATCAACGGCGAGGCCCTGCCCGATTTCGGCGGCGGCCACCCCGACCCCAACCTCACCTACGCCGAACAGCTGGTGGCCGAGATGTTCGGCGCGAATGCCCCCGACTTCGGTGCCGCCTCCGACGGTGACGGTGACCGCAACATGATCCTGGGGCGCAAATTCTTCGTCACGCCGTCCGACTCGCTGGCCGTGCTGGCCGCCAACGCCACCCTGGTGAAAGCTTACAAAAAGGGACTGGCCGGCATCGCCCGCTCCATGCCCACCTCCTGCGCCGCCGACAAGGTGGCGGAAAAACTGGGCATCGAATGCTTCGAAACGCCCACCGGCTGGAAATTCTTCGGCAATCTCTTGGATGCCGGCCGCATCACCTTCTGCGGTGAGGAAAGTTTCGGCACCGGCTCCGACCACGTGCGCGAGAAGGACGGTCTGTGGGCGGTACTGTGCTGGCTGAATGTTCTCGCCGTACGCCGGGAGCCGGTGGAACAGCTGCTGCGCGAACACTGGGCCAGGTTCGGCCGCAACTACTACACCCGCCACGACTACGAAGAAGTCGATGCGGTGGACGCCAAGGGCCTGATGCAGCACGTCATCGACCAGCTGCCCACCCTGCCCGGCAAGACCATCGCCGGCCGCACGGTGAAGCTGGCCGACGACTTCAGCTACACCGATCCCATCGACGGCAGCGTGTCCAAGAATCAAGGCCTGCGCATCGTGTTCGATGACGGCGCGCGCATCATCTTCCGCCTCTCCGGCACCGGCACCGTGGGTGCCACCCTGCGCATCTACATCGAGAGCTACGAGCCGGACCCGGGCAAACATGATCAGGATCCTCAAATCGCCCTCGCCGACCTGATCAAGGCAGCGGCGCAGCTCTCCGAACTGGGCGAGCGTACCGGCCGCGACCGGCCGACGGTGATCACCTGATCCCACGACGCCGGCGGGCGATACAAATGAAAAAGGCGGGTAACCCCGCCTTTTTCATTTCTGATGTCTACGACACCACTACCACTGGTAGTCCGCCTCTTTCAGCTTCGCATGCGCCGCCGCCAGGCGCGCCACCGGGACGCGCGGCGAGGAGCAGGAAATATAGTCGAGACCGACGTGGTGGCAGAAGCGGATGGTCTCCGGGTGGCCGCCCTGCTCGCCGCAGATGCCCACCTTGAGGTCGGGCCGACCCTTGCGGCCCCAGTCCACGGCAATCCAGATCAGGCGGCCGACACCCTTCACATCCAGCACCTCGAAGGGATTGTGATCGAGGATTTTCTTCTCCGCATACATGGGCAGGAACTTGTTTTCGGCGTCCTCGCGCGAGAAGGAGAAGGTGGCCTGGGTCAAATCATTGGTGCCGAAGGAGAAGAACTCCGCCGCCTCGGCCATGTGGCCGGCGCGCAGACAGGCGCGCACCACTTCCATCATGGTGCCGAACTTGAGCGGCACGCTGACGCCGTACTGCTTCTCCACCTGTGGCTTGATCTCGTCCAGATAGCCCTTGACGATCTCCAGTTCGCGCTTGGTGCAGACGTTGGGCACCATCACCTCCGGGTGCACATCGATGCCTTCCTTGATGCATTCCGCCGCCGCCTCGCACAGGGCGCGCAGCTGCATCTTGTAGATCTCGGGATAGGTGATGCCGAGACGCACGCCGCGGTGGCCCAGCATCGGGTTGACCTCCTGCAGCACACGCACCTTGGCCAGCATGGTTTCGGTGCGGGCAATGGCCTCCTCCACCAGCGAGCTGTCGCCCAGCACGCCTAAACTACCCTCCATGCCGACGGATTTTTCCGGATGCAGCACGCGCAGGGTAGACACCAGTGACTCGACACCTTGCACCGAACTGCGCAACTGACGCAGATGGGTCAGTTCGTCGAGCAGGCGCTGCTCGGTGGGCAGGAACTCGTGAATCGGCGGATCGAGCAGGCGCACGGTCATCGGCAGCGGCGCCATCACGCTGAGCATCTCCTTGAAGTCGCCGCGCTGCATGGGCAGCAGTTTGTCCAGCGCCTTCTGCCGCGCCTCGGTATCCTCGGCCAGGATCATCTCCACCACGATGGGCAGGCGCTCCTGGGCATTGAACATGCGCTCGGTGCGGCACAGGCCGATACCCATGGCGCCGAACTTCAGCGCGCGGCGCGCATCGTTGGGGGTGTCGGCGTTGGCCATCACCTGCAGCTTCGCCACCTCGTCGGCCCAGCCCAGCAGCGTCGCCAGCTCCTCGCTGAACTCCGGTTCCACGGTCGGCACCTTGCCCAGATACACCGCGCCGCTGCCACCGTCGATGGTGAGCACATCGCCTTCGTGCAACACGTGCTCGCCCACCACCGCGGTGCGCGCCCGGCTGTCCACCTTGATGCCCTCGGCACCCACCACGCAGGGCTTGCCCATGCCGCGCGCCACCACCGCCGCGTGCGAGGTCTTGCCGCCGCGCGAGGTGAGCACACCCTGGGCGGCGAAGAAACCGTGAATGTCTTCCGGTTTGGTCTCCTCACGCACCAGAATCACCTTTTCGCCCAGCTTGCCACGCCGCTCGGCAGTATCGGCGTCGAACACCACATGGCCGCTGGAGGCGCCGGGCGAGGCGCCGATGCCCACGGTAATGGCCTCGCGCTTGTAGCTCGGATCGAGGCGCGGGAACAGCAACTGCTCCAGCAGGGTCGGCTGAATGCGCAGCAGGGCCTGATTACGATCGATGAGGCCTTCCTTGACCATCTCCACCGAGGTGCGCACCATGGCCTGCGCGTTCATCTTGCCGTTGCGCGTCTGCAGGCAGTACAGCACCCCCTTTTCGATGGTGAACTCGAAGTCCTGGACTTCGTGATAGTGCGCCTCCAGCTTGTTGCGCAGCTCCACCAACTGACGGAACATCTCCGGCATTTCCTTTTCCAGCTCGAGGATCGGCTTAGGCGTGCGGATACCGGCCACCACGTCCTCACCCTGGGCATTGACCAGGTATTCGCCGAACAGGACATTCTCGCCGGTACCCGGGTTGCGGGTGAAGCCGACGCCGGTGGCGGAATCGTCGCCCAGATTGCCGAACACCATGGTCACCACGTTCACCGCGGTGCCATTGGCCATCTGCGGCGTGATGTGGAACTCGCGGCGGTAATCCACCGCGCGCTTGCCCATCCAGGAGTTGAACACCGCCTTGATGGCCAGCTCCAATTGCTCCATCGGATCGGTAGGGAACGGCTTGCCGGTCTGCTGCTGCACCACTTGCAGGAAACGTTCGCTGATCTCCTTGAGGTCGGCGGCCTTGAGACCGACATCCACCGCCACACCGGCGCGTTGCTTCACCGCCTCGAAGTGTTCGTCGAAGTGCTCGTCGGCCACGCCCAGCGCCACCTTGCCGAACAGTTGGATGAAACGGCGGTAGGAGTCGTAGCCGAAACGTTCGTTGTTGCTCTGCTTGATGAGACCGGAGAGGGTCTGCGCATTCAGGCCGAGGTTGAGGATGGTATCCATCATGCCGGGCATGGACATGGCCGAACCGGAGCGCACCGATACCAGCAATGGATTGTCGGCACCGCCGAAGGTCTTGCCGGTGGCCTTTTCCAGCGCCGCAATCTGGTCGCGCACCTGTTCCATCAGGCCGGCGGGCAGTTCGCGCTTGGGATCGGCCAGGTAGGTGAGGCAGGCCTCGGTGCTGATCACGAAGCCGGGTGGCACGTTGAGACCGATCTGGGTCATCTCGCACAGATTGGCTCCCTTGCCACCGAGCAGATGCTTGTTCTTGCCGTCGCCCTCGCTGAAGGCGTACACGTATTTCTGCGATCCCATAATCGACCTCGTTTGGTAGTTGTTATCGACCGTCCTGGTGGTCAGGCGCTGGAAATAAGGTAGCCCCATTGCCAGTGGGCGGCAATGGGGATCAGAGAGGCCAGAGGGAACTCAGTGCGCGGCGCGCGCCTGCATGGCATCGTATTCGGCCTGGAAGAAAAATTCCTTCTCGCCCAAGGCCGGACGCAGGTCATCGAGCCAGGTCGCCGCGGCGTCGAACTGGGCAAAGAACGGCCGCTGCACCCAGTCGGGATTGCGCCCCTGAATGAAACGCAGCACGAACACCTTTTCGCCCCCCACCTCGGCAACACCCTGTACCTCCACCTTGCCGGGGCCGGCACTCATGGATGGCCCTCGCGCCGTGCGCGCCACGCCGGAGACCTGCTGGATAGCGTCCCGGTAGATCTCCCAGGCGCGTACCAGGGGAACCTCGAAATAACGCCGTGCGCCGGTATCGCGCTCGACGAACATGTAATAGGGCACGATGCCGAGGCGCACCTGGGTCTGCCACAGCGTGGCCCACACATCGGCATCATCGTTGATGTGGGCGATCAGCGGCGACTGGCTGCGGATCACCGCGCCGGTCTCGCGCAGGCGGCGCACCGCCTCGCGGGCGATGGGCGTATCCAGTTCGCGCCAGTGGTTGTAGTGCGCCATGACCGCCACCTGCTTGCCCTTGCGCACCAGCCACTCCAGCAGGCGCAGCAGATCGTCGGCATCCTCGTCGAGCACGAAACGCTGCGGCCAGAACGACAGCGCCTTGGTGCCGAGGCGCAGGGTCTGCACATGATCGAATTCCGGCTGCAGCAGCGGCTCCAGATAGCTGGCCAGATGTTTGGTCTTCATCACCATCGGGTCGCCGCCGGTCACCAGCAGATCGGTGACCTCAGTGTGCTGCCGGAGGTAACGGTGCAGCAGCGTGGCCTCGTGGGAGGCGATACGCAGTTCCTTGTCGCCGATGAACTGTGCCCAACGGAAGCAGAAGGTGCAGTAGCTGTGGCAGGTCTGTCCCTGGCTGGGGAAGAACAGCACCGTCTCGCGGTACTTGTGCTGCATCCCCTCCAGCCGCTTGTCGTCCAGGCGCGGCACGTTGAGCAGACGCTGCCCGGCGGGATGGGGATTGAGCTTGTGGCGGATCGCCTGCGCCGCAGCACGGATCTGCACCGGGTCGCCCCCGGCATCGAGCAACCCGGCAATGTGCGCAAAGTCCTCCGGCGCCAGCATGCCCTGTTGCGGGAAGGTGAGCTGGAAGATGGGGTCGTTGGGGATGTCGTCCCAATCGATCAGTTCGTCGACCACATAACGGTTGACGCGGAACGGTAGCACCTGGGCCACCGCATGCATGCTGCGGCGCAGCTCCGCCGGCAGGCGTGCCACCTGCGGGATCTGCTCCAGCTGGCGCTCGGTGTAGACCTGAAACTGTTCTACCCCGGTCAGGGGCCGAGCCGTGCGCGCCCCGAGATTTCTGACTTGGCTCATCTGCTTACCTCGTATCTGCCGACAACAACTGCCGATAGAGTTCGCATAGGCAAACAGGAAGGAAACATCATCCCGGCAACCGGGCCGCCCGATACGGCGTTTCCTGCTTGCGATGTCCGAATGCACCGGACTTGGCGACCGGTACGCGTATGAGGGTACTGCTGTTATGTGACAATCAATGTCTGCGGACGGTTCGAGAGGATTATGCTGTCCGCCACGCTGGCTAGTATAACGCAAGCGGCAGCAAGACCAAACCCAAACAAATATCAACGCAGTGGCGGCACATTTGCCACAAATATGCACACAGTTTCGCGCGTTACTTGAATTCGCGCCCCGCAACCCCACATCTCGCCCACCATCCCCAAAGCGAGTTCATCATGTCATCCGCTCCTCTGCCGCTGTTGCTCGAACCGGAAATGCTGGAACCCTTGCTGGGCGACCCGCGTCTGCTGCTGGTCGATCTGAGCCGGGCCGAGATTCATGCCCAATATCACATTCCCGGTGCTGTTCCCCTGGAATATGGACTGATCGTGCGCATGGCACCGCCGGTTGGGGGCCTGCTGCCGGACGAGGCACAGTTGAGCGAGATACTGTCGGCCATCGGCCTGACACCGGAACGCCATGTGGTGGCCTATGACGACGAGGGCGGCGGCAAGGCCTGCCGCCTGCTGTGGACCCTGGAGGCCATCGGCCATACCCGCTATTCGCTGCTCAACGGCGGCCTGCACGCCTGGGCCAACGAGGGCCATAAGCTGACACAGCAACCCAGCCCTGCCACACCGTCTTCCTATGACGCGCGCTATACCAATGGCGAGGTGGTGGCCGACGCCGCCTACATCCTTGCCCATCTGGGCGATGCGTCACACGCCCTGGTGGATGCCCGCACACCGCTGGAATACCGTGGGCTGCAACGCTATTCCGCGCGCGGCGGCCACATCCCCGGGGCGGTCAATTTCGAATGGACCGAGGCGATGGATCAGGGACGCAACCTGCGTCTGAAACCGGCGGCGGATCTGCGCCGGCAATTGGAGGCATTGGGCATCACCCCGGACAAGACCGTGGTGGCCTATTGCCAGACCCACCACCGCTCCGCCCACACCTGGTTCATGCTCAAGTGGCTGGGTTATCGGGCCAGGGGCTATGCGGGCTCCTGGTCGGACTGGGGCAACCGGGAAGACACCCCTGTTGAAAACTAGGGAAGGTCTGAATAAGTCCATCCTGGACTTCTCAGACCACGCCAAGCGAAAAGTGTGATTTTCGCTTGGCTTCATTTTTCAACGACTTATCGTCGTTGAAAAATGGCGGCACATCCCTGTGCCGTGGAAGCTCTGAACTTATTCAGAGCTTCCCTAGGTACCAGGGACGTGGCACGGGATACGGAAAAGGAGTGCGCTGCGCGTCCCATAGCCACCCGGCAGCGGGGAGTGTCATCCCTCGCTCCTCGTCCCTCGTACCCCGCACCTATTGTCACGCAGTGCGTATCACCCCGGTAACGATACCGAGGATCTGCACCTCGTCGTTGCGCAGGTAGATGGGCTGCATCTCGGGATTGGCCGGTTGCAGGCGGATGCCGTCGCGCTCCACATAAAACTTCTTCAGCGTCACCTGCTCGCCGTTGATCATCGCCACCACCGACTGGCCATTGGCGGCACTCTCGCGCTTTTCGATGATCACGATATCGCCGTCCTGGATGTTGTCGTCAATCATGGAATGGCCGCGCACGCGCAGGGCGTAGGTGTTCTTGCGCACCATGGTGGCGGGTACCGCCACCTGCTCCTGACTTTCATTCAACTCCACCGGACTGCCCGCCGTGATGTAACCGAGCAGGGGCACCTCCACCATCTCCACCGCCGCCAGCGCGACCGGCTCCAGCTCCGCATGCCACACCGGACGATTGTGTTTGGGGATCAACAGGCTAACATTGGACACGACAGACTCCTCCCGTGGTTATTTATACAGTAAGGTACTTGTCCCGCCGCCGCAAGGCAAGCGGCCGATGACCCCGTGGCCGACAGATGCGATAATCGCGCCCGCCATGGACCGACCGCGTACCCCCCTGCTGCTTATCCTCGTCGTGGCGCTCAGCGCCGCGCTGTTCTGGCTATGGTCTGCGGACAACCTGCACCAGCCCAGCCGCACTGCGCCCCTGCCGCGGGAACTGCAGGGCATCGTGCAGCCGCAGTTGCGAGGCCTGCCCGAATTTCTCCTCCACGATTACGACGGCCAGCCCATCGGCCCGGCCTGGTTCCACGGCCAGTGGACCTTCGTCTTCTTCGGCTACACCCACTGCCCGGACATCTGCCCCACCACGCTGTACACCATGCAGCAAGTGCGCCGGCAACTGGAGCGCACCCCGGACCTGCTGGCCGATACCCGTTTCCTGTTCATCACCCTGGACCCGGCACGCGATACGCCAGAGATCCTCAAGGGTTACGTCCAGCACTTCGACCCCGGATTTCTCGCGGCCAGCACCGACCAGCCCACCCTGGATCGGCTGACCGCCGCAATGAATGTCGTCTACGCCATCGACCAGCGCCCCGGCCAGGACAACTACATCATCAATCACAGCGCCGCCATCCTGCTCATCGATGCTCAGGGGCGCTATCATGCGCGCTTCACGCCGCTACAGAACGCTGCCTTCATCGGCGACACTTACCGTACAATCCGCGACCTCCGCCACCGCTGACGAGCCCCCCATGGAACAGCCCGACACTGCCCCGGTACCGCTCAAGGACCATCTCAAGACCTGGCCCCAGTACCTGATGCCCGGCCACCTGCTGTCGCGTCTGATGCAGGGACTGACCCGCGTCCGCTGGGCGGGCTTCCGCGAACCCTTCACCGACTGGTTCGTCGACCGTTTCCAGGTCAACATGGAGGAGGCGCAGGAACCGGACCCGCACGCCTACGAACATTTCAATGCCTTCTTCACCCGTGCCCTCAAGGCGGGTGCCCGGCCGCTGGTGGACGGGCCCTACGACATCGCCTGCCCGGTGGACGGCACCGTCAGCCAGGCCGGCCCCATCACGGACGGCCGTCTGCTGCAGGCCAAGGGGCACGACTTCAGTCTGGTGGAACTGCTCGGTGGATCAGAAAAACGCGCCGCCCCGTTCCAGGGCGGCAGCTTCGCCACCCTCTATCTCTCGCCGCGCGACTACCACCGCATCCACATGCCCATCGACGGCACCCTGCGTGAAATGGTACATATCCCGGGGCGACTGTTCTCGGTCAATGCCGTCACCGCACGGCGGATCCCCCGCCTGTTTGCGCGCAACGAGCGCGTCGCCGCCATCTTCGATACCGCAGCCGGCCCCATGGCCATGGTGCTGGTGGGGGCGGTCTTCGTCGGCAGCATCGAGACGGTATGGAGCGGCGTGGTCACGCCGCCGGCCGGCCGTGTGGTGCGTCGCTGGCGCTACGATGACGCCGCACAGCCCATCCGGCTGGCACGCGGCGAGGAAATGGGCCGTTTCAACATGGGCTCGACGGTGATCGTGCTGTTCGGCCCCCAGGCTCTGGACTGGGCCGACAGCATCCAGCCCGGCGCCGGCATCCGCATGGGTCAGCGGCTCGCTACGCGCCGCCTGTCCGGCACCGAGGAACCGAGCGGAATCCAGTGAGCCGACTATAATTCCTAGTACTCCACTACGGATTACGGGAACTATGTCATGTACTACCCGAACGCGGAGAAGCCCTTCCCCAGTGAACCGGAGCCGATCCAGTGCGAGATCTGCCTGCACGATATCCCCGCCTCAGTCGCCGTAACCGTGGAGGGATGCGACTACGTCCACCACTACTGCGGACTGGACTGCCTGGCACGCTGGAGCGCCCGTGTCAAACTCCCAGAATATGGCTCAAATTGATGTGGCAGGGCATTGATTCCGGCTGATATTTTGCATCCGAATTGTTATGCTACACAGTGGGATTGATACCCCTGACACGACAACAATGAGGATGCTCCATGGCAGAGGGACAGGGCCACATCGGATTCACGCTACCGGAACGGCACAAACCGGGGCGGGAATCCTTCGACACCAAACCGAGGAAGGTGGAGGCTTGGATCTCCCAGTTGCCCATGGGCAACGTGGGCGAAACCGCACGTCAGGTATTCGGTGCCCTGCATGAATCCAACCGTCTGCGGATCGGCTGGAACGAGCGCTATCGCCTGCTGGAAGCCCTGCGCGAACCGGTTGCCTATGTCGGCCAGGCGCTCAACAAACGCTTCACCGGCCTGACCTTCCCCTTGCAACCGAAGACACAGCGCATCGCCAACCTCGCCATCGAGCTGTATAGCGAAATGGCCCTCGGTTACAAAATCGCCATCGAGGATATGCTGGCGCGCAACTTCCTGTTCCGTGACCGCAAGGCACTCACCGTAATGCTGCACCGCGCCCTGCGCTATCTCAACCGCGTGCTGCTCACCAGCTACCAAGTCTATGCCGCGGCACCGCGCGAGACCTGGGCCGACCTGCACCGTCTGTATCGCTATGCCGAAAGCAAGCGTCTGCATCAGTCCTCGGTCACCGACAAGGAACAGGCCATCCTCCCCAAAACCAGCATCACCACCGCCTACAAACAGGCACTGCTGCTGGCCCTCGCCACCCCCTACCGCCTGCGCCAGGGTGAAGTCAGCGTGGTATATGCGGCGCTGGAAATATGGGCCCATCTGGCCCAACTGCAGCCCTATAACCCCAAGGCCGACGCCGAGGCCGCCCTGTTCGTTACCCATCTCGGCAGCGACGAAGAACCCAGCCACATCGCCTTCAGCCATGCCCAGTGCAACGACGGCCAGTGCCGCCTCATCGATCTGCAGCGCCTCACTGCGACCGTGCATGAAGAACTGGAGCTGGTAGCCCGCGGCACCGTCACCGAGATGAAACACCGGCTCGGCAACAGTCTCACGGTGGACCTGCTGCGCCGTCTCAGCATGACCTGGGGGGCCCCGCCCAAGCGCGGCTTTTACCGCAACCACAAGGACTCCAAGGCCGAACTGGTGGTCGGACTTACCGCCGTACATCGCGCCCTCGGCCTGGTCAGCGCCTTGCGCAGTATCACCCTGCTGAACAATGTCACCGGCGCGGAAAACCTGTTCGCCAAGACCTCGTCCTATTCAAGTCGGGTCGTCAACTCGGAAAATGATGTCAAGGAAGACGTCTGGGATGTGTTCAAGCCCAAGCCGGCAAGCAAACCCGGTCAGCCACAAAAGACAGCCCCCAAGACCCCGCCCCTGCTGATGCAGACCTGGGATGTGCGTGACGAAAGCGGTGGCGGCTACCGGGTTGCCCGTCGCGGCAACGACACCCTGGGGGTGCAGGTGGGTGACCTGATCGGCATCCGCCCGCTTACCGATACCGATGACGCCAACTGGGTGGTAGGTGTGGTGCGCTGGATCCGACACAGCGGTACCGATGAGCTGGAGATGGGCCTGCAGAATCTGGCCCACCACAGCCGCCCCGCGGCGGCTCGGGTAAAACAACCCAATGGCCAGTACACCGAATACCAGCGGGTTATCGGCCTGCCCGAAACCAAAGAGCCGCCACAGCCGCAGACACTGCTGACGCCTCCCCTCTTGTTCAGTGTCGGAGCCACACTGCTGGTACAATTCGATCACAGCGAACATCGTCTGCTGCTGACCGGCCTACGGGAAACCACCGGCTCCTTTGCCCAGTTCACCTTCGAGAACCTGGGGCCCGCCAGCACTGACTCCGGCGGCAAAAAGCCGGGCTCCACGCCTGGCTCACCGTCCGACTACACCTCGTTGTGGAACGAGCTGTAAGCTGACATACGCAACCAAAATCAGAAGACGGTATTGATGGTAAAAACAGAAGAGATCCTCCGCCTCATCGTCCTCGATGATTCCTCCAATTATGCCGAAACCGTCAGTAGCCTGTTGCGCAATGCCGGTCAGGCCGTGCGCACCGAGCGAGCCGAGGACGACGAGGATTTGCGTGAAATGCTGGCCCAGCAGGCCTGGGACATGGTGCTGGCCAAGGCCAATATCGCCTACTGCTCTCCCGTAGACGCCCTGCGCATCATCACCCAGACCGAACTGGACCTGCCCCTCATCGTGTTGATGGAGGACATCGACGACAGCGCCATGGCCGAGGTATTCCAGGCCGGCGCACGCGACGTCGTCAGTCTCAAGCACCCGCTCTGCCTGGTGCACACACTGATGCGTGAGTTCGACGACGTACTCAAGCGCCGCCGCCACCGTGAATGCGAAACCCTGCTGCAGGAAGCGAACAAGCGCGCCCAGAGCCTGGTGGACAGCTCGCGCGATGCCATCGCCTACGTGCACGAAGGCATGTACATCTACGCCAACGAATCCTATTTGCAGATGTTCGGCTACTCCGCCCTGGAAGAGATCGAGGGCATGCCACTGATGGACATGGTCTCGCCGGCCGATCATGGCAAGTTCAAGGAATTTCTGCGCGGCTACCTCAAGGGGCGTACCAGCAGCGACTCCCTCGACATTCACGGTTGCAAGTCGGACGGCAGTGAATTCAATATCACCATGGACTTCTCGCCCGCCAGCTATGAAGGCGAATCCTGCATCCAGATCATCATCCGCGACCAGGCCCTGAGCAAAGAACTGGAGGCTAAACTCGACTCCCTCACCAAGCATGACCTGCTTACCGGCGCCTATAACCGGCAGTACTTCATGGCCATGCTGGAAAATCTGGTCGGCCAGAGCGGCGTGCACGGTACCCTGCTGTATGTGGCTCCGGACGACTTCAAGTCACTGCGCGAGCGCATCGGCATCGCCGGCAGTGATTTGATCCTCACCGACTTCGCGACCCTGCTCAAGAAACAGCTACCGGGCGAAAACGACTTGGTAGCACGCTTCGATGGAGAGGTTTTCACCCTCATTCTACAGGGTGTGGACGAGAACGACGCCGAGGCGGCAGCGAAGAAACTGCTCAAGGCAGTGGAAGAAAACATCTTCGATGCCAACGGCCAGACCGCCACCCTCACCTGCAGCGTTGGCATTGCGCTATACCATGAAGACCTGCACGACGTACATGAGCTGTTACAGCGCGCCGAGAAAGCCTATCGCAAGGCGGCCGCTGGCGGCAATCGCCACTATCTGTACAACCCGCAGACCGAAGGCATGGCGGAACGCGAACAAACGGCGTTGCGCATCCGCCAGCTGAAGACCGCTCTGCGCGACAATCGCTTCCTGCTGTTGTACCAACCCATCGTCAGCCTACGCGGCGATCCGGTCGAAAATTATGAAGTACTGCTGCGCATGCTGGACGATGACAACAACCAAATTCCACCCAGCGAATTCATACCCGCCGCCGAGCAGGCCGGACTGATGGGCGGCGTCGACCGCTGGGTACTGGCACACACGGTGAAAGCATTGGTGGAGCGACGCCGCGCCGGCCGCCACACCAATTTCTTCATCAAAATCTCCGGTGAGTCGCTGCACGACGACAAGTTGCTGCCCTGGCTGCGCGACCTACTCAAGGCGGCCAAGGTGGAAGGAAGCTATCTCACTCTGGAGATGAGCGAGGCGGTAGCGAGCAGCAACCTCAAGCTGATCAAGCCGCTCATCGACGGCCTGCACCAGTTACGCATCCAGGTGGGCCTCGACCACTTCGGCCTCGCTCCCAACTACGCCAATCTGCTACGCCATGCCGAAGTCGACTTCCTCAAGATCGACGGCAACCTGATCCGCGGCATCGCCCAGAACAAGGAAAATCAGGCGCGCGTCACCGAAATCGCCAGCCTGGCGCAGGAGTCCGGCAAGAAGACCATCGCCGAATTCGTCGAGGATGCCGGCAGCCTGTCCGCCCTATGGACCTGTGGCGTCGACTATATCCAGGGCTACTTCCTGCAAGAACCCGGCACGGAGATGAATTACGACTTCAACGCCAGCTAAATAGCAAATATTGATCGGAAAAAAGGCCGGCACATGCCGGCCTTTTTTCTTCCGCCTACGCATCTATGCGACGGTACGGCTTTTCAGCGCGGCGATGCGCTCTTCCAAGGGCGGATGAGACATGAACAGGCGCTTGATGCCACTACCCAAACCACCGGAAATACCGAAGGCAGCCATTTGATCCGGTAACTGGCCGGCACCGCGATTCATCTGCAGCCGCTCCAGTGCAGCGATCATTTTGCGCGAACCGGCCAGGCTCGCACCGCCGGCATCGGCGCGGAACTCGCGCTGGCGCGAGAACCACATAACGATGATACTGGCCAGTATGCCCAGTACCAACTCGGCGATGATAGCGGTGATCCAGAACGCCGGACCATGGCCACGCTCGGTCTTGAATACCACGCGGTCGACCAGATGGCCAATCACGCGCGACAGGAAGATGACGAAAGTGTTCACCACGCCCTGGATCAGTGCCAGCGTCACCATGTCGCCATTGGCGACGTGACTCACCTCGTGGGCCAGCACCGCCTCTGCCTCGTCTTGATTCATCTTCTGCAGCAGACCGGTGCTCACCGCCACCAGTGAATTGTTACGGCTCGGCCCGGTGGCAAAGGCATTGATCTCCGGTGCATCGTAGATGGCCACCTCGGGCATGGCGATGCCGGCCTGCTGGGCCTGGCGTCTTACCGTCGCCACCAGCCATTGCTCGGTGGCGGTACGCGGCTGCTCGATGACCTGGGCGCCGGTCAGGTGCCTGGCCGTCCATTTGGAAATGGACAGGGAGATGAGCGAACCGCCGAAACCGAACACAGCAGCGAACACCAGCAGGGCATTGAGATTGAGATCCACCCCTTGCGCGTCGAGGATGCGCTCCACACCGAGCAGGCGCAGGGTGATACTGAGTACCACGATGATGGCCAGGTTGGTGACCAGGAACAGGAAAATGCGCTTCATGGCAGCTAATTCACTCCTAAATGGTTGCGGTCATGGTTCAGCGGTATTGCCTGATAAATGGTGTGGGCTTGGCCTCCCGCTTTCAAGGCCGTTCCGGCGCCGCATGATAGACAAATCGGAGTCAGCACGGTTCCTTGCGCTGCATCAATTTTGCGCGCGAAAACATCAGCGTTTCATTATATAATCGCAGACCTTTATGATTTCCGACGTCGCCGGCTGCGACGCCACGTCAGCTTTGAAGATACGCCGCACATGAACGCCCTCGCGCAATGCAATCTGTTCTGGGTCAAACTGTTTCCCTTTCTGCGCTGGTGGCCGCGCGTCAACCGTGACAGCGTCCGCGCCGACCTGCTCGCCGGCCTGACCGGCGCCGTCATCGTCCTGCCCCAGGGCGTCGCCTTCGCCACCATCGCCGGCCTGCCGCCGGAATACGGCCTGTACGCCGCCATGATGCCGGCGGTAATCGCCGCCCTGTGGGGCAGTTCCTGGCACCTGGTCTCCGGCCCCACCACCGCCATCTCCATCGTGGTGTTCGCCTCCCTCAGTCCGCTGGCCGAACCGGGCAGCACCGACTTCGTCCGCCTCGCCATCACCCTCGCCTTCCTGGTCGGCGTGCTGCAGCTGGTGATGGCCCTGGCCAAGATGGGCAGCCTGGTCAACTTCATCTCCCACTCGGTGGTGGTCGGCTTCACCGCCGGCGCGGCGATCCTCATCGCCGCCAGCCAGATCAAGAATTTCTTCGCCCTGGACATCCCCCGCGGCAGCCACTTCTACGAAATCATCTACACCTTCTTCCAGCAGCTGGACGCGATCAATCCCTATGTCACCGCCGTCGGCATGGTGACACTGGTGACGGGCATCGTGGCACGGCGTTATGCCCGCCGCATCTACATGATCATCGCCATGCTGGTGGGCAGCCTGTTCGCCCTGGCACTCAACATGGCCTTCGGCGTCGAGACCACCGGTATCCGTACCGTGGGCGCCCTCCCCACCCACCTGCCGCCGCTGTCCCTGCCCGACCTGTCGCTGGGCACCATCAAGCAGCTGGCGCCCAGTGCAGTGGCCGTGGCCCTGCTGGCCATCACCGAGGCGGTGTCCATTGCCCGCTCCATCGGCAACAAGGCGCAGCAGCGCATCGACGGCAACCAGGAATTCATCGGCCAGGGCCTGTCCAACATGGTCGGCGCCTTCTTCTCCGCCTATCCGAGCAGCGGCTCGTTCAACCGCAGCGGCGTGAACTTCGCTGCCGGCGCCCAAACCCCCCTCGCCTCGGTATTTGCCGCCATTGCCCTGGCGCTGATCGTGCTGCTGGTCGCGCCGCTGGCCGCCTACCTGCCGGTGGCGGCTATGGCCGGCATCCTGTTCCTGGTCGCCTGGGGCCTGATCGACTTCCATCACATCGGCCAGATCATCCGCGTCAGCCGCAGCGAAACCACCGTGCTCGGCGCCACCTTCTTCGGCGCCCTGTTCCTGGAGCTGGAATTCGCCATCCTGCTCGGCGTGATGCTGTCGCTGGTGTTCTACCTCAACCGCACCTCGCGCCCGCGCATCCTCAGCCGCGTGCCGAACCCAAAGCACGAAAAACGCGCCTTCACCACCGACCCGGCCCTGCCGGAATGTCCGCAGCTCAAGATCATGCGCATCGAGGGCTCGCTGTTCTTCGGCGCCATCAATCACGTCGAACAGGCCATGCACAATGTCGACGCGCTCAACCCACAACAGAAACACCTGCTACTGGTCGCCAAGGCGATCAACTTCGTCGACCTTGCCGGCGCCGAGATGCTGACCCAGGAGGCCGAGCGCCGCCACAAGCTAGGCGGCGGCTTCTACCTGTACGAGGTCAAGGATACGGTGTGCAGCATCCTGCACCGGGGTGGCTACATCAAAACCATCGGTGACGAGCACATCTTCCATTCCAAGACCGAGGCACTGCAGACCATCATCAATGACAAGCTGGACCACACCATCTGCCGGCAGTGCGACAAGCGCATTTTCCGCGAGTGCCAGCAGTTCGCCCCGGTAGGCAGCTGAGACATCTGCCACAGCTGGCCTGGGGGACGGCCGTGGTATGATCGCGCTCCGACTGTCGGACCGTCAGACTTATGCGCGCAGCCAGCCTTACCCGCAGAATGGCACGAGATGTAACGACGCGACTGCGTCAGCAGATGGCCGCGCTGTGGCCACGCGCCGGCCTCCTGTGGCAGAACCTGCAACCGCAGCACTTCCCCATTGCCTACAAACTGGCCCTGGTCATTACCCTTGTCATCACTGTGGGAATGTCCCTGCTGGGCATGGCCGTGGTGGACAACCAGACACGCCTGCTGCGCCAACAGATGAATCACTTCGGCCAGGCGCTCATCAGCCAGATGGCGGAGACCGTCAAGGAGCCGCTGTTGGCCGGCGACAGTCTGACACTGAGCCTGACGGCCGGCAGCATGATGCGTCACGCCGGTGTGCGCGGCGCCGTCGTCTACAACGAAGAACTCGAGCCCCTGATCAGCGAAGGCCTGGCACCCACGCCGCTCCAGCTCAGGCAGTTGGTGGAACAGGCCAAGGCCGGCAACAGCATCGCCACCGTGGAATGGCAAGCACTGACACAGGGCCACCCCACCGACGCCATCGCCTTCTTCACCCCCATCGAGGTGCGTGAACTGATCACCGGCTATGTGCTGCTCACCTTCGATCATTCCCAGCTCAGTCAGGCCCAGCGCGATACCCTGCACGCCGTCACCACTGCCACCCTATTGATGGTCCTGCTCGGTGCCGTCGCCGCCATCCTGCTCGGCCAGCGTCTGTCACGGCCGATCAACGACCTGATGGATGCCAGCCTGCAAATTTCCCGCGGCAACTATAGCTTCCGCTTCGCCGAGCGGCGCAACGACGAAATCGGTACCCTGATGCAGGCCTTCAACACCATGAGTGACGGGCTGCTGCGCAAGGAGCAGGTGGAGCAGATATTTTCCCGTTATGTCTCGCCCAAGGTGGCGCGCGAGGTGCTGAGCGATCTCGATCAGGTGCAGCTTGGCGGCCAGCATGTCGAGGCCAGCGTACTGTTTGCGGACATCGCCGGGTTCACCGCCCTGTCCGAACAACTCACACCGCAGGAGATCAGCAGCCTGCTGAACGAATACTTCGGCGTCATCGCCCTGGCGGCACAGGCCTATCAGGGACATGTGGACAAATATATGGGCGACTGCGCCATGCTGGTGTTCGGCGTCCCGCAACCCGATGACCAACACAGCCTCAACGCCGTGTGTTGCGCGGTGCTGATCCAGCACCTCATCGGTGAGCTGAATCGCCGGCGCCAGGCCCGTGGCCACATACCGGTCGATTTCCACATCAGCTGCAATTCCGGCACCATGCTGGCCGGCAACATGGGCTCACGGGAACGCATGGAATATACCGTGGTCGGTGATGCGGTAAATCTCGCCTCACGCCTGTCCACGGTGGCAGAAGCCGGCCAGATCATCATCAGCAAAGAGATGTACAGTCTGCCGACCCTGAACGGCAGGATCATCGGCCACGAGCACAACACCATCCGCCTGCGCGGCAAGCAGCAACCGGTGGCCACCGTGGAGATCATCGATCTGATCGAGCCACTGCGCCATCAGATGGAACAGCACTATCACCACATCCTGCGCCAGCAACCCGAGCTGGCCTCTGCCTGATGCGTCGCCTGCTGCTCATCCTGTTCCTGCCGCCGCTGCTTGGCGGCTGCGCCTATCTCGTAAGCGTCAGCGGCGATGTGGACAGTCAGCTCGATCGGTGGGTACAGCAGCAGGAGTATGGCAAGGCTCTGAACGTGCTGAGTTACATCAAACCACAGCATCCAGACTACGCGCGCCTGATGAAAAAGCGCGACACCATTGCACGCCGTGCCGAACAATACGCGCGCGAAACGGCCAGCCAGAGCGCGGAGCTGGCCCGGCAGGGACACTGGCAACAGGCACTCGAACTCAGCGCCGCCGCACTAAAACGTCTACCCGAAAGCAGTGTATTGCAGAACAGCCACCAGCGCCTGTTGCAGCAGCAGGCGGCACGACTGGAGGAGATCGAACTGGAGTTACTGCAGGCACGTGCCGAAGGACTGCTGCACCTGCTGCCGGTGTACACCCGCCGTGTGACTGTTGACCCCTATTCCTGGCGTGCCCAGTATGATCTGCGCCAGCTGCGCAAGGAGGCCGCCGAGGTAAGCGGAGAGCTGACCCGGCGCGGCCGTCAGGCCCTGGAGCACAAGGACATGGATAGCGCCCGCCGTAGTCTGAACTTGGCCTTGCGTCTCAGTCCCGGTCCGGAAACCAAACAAGCCACCAAGGAGCTCCTGCGCCGCCTCGCCCCGCCGACACCGCCAACCGCAAAGATTGCCGACCAACCCGGTGGCGAAGAAGAGACGCAGGAGTTGCTGCAGCAATACCGCCAGGCCGCCAGTCAAAAGAACTGGCTCGAGGCCCAGCGTCTGCTGGCCCTGCTGGAGTTGCAGCCCACGCCACCGGAGGAGCTGCCGCAGTTGCGCAGCGAGCTCAATGCCGAGGTGGCCGAGGTGGTGAACCGCCATACTGAACAGGGCATCCTCCTTTATAGCCGCGGCAAATATGAACAGGCCCTGGCCACCTGGCGCCAGGCACAGCAGCTGGACCCGGCCAATGAGCGGGTTGCCGCGCACATCGAACGCGCCGAACGGGTTTTGGAGAAATTGCGCGCACTGCAGGAAAAGCGCAGCGGCGAATAAGGACTTATGACGGCGGCATCAGCTGTGCACGCAGACTATCTTCCGCCTGCTGCACCAGGCCATCGAATTCATCCGCCGACTCGGCGACATTCTGCGTCGAGATACCCGCCTTGAACAGGATGGACGCCTTGCGCTCGCCGACCTTCAGTTCAAAAGTGGCGAGGCGACTGCGCAACCGGGCCCACACCTGCACCGTCGCCTGCGGATCGGCCCCCAGCAACAGCAACGCAAACTGGCCGGTGGAAAAACTCGCCGCAAGATCCTCCGTACGAATACTGTCGCGCAGCACCTTGGCCACCACAGCCAGCATCTTCACCACCAGCGGTACACCAAATTCCCGCTTCAGCTCCTCCAGGTTGGCAACCGCGATACGCGCCACGCTGATCTTGAATCCCTGCCGACGCGCCAGGGCCAGATGCTTTTTGCCCTGCTCCAGAAAATAGTACCGGCTCATCAGACCGGTCAGCTTGTCGATGGGGGCCTGCTGCTCGAGCCTGGTTACGGTCTTGCGCAGACTGGCATACCCGCGTGCGCGTGACACCAGTTCGGAAGAATGAAACGGCTTGTTGATGAAATCGGTCGCACCAAGGGCGAGCAGACGCTCCCGTGCCTCTTCCTCATCCTCCTTGCCGGTGACGATGATGACCGGCAATTCGCGGATGGCCGGGTTCTCGCTGGCACGAATGCGCTCCAATAACGCATAGCCATCCAGGCGCGGCATGGACAGATCCGTGAACAGCAGGGTGAAATCATCGGTCCGCTCCAGCACCTCCCATGCTTGCTGGCCGTCCTCGCACAGCACCAACTCGAACTGTTCACCCAAATAACGGGAAAAACTGGCGCGAATCAGGCGTGAATCATCGGCCGCCAGGATCTTCGCCTTGCCCTGCCCGTCATCGCTCATCAGGCCCTCCGTCCATTTCCCGATCCATCTGCCGAACCTACTACGCCTTCTCCCCCACCATCATCGCATCCACCCGCTGGAAACCGCGCGGCAGTTTGTTGCCGCGCCGGCCGCGCTCGCCGCGATAGTGCTCCAGATCGGCGGCCTTGAGGGTGATGTGGCGTTTACCGGCGAACAGTGTCACCGCACCGTCCACCGGGATCACCGCCGTGGCCACCACATATTCCTCGCGCATGGCCGCCTTGTTGGCCGGGATACCGATGATCTTGTTGCCCTTGCCGCGCGGCATCTGCGGCAGTTCGTTGAGCGGGAACACCAACAGGCGGCCGTCGTTGGTGGCGGCAGCCACGAGATCGGTATCGTAGTTACCCACCTTCTGCGGCGGCAACACCCGGGCGCCGCTGGGCAGGTTGAGCACGTTCTTACCGGCCTTGTTGCGCGCGTGCAGATCGGACAGTTTGGCGACGAAGCCATAACCGGCGTCGGAGGCAAGCAGCACCAGTTCGTCATCCTCGCCCATCAACACGCTTTCGAAGGTCGCCCCGGCGATGGGGTTGATGCGGCCCGACAAGGGTTCGCCCTGACCGCGCGCCGAGGGCAGCGTATGGGCGGGCAGCGAATAGCTGCGGCCGGTGGAGTCGATGAAGGTGGCGAGTTGATTGCTCTTGCCGCGTGCGGCGTCCTTGTAGCCATCGCCGGCCTTGTAGCTGAGTCCGGTGGGGTCGAGGTCGTGCCCCTTGCCAGCGCGTACCCAGCCCTTCTCCGACAGCACCACGGTGACCGGCTCGACGCCGACCAGTGCGGTTTCGTCCAGTGCTTGGGCCGCGGCGCGCTCCACCAGCGGCGAACGGCGTTCATCGCCGTAGCTCTCGGCATCGGCGATGAGTTCCTTCTTCACCAGGGTCTTCAGGCGCGCCTCGGAGGAGAGGGTCTTCTGCAGGGCATCACGCTCCTGAGCCAGTTCGTCCTGCTCACCGCGGATCTTCATCTCCTCCAGCTTGGCCAGGTGACGCAACTTGAGTTCGAGGATCGCCTCGGCCTGTTCGTCGGACAGGCCGAAACGTGCCATCAGTACCGGCTTGGGCTCGTCCTCGGTGCGGATGATGTGGATCACTTCGTCGATGTTGAGGAAGGCGATGAGCAGGCCGTCGAGGATGTGCAGGCGGCGTTGTACCTTGTCCAGGCGGTGCTCCAGACGGCGGCGCACGGTACGGATGCGGAACTCCAGCCACTCGGTCAGCATCTCGCGCAGGTTCTTCACCCGCGGCCGGCCATCGAGGCCGAGCACGTTCATGTTGACGCGGTAGCTGCGCTCCAGATCGGTGGTGGCGAACAGGTGGTTCATCAGTTCATCGACATCAATGCGGTTGGAACGCGGCACGATCACCAGCCGCGTGGGGTTCTCGTGATCGGACTCGTCACGCAAGTCTTCGACCATCGGCAGCTTCTTCTGCTGCATCTGCTGGGCGATCTGCTCCAGCACCTTGGCGCCGGACACCTGATAGGGCAGCGCGGTAATGACGATGTCGCCCTCGTCGCGCTCCCAGCGGGCGCGCATGCGCACGCTGCCGCCGCCCGTCTGATACATCTTCAGCAGTTCGGCGCGCGGGGTGATGATCTCCGCGTCGGTGGGATAGTCCGGCCCCTGTATGTGCTCGCACAGCTGTTCGATGGTGGCCCTGGGCTCTTCCAGCAGACGCACGCAGGCACTCACCACCTCGCGCAGGTTGTGCGGTGGAATATCGGTGGCCATGCCCACGGCGATGCCGGTGGTGCCGTTGAGCAGCACATGGGGCACGCGCGAAGGCAGCAGCGCCGGTTCTTCCAGCGTGCCGTCGAAGTTGGGCACCCAGTCCACCGTACCTTGCTCCACCTCGGTAAGCAGCAGGTCGGAGAACCTCGCCAGGCGCGACTCGGTGTAACGCATGGCGGCGAAGGACTTCGGATCGTCGGGTGAGCCCCAGTTGCCCTGGCCGTCGATGAGCGGATAGCGGTAGCTGAACGGCTGCGCCATCAGCACCATCGCCTCGTAGCAGGCGGAGTCGCCGTGGGGGTGGAACTTGCCCAGCACGTCACCGACGGTGCGCGCCGACTTCTTGTACTTGGCGCCGGCCTTCAGGCCCAGCTCGCTCATGGCGTAGACGATGCGGCGCTGCACCGGCTTGAGGCCATCGCCGATATGCGGCAGGGCGCGATCCATGATCACGTACATGGAGTAGTCCAGGTACGCCTTCTCGGTGAAGGCCTTGAGCGGCAGACGCTCGACGCCTTCGTAATTCATCTCGGTGGTTTCAGCCATGACGTTCGCTCAGTGTTCTCATTGCGCCAGTTGCAGCAGGAGGGCGGCGATGCCCTCTTCCGCCGCGCCCAGATACGGCGCGATGGTGATCCGCACCTGCGGGTGCTCGGCCTGCTTGGGCTGCACCTGCGCGGGGATGTCGGTCGCCACGTGGCGCCCCTGTGACAGGAAATAGGGCAACACCACCACTTCCTGCGCGCCGCGCTCGACGCAGCATTGAATGGCGCCGGGGATGCTCGGCTCGGCCAGTTCGAGAAAGGCCGCGGTGACGTCGGCATAGCGGTTGCCGGCCAGTTCCTTCAGGCGCGCGGCGATCTGGCGCACCTCCTCGTTGGAGGCCGCGCGGCGGCTGCCGTGGGCGACCAGTACCAGATGCTTCATCCTCACACCTCCGCCAGGTCGCCCTTCTGCTCCAGCCAGCTCTTGCGCTCGCCGGCGCGCTTCTTGGCCAGCAGCATGTCGAGCAACTGGTTGGTGTCGTCGCCCGACTCGATGGTGAGCTGCACCAGGCGGCGCGTGTCCGGCGCCAGGGTGGTCTCGCGCAGTTGCAGCGGGTTCATCTCGCCGAGGCCCTTGAAGCGGGTGACGCTGACCTTGCCGCGCTTGCCCTCGGCGGCGATGCGATCGAGCACGCCCTGCTTCTCCGCCTCATCGAGGGCATAATACACGTCCTTGCCGATGTCGATACGGTACAGCGGCGGCATCGCCACATACACATGGCCGTTGGCCACCAGCGGGCGGAAGTGACGCACGAACAGCGCGCACAACAGGGTGGCGATATGAGCGCCGTCGGAGTCGGCATCGGCCAGGATGCACACCTTGCCGTAGCGCAGGCCTTCCAGGTTGTCGGAGCCGGGATCGACACCGATGGCCACGGCGATGTCGTGCACCTCCTGCGAACCGAGCACCTCGGCCGGGTCCACCTCCCAGGTGTTCAGGATCTTGCCGCGCAGCGGCATGATGGCCTGGAAATCCTTGTCGCGCGCCTGCTTGGCGGAACCACCGGCGGAATCGCCCTCCACCAGGAACAGTTCGCTGCGTGCCGGGTCCTGGCTGGTGCAGTCGGCCAGCTTGCCGGGCAGGGCCGGGCCCTGGGTCACCTTCTTGCGCGCCACCTTCTTGCCGGCGCGCAGACGGCTCTGCGCACTGCTGATGGCCAGCTCCGCCAGGCGCTCGCCGAGGTCCACATGCTGGTTGAGCCACAGCGAGAAGGCGTCCTTCACCACGCCGGAGACGAAGGGCGCGCACTCGCGCGAGGTGAGCCGCTCCTTGGTCTGGCCGGAGAACTGCGGGTCGGCCAGCTTCACCGACAGGATGTAGCTCGCCTTGTCCCACACATCCTCCGGCGCCAGCTTGACACCGCGCGGCAGCAGGTTGCGGAACTCGCAGAACTCGCGCATCGCCTCGGTGAGGCCGGTGCGCAGGCCGTTGACGTGGGTGCCGCCCTGAGCGGTGGGGATCAGGTTGACGTAGCTCTCCGCCACCGGCTCACCGCCTTCCGGCAGCCACACCACCGCCCAGTCCACCGCCTCGGTGTTGCCGGCCAGGCTGCCGATGAACGGGTCTTCCGGCAGCAGCTCACACTCCTTCAGCTCGTCGAGCAGATAGGCGCGCAGGCCGTCTTCGTAATACCACTCCTCGCGCTCGCCCGCCGCCTCATCGAAAAAGGTGATGCGCAGGCCGGGACACAGCACCGCCTTGGCGCGCATCACGTGCTTGAGGCGCGGCACGGCGAACTTGGGCGAGTCGAAAAACTGCGGGTCGGGCCAAAAGCGCACCGTGGTGCCGGTGTTGCGCTTGCCCACCTCGCCGACCACCTCCAGCGGCGAGGCCTTGTGGCCGTCCTTGAAGGCGATGTTGTATTCCTTGCCGTCGCGTCGCACCCAGACCTCCAGATGCTTCGACAGCGCGTTGACCACCGACACGCCGACACCGTGCAGGCCGCCGGAGAACTGGTAGTTCTTGTTGGAGAACTTGCCGCCGGCGTGCAGCTTGGTGAGGATCACCTCGACGCCGGGCATCTTCTCCACCGGGTGCATGTCCACCGGCATGCCGCGGCCGTCATCGGCCACCGCCAGCGAGCCGTCCTTGTACAGGGTCACCTCGATGGTCCTGGCGTGGCCGGCGATGGCCTCGTCCACCGAATTGTCGAGAACCTCCTGCGCCAGGTGATTGGGGCGCGAGGTGTCGGTGTACATGCCCGGGCGCTTGCGCACCGGGTCCAGGCCGGACAACACCTCGATGGATTCGGCGGTATAGGAACTGGCTGACATAATTTATTGATTAATAATGGTTATTATCGTGAGACACGACCTGCAGCACGGGTGCGCCGCAGGCAAAGTGGAAGGATTCTAACGCAAAACGCCCCCGCCACGGTGTGACGGGGGCGTTTTCCGGGATCGGCGGCGGGCCATCAGGTCCGGAACTGCCCCACCAGCCCCTGCAACTGCTCGGCCAGCCCGGCCAGCTGGGTGCTGGAGGCCGCCAGCTGGCGCGTGCCCTCGGCGGTCTGCTCGGCCACCTGGGTGATGTTGGCGATATTGCGGTTGATCTCCTCGGCCACCTGTTCCTGCTGGGCGGCGGCATCGGCGATATGGCGGTTCATGTCGGTGATGTTGTCCACCGAGGCGGTGATCTCCGCCAGGGCGGCACCGGCACGGGCCGCCTGCTCGACGCTGGCGGTGGCCTGCACCCGCCCCTTGGTCATCATCGCCACCGCATCGCTGGCCCCCTTTTGCAGCTTCTCGATGATGGCCTTGATCTCGGCAGTGGACTGCTGGGTACGCGAGGCCAGGGTGCGCACCTCGTCGGCCACCACGGCAAAACCGCGCCCCTGCTCGCCGGCGCGCGCCGCCTCGATGGCGGCGTTGAGGGCCAGCAGGTTGGTCTGCTCGGCGATGCCGCGGATCACGTCCACCACGGTGCCGATGCTGTCGCTGTCGTCCTCCAACTGGTGGATGACCTCGGCCGCCTCTTCCACGGCATGTGCCAGGCTGTCGATGGCGTCCACGGTCTGCGCCACCACCTGACGTCCACCCGTCGCCTGGGCATCGGCCTGGGCGGCGGAATCGGCGGCCAGGCCGGCGTTCTGCGCCATCTCCTGCGCCGTGGCCACCATCTGATTCATCGCCGCGGCAACCTGTTCGGTCTCCTGCTGCTGACGTTGTACGCCGCGATTGGCGTCGGAACTGATCCGTGACATCTGTTCGGCGGCCGCCGCCAGTTGCGCTGTGGAGCCCGCCACCTGACTGACGATGGCGCGGATCTTTTCCACGAAACGGTTGAAGGCCATGCACAACTGGCCGATTTCATCACGGCCGTCCACGTGCAGCTGGCAGGCCAGATTGCCGCCGCCAGCGGCAATATCGTTCATGGTGCTGACCGCCATGCGCAGTGGCCGACTGATCAGATGGCTGATGATCCAGGCGCCGAACACGCCGAGGAACAGACCGGTGGCCAGCAGCAACAGCACCGTTGCCCGTGTCACATCGATCTGCGTCAGCAGGGCATCACTGCGCTGCTCGGTACGGCTGCGCAACTCCTGCACCAGTTCATCGAGCAGCTGTTTGCTCTCGCCCAGCAGCGGCCCCAGCTCGCTGCGCACCAGATGGGCATCGGTGCGCCACTGCTCGCTGCTGTGCAGGGTACGCATCCGGGTGAAATTGGCGAGGAAGCGCTGGCGCAGGGCGACGAACTGCTCGAAGGCATCCTGCTGCTCGAAATTGAGCTGGCCGGCGCGTTTCTTCAGCCGCTCCACCAGCTTGCCGACATTGTCCTGGTGCAACTGGATCTCATCCAGGGCACTGTCGGCGCGGAAGGCCAGATAGCCGCGGATGCCGTTCATGACGTTGGTCCAGGCGTAGCGCAACTCCCCCAGCAGCAACAACAACTGTTTGCGCTGCCCGTTGGCCGCCTCTTCCTCCTCCGCCATGATCATCTGCGACAGCAGTTGCAGCGCCTCCTGGCTGAGTGGATTGACGTTCATGCCGGCATAGTGCATGGCCGGGAAATTGGCGCCGTCATCCAGCGCCAGCTGCAACATGCGCTCCCGATAGTCCGCAAAACGCTGCACCTTCTCCGCCACCGCGGCGACCTTGCTGCCCAGCGCCGCCTCTTGCTGCACCAGCGGCTGCTGTTGCAAGCGCTGCAAGAGCTCGCTCACCTGTTGCAGATTTTGCAGATAGTCTTCCCGCTGCGTCGGCTCCTTGCTGAGCAGATAGAAGCCCAGCGAGGCGGAGGTATGTTCCAGACGCGTGGCCAGTTCCAGCGCATCGAGCACGGTGGGCTGGATGCGCTCCGCCACCTCGGCCATGTTGCCACGGGTGGCGGTCAGGCTGGCAACGGTGGTCAGCACGACCCCGGCCAGAATCGCCACCAGCAGACCGAAGCCGAACCAGAGTTTGGTGCGTATGGAATAGCGCGCCAGCAGGCGCTGGATGAATGTGAGCATGGACACCTCTCCCCGGCAATACATGCATCCCGGCACAGAAAGGCCCATCCTGGCGCTTATTGCGATTTGCTAAATTTCTGAACAAAAGCAGTCAATTACTGCCTCTTTATAAGCAGCTTAGGAGATGATGTCGAGGGAAGGCTTTTTATTCCGGCGCTGCGCCGCGGCAGGCTCAGGCCAGCTCGCGCCAGCCGAGGCCGTCGTCCTGATGGGCCACGCCGATCCAGGCATGTTCGCAATCCAAGGCCGTAGCGAGTGCGGCAACGGCCAGCGGCGGCGTGTTGTTCTTGTCACTGAGGTGGGCGGCAACGATGTGCTGCAGATGCGAACAATCGATGCGCTGCAGCAGCGTACCGGCCTGCTCGTTGCTCAAATGGCCATAGTCGCCGCCGACACGGGCCTTGAGCAGCGGCGGATAGATGCCGTTGGCCAGCATGGTGGGATCGTGATTGCACTCCAGTACCAGCGCATCACAGCCAGTGAGTTGCTGTTCGATGTGCGGCGTCAGCGATCCGGTATCGGTGAGCAGACCGAGTCGCTGTGCACCGTTGCCGAAGACAAACTGCGTCGGCTCGCGGGCATCGTGCGGCACGGGGAAGGGAGTGACCTCGACATCGCCGACGGCGAAGGAGGCATGGCTGCTGAATACCCGGCAGTCGGCAATCTCTTCATTGCCGGCCGCGCGCGTGCCGGCACTGAGCCACACCGGCACGCCATAGCGGCGGGCGAACAGTGCCACCCCGCTCAGGTGGTCGCCATGCTCATGGGTAACGAGGATCGCGCTGACCTGCGCGGGATCACGCCCGAGCCGCAGCAGACGCCGCTCGGTTTCGCGCAGGGAAAAGCCGCAATCGATGAGCAGCAGGGTGTCCCCCTGCTCGACCAGGGTGGCGTTGCCGCGGCTGCCGCTGCCGAGGGAGGCGAAACGCATCGATCAAAGATCTTTCGAGTTTCGGGGGCGGAGCTTCGCACTCCCCCCGCAACAGGTGTTTAGCGCAGTTCCGATTCCAACTGCTGCAGGATCTTCACCGCTTGCGGAGTAGTGGCGAGCACACCACTCTTGTCCTGTACCGTGACGCGGGTGGTCTCGCCATTACCCTGCAACAGGATACGGGCCGGCGGCTCCGCGGGCCTGTCCTCCTCCTTGCCGGAGAACAGGCTGGAGAAGAAGCCCTTCTTGCCGGCATCGGCCACCTGATCGACCGGGCGGATGTAATACAGGCCGGCGGAGCGATCGCGGTCCTCGACCACCAGTCCCAGGCGATCCAGGGCGATGCCGACGCGACGCCAGGCGCGCGGGAAGGATTCGTTGATCTGCAATGCCGCGCCATCGAGGCGGGCGCGCGGTTCAGCGGCGACGGGGGCGGCGGCCAGTTGGGTTTCAGCCTCGGCCTGCGGCACGCCGAAATACACCATCATGCGGTTGAGCATTTCCGCGACCAGTTCCGGGTCGGCGGGGCGGGATTGCCAGATCGTGTCATAGGATTCCACATTCTGGCCGCGCTGTATTTCTTCCAGGCCGTAGTGGGTCACGAATATCTCGGTAGTACCCGGTGTCGCGCCGCGCTCGACACGCGTGCGGAATTTGTCACGCGTCGGCGCGGAATAGGCGCTCTTGAACAGCTTGCTCACCATGTTGGTGATCCAGTCACCGGGCACGTCGGCCTTGTTCTCGGCCCACTGGGTCTCCATCAGGCCGAGCCGCGGCTCGTCGATCTTGATCTCCAGCCCCTGCTTCTGCCAGAACTCGCGCAGGCGCGCCCAGAGCTGTTCCGGCTCGGCATTCACCTGCAACCAGCGCATGTCGTGATCGCGCAGCACCCGCACATTGGCTTGTTGCGGCAACACCTGTACCCCCGACTTGTCACCGCCCTGCGCCACATGGGCCGAATAGCTTTGCGGCAGCTCCATGTCGCCTTGCAGATCAGGGGCGGTCAAATCGGGCGGCACCTCCAGCGGCGGCAGAGTCACGGCACGCTGATATTCGGCCTTGCGGCCGGAACTGCTGGCACAACCGGAAAGAAGGAAACAGACGGCCGTGGCCACGGCCACGATGGCAATACCTTTACGCACTGGGAGTCCTCGTTACTGCCCGGGAAGATGCTCCCGGGTCAAAGCACGCCGGCCCGCTTCATGGCCTGACGCACGGTGTCGTGATGCTGGCTCGACAGTTCGGTCAGCGGCAGGCGGATCCCCGGCGGGATCAGCCCCATTTCATGCAGCGCCCACTTCACCGGAATGGGGTTGGCCTCGACAAACAGATTCTTGTGCAGCAGTTCCAGATCGGCGTTGATGGCATGGGCGGCGACGCGATCCCCGCGCAGGGCGGCGGCACACATCTCGTGCATCGCACGTGGCGCCACATTGGCGGTCACCGAGATGTCGCCCTTGGCGCCCATCAGGATCAGCTCCATGGCGGTGGCGTCATCGCCGCTGTAGATGTCCATACGATCGCCGCAACGGTCGATAAGTTCCTTGCCGCGCTCCAGATTGCCGGTGGCGTCCTTGATGCCGACGATGTTGCTGATGTCGGCCAGGCGGGCCACGGTATCGTTGCTCATGTCGACGGCCGTGCGGCCCGGTACGTTGTACAGGATCTGGGCGATGGGCACCGCCTCGGCCACGGCGCGGAAATGGCGGTACAGTCCTTCCTGGGTGGGCTTGACGTAATACGGCGTCACCAGCAGGCAGGCATCGGCACCGGCCTCCATGGCGCAGCGGGTCAGCTCGATAGCCTCGACGGTGGAGTTGGAGCCGGTGCCGGCGATGACCGGAATGCGGCCGGCGGCCAATTCGACCACCCGGCGGATCAGGCCGCAGTGCTCATCGTAATCGAGGGTGGAGGCCTCGCCGGTAGTACCGACCGCCACGATGGCGTCGGTGCCGTTGGTCACGTGAAACTCCACCAGCCCGCGCAGGCTGTCGTCGTCGACGCTGCCGTCGGCCCGCATCGGCGTGACCAGGGCCACCATACTGCCGTGAAACATGTTCGCTCCCCCGCTGTGGACGCCGCGCCAGGGGCGCCCGTCCGACTAAAATAACGTTGCATCCTACAAGAAGACAGGGACGAGGGACAAGAAGAAGACAGATACGCGGGACGAGGCACAAGGAACGCCCCCCTCGCCAGCCGTCCGTCGTACCTGGCGGCACCCGCACTCCCTTTGCGCCGACTACTCCGCTCCCGCGCCGCCCTGGGGTACAATGCCCGACGACCATCCCTTTAGCCGCCCTGAGGCCCCATGAGCACCCAACCCACCCAGCAGCAATACCTCGTCATTTCGGCCCTGGGCCAGGACCGTCCCGGCATCGTCAACGACCTGGCCCTGCACGTCACCGACGCCGGCTGCAACATCGTCGACAGCCGCATGACCGTTCTGGGTGGCGAGTTCGCCATCATGATGATGGTGGAGGGTGCCTGGAGTGCGGTGGCAAAGCTGGAAAACCAGCTGCCCGGCCTGCAGAAGAAACTGGGCCTGACCATCATCTCCAAACGCACCGAAGAACACGAACCCAAGACCGGCGGTCGTCCCTACATGGTGGAAGTCATCGCCATGGACCATCCGGGCATCGTCTACCAGCTGGCCAATTTCTTCTCCAGCCGCAACATCAACATCCAGGACCTGTACACCGACAGCTATCGTGCCGCCCACAGCGGCGCCCAGATGTTCTCCGCCAACATCACCGTCAACCTGCCGGCCACCACCCAGGTCGCCCGCCTGCGCGAGGAGTTCCTCGACTTCTGCGACGCCCTCAACCTGGACGCGGTGCTGGAGCCGGTGAAGGGCTGAGCGTCATCATCCGACAATCTCGCCGCCACAGGCTTGCACATGATCTGCAAGGGAGTTCCATGAGCACTGTAACCCTGGGCAAAAAGGTGCCCACCTTCGCCCTGCCCGCCACCGGCGGCCGGACCCTCGGCCTGAAAGACTACAAAGGCAGGAATCTGGTCATTTATTTCTATCCCAAGGACAGCACTCCCGGTTGCACCACCGAGGGCCAGGAGTTCCGCGACCTGCACGCCGAGTTCGAGCGCCTGAACACTGCCATTCTCGGCGTGTCCCGCGACAGCGTGAAATCCCATGAAAACTTCAAGGCCAAGCAGGACTTCCCCTTCGAGCTGCTGTCCGACAGCGAGGAAACCCTGTGCCGGCTGTTCGATGTCATCAAGGAAAAGAACATGTACGGCAAGAAGGTCATGGGCATCGAGCGCAGCACCTTCCTCATCGACGCCCAGGGCGTGCTGCGCGCCGAGTGGCGCAAGGTCAAGGCCGCCGGTCACGCCGCCGAGGTGCTCGCGGCGGTACAAAACCTATAATCCCCCAACCACAGCCAGAATCCACGATGAAGCAATCCAGCAAGCCCGGCAAGAAGCTGTTCGTCCTCGACACCAACGTCCTGATGCACGACCCCACCGCCCTGTTCCGTTTCCAGGAACACGACATCTATCTGCCGATGGTGGTGCTGGAGGAGCTGGACAACAACAAGAAGGGTCATTCCGAAGTGGCGCGCAACGCACGTCAGACCAGCCGCTTCCTCGACGAGCTGATGGTGGGCGTGAGCAAGGACACCATCGGCCACGGCATCCCCCTGGCCGGCGGCAGTCTCGGCAACGGCACCACCGGTCCGAGCGGCTGCCTGTTCTTCCAGACCCGCATCATGGAAGCCAACCTGCCCACCACCCTGCCTGGCAGCAAGTCGGACAACACCATCCTCGGCACCGCCCTCGCCCTGCGCGACGAGCGCAAGGACGTCACCGTCACCCTGGTGTCCAAGGACACCAACATGCGCATCAAGGCGGCCATCCTCGGCATCCACGCCGAGGACTATCGCAACGACCAGGTACTGGACGACGTCGATCTGCTGTACAGCGGCATGACCGACCTGCCGGCCGATTTCTGGGACCGCCACAGCAAGGCCATGGAGTCCTGGCAGGAGCAGGGCCGCAGCTACTACCGCCTCACCGGTCCGGCCACCGCCGAATGGCATCCCAACCAACTGCTCTATCTGGAGGGTGAAGCCCCCTTCGAGGCGGTGGTGCGCCGCAAGGATGAGCAGGGCGCCATCATCGAGACGGTACGCGACTTCCGCGCCAAGGGCCACAGCGTGTGGGGCATCAACGCCCGCAACCGCGAACAGAACTTCGCCCTCAACCTGCTGATGGACCCGGAGATCGACTTCGTCACCCTGGTGGGCCAGGCCGGCACCGGCAAGACCCTGCTCACCCTGGCCGCGGCGCTGGCGCAGACCCTGGACGAAAAACGCTACAGCGAGATCGTCGTCACCCGCGTCACCGTGCCGGTGGGCGAGGACATCGGCTTCCTGCCCGGCACCGAAGAGGAAAAGATGACACCATGGATGGGCGCCCTGATGGACAACCTGGAGGTACTGACCCAGTCGGAACAGCACAACGACTGGGAGCGCGCCGCCACCCAGGAACTGCTCAACAAGCGCATCAAGATCCGCTCCCTCAACTTCATGCGCGGCCGTACCTTCCTCAACAAGTTCCTCATCATCGACGAGGCGCAGAACCTGACCTCCAAACAGATGAAGACCCTGATCACCCGCGCCGGTCCCGGCACCAAGGTGGTGTGCCTGGGCAACGTCGCCCAGATCGACACCCCCTACCTGACCGAAACCAACTCCGGCCTCACCTACGTGGTGGACCGCTTCCAGAACTGGGAGCACTCAGGCCACATCACCCTCACCCGCGGCGAGCGCTCGCGCCTGGCGGATTACGCCTCCGAGGTGCTGTAACGGGGAACAGGAGGCGGACGTAGGCCGGACATAGCGCAGCACTGTCCGGCAATGCCGCCCGATGCCGCTGCGCTCTAGGGAAGGTCTGAATAAGTCCATCCTGGACTTCTCAGGTCGCTCCCGCCCCTCCCTGGGCTGCGCGACATAAGTCCATCCGTGGACAAAACCACGCCAAGCGAAACGTGTGATTTTCGCTCGGCTTCATTTTTCAACGACTTATCGTCGTTGAAAAATGGCGGCACATCCCTGTGCCGCGGAAGCTCTGAACTTATTCAGAGCTTCCCTAACCTGCGACCGGCGGCGCGGTCGCGGGCCGCGGCCAGGCGCGGATGATGGCGCTGACCAAGGTGCCGAGCGGGATGGCGAAGAACACCCCCCAGAAGCCCCACAGGCCGCCGAACAGCAGCACGGCGACGATGATCGCCACCGGATGCAGGTTGACCACCTCGGAGAACAGCAGCGGCACCAGCACGTTGCCATCCAACGCCTGGATGATCGCATAGGCCACCATCAGCCAGGCAAACGCCGGACTCCAGCCCCATTGGAACCAGGCGATCAGAGCCACCGGTATGGTCACCACGGCTGCACCGATGTACGGCACCACCACCGACAGGCCTACCAGCACCCCGAGCAGCACGGCGTATTTCAGTCCCATCAGCACGAAGGTGATCGATGTAACCACGCCGACGATGAGTATCTCCCAGAACTTGCCGCGCACGTAATTGCCGATCTGCACGTCCACCTCACCCCAAACCTGCTGGGCCAAGTGGCGTTCGCGCGGCAGGAAGCCGCTGCACCAACGCACCAACAGCTCTTTGTCCTTGAGGAAGAAGAACACCAGCAGCGGCACCAGGATCACGTACACCAGGATGGTGATGATGCCGGGCAGCGAGGTGAGCGAATAGGCCAGAACGCGCTGCCCAAAACCCAGGCTCTGGGCACGGATCACCTGCAACAGTTCCGTCACCTGCTGTTCGGAAATGATGGGATAGTGCTGCGGCAGTTGCAGCAAGGCCTGCTGGCCCTGATTGATATAGCTGGGCAGTTCGCGCGCCAGTTCCACCGTCTGCGTCCACAGCAGCGGCGTCACGCCGAACAGCAGGAACAACACGAAGGCCAGGAAACTCAGGAACACCAGGATCACCGCCGACAACCGTGGCACGCCATGGCGCACCAGCAGCCGCACCACCCCCTCCAGCAGATAGGCGATCACGATACTGGCCAGCACCGGTGCCAGCATCTTGCCGAAGATCAGCACCGCACCAAACCCCAGCAGCAGCAGCACCGCCAGAATGACAGCCTGCGGATCGGAGAAATAGCGGCGGAACCAGTCGGCGATCAGGTTCATTCGGCGTCACCGAACTGCTGCCGGTAGTGGCGGCGGAACAACTCTTCCAATTCGTCGATCACCTCCGCCGCCGCCCGCCCCTGCATCAGGTGCTCGGTCATCAGGCCGGAGGTTTCGTGCAGTATTTTGGAGCGGTCCAGCATGTGATAGCTGGCCGACAAGCGCTTGATGGCCGCCACCACCGACTCCTGTGCCGGTCGTTCGATGGGTTTGGGGGTGACGTCCAAGGGCACATCGCTGCGCGCCACCAGAAACTCGGCGAAGGCCAGCAGTGTCTCGCGTTCGGCGGTGGGCAGACGGTTGAACATCTGCACCAGGCGGGCGTCATCCTTGGCCATGGGCTACAGACCTACGCCGGGATGGTCCTTGCAATAGGCGCGGGCGAAATCGAGCAGCTTCTCGATGGCGCGCAGGCGGAACTTCTGCTTCTGGTGCACGAAGGAGAACGGCCGCTCCATCGGCGGGTCGATGTTGATGGCGACCAGGGTCCCCAGGGCCAGCTCCTTGGCGATGGTGGCGCGCGAGATGATGGAGATGCCCATGCCCGCTTCCACCGCACCCTTCACCGCTTCCGGGCTGCCCAGTTCCATGACGATGTTGAGATTGCAGGAGTCGATACCACCGGCGCTGAGGTGCTCCAGCATTACCTCACGGGTGCCCGAGCCCTCCTCACGGCAGATGTAGGGGTAATCGATGATGCGGCTCATGGCGACGGAACGCTCCTTCGCCAGGGGATGCCCCTTAGGCACGATCAGCACCATCTGATCCATGCGGCAGGTCTCCACCACCAGATTCTTGTTGCTCACCGGGGCCTCGACCACGCCGAGATCGATGCTGTTGTTCTCCACCAGGGAAACGATGTGATCGGTATTGGCCACCTGCAGGCGGATGTTGACGTCGGGGTACTTGGCTTTGAAGTCGCCCAGCAGCGCCGGCAGCATGTACTCGGCGATGGTGGTACTGGCACCGATGAGCAGCACGCCGCTCACTTCGCCGGTCAGCTCGCGCACCGAGTTCTCCATCTCGCCGTACAGGGTGAAGATGCGGTCGGCGTACTGATAGACCCGCTCGCCGGCGGCGGTCAGGCTGATGCGGTTGTGGGTGCGATCGAACAGGCGGGTGTTGAAATGCTCCTCCAGCTGGCGCACCTGGAAGGTGACCGCGGGCTGGGTCATGTGCAGGTGTTCCGCCGCCTTGGTGAAGCTGAGCAGGCGGGCCACCGTGTGAAATACCTGTAAACGTCTGTCGGCCATGAATTTCTTATGCCGCCGGGCGGCAAAACCTGATTAATGCACGGATAAGCGGCAAGAATACTTTATCCGCATGGCCCGAAACAACGACAAGCATATATCCACAAAGAGAAAGGGGCGGTTGTCACCGCCCCTTTTCCCTGCAGCCGCCCGACTTACGCCGGCCCGTTGATGATGCTGTCCAGCCGCTTGCGCATGAAGGCATAGTACATCACCGGTATCACCACCAGCGTCAGCAGGGTGGAAACGAAGATACCGAAGATCAGCGACACGGCGAGGCCGCTGAAGATCGGGTCGTCCAGGATAAAGAAGGCCCCCAGCATGGCCGCCAGACCGGTGAGCACGATGGGCTTGGCGCGTACCGCGCCGGAGCGGATCACCGCCTCCTCGAAGTCCATCCCCTCGCGTACCTGCTGGTTGATGAAGTCCACCAGCAGGATGGAATTGCGCACGATGATGCCGGCCAGGGCGATCATGCCGATCATCGAGGTGGCGGTGAACTGCTTGTCCATCAGCCAATGGCCCGGCATCACGCCGATGACGGTGAGGGGAATCGGCACCATGATGATCAGCGGCACCAGGTAGGAGCGGAACTGCCCCACCACCAGCAGGTAGATGAGCAGCAGCCCCACCGAGTAGGCCAGGCCCATGTCGCGGAAGGTTTCATAGGTGACCTGCCACTCGCCATCCCACTTCAGGCTGTACTCGTAGGGGCTCTCCGGCGCATTGATCAGATACTGCTTGAGCACCTCGCCGTTTTCCACCGCCTTGTCGGCCAGTTGGCCGAGGATGTCGAACATGCCGTACAGCGGACTGTCCAGTTCGCCGGCCATGTCGCCGGTGACGAACACCACCGGCAGCATGTCCTTGTGGTAGATGGCATGCTCGCGCGTGCTCTCCTCCACGGTGACGATGTCGGACAGAGGTACCAGCAGACCGCTCTGGCTGCGCACGCGCAGCGCCAGCAGCGACGCAATCGCGGCCTTGTCGGCCACCGGCAGTTCCAGGCGGATCGGCACCGGATACTTGAAGTGCTCGCCGTGCAGGTAGGAGGCATCCTCTCCGGACAGCGCCGTACCCAGCGCCGCCACCACGCTCTGTTGCGCCACGCCGAGCAGAGCCGCCTTTTGCTGATCGACCTTGATGATCAGCTTGCGCTGCTCCGCCTCGATGCTGTCGTCCACGTCGATGATGTCAGGGGTGGCCTCGAACACCTTGCGTACCTCCCGGGCGACGCGGATCTGGCCTTCGTAATCCAGGCCATAGACCTCCGCCACCAGCGGCGCCATCACCGGCGGGCCGGGCGGCACCTCCACCACCTTCACGTTGGCGTTATGACGGCGGCCGATCTCCTGCAGCGGCGCGCGCACCGCCAGCGCCACCTCGTGGCTCTTGCGCTCGCGATACTTGGCCGCCACCAGATTGACCTGGAGATCGCCAACGTTGGCCCCCTCGCGCAGATAGTACTGCCGCACCAGACCATTGAAGTTGATCGGTGCGGCGGTACCGGCGTAGGCCTGGTAATCGCTCACCTCCGGCACGGTGGCGAGATAATCGCCCAGCTCGGCCAGCACACGCGCGGTCTGCTCGACGCTGGTGCCCTCCGGCATGTCCACCACCACCTGGAACTCAGACTTGTTGTCGAAGGGCAGCATCTTCAGCACCACCAGCTTGACGCCGGCCAGCCCGACCGAAAGGACGATCAGGCCAAGGATTGCCAGGGTCAGCTTGCGCCGGTCCGGGGCGCCCTCGCTGCCACGCAGAAAGCGGCCGACGGTACCCTTGAACAGGCTGTAGAGAAAATCCTCCTTAGGCTCCATCGCATGTCCGACGTGATGGTTCTTGAACATCACCTGCGACAGCCAGGGCGTGAAGATAAAGGCCACGCCCAGGGAAATCAGCATACCGATGGAGGCGTTGATGGGGATCGGGCTCATGTACGGCCCCATCAGGCCGGTAACGAAGGCCATGGGCAGCAGCGCGGCGATGACGGTGAAGGTGGCCAGGATGGTCGGACCGCCCACCTCGTCCACCGCCAGCGGGATCGCCTCCAGCAGGGTCTTGTCGCCCATCTGCATGTGGCGGTGGATGTTCTCCACCACCACGATGGCGTCATCCACCAGGATGCCGATGGAGAAGATCAGCGCAAACAGCGACACACGGTTCAGGGTAAAGCCCCAGGCCCAGGAGGCGAACAGGGTCACCGCCAGGGTGATCACTACCGCCATGCCGACGATGAAGGATTCGCGCCAGCCCAGCGCCAGCAGTACCAGCGCCACCACCGAGGCGGTGGCGAAGATCAGCTTGGAGATCAGCTTCTGCGCCTTGTCGTTGGCGGTTTCGCCATAGTTGCGCGTCACCGTGGCGTGCACGCCCTCCGGCACGACGATGCCCCTGAGCTGCTCGAAGCGATCGATCACCTGATTGGCGATGTCCACCGCGTTGGTACCGGGCTGCTTGGCCACCGCCAAGGTCACGGCCGGATGCACGCCCTGGCTGTCGATGCCCTTGGATTGCGCCGCCGGCCCGGTGCCGAACCAGACATACTGCTCCGGCTGATCGGCGCCGCGGCTCACCTCGGCCACATCGCGCAGGAACACCGGCGCACCATTGGCCACGCCCACCACCAGATCGGCCACCTCGTCGGGGCTGGACAGGAAAGTGCCGGCCTGCACCAGAATCTCCTGATTCTCGTTCACCAGGGCTCCGGCGGGCTGGGTCACATTGGACAGTTGCAGGGCATTGCGCAGGTCATCCAGCGCCAGGCCATAGCCCGCCAGCCGCGCAGCGTCGAAACGGACATTCACCACCTGATCCGGACCACCGATGGTATAGATGTCGCGCGTGCCCTTGACCCGCTTCAGCTGGGTTTCCAACGCATGCGCCACCTGCTGCAGCTCGTAGCCACCCACCTGCGGGTCTTCGCTCCACAGGGTCAGGGCGACGATGGGCACATCGTCGATGCCCTTGGGCTTGATCAGCGGCTGACTGACACCGAGATTGCGCGGCAACCAGTCGCCCTTGGAGTACATGGCGTTATACAGACGCACGATGGCCGCGGTACGATCCTCACCCACCTCGTATTGCACGGTGAGCACCGCCATGCCCGGCTGCGACACCGAGTAGACGTGCTTGACGCCCTCGATCTCGGAGAGGATCTGTTCCGCCGGCATGCTCACCACGCTCTCCACCTCGCGCGCGGAGGCGCCGGGATAGGCGATGAAGATGTTGGCGAAGGTGACGTTGATCTGCGGCTCTTCCTCGCGCGGCGTGATCAGCACCGCGAACACGCCGAGCAGAAAGCCCACCAGGGCCAGCAGCGGCGTGATCTCGGTGGTGAGGAAACGCCGGGCGATGTTGCCCGAGATACCGAGCTTCATGCTCATGTGCCGTCGCCCTCACGCTTGCCCTTGAGATGGATGCCGGCGCGGATCGGGTCCAGCGCCACGCGTTCGCCGGCGGACAGGCCTGCCAGCACCTCCACCGAGCCATCCGGCAGGGTGCGGCCGGCACGGATCTGGCGCAGGGCGACACGGTCACCCTCGCCCACCACATATACCGCAGTCACCTCGGAGCGATGCACCACCGCCGCCGCCGGCACCAGCAACCGAGCCTCCTCACCCACGACGAAGGCCACCTTGGCGAACATGCCGGGATAGACACCGTGCTGGCCGGGCGGCAGGTCGACGCGCACCTTGAAGGTGTGCGACACGCTGTCGGCATAGGGACTGATGGTGAGCTTGCTGCCCTCGACGCTGCCCGTGCCGTCCGGCACCAGCACCCGGGCGCGCGACAGACTGCGCAGGGTATCGATGTAGGCCTGCGGCACGTCGGCCACCGCACGCAACCGCTCCAGCGACAGTCCGGTCATCAAGGCCTGCCCCGGATTGGCCAGCTCGCCCACTTCGATGTGGCGTTTTACCACGATGCCGCTGTAGGGGGCGCGCACCACGGTATGCTCCAGCTGTTCCTGCGCCTGCTCCAGGCCGGCGCGGGCGGCCTTGTAGGCAGCCTCGGCACGGTCAAAGGCCGACCTCGCCACCAGCTGTTTCTCGAAGATATCCTTGATGCGTCTGAATTCGGCTTCGGCCTCGGCATGACGCGCCTCGGCGGCCTTGAGGGCTGCGCGCTGCTCGGTGTCGCGGAAGCGGATCAGGACATCGCCCTTGGTGACGTAATCGTCGACATCGAACTTGACCTCGACCACCCGGCCGGAGGTCTGCGCCGACACCGTGGCGCGCTGCACGGCCTCGATGATGCCGTTCACCACCACCTCGCGCACCACCGTGCGCGACTCCGCCGTAGCCACCTCGAAGGGCAGCGGTGACTCCGCACCCGCCGTCCCCATACCGGCCAAGGCGATTAGCCCACCGATCATCAGACGCCTCAAACGCATTCCCTTCCCTCCGCAGAAAATCGTTATCAAACCGAAACTTGGCTAACTATAGAGAATTACCGCCGGGAGCGCGAACAGCCTTGCAACCCGCAGACGCATTGTATATTAGCATTTCCTAATATACCAGACGGGATATGGGGTGGACGGGGGTGTGATTCAAGCCTGGGTCCGGCCCGGGGAAGAAAAGAAGACAGGGCGCCGTCCGGCGCCCTGTCCTGCGCGAATCAAAGCTTGAACTCGTCGATGAGGCGGTTCAGCTCGCTGGCAAGACGCACCAGCTCCTCACTGCTCTGCGAGGTCTGCTTGGCCCCTTCCGAGGTCATGTCCGCCAAGTGGCTGATGCTGGCGATGTTGCGATTGATCTCCTCGGCCACGGCACTCTGCTCTTCCGCCGCCGTGGCAATCTGGGCATTCATATCGGTGATGGTGGCCACCTCGCCGGCGATCATGCCCAGGCTCTCCGCGGCCTTCTCCACATGCTCGGAACCGGATTGTGCCCGCCCCTGGGCCGCCTCCATCGCCCGCACCGCATCGCGCACACCGCCCTGCAGGCGCTCGATCATGGCCTGGATTTCCTCGGTGGACTTCTGTGTGCGCGAGGCCAGGGTACGCACCTCGTCGGCCACCACGGCGAAGCCGCGCCCCTGCTCGCCGGCACGGGCGGCCTCGATGGCCGCATTGAGCGCCAGCAGGTTGGTCTGCTCGGCAATGCCCTTGATGACATCCAGCACCATACCGATATTGGCGCTGTCACTCTCCACCTGCTGGATCACCTTGGCGGCATTCTCGATATCGCGAATCAGCACCTCGATGCCGCCCAGCGCTTCGGTGGCCACATAGGCGCCGGCCTTGGCCTCGTCGTCGGCGCCGCGCGAGGCCGCCGCCGTCTGGCTGGCATTGCGCGCCACCTCCTGCACCGTGGCGGCCATCTCATTCATTGCCGAGGCGACCATATCGGTTTCGCTGCGCTGTTCCATCACCACACGCAACGTCTCCTCGGCCACGTTGGCAACGCGGTCGGACACCTCGGTCAGGCTGTGGGTGGCCTGGGACACGGAAAGCAGACTCTGACGGAACTTGTCGATCATGTGGTTGAAGGCATGCCCCATGGCCCCCACCTCGTCCTCTGCCTCGATGGTGACGCTGCGGCTGAGATCCTCATCCCGGGCCATGGTTTCCATGGTGCTGCGCATGGCATTGATGCGGCTGATCACCACGCGGCGCACGGTATAGACCATCACCACCAGCCCCAGCACCAGGAGCAACAACTGAATGCCGGCAGAGATGAAGATGTTGCGGTTCACCTCGTCGTCCAGCTCCTTGAGCGAATAGCTGATGCGTACCGCGCCAACGACGGTATTTTCCTCCACCGGGTGGCACATCAGGCAGTTGGTGCCGCGATAATCCTTCTCCGCCAGAATGGGATTGATGACGGTCAGCACACGGCCGCCACCGTTATCGCTGACATCGATGATGGCCTCGCCGGCCAGGGCGCGGCGGTCAAAGTCGTCGGTCGGGGCCTGGTGGTCGTAGCCGGGGCCGTACATCTTGGTGACGGGCTCGCCGCGCACGATGCGCGCATCGATGACGCCGGGACGGGAGAGGATTTTCTTGCGCAGCACATCGCGCTGGGCCATGGTGCCGGTCAGCATCATGGTGTTGATGCTGTCGAAATAGGAGTCGGCAGCGTCCTTGGTCTGCTGCTCCACCACTTCCAGCACCAGCCGCTTTTCGGTGCCGGCGGCAAACATCAGCGAGGCGGTCATCACCGCGGCGAATACCAGCACCAGGGCCAGGTTGATCTTTGCCTGCACGGACATCTGTCGGGTGGCGGACGGCTTGTTCATGAAATACCTCGATCACACTGTGGCAGCAGACACTGGGAGCCACCATCGTTATATGTTTTATTAACTTATCAACACTTCCTTATTTGCCCGACTCGCATGCATTCCAGTGCTCTCTGGCTCCCCTATCGGCAGGCCTCTCACGTTCTGAAGGGGGAGGTCCACCGACACCGGAAGTGTGATCCACATCATACTCCGGCCGCAATGGTATCCGCATCAGCCGTTGGTGTAATGGACGCCCGCCGGCCCCTCCGGGCGATAAAACGCATATTGCGCCCCCCGCTCCCGCGCCTGATGCATGGCCAGCGCGGCCTTGTGCAACAGTTCCTCGGTTTCCGTGCCGTCTCCGGGATAGCGACTGATGCCGATGGCCGGGGTCAGGAACAGCTCATAGCCCTCCAGCCGCAGGGGTTGGGCGAACTCCAGCCTGAGACGCTGTGCCAGCGGCACCATTTCCTGCGCCGACAGCGCCTCCTTGTGCAGGATGGCGAACTCATCGCGCCCGAGCCGCGCCACGGTGTCACCCTCGCTCACTGCCTCTTTCAGGTGGCGCGCCAACAAGCCCTGAAAACGCTCCTCGGTGCGCCGCTCCATCCCCTCACCGAACAGCGCCGCGAGGTCGAAAGAGACATGCAGCACTCCTACCGCCAGGCCGAGGCGGCGTGCCTGCAGCAGGGCTTGGCCAAGACGATCGACGAACAGGATGCGGTTGGCCAGGCCGGTCATGGCGTCGTAGTGCAGCACGCGGTGCAGGCGCTGCTGCGCCAAAAGACGCCGGGTGATGTCTTTGCCGGTAGAGACGAAATGGGTGATATTGCCCTGCTCGTCCCGCACCGGGGTGATGGTCTTTTCCTCGTAATACAACTCGCCGTCCTTGCGCCGGTTGATGAACACATCGCAGAACGGCAGGCCATTGAGCAGCAACTTCCACATCTGTCCATAGAAGGCCGGCTCCTGAAAGCCCGAACGCAGCAGCGCCGGGGTACGGCCAATCACCTCGGCCTTGCTGTAACCGCTGATGTCCTCGAAGGCCGCGTTGACATACTCGATCACCCCCTCGCGGTTGGTAATCATCACCGCGTCCGCCGTCTGTTCCAGGGCGCGGGACATCTGCTTGGTCTGTGACTCCCGCTGGCGTGCCTCGGTGATATCGCTGGACAGGGTGGCGCAGTGCTGCACTCGGCCGGCCTCATCGTGCATGGGAAAGCTGCGGCTGCGCACCCAGCGCACCGTACCGTCAGGCTGCTGGATACGATATTCGCCATGGAGGCCGGGCCAGCCGGCGGCCAGCCACTCCTCCACCTGCGGCACATCCTCAGGATGCACCGTGGCCAGAAACGAGGGGATGTCGTGGAACAGCCGCCCCCACAGGCGGGCGCAGGCGGGATTGCTGTACACCACCTTGCCGCGACAGCCTGCGGCCAACCAGAAGGCCTCGTCGATGGCACCGGCAAACTGCCGTAGGCCGCCGGCCTCATCGGCTGTCGCCGAAGGCGGCGATGAATGGAAGGAGTTGTCCATCGCGGTGTGACACCTGAGCGGAAACACGTCGGATCGTCATCCTATGACCGTGACCGAGAAGGCACAAGACTTTTTGTACCGCGCTTTGCCGCGCAAATTCCAGCCCGGCTATAATGCCGCCTTCGGCAATTTCCTACCTTCGACAGCAAACAGCCATGGCCCAATACGTAATGTCCATGCTCCACGTGAGCAAAGTCGTCCCGCCCAAGCGGCAGATCATCAAGGACATCTCCCTGTCCTTCTTCCCCGGCGCCAAGATCGGTCTGCTCGGCCTCAACGGCTCGGGCAAATCCACCGTGCTGCGCATCATGGCCGGCGCCGACAAGGAGTTCGACGGCGAGGTGCAATGGCAGTCCGGCGTGCGCATCGGCTATCTGCCACAGGAGCCGCAGCTCGATGCCAGCAAGACGGTGAAGGAAGAAGTCGAGGCTGGCCTGGGCGAGATCGCCGAGGCGCGCGTCAAGCTGGAAGAGATCTACGCCGCCTACGCCGAACCCGATGCCGACTTCGACAAGCTGGCCGAACAGCAGGCCAAATACGAGGCGATCATCGCCGCCGCCGGCAACGACGTGGAGCACCAGATGGAGATCGCCGCCGACGCCCTGCGCCTGCCGCCCTGGGACGCGAAGATCGAACACCTGTCCGGCGGCGAGAAGCGCCGCGTCGCGCTGTGCAAGCTGCTGCTGTCCAAACCCGACATGCTGCTGCTCGACGAACCCACCAACCACCTCGACGCCGAATCGGTGGAGTGGCTGGAACAGTTCCTCACCCGCTTCCCCGGCACCGTCGTCGCCGTCACCCACGACCGCTACTTCCTCGACAACGCCGCCGAGTGGATCCTGGAACTGGACCGCGGCCACGGCATCCCCTGGAAGGGCAACTACTCCTCCTGGCTGGAGCAGAAGGAAGAGCGGCTGGAGAAGGAACAAAAGCAGATCGACGCCCACATGAAGGCGATGAAACAGGAACTGGAATGGGTGCGCTCCAATCCCAAGGCACGCCAGGCCAAGTCCAAGGCCCGCCTCGCCCGCTTCGAGGAGCTCAACTCCATCGAATACCAGCGCCGCAACGAAACCCAGGAAATCTTCATTCCGCCCGGCGAGCGCCTCGGCGACAAGGTCATCGAATTCAAGAACGTCAGCAAGAGCTTCGGCGACCGCCTGCTCATCGACGACCTCTCCTTCCAGATCCCGCCCGGCGCCATCGTCGGCATCATCGGCCCCAACGGCGCCGGTAAGTCCACCCTGTTCAAGATGATCCAGGGCAAGGAGCAGCCGGACGCGGGCAGCATCGACATCGGCCCGACGGTGAAGATCTCCGCCGTCGACCAGAGCCGCGAGGGGCTGGAGAACGACAAGACCGTGTTCGAGGCCATCTCCGGCGGCGCCGACATCCTCACCGTCGGCCGCTTCGAGATGCCGAGCCGCGCCTACATCGGCCGCTTCAACTTCAAGGGCGCCGACCAGCAGAAGATCGTCGGCAACCTGTCCGGCGGCGAGCGTGGCCGCCTGCACCTGGCCAAGACCCTGATCCAGGGCGGTAACGTGCTGCTGCTCGACGAACCGTCCAACGACCTGGACGTGGAAACCCTGCGCGCGCTGGAAGATGCATTACTGGAATTCGCCGGCTGCGTGCTGGTGATCAGCCACGACCGCTGGTTCCTCGATCGTATCGCCACCCATATCCTCGCCTGCGAAGGCGACTCACACTGGGAGTTCTTCGCCGGCAACTACCAGGAATACGAGGCCGACAAGAAACGCCGCTTGGGCGAGGAAGGCGCCAAGCCCAAGCGCATCCGCTACAAGCCGATCAGCCGCTGAGCCGTCGGCCAGCCTCCTGACCTGACCAGACGCCGCGTCCCCGCCAGGGCACGCGGCGTTTTTATTTACACTTCAATCTTCAAAACCACCTTGTGGATCAGCCCGTCGCTGATCAGCGGGGCGTGGGCATCTTCGGGGAAAAAGATGCAGAAGCTGCCGGCGCGGGCCGTCACCCAACTATGCGGTGTGTCGTGGAAGAACTGGATATCCTTGTCGCTGTTGAACGCCGCCACCGGATTGTGACAGTCCTGCAGCGGTGCCCAGCCCATCTCGTCGCAACCGGCGATGACATACTGGATGTCGATATAGCGGCGATGACATTCCAGCTGCGCGGCATCGCGCGCCCGCCCCTGCACCGCCGAATAGATGGCCACCAGGTGCTCACCGACGAGGTTGAGCCGCCCGCTCTCCGGCGGCTGCACCGGCAGATGGCGCAGGTAGTCGAAGGCGCGGGCGAACATCGGATGCAGGGCCGTGTAACGGTCGGCATTGTCCAGGGTGTCGAGGATCACGGGGAGTCTCCGGGGTCGGTATGGCCAGCGCCAGACGCCATTGTGCCCTTGCCGCGTCCTGTGCGCCATCATTGCGCCGACCATTTGACGCCGGCCGTCCCCATGGGCTAAAACCGCACGACCGGCGCAGCAACACGCGCCCGCCCCCAGCCCGCCATAACAACGAGGTATCATCGTGGCCCAGACCAAGATTCTGCTCGACGAAAGCGAGATCCCGACTCACTGGTACAACATCGTCGCCGACATGCCCAACGCGCCGGCGCCGGTACTGGGCCCGGACGGCAAGCCGATCACTCCCGATGCGCTGGCGGCGATCTTTCCCATGTCGCTCATCGAGCAGGAGGTCTCCGCCGAGCGCTGGATTCCGATCCCGGACAAGGTGCGCGAGATTTACCGCCTGTGGCGCCCCTCGCCCATGTTCCGCGCCCACCGCCTGGAACAGATGCTGGGTACGCCGGCCAGGATTTACTACAAGTACGAGGGCGTCAGTCCCGCCGGCTCGCACAAGCCCAACTCCGCCATCGCCCAGGCCTATTACAACAAGGAGGCCGGCATCAAGCGCCTGGTCACCGAGACCGGCGCCGGCCAGTGGGGCTCGTCGCTGGCCCTGGCCGGCCAGATGTTCGGCCTGCAGGTGCGCATCTACATGGTGAAGGTGAGCTACGAACAGAAGCCGTTCCGCCGCTCCATGATGCAGACCTGGGGCGCCGAGGTGTTCGCCAGCCCCACCAACATGACCAACGCCGGCCGCAGCATCCTGGAGAAGGACCCGACCAACCCCGGCTCCCTCGGCATCGCCATCTCCGAGGCGGTGGAAGAGGCCGCCTCGCGCGCCGACACCAACTATGCCCTGGGTTCGGTGCTCAATCACGTCATCCTGCACCAGACCGTCATCGGCCTGGAGGCCAAGAAGCAGTTCGAGAAGGTGGGCGACTATCCGGACATGATCTTCGCCCCCTGCGGCGGCGGCTCCAACTTCGGCGGCGCGGCCTTCCCCTTCTTCGCCGATCGCGCCGCCGGCAAGAACGTGCGCCTGGTGGCGGTGGAACCCTCCTCCTGCCCGACCCTGACCCGCGGCCACTATGCCTATGACTTCGGTGATTCCGTCGGCATGACCCCGCTGCTCAAGATGTACACCCTGGGCCACGACTTCATGCCGCCATCGATCCACGCCGGCGGCCTGCGCTATCACGGCGACAACGCCATCGTCTCGCAACTCTACAACGAGGGGCTGATCGAGGCGGTGGCCGTCCCGCAGGTGGCGACCTTCGAGGCCGGCGTGCAGTTCGCCCGCGCCGAGGGCATCATCCCGGCGCCGGAGTCCTGCCACGCCATCCGCGCCTGCATCGACGAGGCGCTGCGCTGCAAGGAGTCCGGCGAGGCCAAGACCCTGTTCTTCAACCTGTCCGGCCACGGCCACTTCGACATGGCCTCCTACGACAAGTACTTCGCCGGCGAGCTGGAGGACTATGCTTATCCGGAAGAGGCCATTCGCCAGGCGCTCGATCACCTGCCCAAGGTCGGTTGATCATTACCGTCTGGCGGAACAGGGAGCGACGGTGTTCCCTGCTCCGCCAGGCGGCATCACCACCCTTTTCACAGCATCAGCAAAGGATCGCCATGACCAAACCCGAACCGCTGGCGCCCGACGCGCTGTACAAGCGCTGCGACCCCGGCCTGTTCAGTTTCGAGACCACCGCCGAGCTGCCGGATGTCAGCGGCATCATCGGCCAGAATCGCGCCATCGGCGCGGTGCGTTTCGGCGTCAACATCCAGCGCGAGGGCTACAACCTCTACGTCATGGGTCCGCCGGGCATCGGCAAGCACACCCTGGTGCGCCAGTTCCTGGAACAGAAGGCTGCCGGCCGCACCACCCCGGACGACTGGTGCTACGTCAACAACTTCGAGCAGGGCCACAAACCCCATGCCCTGCGTCTGCCGCCGGGGCGCGGCACCGCGCTCAAGCGCGACATGGAAAAGCTGGTGGAGGAACTGGGCGTGGTGCTGCCCGCCACCTTCGAGGGCGAGGAGTACCGCAGCCGCATCCAGGCGCTGGAAGAGGAATTGAAGGAGCGCCAGGAACACGGCTTCAGCAACCTCGCCGAGGAGGCCGGCAACCACAATATCAAACTGTTCCGCACACCGTCCGGTTTTGCCTTCGCGCCGCTGAAGGACGACGAGGTGCTCGGCCCGGACGAATTCGAGAAGCTGCCCAAGGAAGAGCAGACACGCATCGAGCAGGTGGTCGCCGCCCTGCAGGAAAAGCTGCAGGCACTGATCCGCCAGATCCCGCAATGGCGCAAGGAGACACGCGAAAAGGTCAAGGATCTCAACCGCGAAACCACCCGGACGGCGGTGAGTCACCTCATCGACGAGGTGAAGGAGCGCTATGCCGACCTGCCGCGGGTGGTGGAATACCTCGCCACGGTGGAACAGGATGTCATCGACAATGTGCGCAACTTCGTGCATGGCGATGAAGGCAGCGAGGGCATGCCCGACGGCAAGGGCGAATCGCTGCACCGCTATCAGGTCAACGTGCTGGTGGACAACAAGGACACCGAGGGTGCGCCCATCGTCTACCTGGACAACCCCACCTACCTCAACCTGGTGGGCCGCGCCGAACACATCGCCCAGTTCGGCACCCTGATCACCGACTTCACCCTGATCAAGCCCGGCGCCCTGCACCAGGCCTGCGGCGGCTATCTGCTGGTGGACGCCTACAAACTGCTCACCCACCCCTTCGCCTGGGAAGGACTGAAACGCGCGCTGTACTCCGGCGAGATCCGCATCGAATCGCTGGAGAAGATGCTGTCCCTGGTCAGCACCGTGTCGCTGGAACCGGAGGCCATTCCGCTCGACGTGAAGGTGGTGATCGTCGGCGACCGCATGACCTATTACCTGCTGCATGAATACGACCCGGACTTCGCCGAGCTGTTCAAGGTGGCCGCCGACTTCGAGGGCCGTATTCCGCGCAACGACGACAACAAGCGCATCTACGCCCAGCTCATCGCCACCCTGGCGCGCAAGGAAAAACTGCGCCCCTTTGACCGGCACGCCGTGGCGCGCGTCATCGAACACGGCTCGCGCCTGGTGGAAGATACCGAACACCTCACCGCCCACATGCGCTCCATTGCCGACGTGCTGCGCGAGGCGGACTACTGGGCCGGCGAGGCCGGTCACGCGGTGGTCGGCTCCGCCGACATCCAACAGGCCATCGAGCACCAGGTACACCGCTCCTCGCGCGTGCGCGAACACCTGCTGGAGGAGATCCGCCGCGGCACCATCATGATCGACACCGACGGCAGCCGGGTCGGCCAGATCAACGGCCTGTCGGTGCTGTCCATGGGCGACTTCGCCTTCGGCCAGCCCTCGCGCATCACTGCGACGGTGCATATCGGCGAGGGCAGCGTGGTGGACATCGAACGCGAGGTGGAGCTGGGCGGCGCCATCCATTCCAAGGGCGTGCTGATCCTGTCGTCCTTCCTCGCCGCGCGCTACGCCACCCATCACCCGCTGGCGCTGTCCGCCAGCCTGGTGTTCGAGCAGAACTACGGCATGGTGGACGGCGACTCCGCCTCGCTGGCCGAACTGTGCGCCCTGCTCTCCGCCATCGCCGGGCTGCCGATCCTGCAATCCTTCGCCGTCACCGGCTCGGTGAACCAGCACGGCCAGGTGCAGCCCATCGGCGGCGTGAATGAAAAGATCGAAGGTTTCTTCGATGTCTGCCGCCTCAAGGGCCTCAACGGCCGGCAGGGCGTACTGATCCCGGCCAGCAATGTAAAGCATCTGATGCTGCGCCAGGACGTGGTACAGGCGGTGAGCGAGGGCCAGTTCCACGTCTATGCGGTAGAGACGGTCGATCAGGCCCTCAGCCTGCTGCTCGATACCGAGGCCGGCGTGCAGGACGCCGACGGCAACTGGCCGGAGGACAGCGTCAACGGCCGCGTGCAGGCGCGCCTGTCCGAGATGGCACACATCCGCGCCAGCTTCGGCGACCACGCCAGGGACAAGGGCGACGGCAGCCCGGCGCCGGACACCAGCGATGCCGACGCCCCGCCCCGCCATGTCGACTGAAGACACCCGCCGCACCGTGCGCCGCATCCTGCTCGCCCTCGACTCGGCGCAGGATGCCTCGGCACTGGAACTGGCGGCGCAACTGGCCGCCCTGTTGCAAGGGACGCTGCACGGCGTGTTCGTGGAAAACAGCGAACTCCTGCGTCTGGCGCAACTGCCCTTTGCCCACGAGATCGCCCTCGACTCCGCGGCGATCCGCCGGCTGGAAACGGCGCAGTTGGAGCGCGATCTGCGCGCCCAGGCCGAACAGGTGCGCCGCCTGCTGGAAAGCCAGGCACAACAATACCGCGTGGCATGGACCTTCCGCATCGAACGCGGCGCCCTCACCACCACACTTGCCGCCAGCGGCGGCACCGACGTGGTGATGCTGGGGCGCAGCACTGTTGCAACGCGTGAGCAACGGGCCACCACGCCGGTGCTCATCGCCTTTGACGGCAGCCCCGCCGCCCGGCGCGCCCTCGACACCGCCGCCGACCTTGCCGGCGAGGATCTGCTAGTGCTGCTTCCTGCGGAGGGTGCGGCAGAACTGCGCCGTGCAGCAAGCGCACAACTGACCGCGCGCGGCCTGCGCGCCAGTTATCTGATGCTCCCCGAACTGTCCCCGCACCACCTCATCGCCGCCGGCCGCCGCCACCACTGCCGCATACTGGTCCTGGCCGGCAACCCCGCGGAGTTGCTGCCGCGCATGCAACATGCCAGCTGTCCGGTGGCGGTGGTGCAGTAAAGACAGATACAAGTGACCAGTGGGTTGATGGGGTGCGCTACGCTCCACCCCTACCGCTGTACCAATGGCACGAACGCCACCGGCAGTACCGCGCGCCGGGTGATGGCGCCGTTCGCGCCCTTCTCCACCACCAGCAGTTCCTGCGGTCCGCCCTGCTCGCCCACCGGTATGACCAGGCGTGCACCCGGCTTCAGTTGGGCGAGGAGTGCCGTGGGGATGCAGGGCGCGGCGGCGGTAACGATGATGCCGTCGTAAGGGGCGTGCTCAGGCCAGCCGGCGTAGCCGTCGCTGTTGTGCACCTCGACGTTGGCGCAGCCCAGTTGCCGCAGGCGGGACGCAGCGGCCGTGGCCAGAGCGGTGACGATCTCCAGGCTGTAGACCTGGCGCACCAGCCGTGCCAGCACCGCCGTCTGATAGCCCGAGCCGGTCCCTACTTCAAGCACCACATCATCGGGACGCGGCCGCAGCAGGTCGGTCATCAGGGCAACGATATAGGGTTGGGAAATGGTCTGGCCGTGGCCGATGGGCAGGGGGCCATTGTCGTAGGCGGCCTCCTGCAACTCCGGCGGCACGAAGTAATGACGCGGCACCAGCGCCAGCGCCGTCATCACGCGTTCGCTGAAGGCATCCTGGCCGATGTAATCGCGGGTATAGCGCAACTCACGGCCGATGTCGTCCAGCATGCGCCGCAACCCTTGCGGGTCGGGCGTCACCGGAGATGCGGGTGCAGAGTCGATTACTCCTCCCACTCCAGCGTATCCAGCGGCCCGGACCAGTCCTCCGGATGACGCACCATCTCGGTATCGCCGAAATCATCCCTCTCCAGGTCATCGAAGGGACCGGACCAGTCCTCCGGCGCCTCACGCTGGATCAGTTCCATCTCGTACCAGGTATCCATATCCAGCTCTTCCACGGCGCCGTCGAAGTACTGGATCTCGACGATGCCTTCCTGCTCGTCGACGGCGATGACCTCGAAGGACTCGCCCTCCAGATTTTTGTACCACGCACCGATTTCGGGGTTGAATGCCGTAGCCATGTCACACCTCCACTGCATGTATACATGCCTATAGTAGTCCCATTATCCGCCGGCCGAGAACCGTCAATTTACAGCACACGGTTCCACCTTTGACTTGGATCCCTTGCCGCGCCTATGCTAGCGCCCGGCATTTCATCCCAATGCTACAGAAAATCATACAGATACGGTCCACATCTAAAAATTTGATGAAGCGCACGGACAGTCCACAAAATCCGCTCCGCCTCTGTCGGCTCTCCAGTCTGCGCAACCGTTATCTGGCTGCCACGCTGCTGCTCACCGCCCTGTTCACCGCCAGCGCCCTGCTGCTGCAACACTATGTCACCACCGTGCGCAGTGAACGCACCGCCAGCATCGAAAGCCGCCAGCAGGCCACTCAGCAGAGCCGGTTGCTGCGCGAGGCCATGCTCGACACCGAGCGAGCGCTCATCGCCTATTTCTGGGCGCCATCACCGCTACAACGCCAGACCGTACGCGGCGCCATGGATGTCGCCCTTGAACGCCAGCATCGGCTGACCGACCTTCCTTGGGTACGGCAACATGCCGAGCCCGCTGCATTGGAGGCAGAGATGCAGACCCTGCGCAGCCGCCTCGATCAATTGATGACCACACGGGAGGACAGCGCCCTGCCGCCGCCCGCTGATATCTTCGCGCCGTTCTGGCAGCAACTGCAGGTCTTGGACCGACGCCTGGAGGAGTCGGCCAGCAACGAAATCGCCTATATTCTGCGTGCCTCCAACCACATCATCGGCAGCATCTGGGTGCTGGCCCTTGCCACCCTGTTGCTGATGCTGCTCGGCTTCTTTCTGTTCCAGCGCTACGTGCTCGGCCCCATTTCGATCATCGCCCGCGCCCTGCGCGACGAGGCCCATGGCAAGCACGACCTGATCCTGCCCCTGCCGGCCACGGCGGAGACCCAGCATCTGGTCGATGCCTTCAAGGAGATGCGCCGCCAGGTCGCGGAACGGCAGGCGGCACTGGAACATCAGGCGCTGCACGACGCCCTCACCGGCCTGCCCAACCGCGTGCTGCTGCAGGATCGGGTGCAGCACGCCATCCAACAGCAGCGCCGTGCCGGACATGGCGGTCTGGCCCTACTGATCATGGACCTCGACGGCTTCAAGGAGATCAACGACACCCTGGGTCACCCCATCGGCGACGGCCTGCTGCAGCAACTGGCCGATCGCCTGCAGCGCGAGGTGCGCGACAGCGACACGGTGGCCCGCCTCGGCGGCGATGAGTTTGCCGTGCTGCTGGAGCAGGCCGACGAGACGGAGGCACGCCACATGGCCGGCCGCATCCTGCGCCTGCTCGATCAGCCCTTCGAGGTGGCCGGCCAGAGCCTGTATGTCGCCGGCAGCATCGGCCTGGCGCTCTATCCGCAGCACGCCCACACGCCGCAGGAACTGTCGCGCCGCGCCGACGTGGCGATGTATGTGGCGAAGCGCGAGAAGAACGGCATCGCCGTGTACGACCCGGCCCAGGACCACTACACCCTGCAGCGCCTGGCCCAGGCCAGCGACCTGCGCAGCGCCATCGGCAACGAACACCTGCTGCTGCACTTCCAGCCGCAGATCGACCTGCGCAGCGGCCTGTTCAGCGGCGTCGAGGCCCTGCTGCGCTGGCAGCACCCGCAACTGGGCTACATCTCGCCCGACGATTTCATCCCGGTGGCCGAGCAGACCGGCCTGATCCGCCACCTCACCTACTGGGTACTGGACAACGCCCTGGCCCACATGGCGGCCTGGCGCCATCACGGTCTGCCGCTCGGCACCATCGCCGTCAACCTGTCCGCCTATAACCTGCAGGACGCCGGCCTCGCCCTGGAAGTGGCGCGGCTGATCAGGAAGTGGGGCGTGCAACCCTGGCGGCTGGTGCTGGAGATCACGGAAAGCTCCATGATGGCCAACCCGGCACGCGCCCTGGCGACGCTGGAAAAGCTCAACGACATCGGCGTGCAGATCGCCATCGACGACTTCGGCACCGGTTACTCCTCGCTGTCCTATCTGAAGCAGCTGCCGGTGGACAAGCTGAAGATCGACAAGTCCTTCGTGATACACATGAACGAGGATGACAGTGACGCGATGATCGTGCGTTCCACCATCGATCTGGCACACAACCTGGGGCTGGAAGTGGTGGCGGAAGGTGTGGAAAGCGCCGAGGCGCTGGAACTGCTGCGCATCCTCGACTGCGATGCGGCCCAGGGCTACTTCATCAGCCGCCCGCTGGCGGCAGCGGCACTGGAGGAGTGGCTGGCCTCGAGCGATTACTGCCGCGGCTTTCAGGAGGCCGAGGGACCGGACGACGCGCCGGAACCGGACCTGCCGACCACCCACTGACAAGACAGGCACGAGGGGCAAGGGACGAGAGGCGGGGGGGTTGAGCGCTGCGCGCTGGTTTGATCACGAACACTGTGAGTGCAGCGAATTCACTCCTCGTATCTTGTTCCTCGCCTCTCGTCCCTTGATTCGAGTTTACTGGCCGTAGCTGAACTCGCGGCTGACCAGCACCTCGCCGTTGGCGTCCACCACGTTGACCATCCAGGTGCCGGCCCACTCCGGCATCATGTTCTTGCTCGACCAGACACGCCAGCGCGGACCGTTGACGTCGAAGCCCACCTCGGCCATCACCGTATCGTTGTGCACCCAGCGGTGCAGCACGCGCTGCCCCTGCATGCCGCGCAGCTCGGTGAAGAAATAGACCTGGGTCATCTCACCGGCCACCTGGTTCAGCTCGTCCACCGGCTCGCGCTCATTGATGCCGCTGGTCACGACGGCGCGCGCCACCGACCATTGCGCCGGGGGCGCAGCCTCCTCGGCCAGCGCCGGCAAGGCGGCGGCCAGCAAACCCAGTGACAGTACCCAAGAAATCATCCGCATGATCAATCTCCCTGTTGCTTGTTGTGTGAATTTCGCCCACGGCGTGGCCGCCGCGGGCGCAGGGAAAGGTATAGACCAGAAAGGGATGAAAAACCGCGACCCCCTCGGCAGAAAGCGGGGAATTGCCGGCGTAATCACACCCCGGCGGCGAACACGTAAGGCGTTTCCTGCCGTGCGCGGTAGGCGGTGGCGTCCTGCACCGTGCCGTCCGCCACCTGGCCGCGGGCGCGGCGCAGGGCGACCTCGATACGGCGGTCGCGCAGGTGATAGCGCGCATCCAGACCGATCGCGGCCAGCGCCGGACAGTCCTCGCCGAATACATGGCGGTACAGCTCGGTCATCATGCCGTAGCGAGCCGCCATCAGGGTATTGGTGGCGTTCTTGATGGCGTCGATGTCCTGCTGCTCGCGGGCGTAAAAGCTGGTCACCAGCATCACGGCGATGGCGTGCAGCACGTCGTAGCGCACATGCGCGATGAACACGAACAGATGACGCTGGGTCAGCGGCACATGGTGCTCCTTGGCGAAACGGATCATGCCACCGAGCAGCAGGCTGAAGAACTCCGGTACGCCCCATTCCATGCCCAGCCCCACCGAGGCCAGCGATTCCAGCGGCGTGAACTCCTCGCTGCCCGCCACCAGACGCTGGGTCAGCACGTTGTCGGCCACGCCCGGCAACATGGGAATGTCCTGTTGCTCGAACGGAACGCCCAGCCCCTCGAACAACTGGCGGTACATGACGATGTGGGTGGTGGACTGGAACAGCCCGCCCATGGTCGGGTAGTCCTCCACCGCGTGGCTGCCGACGCCGTACTCGTCGGCCACCAGCTGCGCCAGCACGATCTGGGTCAGCTCGGAGATGCGCTCGTTGAGCACGCCGTAGGGCAGCGCCATCACGCCGGAGAAACGCCCCAGCGACAGCGCCACGCACTGGCGCGTGTTCTTGATCTGGTTGAAGTAGTGCAGCGCGAAGGCGGTCAGCTGCGGCTGGGTGATGCGGCCCTCGAACACGCGCACGAAGAACGGATGGCGCCACACCGGATGCTCCATCACATGGTTGTGCAGGTCGAGGAACATCGCCTGCAGGGCGCCCGGTGCGAACAGGCGGTGCTGCGCAAAGGGGTTGCCCGGCTGGGCGGCGGCAATGGCGCGCAGCTCGTGCAGCATCCGGTGCAGCGGATTGGCCGGGTCTTCCAGCTCCTGGATCACGCGGCTGAAATCCGCCTGCTGGCTGTCCTTGAAGCGCGCCAGCACCTGCTCGGCGGACAGCTCCAGCAGGTCGGCCATGGGATGCACCGCCTCCGGCAGGCGGATGGAACCGTCGGCCAGGACTTCGGCCAGATCGGAGAACAGGGTGCCGGCAGTGCGGCCTTCGGCGGTCATGGACATGGGGCGGGGCTCCTGAATACGATGGGCGCTACGTTAACGCCTGTAGGTGGGGTCGCCAATGACAAATATCAAAAAATCACCCGAAACACCTGCGATCCGTATTGGAATAAGCGCCTGCCTGCTGGGCGAGAAGGTGCGCTTCGACGCCAACCACAAGCTCGACACCTACATCCGCGACACCCTGGGCCAGTACTTCGACTTCGTGCCGGTCTGCCCCGAGGTGGCCATCGGCCTGGGGGTGCCGCGCCCGACCCTGCGCCTGGTGGGCGACCCGGCCCGGCCGCGCGCGGTGGGCGTGCTCGACCCGAGCCGCGACGTCACCGCCGCCTTGGAGGATTACGGCCGGCGCATGGCGCAGGAGCTGCCGCCCCTGGCCGGCTACCTGCTGAAGAGCAAATCACCCTCCTGCGGCATGGAACGGGTCAAGGTCTACCAGGACAAGGGCATACCGAAACTCGGTCGCGGCCTGTTCGCGCGCGAACTGATGGCGGGCCGCCCGCTCCTGCCGGTGGAAGAGGAAGGCCGCCTCGGCGACCCGGTGCTGCGCGAGAACTTCATCGAGCGCGTATTCTGCTACCACCGCTGGCAACAGATGGCGGCGCAGGGCCTCACCCCGGCGCGACTGGTGGAGTTCCATTCCCGCCACAAGCTGGTGCTGATGAGCCACGGCGCCGAATACTACCGCGCCCTCGGCCGCCTGGTGGCCGCTGCCGGCAGCACCGACATCAAGGCACTGGCGCA